>NZ_CP113060.1:3088338-3764451 GCF_026625725.1 Pseudomonas sp. SL4(2022)
CCGGGTAGCCATTTTCCTGCAGGCGCGTGACCAGGCAATCGCGGTTGTCTTCGGCGCGGCCGGGCACCGAGAGCAGCAGGGTGGGTTTGTTGATCACCAGCAGGGCGGCGTCCTGATGGAGAATTTTGATTTGGCTGAGCGGCATGGGAATTCTTGAGTAAGGCTAGTGGTGGGAGGCTCGGGCGGCGTTCCGCTTTAGCTGTGAAGGCTCTTGAGTCAACCTGTCGCGGCTAAAGCCCCTCCCACAAAGCGTGCTGGCTTGTGCAATAAAATGGCGGCCATTTAGGCCGCCATTTGTACAGGCTGAAGTGCGGCAACCGCGATTAGCGATCCGGCAGCGTGATGTTGAGTTCCAGAATGGAGCAGCTGCCCTGATTTTCCAGTGCAACCTGTACTTGATCCGAGTCGATATTGACGTACTTGCGGATCACCTCGACCAGCTCTTGCTGCAGGGCCGGCAGGTAGTCCGGCTGGCTGCGCTGGCCGCGCTCGTGGGCGACGATGATCTGCAGACGCTCTTTCGCAATGGACGCGGTGGTTTCTTTCTTGCGCTCACGAAAGAAGTCAAAAATGTTCATTCACGACCTCCAAACAGGCGTTGCATGAATCCCTTCTTCTGCACATCGAGGAATCGGTGTGCCACTTCCTTGCCCAGCAGGCGGTCAACCGCGTCGCTGTAGGCCTGGCCTGCATCGCTCTGGTCATCGAGGATCACCGGCACGCCCTGGTTGGACGCCTTGAGTACGGCTTGCGACTCCGGAATCACGCCGAGCAGGCGGATGGCGAGGATTTCTTCGACGTCTTCTACGCCAAGCATTTCGCCTTTGACCACGCGCTCAGGGTTGTAGCGGGTCAGCAGCAGGTGTTCCTTGATTGGCTCTTCGCCTTTCTCGGCGCGGCGCGATTTGCTCGCCAGCAGGCCGAGCATGCGGTCGGAGTCACGCACCGAGGAGACTTCCGGGTTGGTCACAACAATCGCTTCATCGGCGAAGTACATGGCCAGGTGCGCGCCTTTTTCGATACCGGCCGGCGAGTCGCAGACCACGTATTCGAAGTTTTCACGCAGCTCGTTGATGATTTTCTCAACGCCTTCCTGAGTCAGGGCGTCCTTGTCACGGGTCTGGCTGGCGGCCAGCACGTAGAGATTTTCCAGGCGCTTGTCTTTGATCAAAGCTTGGGTGAGGGTCGCTTCGCCGTTGACCACGTTGACGAAGTCGTACACCACGCGGCGCTCGCAGCCCATGATCAGATCAAGGTTACGCAGGCCGACGTCGAAGTCGACGATGACTGTCTTGTGCCCGCGCAGGGCAAGGCCGGTACCGATGGCAGCGCTGGTGGTGGTTTTACCGACGCCACCTTTGCCGGACGTAACAACGAGGATCTTGGCCAAGGTGATTCACCCCAAAATGTAGAGAAAACGCAGGTTCCGTGGCCTATTCAGGCGTCCGGCTGCCCTGTTTGAAAAGTGGCGGCAGTATCCGTTAAAGGCGGGTGATGTTCAACACGTCACCCGACAGGCTGACATGCACCGCTTCGCCCCAGAGTGGGTCGCGGCGCAAGTCTTCGGCCACCTTGTACTGGCCGGCGATGGAGAGCAGCTCCGCGCCCATTTGCTGGCAGAAAATTCGCGCCTTGAGATTGCCCTTGATGCCGGCCAGTGCCCGGCCGCGCATGGGCGCGTACACATGGATGTTGCCGTCAGCGAGAAGTTCCGCGCCGGCGCTGACGGGGGCCATGACGATCAGGTCGCCGCCCTGGGCATACACCTGTTGGCCGCCGCGTACTGGGCTGGTGATGATCTTGCTTGGCTTGAGCTCGGGTTCGGCGGGCTTTTCCGGTTTTGGCGGAGTCAGGTCGATGGGGCGCTCGCGGGCGCCGGATGGCGGCAGCACGGGCAGATCCAGGGCTTCGGCGGCGGCGATATCGGCTTCGCGGTTGGCGCGGATTGCCAGGGTGCGCAGGCCATGCTTGCGGCAAACCGTCATCAGCTCGGCCAGGTCGAGCACGCCTTCGCCTTCCGGCAGCTTGTCCAGGGCCAGCACCAGCGGGGTGTTGCTGAAGAAGGCCGGGGCCTGGGCGACTTTTTCGCTGAGCTGCTGGTCGAGGCGGGCGAGGTCGTTGTGCGCCAGCTCCATCACGGTGATGGCCAGCATGCTGCCTTTAAGCTGGAATACGGGGTCTTGCTCGAGGAGATCAGCTTGGCTCATGGTCTGCCTGATACGGCCCTTGTTTTAGAAACTGGGGGAAAGTAAGTCGGACTTATAGCGAGAACGCCGCGCGCTCGCAAGTTGCGCGCCGCGAAACCAGGCGGCGGACAAACTCCTGATAGAATGCCGCGCTTTATTGCGTGCCTCGGACCTGTGTTATGGATCGCCCAGTATTTCGCGCTTATTTCCTGCATCCCCGTTTCTGGCTGTTGTGGCTGGGCCTGGGCCTGCTGTGGCTGATCGCCCTGCTGCCTTATAAGGTGCTACTGAGGCTGGGCCGCTGTCTGGGCCGCGTGATGTATCGCCTGGCCAGTTCGCGGCGCAAGATCGCCGCGCGCAATCTGCAACTGTGTTTCCCGCAGATGCCCGCTGTCGAGCGCGAGGCGCTGTTAAAGGAAAACTTCGCATCCACCGGCATTACCTTTTTTGAAATGGCCATGGCCTGGTGGTGGCCGGCTGAGCGGTTGCGCCGCCTGGGTAGCATCGAAGGCCTGGAGCATCTGCGTCAGGCCGAGGCCGACGGCCAGGGTGTGATCCTCATGGCGCTGCATTTCACCACCCTGGAAATGGGCGGTGGCCTGCTTGGCATGGCTCAGAACATGTACGGCATGTACCGTCCGCACAAGAATCCGCTGTTTGACTACGTGCAGCGTCGCGGCCGCGAGCAGCGCCTGCTCGGGGTGATTGGTCGTGACGATGTGCGCGGCATGCTCAAGTTGCTGCGTGCTGGCGGGGTGGTCTGGTACGCGCCGGATCAGGATTACGGTGCCCAGCGCAGTGTGTTTGTGCCGCTGTTCGGTGTGCCGGCGGCCACCGTCACTGCCACCAGCAAGTTCGCCCGTATGGGGCGCGCTCAGGTGATTCCTTTTACCCAGCAGCGTTTGCCCGATGGCCAAGGCTATCGCCTGGTGATTCATCCGCCGTTGGCGGATTTCCCAACCGACAGCGAAGAGGCCGACTGCCTGCGCGTCAATCAGTGGATCGAGCAGGCGATCAGCGTGTGCCCCGAGCAATACCTGTGGGCACACCGGCGCTTCAAGACGCGGCCTGAGGGTGAGCCGAAGCTGTATAAAATGAAGCGCTAAGAACCTGTTTCAGATCTGCAGTGCGTCGACGATATGGCGTTGAAAATGGCCTCGGTCAGCCGCTTGCGGCTAACGCGCTTGAGCGCGACCCGAAGGGCGAGTGGGACGAGTAATGCTTATTTACGGCCGTAAACTCCGCTTCCTCGGCCATTTTGACCAGCCGAAGGCTGTTACTGACGTAGCGCCTTGTTTCGTTCTAGCTCGCGAGACCCGAAAGCAGGTTCGAGTTTCTGGCTTGGCCCGCCATCCAATTGGCGGGTTGTTGGGTTACAGTTGGTTTTCTTGGCACCTGATGGTTCCGTGTGCGCCTGACGGGCTCCTATACTGGTTAAAAAACAGTGGAAGTAGTCTATGCCACACACCGCTTCAACCAGTCAGCCGGTTACCGGGCTGATTCTCTCCGGCGGTGGCGCGCGGGCGGCCTATCAGGTTGGCGTGTTGTCGGCGATTGCCGACTTGCTGCCCAACGCCGCGCACAATCCCTTTCCGGTGATCGTTGGCACTTCTGCCGGGGCGATCAATGCCGTGGGCCTGGCCTGTGGGGCGCTGCATTTCACCGAGGCGGTACGCCGGCTGACCGGTGTCTGGCAGGGCTTTCATACCCATCAGGTGTACCGCAGTGACTGGTCGGGGGTGCTGCGCCAGGCCAGCCGCTTTATCGGTCACAGCCTGCTGGGGGTGGGTGGCCAGGTGCCAGTGGCGCTGCTTGACAGCTCGCCGCTGGCTGATCTGCTTGGCCGTGAGCTGGATTTCAGCGGGATTGCCGCTGCTGTACGCCACCGTCAGCTGCGCGCCGTGGCGGTGACGGCTTTCGGTTACGAAACTGGCCAGGCGGTGACCTTCTATCAAGGGCGCGCTGCCATCGACCCCTGGTTCCGTCATCGCCGTGTCGGTGTACCGACTCGTCTGGCGCTTGAGCACTTGCTGGCCAGTGCCTCGATTCCGCTGATTTTTCCGCCGGTGAAAATCAATCGCGAATACTTCGGCGACGGTGCGGTGCGTCAGTCCGCGCCGATCAGCCCGGCCTTGCACCTGGGGGCGACGCGGGTGTTGGTGGTCGGTGTCAGCGGCAACCCGGCTGCCGGGCCGCAGGCTCAGGTGCCTGTGGTGCGGCCGCAGCAGAGTCGGCCGCCGAGCCTGGCGCAGATCAGTGGTCACATGCTCAACAGCACCTTTATCGACAGCCTGGAAAGCGACATCGAGCTGCTTGAGCGGCTTAACCAGATGGGCCGGTTGATTCCTGCTGAGCGCCACCCGCGGGGCCTGGGCCTCAAGCCGGTGGATGTGCTGGTGATTTCACCGAGTCAGCCGTTGGACCTGATCGCCGCGCGTCATCGTCACGAACTGCCCAAAGCCCTGCGCCTATTCCTGCGCGGCCCTGGGGCGACCAGGGCCAGCGGGGCCGGGGTGCTGAGTTATCTGCTGTTCGAGCCGGGTTATTGCAACGAGTTGATTGAGCTGGGGTATCAGGATGCTATGGCGCAGAAAGCCCGCCTGATTGAATTTCTCAGCCTGGACAGCCCGCCAGTGCCGGCGGTGATTCCGGTCACCGTCTAACAGGTCGTTGGAAAACTACCTGCGTTGGTAATACGGCGTTAAAAGCAGGCTCTGAATGCATGTTTACAGCAGTAAACTCCGCTTTCTCGCCGTTTTGACCAGCCAGAGGCTGTTACTAACGTAGTGCCTTGTCTTGCCTGCCTCGGCTACATTTTTCAACGCCCTGTTTAGCCACGCCCTAGTGTCCGGTTTGATCTTGGCCGTTGTGGCGGCCAAATTCCTTTTCTGCGTGGCCGATAAAACCGCGCCAAGGCGGCTAGCTGCATTTAAACTGCGCCTTCCCGATGCTTTCTGTCGCATTTGCGAAAGCAGCGAATTTCCTCGGGTTGGCGCTATAAGAAGTTGTCGCATGGCGGCAATGCCGGCCCCGGATCAGTCCCTACAATCCTTCACATCGCCTGCTATTGAATGCAGGTGTTCCTCGTCAGGAGAGCTCAGATGTCCGTTCAGCACGACCCGGTGAATCGTCACCCGGTACAACGCGCCGATTTCGACCAGGTGATGGTGCCCAACTACGCACCCGCTGCCTTTATTCCAGTACGTGGCGCCGGTTCGCGCGTATGGGATCAAAGCGGTCGTGAGCTGATCGACTTTGCCGGCGGTATTGCCGTCAACGTGCTGGGTCACGCTCATCCGGCGCTGGTCAAGGCGCTCACCGAGCAGGCGGGCAACCTCTGGCATGTATCCAACGTGTTCACCAACGAGCCGGCCCTGCGCCTGGCCAAGAAGCTAATCGACGCCACCTTCGCCGAGCGCGTGTTCTTCTGTAACTCCGGCGCCGAAGCCAACGAGGCCGCGTTCAAGCTGGCCCGTCGCGTGGCGTTCGATAAGTTCGGCGAAGACAAGTGCGAAATCATCGCCGCGACCAACAGCTTCCACGGGCGCACCCTGTTTACCGTGAGCGTCGGCGGTCAGCCGAAGTATTCCGATGGTTTCGGCCCGAAGATTCAGGGCATCAGCCACATTCCGTATAACGATATCGACGCGCTGAAAGCGGCTGTATCGGACAAAACCTGCGCCGTGGTGCTGGAGCCGATTCAGGGTGAAGGCGGTGTGCTGCCGGCGGATCTGGCTTACCTGCAAGCGGCTCGCGAGTTGTGCGATCAGCACAATGCGCTGCTGGTGTTTGACGAAGTGCAGAGCGGCATGGGTCGCAGTGGTGCGTTGTTCGCCTATCAGCATTACGGCGTGACCCCGGACATCCTTTCCAGCGCCAAGAGCTTGGGCGGTGGTTTCCCGATTGGCGCGATGCTGACCACCGAAGCACTGGCCAAACACTTGGCCGTTGGCACTCACGGCACCACCTACGGCGGTAATCCGCTGGCCTGTGCGGTCGGCGAGGCGGTGATCGACACCATCAACACTCCGCAGGTACTCAACGGGGTGAAGGCCAAGCACCTGCGTTTCAAAACCAAGCTGGAGCAGATTGGCCAGCAGTATGGCGTGTTCAGCGAAGTACGCGGTCTCGGTCTGCTGATCGGTGCGGTGCTCTCCGATGCCTGGAAAGGCAAGGCCAAGGTAATTCTCGACGCGGCGGCCGTGGAAGGCGTGATGGTGCTGCAGGCCAGCCCGGACGTGGTGCGTTTCGCTCCGAGCCTGGTGGTGGAAGATGCCGATATCGATGAGGGCCTGGCGCGTTTTGAGCGTGCTGTCGCCAAGCTGGTCCAAGCCTGATTGCCGGCCTGGCCTGCCGTTTACGGCGTTTCAGGCCGCGCCTGCTCGACCCACGGACGGGTTGAGCTAACAGTAAGGAAGCCTGTCTCTGTGTGTGCCGCGGCGTTTGTTGCGGTTTTCTCTAGGCCGCCCTGCTTGGGCTGCTTGGAGCTTTTATCAAAAGGAGTGGCACCATGCTGGTGATGCGCCCCGCGCAAATGGCCGACCTCACTGAAGTGCAGCGTCTCGCCGCGGACAGCCCGGTTGGTGTGACTTCACTGCCGGACGACGCTGATCGTCTGCGTGAAAAAATTGCTGCCTCGGAGGCTTCGTTTGCCGCCGAAGTCAGCTTCAACGGTGAAGAAAGCTACTTCTTCGTTCTTGAGGACACTGAGAGCGGTCGCCTGGTAGGTTGCTCCGGCATCGTCGCCTCGGCCGGCTACTCCGAGCCGTTCTACAGCTTCCGTAACGAAACCTTTGTGCACAACTCCCGCGAGCTGAAGATCCATAACAAGATCCACGTGCTTTCGCTGTGCCACGACCTGACCGGCAACAGCCTGTTGACCAGTTTCTACGTCGAGCGGCCCTTGGTGAACACCGCCTGGTCGGAACTCAATTCCCGTGGCCGTTTGTTGTTTCTCGCCAATCACCCAGAGCGCTTTGCCGATGCGCTGGTGGTGGAGATCGTGGGTTACAGCGACGAGGCCGGCGATTCGCCGTTCTGGGATGCGGTGGGGCGCAACTTCTTCGACATGAACTACACCGAGGCCGAACGGCTGTGTGGGTTGAAGAGCCGCACCTTCCTGGCCGAGTTGATGCCGCATTATCCGATCTACGTGCCGCTGCTGCCGGATGAGGCGCAGGAAGCCATGGGTCAGGTGCATCCGCGGGCGCAGATCAGCTTCGACATCCTCATGCGCGAAGGCTTTGAAACTGACCACTACATCGATATTTTCGACGGCGGCCCGACCCTGCACGCGCGCACCTCGGGTATTCGCTCGATTGCTCAAAGCCGTGTGGTGCCTGTGCGTTTGTCGGCCGACAAAGACGAGCCCATCAAAGGCGGGCGGCCGTACCTGGTCTGTAATGGCCAGTTGCAGGACTTTCGCGCGGTGGTGGTGGAGCTGGATTGGGTGCCGGGTAAGCCAGTGGCCCTCAGTGTGGCGGTTGCCGAAGCCCTGGGTGTCGGCGATGGCGTCAGCGTACGCCTGGTTGCGGTTTAAGGAGTTAGCGCATGATCGTTCGTCCCGTCCGCAGCACTGATCTGCCGGCCCTGTTGCAACTGGCGCGCAGTACTGGCGCAGGCCTGACCACCTTACCGGCCAACGAGGAACGCCTGGCGCACCGCGTGGGCTGGGCCGAGAAAACCTTCCGTGGCGAAGCCGCGCGGGCCGATGCCGATTACCTGTTCGTGCTCGAAGACGATAACGGCGAAGTGGTGGGTATCTCGGCCGTCGCGGGTGCCGTGGGCCTGCGTGAGCCCTGGTACAACTACCGGGTTGGCCTGACCGTCAGCGCTTCGCAGGAGCTGAATATCCATCGGCAGATCCCCACTCTGTTCCTGGCCAACGACCTGACCGGCAACTCCGAGCTGTGCTCGCTGTTTCTGCGCAGCGACCAGCGCAGCGGCCTGAATGGTCGCTTGCTGTCCAAGGCGCGCTTTCTGTTTATCGCCGAATTCCGTGAGCTGTTCGGCGACAAGGTGATTGCCGAGATGCGCGGCATGTCCGATGAGCAGGGCCGTTCACCGTTCTGGGAAAGCCTGGGGCGACACTTCTTCAAGATGGAATTCAGCCAGGCTGACTACCTCACTGGGGTCGGTAATAAGGCCTTCATCGCCGAGCTGATGCCCAAGTTTCCGCTCTACACCTGCTTCCTCTCGGAGGATGCGCGCAACATCATCGGCCGTGTGCACCCGGATACCGAGCCGGCGCTGGCGATGCTCAAGGGCGAAGGTTTCAGCTACCAGGGCTATGTCGATATCTTCGATGCCGGCCCGGCCATCGAAGCCGAAACCGCGAAGATTCGCGCGGTGCAGGACAGCCAGGTGCTGGTCCTGGCGATTGGCACCCCGGGCGACGATGCCCCGCAATTCCTGATCCACAACCGCAAGCGCGACGACTGCCGGATTACCGCAGCGTCAGCGCGTTTGGCCGCCGGCACCCTGGTGGTCGATGCCCCGACTGCCAAGCGCTTGCAGCTGTCGGCGGGCGATCAGGTACGTGCGGTTGCGGTTACCGCTCGCGGTTAGACCTTGGCGCCGCTGTCTCTATTTGCTGATCCGGTGCAGGCCGGGTCTACACCTTGCTGGGAGTGATAAAACAAGATGAGCACTCATTACATCGCCGGTGGTTGGATCGCGGGTCAGGGTGAAGCCCTGGAATCACTCAATCCGGTCAGCCAGGAAGTCATCTGGCATGGACGCGCTGCCACGTCAGAACAGGTGGATGCAGCCGTGCAGGCTGCCCGCGCGGCCTTCCCGGTCTGGGCTACGCGCTCGCTGGATGAGCGTATCGTTGTGCTCGAACAGTTTGCTGCCACCCTCAAACAGCATGCTGAGGCGCTTGGCCACTGCATTGGCGAGGAAACCGGCAAACCGCTGTGGGAAACCGCCACCGAAGTCACCAGCATGGTCAACAAGGTTGCCATCTCGATTCAGAGCTACCGCGAACGTACCGGTGAGAAGAGCGGCCCGCTGGCTGATGCCACTGCTGTGCTACGGCACAAGCCGCATGGCGTGGTCGCAGTCTTCGGCCCTTACAACTTCCCGGGTCACCTGCCTAACGGGCATATCGTGCCGGCGCTGCTGGCAGGTAATTGCGTGGTGTTCAAACCCAGCGAGCTGACGCCGAAAGTCGCCGAGCTGACCGTCAAGTGCTGGATCGAAGCCGGTCTGCCGGCGGGCGTGCTCAACCTGGTGCAGGGTGCGCGCGAAACTGGCGTGGCGCTGGCCGCGCATGACGGTATCGACGGCTTGTTCTTCACCGGCTCCAGCCGCACCGGCAACCTGCTGCATAACCAGTTCGCCGGTCGCCCGGACAAGATCCTCGCCCTGGAAATGGGCGGCAATAACCCGCTGCTGGTGGATCAGGTTGCTGACCTCAATGCGGCGGTGTACACCATTATCCAATCGGCGTTTATTTCCGCCGGCCAGCGCTGCACCTGCGCACGCCGCCTGCTGGTGCCGCAAGGCGCGTGGGGCGATAGCCTGCTGGAGCGCCTGGTGGAGGTTGCCGCCAGTATCAAGGTCGGTAGCTTCGATGCTCAGCCTGCGCCCTTTATGGGCGCGGTGATTTCCCTGGCCGCCGCACAGCACCTGCTCAAGGCGCAGCAGCACTTGCTGGCTCAGGGCGCCAATCCACTGTTGGAAATGACTCAGCCGTTGGCCGGTGCCGCCCTGCTCACGCCTGGGATTATCGATGTGACCGAGGTCGCCAATCGTCCGGATGAAGAGTTCTTTGGCCCGTTGTTGCAGGTGATTCGCTACGCCGATTTCGATGCGGCCATCGTTGAGGCCAACAACACCCAGTACGGTCTGGCCGCTGGCCTGTTGTCCGACTCCAAGGCGCGCTACGAAGAGTTCTGGCTGCACAGTCGTGCCGGTATCGTCAACTGGAATAAGCAGCTGACCGGTGCCGCCAGCACCGCGCCCTTCGGCGGTGTGGGGGCTTCTGGCAACCACCGCGCCAGTGCCTATTACGCAGCCGACTATTGTGCCTACCCGGTGGCCTCGCTGGAATCCGACAGCCTGAGCCTGCCCGCCACCCTGACACCCGGAGTAAGTCTGTGAGCAACTCATATGAAGTGAATTTCGACGGACTGGTCGGGCCGACTCACAACTACGGCGGGCTGTCCTACGGCAACGTCGCCTCGCAGAGCAACAGCCAGGCCGCGTCCAATCCGAAAGAAGCCGCCAAGCAGGGCCTGGCCAAGATGAAGGCCCTGATGGAAATGGGCTTCAAGCAGGGTGTACTGGCCCCGCAGGAGCGTCCGAATATCGCCGTGCTGCGCAGCCTGGGTTTTACCGGCACCGACGCGCAGGTGATCCAGAACGCCGCGAAAGACGCCATGCCACTGCTGGTGGCCAGCTGCTCGGCGTCGAGCATGTGGACGGCCAACGCCTGCACTGTCAGCCCGAGTGCGGATACGGCCGATGGTCGCGTGCATTTCACCGCCGCCAACCTCAATTGCAAATTCCACCGCTCGATCGAGCACCCGACCACCAGTCGGGTGCTCAGCGCGATGTTCGCCAATGAGCAGCACTTTGCTCACCACGCCGCATTGCCGGCTGTCGCTCAGTTCGGCGATGAAGGCGCGGCCAACCACACACGCTTCTGCAAAGGCTACGGCGATGCCGGTGTGGAGTTCTTCGTCTTTGGCCGCAGTGCCTTCGACAGTCGCTTCCCGGCACCGCAGCGTTACCCGGCGCGGCAGACCCTGGAAGCCTCGCAGGCGGTGGCCCGTCTGCATGGCCTGAACGATGACGGTGTGGTCTACGCCCAGCAAACGCCAGCGGTGATTGATCAGGGCGTGTTCCACAACGACGTGATCGCCGTGGGCAATGGCGAGGTGCTGTTCTATCACCAGGACGCCTTCCTCGACACCGACAAGGTGCTGGCTGAGCTGAGCGATAAGCTCGCCCGCCGTGGCGGCAACTTCCAGGCGGTGTGCGTGCCGCGTGATGCGGTGACAGTGGAGGATGCGGTCAAGTCCTACCTGTTCAACAGCCAGCTGCTCAACCGCGCCGAGGGCGGCATGCTGCTGATCGTGCCGGAAGAGTGCCGCAACAACGGCAATGTTTGGCGCTACCTGGAGCAACTGACCAGCGGTAATGGGCCGATTCGCGAGGTCAAGGTCTTCGACCTCAAGCAGAGCATGCAGAACGGCGGTGGCCCGGCTTGCCTGCGCCTGCGCGTGGCGCTCAAGGAGCACGAACTGGCGGCGGTCAATCAGGGTGTGATCATGACCCCGACGCTGCACGACAGCCTCAACGTCTGGGTCGACAAGCACTACCGTGATCGCTTGAGCGAAAACGATCTGGCTGACCCACAATTGCTTAACGAATGCCGCGCGGCCTTGGACGAACTGACGCAGATCCTTAAACTGGGCGCGGTTTATCCATTCCAATTAGCTTGAGTAGGGTGGATCACGTCTTATCGATCCACCGGTGGATGTAAAAGCGACATCCACCCTACGTAAAACATTGTGGAGATTTTATGAGCGACGCCCTGCAACTGATACTCGAGGACACTGACGGCACCCAGCTGGAAACTTCCTGCACACGGTTTGCCGTGGTCTGGCAGGGTAAGGAAATCTGGATTCAGCAGGTCGGTAATGGCCAACTGATGATTGGTGTGGACGTGGAGGAGGGCGACACCGAGTACGCCAACCTGCTGCTGCGTCCGTTGGCCACCAATCTGGTCAGCCTGGAGCTGGAAATGGAAGCGGCTGATCTGACTGACGAAGACGGCCACGTGCATGGCCCAGACTGCAACCACTGAGAACCTGTTTACGGTCTGCTGCGCGTCAGCCCTGCTGCGTTAAAAGCAGGCTCGGAATGCTCATTTACAGCTCGTAAACTTCGCTTCTTCGCCTGATCTTGCCTTGTATGGCTCTAGCTCGCGAGGTCGTAAACACGTTCAGAGGAAACGCCCATGCTTGCCCTCGGTAAACTGCTTGAACTGACCCTGGCTGGCCACGAACCGGCAGCGAAGATTCAGCTGACCCCCGAGGGCACGCGTTTGCGTTGGCTGGCCGAAGGCGCGTTGGAAATAACGCCGCCGGTGGCCAGCGACAATGGCCTGGATCTGCTGCTGTCTGCCGGTCTCCATGGCAATGAAACCGCGCCGATTGAATTGCTTGACCGCCTGCTGCAAGGCATTGCCCGCAGCCAGTTGAAGCCTCGCGCGCGGATTCTCTTTCTGTTCGGTAACCCCGCCGCCATGCGCAGCGGTGAGCGCTATATCGAGCAGGACATCAACCGCCTGTTCAACGGCCGCCACGATCAGCACACCGGTGCTGAAGCGTTGCGTGCTTGCGATCTGGAACATATGGCTGCAGCCTTCTTCAGCAAGCCGGAGCGCACCCGTCTGCATTACGACCTGCACACGGCGATTCGCGGGTCAAAAATCGAGCAGTTCGCCCTCTACCCGTTTCAGGAAGGCCGCCCACGCAGTCAGCGCGAACTGGCGCGCCTGAGCGCTGCCGGGATTGAGGCGGTGCTGTTGCACAATAAAAGCTCGATTACCTTCAGCGCCTACACCTATACCCAGCTTGGGGCGGAAGCCTTCACCCTGGAACTGGGTAAGGCGCGGCCGTTTGGGCAGAACGAGTTGGTTAACCTCGATCTGCTTGAACAGCATCTGCGGGCCCTGATCGAAGGCCGCGAGCCCGAAGGTGTCACTGATGATCTGGGCGAGCTGAAGTTATTTGCCGTAGCGCGCGAAGTGATCAAGCACAGCGACGCCTTCAAACTGCACTTGCCGGCCGACATCGAGAACTTCAGCGAACTGCCGCAGGGCTACTTGCTGGCCGAGGATCTGGCCGATACCCGCTGGGTGGTAGATGAGCCGGGTGCACGCATCATCTTCCCCAACCCCAAGGTCAAGAACGGACTGCGCGCCGGCATCCTGATCGTTCCCGCCGAAGACGTGCAGTTGGCCTGAGTTAACTCGGCTGGCTCGTAATCTGTCCTGCGGTTTATCGCCTGATCTGTACCTTGTTTGCCTTGTGGGCGCGCTTTAGCATCGGGCTTTAGCCTCATTTAAGGACTGCCCGCCATGCCCGTTATCGACCTGCGCAGCGACACCGTCACCCAGCCGACTCCAGGTATGCGCGAGGCCATGCAAGCCGCCGCGCTGGGCGATGACGTGTATGGCGAAGACCCTACGGTCAATCACCTGGAGCATTATCTGGCGGCTGAGCTGGGCTTCGAGGCGGCGCTGTTCGTGCCCACTGGCACCATGAGTAATTTGCTCGGATTGATGGCCCATTGCGCGCGCGGTGACGAATACATCGTCGGCCAGCAGGCGCATACCTATAAGTACGAAGGTGGCGGCGCGGCGGTGCTCGGTTCGATCCAGCCGCAGCCGATTGACGGCGAAGCGGATGGCTCGTTGGATTTGGCCAAGGTCGAAGCCGCCATCAAGCAGGATGACTTCCACTTCGCCCGTACCCGCCTGCTGGCACTGGAAAACACCATGCAGGGCAAGGTGCTGCCGCAGGCCTATCTGCAGGCGGCGCGCGAGCTGACCAAACGGCGCGGGCTGGCCCTGCACCTGGATGGCGCGCGGTTGTACAACGCGGCGGTCAAGTTGGGCGTGCCAGCGCGTGACATCACGCAGTACTTCGATTCAGTGTCGGTGTGCTTGTCCAAAGGTCTCGGCGCGCCGATTGGCTCTGTGCTGTGCGGCTCAGCCGAGCTGATCGGCAAGGCGCGACGGCTGCGCAAGATGGTCGGCGGTGGTATGCGTCAGGCCGGTATGCTCGCAGCCGCCGGTTTGTATGCCTTGCAACATCAGGTGGCGCGCCTGGCCGAGGATCACGCCAACGCCGAGCGATTGGCTGCCGGCTTGCGCGAGCTGGGTTATGCAGTGGAGCCGGTGCAGACCAATATGGTCTACGCCCAGGTCGGCGAGCAGGCTGGCGCGCTGAAGGCCTTCTGCGCCGCGCGCGGGATCAAACTCACCGCCGCACCACGGCTGCGCATGGTCACTCACCTGGATATTGCTGCGGCGGATATCGATCAGGTGGTCGCAGCCTTCGCCGAATTTCGCCGGAATTGATTGTCTTGGGGCGATGAATAGTCGCCCTCTATCAATAAAGGCACTAGCCCCCTAGCGCAGGCCCGATATAATGCGGCCCTTTGCCGGCTTTGTCGTGGCCGCTGGTTTTTGGAAGATTCCTATGAAAAGCGCAGAAATCCGTGAAGCCTTCCTCAGCTTCTTCGAACAGAAGGGACACACCCGTGTCGCCTCCAGCTCCCTGATTCCGGGCAATGACCCGACCCTGCTGTTCACCAACGCAGGGATGAACCAGTTCAAGGATTGCTTCCTCGGCCTGGAAAAGCGCGCCTACACCCGCGCCGCCACCAGCCAGAAGTGCGTGCGTGCCGGCGGCAAGCACAACGACCTGGAAAACGTCGGTTACACCGCACGTCACCACACCTTCTTCGAAATGCTCGGCAACTTCAGCTTTGGCGACTATTTCAAGCGCGACGCCATTCACTTCGCCTGGGAGTTCCTCACTGGCGAAAACTGGCTGAACCTGCCCAAGGAAAAACTCTGGGTCACCGTCTACGCCACCGACGATGAAGCCTTTGATATCTGGAACAAGGAAATCGGCGTTCCGGTCGAGCGCATGATCCGCATCGGCGACAACAAAGGTGCGCCGTACGCGTCCGACAACTTCTGGACCATGGGCGACACAGGCCCGTGCGGCCCGTGCACCGAGATTTTCTTCGATCACGGCGATCACATCTGGGGCGGTCCACCCGGCAGCCCGGAAGAGGACGGTGATCGCTACATCGAAATCTGGAACAACGTGTTCATGCAGTTCAACCGTACTGCCGATGGCGTGCTGCACCCGCTGCCGGCACCGAGCGTGGACACCGGCATGGGCCTGGAGCGCATCAGCGCCGTGCTGCAACACGTCAATTCGAACTACGAGATTGACCTGTTCCAGAGCCTGCTGAACGCGGCGGCCAAGGCCATCGGTTGCGCCAACGAAGGCCAGGCGTCGCTGAAAGTGGTCGCTGACCATATCCGCTCGTGCGGCTTCCTGATCGCGGATGGCGTGACGCCGTCCAATGAGGGGCGTGGCTACGTGCTGCGCCGTATTATCCGTCGCGCCTGCCGTCACGGTAACAAACTGGGCGCCAAGGGCAGCTTCTTCTATCAGATCGTTGCCGCGCTGGTGGCCGAGATGGGCGATGCCTTCCCTGAGCTGAAACAGCAGCAGGCGCATATCGAGCGCGTGCTGAAAACCGAAGAAGAGCAGTTCGCCAAGACCCTGGAGCAGGGCTTGAAGATTCTTGAACAAGACTTGGCCGAGTTGAAAGGCACGGTGATTCCGGGTGAAGTGATCTTCAAGTTGTACGACACCTTCGGCTTCCCGATGGACCTCACCGGCGACATCGCCCGTGAGCGTGAGTTGACCCTGGATGAAGAAGGCTTCGAGCGCGAAATGGAAGAGCAGCGCAAGCGCGCCCGCTCTGCCAGCGCCTTCGGCATGGACTACAACAGCCTGGTCAAGGTTGATAGCGACACCGCGTTCCTTGGTTACCAGGGCACCAGTGGCAGCGGCAAGATCATTGCGCTGTTCAAGGCCGGTCAGGCCGTCGACAGTCTGAGTGAGGGCGAGGAGGGCGTTGTGGTCCTCGATCAGACGCCGTTCTATGCCGAATCCGGTGGTCAGGTCGGTGACTGCGGCTTTCTTGAAGGTGCAGGCGTGCGTTTCGATGTGCGCGATACCACCAAGGCTGGCGGCGCGTTCCTGCACCACGGGGTTGCGCTCAAAGGCGGCTTGAGTGTCGGCACCTCGGTCAAGGCCGAAGTCGACGCCAGCGTGCGTCAGGCCACTGCGCTCAATCACTCTGCGACTCACTTGCTGCACGCGGCCCTGCGTCAGGTGCTCGGTGAGCACGTGACCCAGAAGGGCTCGCTGGTCGACAGCCAGCGTCTGCGTTTTGACTTCAGCCACTTTGAGGCGATCACTCCAGCGCAGCTGAAAGAACTGGAGAGCATCGTCAACCGTGAAGTGCGCGGCAACAGCGAAGTTGAAACCCTGGAGACCGACATCGAAACGGCCAAGGCCAAGGGGGCCATGGCGCTGTTCGGTGAGAAGTACGGTGATCAGGTGCGCGTGCTGAGCATGGGCGGCGACTTCTCCGTTGAACTCTGCGGCGGTACCCACGCCAAGCGCACAGGCGATATCGGCGTGTTCAAAATCATCAGCGAAAGCGGTGTGGCGGCTGGCGTGCGCCGAATTGAAGCGGTCACCGGCGCAGCCGCTTTTGCCTACCTCAATGGTGCGGAAGAACAGCTGAAAGAAGCGGCGGCGCTGGTTAAGGGCAGCCGTGACAACCTGCTGGACAAGCTCGCCGGTGTGCTGGAGCGCAACCGTCAGCTGGAGAAAGAACTGGAGCAGCTCAAGGCCAAGGCCGCCAGCGCGGCGGGTAATGACCTGGCGGGTTCGGCTGTCGACGTCAAAGGCATCAAGGTGCTGACTGCGCGTATCGACGGCCTTGACGGCAAGGCGCTGCTGGCGATGGTCGATCAGCTGAAGAACAAGCTCGGCAGCGCGGTGATCCTGCTCGGCGGCGTGCAGGAGGATAAGGTCGTGCTGGTGGCTGGTGTAACGCAGGATCTGACCGCCAAGCTGAAGGCCGGCGAGCTGATGAAGCAGGCTGCTGCTGCTGTCGGCGGCAAGGGCGGCGGTCGTCCGGACATGGCTCAAGGCGGTGGTGTCGATGCGGCTGCACTGGATGGTGCGTTGGCGCTGGCTGTTACTTTTGCTGAGCAAGGTCTGTAAGTAGCGGATTGCTTGAGTGTACAGAGCAAGGTCCGGCATACGCCCGGCGGGCCTTGGCAGGGTTTTGAGTTATCTGTTTAATGGGCGCCCTTCACGGGCTGAGGCGGCTTTGAAATGGCTTTGATCGTACAGAAATTTGGCGGCACCTCCGTCGGCACTGTTGAGCGTATTCAGCAGGTGGCCGCGAAGGTGAAGAAATTCCGCGAAAACGGCGATGATATTGTGGTTGTGGTTTCCGCCATGAGCGGTGAAACCAATCGCCTGATCGATCTGGCCAAACAGGTCAGTGATGGTCAGCCGGTACCGCGTGAACTTGACGTGATGGTCTCTACCGGCGAGCAGGTGACGATTGCCCTGCTGGCCATGGCGCTGATCAAGATTGGCGTGCCGGCGGTGTCCTATACCGGCAACCAGGTGCGCATCCTGACCGATAGTGCGCACAACAAGGCGCGCATCCTGCAGATCGATGACCAGAAACTGCGTGCCGACCTCAAGGCCGGTCGTGTGGTGGTGGTCGCCGGTTTCCAGGGTGTCGACGAGCACGGCAATATCACCACGCTGGGTCGTGGTGGTTCAGACACCACCGGTGTGGCGCTGGCTGCTGCGCTGAAGGCCGATGAGTGCCAGATTTATACCGATGTGGACGGTGTGTACACCACCGACCCGCGTGTGGTACCGCAGGCTCAGCGCCTGGAAAAGATCACCTTTGAAGAGATGCTGGAAATGGCCAGCCTCGGCTCCAAGGTGCTGCAGATTCGTTCGGTGGAATTCGCCGGCAAGTACAACGTCCCGCTGCGCGTGCTGCACAGCTTCCAAGAGGGGCCGGGCACCCTCATTACCCTTGATGAAGAGGCATCCATGGAACAGCCGATTATCTCCGGCATCGCTTTTAACCGCGACGAAGCCAAGCTGACTGTCCGTGGCGTACCGGACATCCCGGGCGTGGCGTTCAAGATCCTCGGCCCGATCAGTGCCGCGAACATCGAAGTCGACATGATCGTGCAGAACGTTTCGCACGATAACACCACCGATTTCACCTTCACCGTACACCGCAATGACTACACCGCGGCGTTCGAAGTGTTGGAAAACACCGCTCGCGAACTGGGTGCGCGCGAAGTGATTGGCGACACCAAGATCGCCAAGGTGTCCATTGTGGGTGTCGGCATGCGTTCCCACGCCGGCGTCGCCAGCCGCATGTTCGAAGCGCTGGCCAAGGAAAATATCAATATCCAGATGATCTCGACCTCGGAAATCAAAGTCTCCGTGGTAATCGAGGAGAAATATCTGGAGTTGGCGGTGCGCGCCCTGCACACTGCTTTTGAACTGGATGCCCCGGCCCGTCAGGGCGACTGAGGCATTATCCGAAAGGCGCGGTTTATCCCGCGCCTTTTGTCTTTTTGGTTGGCATGAGCAGGAACTTTCTTTCTGCTCACACTGGTCAATACTTGGGTGAAGGCTCTGCTTGAGATATTCGGGGCTGCCACCATTTTCTTTTTTGCAGACTGCTGCTGTATTGAACTGATATCCGTAAGGAGAAAGGAATGCTGATTCTGACTCGCCGGGTCGGAGAGACCCTGATGGTGGGTGACGAAGTCACTGTCACCGTGTTGGGCGTTAAAGGTAATCAGGTGCGCATAGGCGTTAACGCGCCTAAAGAAGTCGCTGTGCACCGTGAGGAAATTTACCAGCGCATCCAGAAAGAGAAGGGTGAGGAACCAAGCCACTAATTTTATTGAAATTTTGGCTTTGCAAACGGGGAAAACATGGTTATCATGCGCCCCGTGTTGCGGAGAGGTGGCCGAGTGGCCGAAGGCGCTCCCCTGCTAAGGGAGTACACCTCAAAAGGGTGTCGGGGGTTCGAATCCCCCCTTCTCCGCCATATTTAGTGTTGTAGGTGGTGTTGCGTTAAAGCGATAAGTTATTGAAACTATTCGATTTAATGCTTGATTATGAAAATCGACTCCTTATAATGCGCACGCTCTACGGACTCATAGCTCAGCTGGATAGAGTACTCGGCTACGAACCGAGCGGTCGGAGGTTCGAATCCTCCTGAGTCCGCCATATACGAAACATCTGCACTGCGGATGATTCGGGCAACCAGTGGTGATCTGGTATAAAAAACGCCAACTGGACTCATAGCTCAGCTGGATAGAGTACTCGGCTACGAACCGAGCGGTCGGAGGTTCGAATCCTCCTGAGTCCGCCACACAAGAAGGGCCTGCAGTGATGCAGGCCCTTTTTTATTGCCCAGGTTTTTACCGGGCTATTTGTCAGGTTGTGTGACGCGGTGATGAGTGTGTTTTCCGGCCATGTGCTCTGCAGGCTTCAGCGTTTGGTTTTGCCTTTGACGCAGCCGGCTTCATCGAAACTGACATTGCGCTTGTTCCCTTTCTTGCCCTGATAGATATAACGCGTCTGACCGTTGTGTTCGTTGACCTTGTCGGGTCTGCCCAGGCTGCTTTCCACATCGGCGCGACTCATGCCCGTGCGGATCTGCTGTTTGATGATCGCGGCGCGGCGCTCACTGCTGCTTAGTTGGTTGCCGCAAGCGTCCTCCTTGACGCCGACCACCGCCAGCTCCTGCTTATCGGTCTTCTTGCTGTTGTGGTTGCTTTTTTGTGGTTTGGCCAGTGGTACCGGTTTGCCGCTGCCGGGTGTGGGGTTATAAGCCTGCTGCAGGCTTTGCTGGTGGCTAGCAGGGCAACCCTGGCGGGTGAAAGTGATATGCCCCTTGGCATCTTCGCAGCGGTATACAGTTGAGCCGAGCGTGCTCAATGGGCAAAGCAGAATGGCGCAGCAAGCTGCGTAATGCAGTCCTCGCATCGTACGTCCTCCATGACGGTTCAGTTCAGAAGGGTAGCCGATACCTTTGTGATCGCCAGGCGTGCCTTGTGCAATGTGCGGCTCGTCGCAGCTACAGATATGTACACGCGTACTCAAGTTTGTCTTGCAAGCGCTTGTTCTAGGATTGTTTTTGTCACATGCAAAGCGCTTTGGCGGTGGTATCATTTGCGTGTCAGCCCCGCCGGGGCTTGTGGAAAACCACCATGGACTTACCCAGTAGTTACTCTGAATCTCGATTGTGCAATCACGTGTTGACTGATTGACCCTCTGTGGCGTGCGCTGCCGCTGGGGGTGGAGCATGCCATGACTGAAGTAGAAGCAAAAAAACCGCAAGAAAGTCTGCAGGTCCGCCTGGCTCAGGTGGTCGAACTGTTGCATCGCCACAAAGTGGTGGAAGACCTGACTCATCGTCAGGAAGGCTTACACCACGACCGGGTGGAAAACCTGGTGCACCGGCAAAATCTCGCCGAATTGCAGCGCAAGCTTGATGAGCTGCACTCCGCTGACGTTGCTCATATTCTCGAAGCCTTGCCCTTGGGCGATCGCCTGACTGTCTGGCAGTTGGTCAAGGTTGAGCGCGACGGCGACATTCTTCTTGAAGTGTCCGATGCGGTGCGCGAAACCCTGCTCGCCGACATGGATGACCATGAAATTCTCGCGGCGGCCAAGGAAATGGACGCCGACGAGCTGGCTGACCTGGCCTCCGAGCTGCCGCGTGATGTTGTCCATGAGCTGATGGAAACCCTCGACGCCCAGCAGCGTGAGCGTGTGCGTTCGGCGCTGTCCTACGATGACGATCAGGTCGGCGCACTAATGGACTTCGAGATGGTCACCATCCGGGAGGATGTCAGCCTGGAAGTGGTGCTGCGCTACCTGCGTCGTCTCAAGGAGCTGCCGGGGCATACCGACAAGCTGTTCGTAGTTGATTACGACGGGGTGCTCAAGGGTGTGCTGCCGGTCAAGCGACTGCTGGTCAATGATCCGGACAAGCTGGTCAGTGAAGTCATGGCCACTGATCCGGTGAGTTTCCATCCAGACGAAGACGCCTATGATGCGGCGCAGGCATTCGAACGCTATGACCTGATTTCCTCTCCCGTGGTGGACAAGAACGGCAAGTTGATCGGCCGTCTGACCATTGACGAGATGGTCGACCTGATTCGTGAGGAAAGCGAAAGCGAAGTCCTCAACATGGCCGGTCTGCGCGAGGAGGAAGACATTTTCGCCTCGGTGTGGAAATCCCTACGCAACCGCTGGGCCTGGCTGGCCATCAACCTGGTTACAGCCTTTATGGCGTCGCGGGTGATTGGTCTGTTTGAAGGCTCTATTGAGAAACTGGTGGCGCTGGCGGCGCTGATGCCGATTGTTGCGGGCATTGGCGGTAACTCCGGTAACCAGACCATCACCATGATCGTTCGCGCCATGGCGCTGGATCAGGTCAGTACTGGCAATACCGGACGTCTGATTCGCAAGGAGCTGGGTGTGGGGCTGATCAACGGCTTGATCTGGGGTGGGGTGATCGGTGTTGTGGCATTTCTGTTGTATGACAGCTGGTCGCTGGGGGTGGTGATGACTGCTGCGATGACCCTCAACCTGTTGTTGGCGGCGTTGATGGGGGTGCTGATTCCCATGACGCTGGTACGTATGGGGCGGGATCCGGCCATGGGTGCCAGTGTGATGATCACGGCGGTCACCGACAGCGGCGGCTTCTTTATCTTCCTGGGGCTGGCCAGTTTGTTTCTGCTCTGATTCGATCACTGGCTGGAGTGGTGCATTCTTGATAGCAATGTTCCATCCAGCCAGGCAGGTTTGCTTCACGCGCCCATATCAGGCTAAGGCTCGTCACCTTTGTTCGACTATGGTTTCCAGAGCGCCCCTTTTCTAATAATTAAATCAGCATCATTCGATGCTGATAATGGAGCCCATATCACTCTCAGTGAACTCCTGTTCGAGGGTGTCGAGCTCATGCTATTCGGTATGAGTTTTGTGTTTCTCTTCTTAGTGCTGTTGGTGTTGATGACCCGCGTGATGTCGTGGGTTATTGCGCAGTTTGCTGTGCCGACGCCAGTTGTGCAGTCTTCGTCACCGTTGGCCAGGCTGTTCGATGGCGCTGAAGCTGTTACCAGCCTATATGCTTGATACCGGAATGGAAAAGCTGGCTGCTGAGCTCGAAGGTATTGCCAAAGAGAGGGGCATCAAGCTTGCTGCCGATGAAATCGACGATGTTCTGACCTACGCCCTGTTCCCGCAGATCGGCCTGGAATTTCTGTAAAACCGTGGTAATCCGGCGGTGCTCGAGCCGGTGCCGGCAGGCAAGGAAGTGCCCGCTCGTGAGGCCGGCAAGCCTGAGGTCTACACCGTTGAAGTGGTTGGCAGGTCCTATGTGGTGCAAGTCAACGACGACATCGAAGGGTTCAAGGCTGTTGGTGGCGGTACCAATAGGCTGCTGCGGTGGCCGCAGGGGTATTACTCAGCTTTGTCGGTTGATAGGAATAGCCAATAAAAAACCGCCCTAGAGGCGGTTTTTTATTGGCTTGCCGTCCTGGGTGTGACCTCTCTGAGGTGTACCACAGCCGGAATAGGGCGAATGCCGTTTTAGTTGCAGTAAAAAACCGGCCTAAGCCGGTTTTTTACTGTACAGCGCATCAGGCGTCTTCTTCGTTGGCCATCTCTGCGTCGTGAGCAATCAATGCCACCAGGGCATTTTGCTGGCGCCGCGACAGCTGGCGGAAACGTTGCAGCAACTCGCGTTCATGCAGCGACAGCTCGGGGCTGTCCAGGCGCATGTTGAGTTCGTCACCCAGTGTGCTTTCCTGGAGCATGCTCTGCTCAAGGCGAGCAATGATCTCCGAATTCATGCTGCGGTGATGGTTACGTGCGACATCCGCAATACGTTCGCGCATGCCATCAGGCAGACGAACTACGAACTTGTCAGCGGTACGGCTGGAATAGAGTGCTGGTTTCATAGGGCGCGTACATTAAACCGGTTAGTTCAGGAAAGCGATACTGGCAATGGGCTATAGGATTGTCACCGGTTTGACCATCTTTAGCACTAACCGTTCAGCCAGAAAGCCATTTGAATCGCGAAGTGACTTATCAGTCTATGAGTCGTTATTTTGGCGTCAATAACGTGCCGTAATTTTGCGTCGAGTAAAGGCGTTTTGCCAGCACCGGCTATCAGAAATGCGCTGCACCCTGCAAAAAAACACACGCTAATTTTTTTGCAGGAAAAGCTTCAAGCAATGGTCACTCAAGTGTCACGGCTCATTAATCGCTCTGACACAGGATTTGCCTACCTTGGTCTACACCAGAAAGCGGCTTACGGTCGCGGTGTAAACGCTAATAAAAAGGAGGCATTCGATGAGCGCGGTGATCCGGGTTGAAAACCTGAATAAGACGTTCGGTCGCAAGCAGGCGCTGTTCGATCTGGCGCTGTCCGTCGAGCCCGGTGAAATGGTGGCGCTGATCGGAGCCTCGGGTTCTGGTAAGTCGACCTTGCTGCGTCATGTTGCCGGCCTGGCCTGTTGCGACCGTACAGGTGGCGGCAGCATCCAAGTGTTGGGGCGTGAGGTACAGGCCGCCGGCCGGCTGAATGGCGAAGTCCGTCGTTTGCGCGCCGATATTGGCTACATCTTCCAGCAGTTCAATCTGGTCGGCCGCCTCAGCGTGCTGCAGAACGTGCTGCTCGGCTGTTTAGGGCGTATGCCGCGCTGGCGCGGCAGTTTCGGTTTGTTCAATGCCGAAGAGAAACAGCGTGCGCTGCAGGCGCTGGCCCGCGTTGGGCTGGCTGACCTGGCGCAGCAGCGCGCCTCAACCTTGTCCGGTGGTCAGCAGCAGCGTGTAGCGATTGCCCGCGCTCTGTGTCAGCGCGCCAAGGTAATTCTGGCCGATGAGCCGATTGCCTCGCTGGACCCTGAGTCCGCGCGCAAGGTCATGCAGATTCTGGCCGACATCAACCGTGAAGACGGCACTACGGTGGTGGTCACCCTGCATCAGGTTGATTACGCCATGCGCTACTGCCAGCGCGCCGTGGCGTTGAAGGCGGGGCGTATTCATTACGACGGTGCCGCCGGCGAGTTGCATGCCAACTTCCTTAACGATCTGTACGGGGCCGAGTTGATCGCCGAGTCGCAAGTCGCTGAAAAGTCGAAGCGTTCGCGCAAGGCCAAAGCCCCACTGACTCTGGCTAAAGCCTGAGTGCTTCCTGTTTCTCCAACCCCTGTATGTCCATCTGCACTAGGAGTGCTTTGCATGTTCAAACGTATCAGTCGCGTTCTCGCCGCGTCCACGCTGCTGGCTGGTTCGGTTCTGGGCGCCGCCCAGGCCGCTGAGCAGGAAATCAATTTCGGCATCATCTCTACCGAGTCTTCGCAGAACCTGAAAAGCATGTGGGACCCCTTCCTGGCCGACATGGGCAAGCAAACCGGGTTGAAGATCAATGCTTTCTTCGCGCCTGACTACGCGGGGATCATTCAGGGTATGCGCTTCGACAAGGTTGATGTGGCCTGGTATGGCAACAAGGCCGCAATGGAAGCGGTTGACCGCGCCGGTGGGCAGATCTTCGCCCAGACCGTTGCTGCCAATGGTACCCAGGGCTATTACAGCCTGATGGTGGCGCACAAGGACAGCGCGATCAACTCGATCGAAGACATGCTGAAAAACGCCAAGACCCTGACTTTCGCCAACGGCGACCCGAACTCCACCTCGGGTTACCTGGTACCGGGCTACTACGTGTTCGCGCAGAACAATGCCGACGCCAACAAGATCTTCAAGCGTGCTCTCAACGGCAGCCATGAAGTCAACGCCCTGTCGGTAGCCAACAAGCAGGTCGATGTCGGCACCTTCAACAGCGAAGGCATGGAGCGTCTGCAAGTGACTGCCCCTGACAAAGCTGCCCAGCTGAAAGTGATCTGGACCTCGCCGCTGATCCCGTCCGACCCAATGGTATGGCGCAAGAACCTGGATGACGCGAGTAAGAACAAGCTGCGTGAATTCTTCATGACCTACGGTGATGAGCCGGCCGAGCAGAAAGTCCTGGTCGGTCTGCAGTGGGCCAAGTTCAAGGCGTCTGATGACGATCAACTGCTGCCGATTCGTCAGCTGGAACTGTTCAAAAAGCGCACCGAAGTGGCTAACAACGACAAGCTCAAGGAAGCCGACAAGCAGGCTCAACTCAAGGAGTTGGATGCCGAGTTGGCCAAGCTGGAAAAACGCATGGCTGAAATCGCCAAGCAAAGCCCTGCCAGCGCTGGTTAATCGCAGTGCTCGACCCGCCGTCTACGGCGGGTCGTTTTCTTCTGCCGCCTGATTCGAGATGTTGTTATGACCACTTTGACCACCGCTCCCGCGCCTGACCTGATTGCCAAGCGTTCCTGGCTGCAACTGATCGGCTGGGGGTTGTTCTTTGTTGTGTTGGCCTGGTCCTGGCAGGGCGCGGAGATGAATCCGCTGGCGCTGATCCGCGACTCCAGCAACATGGCGACCTTTGCCGCGGACTTTTTTCCGCCTGATTTCAGCAACTGGGAGCTGTACCTCAAGGAGATGATTGTCACCGTGCAGATCGCCCTGTGGGGCACGGTGTTGGCGATTGTCTGCGCGATCCCGCTGGGCATTCTCTGCTCGGAAAACATTGTCCCGTGGTGGGTCTACCAGCCGATTCGCCGGGTGATGGACGCCTGCCGTTCGATCAATGAAATGGTCTTCGCCATGCTCTTCGTGGTGGCGGTTGGCCTGGGGCCATTCGCCGGTGTATTGGCGCTGTTTATCGGCACCACCGGGGTGTTGGCCAAACTGTTTGCCGAGGCCGTTGAGGCCATCGATCCGGGCCCGGTTGAAGGCGTGCGCGCCACCGGCGCCAGCGCGTTGCAGGAAGTTATCTACGGGGTGATTCCGCAAGTGCTGCCGCTGTGGATTTCCTATTCGCTGTACCGCTTCGAATCCAACGTGCGCTCGGCCACGGTGGTCGGCATGGTCGGTGCCGGCGGCATCGGGGTGATGCTTTGGGAAGCGATTCGCGGCTTCCAGTTCGGTCAGACCTGCGCCCTGCTGATCGTGATCATCGTGGTGGTCAGCCTGCTGGACATCATTTCGCAGCGCCTGCGCAAACAATTCATCTGACGGAGAGCGGGCATCTGCGGATGCCCTTTATTAGCCATGCACTTGTCTAGACAACCTGAGCCGCTGTACCGCGAACTGGCTGCCGTGCTGCGCGATGAACTGCAGCGCATGAGCCCTGGCGATTACCTGCCGGCCGAGGTGCAGCTGGCCGCGCGTTTTGCCGTCAACCGCCATACCCTGCGCCGGGCGGTGGATGAGCTGGTGCTCGAAGGCCGCCTGCTGCGCCAGCAGGGCAAGGGCACGCGGGTGTTGGCTAAACCCATGGTCTATCCGATGCAGGCCGGCAGTGCCTACAGCGCTTCGCTCTCGGCGCTTGGCCACAAGGTCGAGGCGCAATTGCTGGAAAGCCGCCTGCGCCCGGCCAGCTGCGAGGAGCGCGAGTACCTGCAACTGCCCAGTGCTGCGCAACTGCTGGAGCTGAGCACTTTGCGCCTGATTGAAGGCCAGCCCGTCAGCCTGATTCGGCATGCCTTCAGCACCGAATACGCCGAGTTGCTGGCCGACTACCAGGGTGGCTCGCTGCGCCAGTACCTCAGCCAGCGCGGGCTGCCACTGACCCGCACCTTCAGCCTGATCGGCGCGCGCCTGCCCAGCCGCGACGAGGCCGCGCGGTTGTTGATGCCCAAGCATGCACCGCTGTTGAGTGTGCAAACCCTTTCCCGCGATCTGGCCGGACGGCCGGTGGAGCTGTCGTTATCGACCAGCCGCGCCGACCGTTTCCAGTACCAGCTCGCCCTTTGATGGAGGCTTGTTGATGAACCGCAACCTGTTGCACAACGACCCGCAGATCGCCACCCGTCAGCACTGGATGGGCGTGCTGGCCCGGGCTGGCACGCGCTTGGCGGCTTATGAAGTGATGCTCAAAGAAGTCGATTACCGCCTGATCCGCGCCCCAGAAATCGGCATGACGCTGGTGCGTGGACGCATGGGGGGCACGGGCAGCCCGTTCAACCTGGGCGAGATGAGCGTCACCCGCTGCGTGGTGCGACTGGCCGATGGCCGCACCGGTTACAGCTATGTGGCGGGGCGTGACAAGCAGCATGCCGAATTGGCGGCTCTGGCCGATGCCCACCTGCAAGGCCAAGAGCAGGCGCACTGGCACGCACGCCTGATCGAACCCCTGGCCGCAGCCCAGCATGCCCAACAGGCGGCCAAAGCCGCTGAAACTGCCACCACGCAGGTGGAGTTTTTCACCCTGGTCAGAGGAGAAGACTGATGAACGCGGCGAATAGCTCGCAATGGCTGCAACCGGCCTTCAATGACCCGGTGCTGGACGCGCAAACCAGCTTTCGCAGTGCCCTCAAGGCGCTGGCCGAGCCGGGTTTGCAGCAACCCTTGAACCGCGCACTGGCCCTGGAGAGCCTGCAGCCGGCCACGTATGCCCTGTGTCTGGCGTTTCTCGATGCGGATACGCCGTTGTGGCTGGCGCCGTGCTTCGACACCCCGGCGATCCGCGCCAACCTGGCCTTTCACTGCGGCTGTCCGATTGTCGCCGAGCGCGAGCTGGCGCTGTTTGCCCTGCTTGATGAGCGCGAACTGAGCGACCTGTCGGCGTTCGACAACGGCAGCGAACGCTACCCCGATCAGTCCTGCACCTTGCTGATTCAACTGGATGCGCTAAGCGGCGGTGCCGCATTGCGTTGGCGTGGGCCAGGCATCAAGGACGTGCGCTGCGTTGAGCTGCCGCTGCCAGCGGTGTTTTGGCAGCAGCGTCAGGCGCGCAGCGCGTTTCCCCGTGGCCTGGATGCCTTCTTCGCCGCTGGCGAGCAGGTCATCGGTCTGCCGCGCAGCACCCGTGTGCTGCTCAATGCCGAGGAGGCTGCCTGATGTACGTAGCCGTTAAAGGTGGCGAACGCGCCATCGACAATGCCCACTTGCTGCTGGCAAAAAAGCGCCGTGGTGATACCGCCATCCCTGAGCTGAGCGTGGCGCAAGTGCGCGAGCAAATGCCACTGGCGGTGGCGCGGGTGATGAGCGAAGGCTCGCTGTACGACCCGCAGCTGGCCGCACTGGCGATCAAACAAGCCGCCGGTGACCTGATGGAAGCCATCTTCCTGCTGCGCGCCTACCGCACCACGCTGCCGCGCTTCGGTGCCAGCGCCGCGCTGGAGACCACGCAGATGCAGCTGAGCCGGCGCATCTCAGCGACCTTCAAAGACCTACCCGGCGGCCAATTGCTCGGCCCGACCTTCGACTACAGCCACCGCCTGCTGGATTTCGCCCTGCTGGCCGAGGGCGAACAACCGGGGCCGCAGGTTGATCCGCAGGCTGAACTGTCGCCGTGCCCACGGGTGCTGGATTTTCTTGCCGACGAAGGGCTGATGGCCCGCGAAGTCGATGAAGGTGCTGCCGTGCCGGATATCACCCGCGAACCGCTGGATTTTCCTGCCAGTCGCGCTCAGCGCCTGCAGGCACTGGCCCGAGGCGATGAAGGTTTCCTGCTGGCGCTGGGTTATTCCACCCAGCGCGGTTACGGGCGCAATCACCCCTTTGCCGGGGAGATTCGCATCGGCGAGGTCGAGGTCTGGCTGGAGCCGGAAGAGCTCGGCTTTGCCGTGCCGCTGGGCGATATCGAAGTCACCGAGTGCGAGATGGTCAACCAGTTCGTTGGTGAGAGTGCCGAGCAGGCGCAGTTCACCCGTGGTTACGGCCTGGCCTTTGGCTATGCCGAGCGTAAGGCCATGGGCATGGCCCTGGTCGACCGTTCGCTGCGTGCGGCGGAGTACAGCGAGGAGGTTGAAGGCCCGGCGCAGCAGGAAGAATTCGTGCTGATGCACTGCGACAACGTCGAGGCCGCCGGCTTCGTCTCGCACCTGAAATTGCCGCACTACGTCGACTTCCAATCCGAGCTGGAACTGATCCGCAAACTGCGCAAGCAGGCCAGCGAACAGCCCGCCGCCGAGGAGCAACGCGCATGAATACGAATGAAATCTACACGCGTAGCGAGCCTGCTTCAGTCGTGGGCGGCCGGAGCGCAGGCACCGGAATGTACGACGTTGTACATGAGGATGCCGAGCACCGCCCGCACGCGAATCAAGCTGGCGCAGTAGCGTGTGAGGTGGGGTACAACTTTGCTTATCTGGACGAACAGACGAAACGTATGATCCGCCGTGGCCTGCTCAAGGCTGTTGCGGTTCCCGGTTATCAGGTGCCGTTCGGTGGCCGCGAGATGCCGCTGCCCTATGGCTGGGGCACTGGTGGCATGCAGCTGACGGCGGCGATTCTCGGTGCCGATGATGTGCTCAAAGTGATCGATCAGGGCGCGGATGACACCACCAACGCGGTGTCGATCCGCCGCTTCTTCGCCCGCACTGCCGGGGTTAAAACCACCACGCGCACGCCGGAGGCGACGGTGATTCAGACCCGTCACCGCATTCCGGAAACCGCGTTGAGCGGCGATCAGATCATGGTCTACCAGGTGCCGATTCCCGAGCCGCTGCGCTTTATCGAGCCCTCGGAAACCGAGACCCGCACCATGCACGCGCTGGAAGATTACGGCGTGATGCATGTGAAGCTGTACGAGGACATCGCCACTTTCGGCCATATCGCCACCAGCTACGCCTACCCGGTGACGGTCGATGAGCGCTACGTGATGGACCCGTCACCGATCCCCAAATTCGACAACCCCAAGCTGCACATGAGCCCGGCGCTGATGCTGTTCGGCGCGGGCCGCGAAAAGCGCCTGTATGCCGTGCCGCCGTTTACTCGGGTGGTCAGTCTGGACTTCGAAGATCACCCCTTCGAAATCCAGCGTTGGGACGAATGCTGCGCCTTCTGTGGCAGCCACGATTCCTACCTTGATGAGCTGATTGTCGACGACGCCGGGACCAAGCGCTTCGTCTGCTCCGACACCGATTACTGCATGCAACGCCGTGACCTTGAAGAGGAGGGCGCGCAATGAGTGCTGCCGAGAACATGCATCTGCACACCGACACGGCGCAGCCGCTGTTCAGCGTGCGCGACCTGACGCGTCTGTACGGCCCGGAAAAAGGCTGCCAGGGCGTGTCGTTCGACCTGTACCCAGGCGAGGTGCTGGGCATCGTTGGCGAGTCCGGTTCGGGCAAGTCGACTCTGCTTAGCCTGCTCTCCGGGCGCTGCCCGCCGGATCGCGGCACGGTCAGTTATCGCGACACAACCGGCAACTGGGTTGATCTGTACAGCGCCAGCGAAGCACAGCGGCGCACGCTGCTGCGCACCGAGTGGGGCTTTGTCGAGCAAAACCCGCGTGATGGGCTGCGCATGGGCGTGTCGGCCGGGGCCAATATCGGCGAGCGGCTGATGGCTCAGGGCGTGCGCCATTACGGCGAACTGCGCGCGGCCGGCATCGACTGGCTGCAACAGGTGGAAATCGACCCGCTGCGTATCGACGACCTGCCGCGCACCTTCTCCGGTGGCATGCAGCAGCGCTTGCAGATCGCCCGCAATCTGGTGTCCAGCCCACGGTTGATTTTTATGGATGAGCCCACCGGCGGCCTGGATGTGTCGGTGCAGGCGCGCCTGCTCGACCTGTTGCGCGGCCTGGTGCGCGAGCTGGATCTGGCGGTGGTGATTGTCACCCACGACCTGGCGGTGGCGCGCTTGCTGGCGGACCGGCTGATGGTGATGCGCCGCTCCCATGTGGTCGAGGCCGGACTCACCGATCAGATTCTCGATGACCCGCAGCATCCCTATTCGCAGTTGCTGGTGTCGTCTGTCCTGCAGCCTTAACGAGACCTTTTGTAGGAGCGGCCTTGGTCGCGATCAGCTTTTCGCGGCCAAGGCCGCTTCTACAGGGATAAAAGAGGTAAGTCATGAATACGCTTATCGAGGTCTCTGGCCTCAGCAAGACCTTTACCCTGCATCAACAGCACGGCGTGGTGCTGAATGTGTTGAGCGGGCTGCATTTCAGCGTGCGCGCCGGCGAATGCCTGGTGCTGCACGGGCAGTCTGGCGCCGGCAAATCGACCTTGCTGCGCACCCTGTACGGCAACTACCTGGCCGCGGGCGGCAGCATTCGCGTGCTGCACAACGGCGCCTGGGTTGAGCTGGTTGGCGCAGAACCGCGCCAGGTGCTGGCGGTGCGGCGGCAGACCCTGGGTTATGTCAGCCAGTTTCTGCGGGTGATTCCCCGGGTCGCCACTCTGGATGTGGTGATGGAACCGGCCCTGGCCCGTGGCTGGAGCAAGGCGGACGCCGAGGCACGGGCCAAGAGCCTGCTCAGCCGCCTGAATATCCCGCAAGCCTTGTGGCAACTGGCCCCCGGCACCTTCTCCGGCGGCGAGCAGCAGCGGGTGAATATCGCCCGTGGTTTTATGGTCGCCTGGCCACTGATGCTGCTGGATGAACCCACAGCGTCCCTGGACGACGCCAACCGCCAGGTGGTGCTGGAACTGATCGATGAAGCCAAGGCCGCCGGTAGCGCGCTGATTGGCATCTTCCACGACCGTGCCGCCCGTGAAGCGGTGGCCGATCGTTACCTTGATATGAGCGCTGCGGCGCAGCAGGAGTATGTGTATGCCGGTTGAGCAGATTCTTACCAACGCGCGGGTCATCACCGCCGAGCAGGAGTTTGTCGGCACCCTGGTGCTGCGTAACGGCCTGATTGCCCAGGTAGAAGAGGGCGTCAGCGGTTTGCCTCAGGCGCAGAATTTGAACGGTGATTACCTGCTGCCTGGCCTGGTCGAGCTGCACACCGACAACCTGGAAAAATACATGAGCCCACGGCCTGGGGTGGATTGGCCCTCGGCCTCGGCGGTGCTGACCCACGATGCGCAGATTGTCTCAGCTGGCATTACCACGGTGTTTGACGCCCTGGCGATTGGCGATGTGAACCCGCGTGGCAAACGCATGCAGCAGCTGCCGGCGATGCTCGAAGCCATTGCCGCCGCCGCCGAAGCGGGCCACATGCGCGCTGACCACCGCCTGCACCTGCGCTGCGAGGTCTGCCATCCGGAGACCCTGGCGGTGTTTCGCGATCTGGTCGAGCACCCGCTGGTACAACTGGTCTCGGTGATGGACCATGCGCCGGGCCAGCGCCAGTTCGCCAAGGAAGACAAATACCGCGAGTACTACATGGGCAAGTACCACCTCAGCGCAGCGGAGATGGACGCCTTTATCGTCGAGCAGGTGGGTAACTCGCGGCAGTACAGCGACCGTCAGCGCCGCAGCATTGTTGCCGATTGCCAGGCCCGTGGTATTTCCGTGGCCAGCCACGATGACGCGACCCTGGGCCATGTGCAGGAGTCGGCGGGTTTCGGCATGTCTATCGCCGAATTTCCCACCACCCTGGAAGCCGCCAAGGCCAGCCACGAGCTGGGCCTGAAGGTGCTGATGGGGGCGCCGAATATCGTGCGCGGTGGTTCGCACTCGGGCAATATCGCCGCCGCGGAACTGGCTCAGCAGGGTGTGCTGGATATCCTCTCCAGCGATTACTACCCGGCCAGCCTGCTGCAGGCTGCTTTGCTGCTGGCCGGGCAGGACAATGGCTATGATCTGCCGCGCGCGATTGCCACCGTCAGCCGCGTGCCGGCACAGGCGGCGGGGCTGCATGATCGTGGCGAAATCCGCGTCGGCCTGCGTGCCGACCTGGTGCAGGCGCAGGTGCATGCGGGCCAGGCGGTGATCCAGCAAGTCTGGCGACAAGCGAAAAGGGTGTTCTGATGAGTGGCCGGTTGATCTACCTGATGGGGCCTTCGGGCTCGGGCAAGGACAGCCTGCTGAATGCCGCGCGTGAGCGCTTGGCCGAACGGGGTTGTGTGATCGCCCGGCGGATCATCACCCGCTCGGCGGAAGCGGTGGGTGAGGACGCCATCGGCGTGTCGCCGGCCGAGTTCGACCAGCAGGAAGCCGCTGGTGCTTTTGCCCTGAGCTGGCGCGCCAACGGCCTGGCCTATGGCATTCCCCGGCAGATCGATGACTGGCTGACGGCGGGGCAGGACGTGCTGGTCAACGGGTCACGGGCTTATTTACCACACGCTTTGCAGCGCTATCCCGATCTGATCGGCGTGTTGCTCTCGGTCGAACCGGCGGTGTTGCGTGAACGCTTGCTCAGGCGCGGCCGTGAAAGCATTGAGCAGATTGAGCAGCGCCTGGCGCGTAATGCTCAGTTTGATGCCGCCAGCGCCGAGCGTGATGGCCTGCACCTGCTGGATAACTCCGCGTCGATTGAGCGTGCAGGGGACAACCTGCTGGCGCTGATCGGGGCCAGCCGCGCATGCGCCTGACCCTGCTCGGCACCGGCGATGCGCGTCAGGTGCCGGTGTACAACTGCAGCTGTGCGGCCTGCGCCAGTGCACGACTGACCCCGGCGCTGCGTCGTGGCCCCTGTTGCGCCTTGATCGAATGCGGCGCGCAGCGCTGGCTGATCGACTCGGGCCTGACCGATCTGTGCGAGCGCTTCCCGCCCCATAGCCTGAGCGGCATTCTGCAAACCCATTACCACGCCGACCATGCTCAGGGTTTGCTGCATTTGCGCTGGGGCCAGGGGCTGATTATTCCGGTGCACGGCCCGGATGATCCGGAAGGCCTCGCCGACCTGTACAAACACCCCGGTATTCTCGATTTCAGCCAGCCGTTTGTGCCCTTCGAGCAGCGGCAGTTGGGTGAGTTAAGCGTCACGGCGCTGCCGCTGAATCACTCCAAGCTGACCTTTGGCTACTTGCTGGAGGGCGACGGCCGGCGTATCGCCTATCTGACCGACACCCTCGGCGTGCCCGACGCCAGCGCCGAGGTACTGCGCCAACAGCCGCTGGATTTGCTGGTGCTGGATTGCTCCACCGCGCCGCAACCCATCGCCCCACGCAACCACAACGACCTGACCCGCGCGCTGGAGGTGGTTGATCAACTGCAGCCGAGGGAAACCGTGCTGACCCATATCGGCCATAGCTTCGACGCCTGGTTGCTAGCGAATGCCGACGCCTTACCTGCGGGCGTGAGCCTGGCCTTTGATGGTCGAGTGCTATGACCAATGCCCCGTTCGTAGGGTGGGTTAGCCGCCCTACGCGGGTGCCGGGCTTTACCCGATATGGGGTGCGGCGTAACCCATCATCAGCGCAACGCGCTCTATCGCTTGGTGGGTTACGCGCCGCGTTGCTATCTACGTTGGATTATCGAGCGGTATTCGGCGTCGCTGACCCACCCTACGAGTTATCTGCCAATACCTATGGGAGGGGCTTTAGCCGCGACACGTCATCCGGGCTGAACACTGCTCTTAATCCAGCGGCAACTCAGTGGTGCGTTTCACCTCGCTCATGGCGATGTGCGAGTGCGCTTCGTGCACATGCGGGCGTTGCAGCAGGTGGTCGCGCAGAAAGCGTTCGTAGCTGGCGATGTCTTTGGCCACCACTTTGAGCAGGTAGTCCGAGCCGCCGGCCATGGTGTAGCACTCCAGTACTTCGGGGTAACCCACCACGGCTTTTTCAAACTCTTCCAGGTTGCTGCGTCCGTGTGCCGAGAGCTTGATATCAACAAATACGGTGATGCTGAAGCCCAGCTGCTTGTGGCTGAGCAGGGCCACCTTGCGCTCGATAATGCCGTCTTCCTGCATGCGGTGAATCCGCCGCCAGCAGGGCGATTGTGACAATTCCACCTTTTCGGCGATCTCGGCGGCGGAGAGGTCGGCGTTGTGCTGCAGCAGGCGGAGAATTTTCCGATCAATGGGGCTGAGCAAGTCTTGCATGATTATTCCTGAGTTCTTGTATTTATTGGATAGGTCATGCGCAGTATTGGCTTTTCATCCCGAAAATAGAAAGAAAATCTCCGTACTGCTCAGTCATATTCTTGGCCATGTGCCTTGTGTGGCGATCCCGCACTAGGCTTAACAAGGGTGGCACCCACCGTTGCCGCCCAGCTCGCCAAAATAATAAAAGGAGCGCCCCAATGTCTCTGGCCGAGATCCGCCTGGATGACAAGTACCGCCTTGCGACCGGTCACCTCTACCTGACCGGCACCCAGGCACTGACCCGCCTGCCCATGCTGCAAAAGCAGCGTGATGCCGCCCATGGCCTGAATACTGCGTGCTTTATTTCCGGCTACCGGGGCTCGCCGCTGGGCAACCTCGACAAAAGCCTGTGGGACGCCAAGCAGTACCTCAAGGACAACCACATCCACTTCCAGCCGGGGGTCAACGAAGAGTTGGCCGCCACAGCTGTGTGGGGCAGCCAGCAGACCAGCCTGTTCCCCGGTGCACGCTACGACGGCGTGTTTGCCATGTGGTACGGCAAGGGCCCGGGTGTGGACCGCTGTGGCGATGTGTTCAAGCATGGCAACTCGGCGGGTGTCTCCGAGCATGGTGGTGTGCTGCTGCTGGCTGGTGACGACCATGGCTGCAAATCCTCCAGCATCGCCAACCAGAGCGAGCATGCGTTTATCGCCGCTTCGATCCCGGTGCTCAACCCGGCCAACGTTCAGGAAATTCTCGATTACGGCATCATCGGCTGGGAGCTGTCGCGCTACAGCGGGTGCTGGGTGGCGCTGAAAACCATCGCGGAAAACGTCGATTCCTCCGCCGTGGTAGATGTCGATCCGCTGCGCATGCAGGTGAAGATTCCCGAGGACTTCCAGCTGCCGGAAGACGGCGTGTACATCCGCTGGCCGGACCCACCCCTGGCCCAGGAAGCGCGCCTCAACACCTACAAAATCTACGCCGCCCGCGCCTTCGCGCTGGCCAACAACCTCAACCAGATCAAGCTCGATTCGCCCAACCCGCGCTTAGGTATTATCACCACCGGCAAGTCCTACCTGGATGTGCGCCAGGCTCTGGATGACCTCGGCCTGGATGAAGCGCTGTGCGCCCAGGTCGGCCTGCGCGTGCTCAAGGTCGGCATGAGCTGGCCGCTGGAACCGGTATCAGTGCATGAATTCGCCGAGGGTCTGGACGAGATTCTGGTGGTCGAGGAAAAACGCAGCATCATCGAAGACCAGCTCACCGGTCAGCTCTACAACTGGCCCGTGGGCAAGCGCCCAGTCGTGGTCGGCGAGTTCGACGAAACCGGCCATTCGCTGCTGCCGAATCTGTCCGAACTGACCCCGGCGATGATCGCCCGCGCCATCGCCAAACGCCTCGCACCGATCTACAGCAGCGCGAAGATCGACGAGCGCCTGGCCTTTCTCGCGGCCAAGGAAGCCTCGTTGGCTGCGCCCAAACACCATACCACGCGCACCCCGCATTTCTGCTCTGGCTGCCCGCACAACACCTCGACCAAACTGCCGGAAGGCAGCCGCGCCCAGGGCGGTATCGGTTGCCACTACATGACCCAGTGGATGGACCGCAACACCGACACCTTTACCCAGATGGGCGGCGAGGGCGCGACCTGGATCGGCCAGGCGCCGTTTACTGACACCCCGCATATCTTCCAGAACCTCGGTGACGGCACCTACTTCCACTCCGGCCAACTGGCCCTGCGCGCATCCGTGGCTGCCGGGGTCAATATCACCTACAAGATTCTCTACAACGATGCCGTGGCCATGACCGGCGGCCAGCCCATCGACGGCGAGTTGCGTGTCGATCAATTGAGCCAGCAGGTGTACGCCGAAGGGGTCAAACGCATCGCCCTGGTTACCGACGAGCCAGAAAAGTACCCGACCCGCGCCACCTTCGCGCCTATTGTGACGTTCCACCATCGCCGTGATCTGGACGCTGTGCAGCGCGAGCTGCGCGAGTTTCAGGGCTGTTCGGTGATCATCTACGACCAGACCTGCGCCACCGAGAAACGCCGTCGGCGCAAGCGCGGCAAGCTGGTTGATCCGCAGAAACGCGCGTTTATCAACCCGGCCGTGTGCGAGGGCTGCGGCGATTGCAGCGTGAAGTCCAACTGCCTCTCCGTGCTGCCGCTGGAAACCGAACTGGGGCGCAAACGCGAGATCGACCAGAACGCCTGCAACAAGGATTTCAGCTGCGTTGAAGGCTTCTGCCCCAGCTTTGTCACTGTGCACGGCGGCAGCCTGCGCAAACCTGAAGCGGTGGGGCTGGGCGCGCTGTTTATTGCGTTACCTGAGCCGCGCCTGCCGACCTTGCTGCGACCTTGGAATATCCTCCTGCCCGGTGTGGGCGGCAGCGGCGTCACCACTGTCGGCGCATTGCTCGGCATGGCTGCGCATATCGAAGGCAAGGGCTGCAGCGTGCTCGACCAGGCTGGCCTGGCGCAGAAATTCGGCCCTGTAATCACCCATATCCGCGTCGCCGCCAAGCAGGACGACATCTTTGCCGTGCGTATTGCCGCCGGTGAAACCGACCTGCTGCTGGGCTGCGATCTGGTGGTGTCGGCCAGTGAAGAGGCCTTGGCCAAGCTGAATGACAAGATCGCCCATGCGGTGGTCAACAGCCATGAAGCGGCCACCGCCGAATTTACCCGCAACCCCGATGCTCAGGTGCCTGGCGCGGCCATGCGCGAGGCGCTGATTGAGGCGGTGGGTGCGAGCAAAACCCACTTTGTCGATGCCAGCCGTTTGGCCACGCGCCTGCTCGGCGACAGCATCGCCACTAACCTGTTTATGCTCGGTTTTGCGTATCAGAAGGGCCTGGTGCCGGTGTCTGCCGAAGCCATCAACAAGGCCATCGAGCTTAACGGCGTGGCCGTGCAGCTCAATCAGCAGGCCTTCCTGTGGGGCCGTCGCGCCGCCCATGATGCGGTTGCCGTGGAACGTCTGGCCAAGCCGGAAGTGATCGAAGCGCCGCATTGCCAGAGCCTGGAAGACATCATCGCCGATCGCGTGGTGCGTCTGACTGCCTACCAGAACGCCGCCTACGCCGAACGCTACCGCGAGCAGGTGGCGCGGGTGCAGCAGGTCGACACGAGGGCAGACCAAGCGCTGAGCAAGGCCGTGGCGCGTTACTACTTCAAGTTGCTGGCCTACAAGGACGAGTACGAAGTGGCGCGGCTGTACAGCGACGGCAGTTTCATCCGCCAGCTGGAAGCGCAGTTCAGTGGCGATTACCGTCTGGAGTTCCACCTGGCACCTAGCTGGCTGAGCAAGCCGGATGCCAGCACCGGCGAGCCGCGCAAGCGTCAGTTCGGGCCCTGGATGCTCAAGGCCTTCAGCGTACTGGCCGCGTTCAAGTTCCTGCGTGGCACGCCGCTGGATGTGTTCGGCTACAGCGCCGAACGCAAGCTGGAGCTGCAGCTGATCGACGACTACGAGCAAGACCTCGACTACCTGCTCAAGGAACTCAACGCCGACAACTACCGCACCGCGCTGGCCCTGGCCGAGCTGCCGGAGCAGATTCGCGGTTACGGTCATGTCAAAGAAACTGCTGTGGCGAAAGTACGCGAAAGCAGTCAGCAACTCAGGGCGCGGATGCTCGTCAGTGAGATTCAGGCCGTGCGCTTGTTTGAGCCCGCAGCCTGAGGGCGATCAGCAAGGAGTTGCCGGCGGTGAGGGCGCCGGCCTACTCCAGTTGCAGCGCCAGGCTGATGCCGTGGGGTTTGAAGCCCAGGTTGGCGTAAAACGCATGGGCTATTTCACGGCTCTGGCTGCTGGACAGCGCCACCTTGTAACAGCCCCAGGCGCGGGCGCGCTCGATGGCTTTGCCCATCAACGCCTGGCCAACGCCTAAGCCACGCGCGTCCTCATCCACCACCACATCTTCCACAATCGCCGAACGGGCGAAGTTATGCGCCAGGTGCTCGATCAGGTGCAGGGCGCAGGTGCCGAGCAGTTTGCCTTCGCGCTCAGCCACCAACACCACGCGGCTTACCGGCAGTTCACTCAAACGTAAGGCCAGTAACTTGGTATCGCAGCGCGGCTCATCGGGTGCCAGCTGTTGCAGCAAAGCCGCCAGCGCGGGTGCATCGGTTACGCTGGCAGCACGCAGGTGGAAATCGGCAAAGGGCGAATCCGGCAGGTTCAGCGAAGCAGCAGGGCGCATGGCATTCTCCTTGAGCGATGAGTACACAGTATCGCGCCCGCTTAATGGCAGCGGCATGACAAAACGCCTCGGCCTCGCTAAGATGCCGCCCGCAAGTCATCCTGCCTATCCCGTTGCGTTCCCATAGTTCAATGGATAGAACAAGCCCCTCCTAAGGGCTAGATACTGGTTCGAATCCAGTTGGGAACGCCATCTAACGAATCGCCCCTTTTGACGATCAAAGCCGTGGCCGCTTTTATGTGTGCTAGGCAGGTTTAGTGGCGCGCAGAAAACAAAAAGTCCCGAAATATCTAGAGAAATCAGGGTTTTAGATACTGCAATTTGGAGCGGGTGATGGGGGTCGAACCCCCTGTTTCTGTCTGCGTTATCCCGCTAAGTCTTGCTATTCCTGGGCTCTAGATAACTCAAACTCGCATAAATCCGCTTTTCTTCGCTGTGATTTCGACACGTCAGCTAGACAGCCTTGAGGCCGATCAGTAGCGTCTAGCTATTACGGTGCCTTGGCTGGTTTGGTAACTGTGGCCTTTCATGTCGCTTTTTCACCTGGGCTAGTCGCGTTTGCCATTTTCGCGCCTATGTAAATCAAGGGTTTACTGCATGACAACGGACGTTATCAGACATCTCAAACTGTGTTATGCGACAGCAATGTCGCCTAGTTAATAGTTATACGTAGGCCGTTTATCTACGAAGTATTCATAATTTTAAGCCAAGCCAATAACACTTCGATAGAAAGATATGCACAAGAAATCCAATCATTCTATGAAAATTTCACTGGCGAGAAACCCATGCTGAAAGTAAACAGTCAGACCATTGTAGCTGTATTCGAAGGAATTCAGTTTTCAATCAATAGAAACTGTCAGCCATAGGTGGCACTTGAGTCTAAAGAGCTTTCTAGGGTTGCAATGTCAGACTGCGAAGGAATCGCAAAATCTACGTGTCGCCTTGAAATCTCAGGCGCAAAAGATCCAAAAATGAATTACTTCAACGACTTTCTCTTTATAATTCAGTGTGCCGAGCAACTTGGTGGGTTTGGACTTTTAATACGCGCCAAGGCGAGTTCATGTGAAACGTATAACAATAGGTTGAAATCGCTCGCTGGGACGTGCTAAGGCCCGCCCCTTAACCAAATGTGAGGGCCCATACCGATGTCCGCCAGAGCCTCTGCCTTCGACAACGCTCTTCGAGAGATTGCCGTTCCGGCACTCACATCGCATGGCTTCAAATTTGATGGTAGTCGCACGTTCCGACGCTTCTCAGAAGGCCGCCGTACCTGCCTGATCATCAATTTCCAGCTCGGACAACGCTCTATGGCCGGCAAATTCACCATCAATCTTGGCGTCTTTGCCGAAGGAGACAATCCCGGCATAAGCACCAGCCGAGCCAACGCGTATGACTGCCGCTTCGAGCGACGGACGCGTATCGGAGCACTTATTCCCCTTCAGTTCCCCAAGCTTGCCAGCCTTCCGTGGATTGGCTTCCTTTTTGGCGGCCCAGACAAATGGTGGGTTTTCTCAGATGACTCCTCCGACACCGATGCAGTGCTGTCAGATGCTGTAGATAAGATCACTGCACATGGGCTTAGCTGGCTCAATACTATTGGGCTATAACAAGAGATTAACGCCGTTCGCTGCGCTCACTTGGGACGGGCTAAAACCTGCCCCTTAACCAAACTTTGGGTTCGTAATGAAAACTCCAACAGGGCGTGAGATAGCATGGGAAGTCTTTGCGCAGACCTGGGCAGATACTTCATACGACGAAGTGGAGAAAGTTGCTTTTGCAAAAAGGCTGGCTGAGACCGGGTTGTCCCGCCGTGAACTGACTCGCATTGCCTACTGGGAGGTGTGTGGTGCATTCGCCACGTTCTCTACCACCGTATTTGCCACAGCTGGAATGGCCTTGCCGGACTACTGTTTTCCTGAGGACTTGGCTCGAAAGACAGTCTCCGATTGGATCTCCAGACCGCTAGTATTTTCGCTTATCAATCCACTCTGGTTGCTGGGTTATTTATTATCACTTTACCTTATGCGTGCAACTATGGGGTCAATATTGTCGGCAACCGCGCGGAGAACCTAACAACGGTTTCAAACCGTTCGCTTCGCTCACTCGGGACGTGCTAAAGCCGGCTTAACCAAGCGTTAGGCCTGCAATGAAGAACACGATAATTGAGTTTAGACAGCAAAACTCGTCGTAATTACTGGGTTTGATGGCGTTTTCACCGGAGCCAGTGTACGGACTCGTCACAATATTATTAATAACAAGGTCCGTTACATGGTTGACTCGAATGGAGCTCTTTGGTTGTTCACTTTTGTGCGCACTAATTATTTCGGTATAAGAAAGTTTTTTAGCGCAGTCGTCTGGAACATTTCGTACGACTACTACACCTATACAAAAGAACCGGGCATATCGGTAGAAAGATTTCGGGAAATCATTGAGCCTCACCAAAGAGATTTGGATTCGGATCACAGCGAAAGGGCAGTGTGCCTCCTTGATTCCCTTGCCACTTGCGACCCTTCGGACCCGCTACGCAGCCATGTCCATCTACTCAACCTTTTAGAGCGCTCGTATGGTTTATCTGCCACTGGCAGCATAGCTAACAATTCATTCAAGCCGGAGCCACTTCGCGGCTCTGCTTATTTCAGGCATTAGGAGTCGCGAATGCGCGTACCGAGTCCCATCATGAGCGCTGTGTCTGAATTGCAGTTCCCTGTTTTGCTCTGGCGAAAAGGTTACTCGTTTGTTGCTTCGTCGCCTCTTGAGCTCTGTACGCACCCGAGAAGCCTGGTCGTTGAAACACAGAAGTTGGCTGCGGCCGGGGAGTTCACCGTCGCCGATTCAGCTGGTCGCATTTACAAGGTCAAAGAGTATGAGCAAGTCCCGCCATTCGGAGGCCTCATGCGCCTGCCTCACCTGGTACTGCGGTCAGTCTATGCAGCTCCAGTTCTCGGCGAGGTTACCCAACCGTCGCTCGCCGAATTCATCAACACGCTATCCAACGTGCTTGGAGCCCGCTTCGGAAAGTCATTCAAGAAAACCTTGCTTCAAGCACAGAGTTATGGCGAGGCCATGGCGCTGGTTGCCAAGCGCGAGAGCAAGGCTGGCTAGCGGTGCAAAAGGCGCCGCCTCTCATCTCAACCGTTAGGCATGAAAACAAAGGCATGTACGCGCATGGAAGTCCGCAGAAATCAGATTCCAAAACAACATGCGTTTCATCCAATATTTATGGCGGTTCAAATCGCTCGCTTCGCTTACTCAGGACCGGCTAAAGCGGGCCCCATAACCTATGGTTGGGCATTATGAATTCATCGAGTAATTTCCAATTTCCGATTGTCGGAGTTATCGAACGAGGCTCAAGCGTGAGCGCCTACGCGGCATGGAGTGAACGAGATCTGGAAACCTGCCCCTTTCATGAGTACTTGAGAACAAGGAACGCAAAGCACTCTTTGATCTGCGCGGACGGCTCTGCAAGAGCAGTGGAGAAGGTTACGCTGGCAGGGGTTGATTGGCAGCGCGTCATGGAGATCGGTCTCTTCATCCAGGTTGTTTCAGCGCTCCTGTCTTTTGGCAACATTCCAGCGCGTATCAGGCTGACGCACACTCAAATCCAACCTATCGCCCTTGACGAGACCCGCAATATTCTCCTCAAAGCATTGGCACAGCGACCGCATTTGTATACGCAACGAAGATCGCAAGGTGCTGTGCAATCATCATTGAAGCGGGCACGCTCGGTAGCGGATTTAGCAGCCTCTATTGCAAGTGAGCCTAAGCCGTGATGCCCAACCCACCAGTCAAGTTGGAGGCCTGTCAAGCTTCGGCTCTCCGATCATGCCGTCTCGTGCGGCGTCTCTTACATCCACGCTAGGACAGCAATAGTGCGTCCATACCCTTCAAGAAGTTATCAGGCGATTTTTTGGCTTGTATTCGGTGGCGCACTCGCTTATTGCGTATACGGCTTGATCGTCGGTGATCTTTATTTTGTAGGTAAAAGTGGCCGTGGCGCTCACTTGCACGGAGTGCCAGCTTGGTGCTTTACCGCTTTTGTAACCTTCTTGGGAGCAGGGGTCTGGATGCGAGAGTTCTCAACCATTTCCTCTCGCTATCGAACAAGATTTGAAATCCTTTTTCTTGTCTCCGGCTTTTCTCTACTTGTTCTTGGCTGGAACTATTCACCTTAAAGCCTTAGCCCTGCCATCTAGAGGGTATTTCCGGCTAATCGCACCTGGCTCCATGTGCTCGGGCATACCAGCGTCTAGTTGCTACCTTGGTGATCGCTATCCCGCGTTGGGTTGGTTCAAGTTTCGATTGGCTTCGTCGTAGTCCGGGCTGGTTTGGCCCGACTCTGGGGCGATCTGACCGCTTGCCAGCCATAGGACGTACTGCGGATAGATTTTCACCAGCACATCGATCTCTTCAATACCAAGTCTCAGCGGACTCGTACTATCCCGATCCAACCAGACCTTGAAAGGGCGTTGCTTGACTACTTCAAGGCCCATGGCCCGTTTCCGAACTGTATTCGGCATTTCAGCCGCGTCCAGGAATCGACATTGATCAAGTTACCTGCAGGTCAGGCAACCCATGTGCTTTGACACACATTCGCCAGTCATTTCGTCATTACGGGCGGCAACATCCTTACCCTGCACAAGGTGCTTGGTCACTCCTCTGTCACCATAACCATGCGCTATGCACACCTGGCCCCGGATCACCAGCAGGACGCTTTGCGCCGTAATCCCATCTTCGACACTTTTCGACACCGACCTAAGCCAGAAAGCAAAAAGCCCCGAAATTTTTTAGAAATCAGGGCTTTTAAAGTTTAGCTGATGTTGTTTTCAGTAATTAGGCAGTCTCACTTTCCAACGCCTCAACTATTTTTTCTAACTGAGCTACAGGTAGGTCATGTGGTGCCTCAATACGATCTTTCAACTTCTCTGAGAACTCAACAGCAGACTCTTGATCTCTAAACATGAGCTGAATGGTTCCAGCATTTACAGACCATTGCTCTCCGTCTTTTGCCATCACCTTCGAAATCGAAATATTCATGCCAGCTCCTTCAGCGAATTGAATCGAACAGCGATTTTTAAGCAAAAAAAAGACCAACAGCGTTGGCCTTAACTTAAGGTACGAGCAGCACCTGATGACAATCAGATGAGCCTATGCTGATCCAGAATTGTTGCATATATATGACTGCTTACAAGTCCAGCTATCCGTTTGTCTGGTCGCTGCTAACTGAAACTTTTTCGAAATATTTTTCCAATAGCTTGCCGTCTTCACTTTGAGGGCAAGATTTTGAATCGCAACACACGCAAGACACTCACCGCCATTGCTGACCACAACGAAGATGCTGCTATTGCGCTGATGCGCGCTGCAGAGCGTACAGGCGATGAAGTCCTTAGGCATCAAATGCTTCGTGTCATCCACCGCCTTAACCAAGATGCAATCGACTTGCGCTCCCTTCGCGATGATGCTCAGTCATCCGTACGCAAGCTTGCTTGACCGTCTTGCCGCATTGGCCAGACTCTTTCCAGGTCTGTAATCAACCTTCGACACTTCTTCGACACTGCCTGACGCCGAAAAGCAAAAAGCCCCGAAGTCTGTAGAGAATTCAGGGCTTTAGAAACTGCTATTTGGAGCGGGTGATGGGAATCGAACCCACGGCTCTAGCTTGGGAAGCTAGGGTATTACCATTATACGACACCCGCAGCGGGTGCCTTTATACCGGAAGTCTTGGCCGAAATGAAGCCTGCAGCGCGGCTATCTGTGGCTGGGCGCTGCAGGCTTGGGGCGTAGCGGTGGTTCATACGGCTATCGCGTGGTGCAAGCCGTGCTGTGGACGGTAGCTGGAGTTGGTGCGTGCCGGGGCCTGCAGGAACTTGAGCATGACGGACTGACTCTGCAGCCAGGCCTTCTTGTGCTCCATGTCGAGAAAGTGCCCGGTGTTGTCGATAGTGGCGAACTGGCAGTCACTCAGGTACTCAGCAAACAGGCGCACGTCATCCGGAGCGGTGTATTCGTCGTGCTCGCCGTTGATAAATAGCAGCGGGATGTCGATGGCCGACAGGCATTCCATCTGGCAGTGGTTGTCCATGTGCACCACCTGGTTGATATGCGCATGCATTTGCAGGTACTCGTGGCTTTCCAGGCTGCTGATATGGCGCTGGTTGTAGCGTTTGAATAGAGAGGGCAAGTATTTGCCGATGGTGCTGTTTACCAACCGCCCGACATTCTCGCCGTCGATGGCCTGCAGGTAGGTCATGCCTTTTTCCAGGTAGTCGAGCATTGGTGCGTTGAGCAGTGGCGAAAAGGAGGTGATGACCGCCTTTTCGATGCGTTCGGGGCGTTGCGCCAGGGCCAGCATGGCGGCTACGCCACCCCATGAGAACGACAACAGGTAGTCAACCTGAAACTGCTCAATCAGCTCCAGCAGAATGCTGGCTTCATCTTCCTTGCTGATCGGTCGGATATGGCTGTTGTGTGGCTTGGACTGGCCGGCGTAGGGCTGATCGTAAAGCACCACATTGAACTGTGGTTGCAGGTATTTGAGGGTTTGCGCAAAGGCGGCGGTGGTGGCCAGCGAGCCGTTGATCAGGATGATGGTCTTGCGCGCGCTGGGGTTGGCATAGAACTCCGTGTGTACCTTGAACGTCCTGTGTATATCGACGACAGCGGTGGCTGGCTTCATGTCGTTTCCTCCTGGCGCAAAAATGGGCATGGCAAAACGGCGGTGCCGTTGAACCGGGCTAAGCAGGACAGTCAGGAAAGCGCCTGGACGTGACAGCAGGATGTCAGGCTGGAGGATTTTATAAGTTATTTATTTTCAATTAGTTAGGGCTGAAATAGAGCATCCGTCCACACCCTTTAGCAGGTGTGGAGTGGCGTCTTTGACCAGGCAGGAACCCATTTCGCGCAGTGCGCAAGTAACCGATGAAACGTTTAGATGGCTTATGTGACTATTAAGTCACTATAAGACTTTATGGTTCAATTTAAGCAGCCGCGTTCGGGCTGACGCAAGTGAATATTGGAATATCGAACAACCGTCTGTCGGTTAGCTAGCTAAGTATGTGACTTGAGTGCGGACAGTCTTAGAAGCAGGCGATTTCCGCTGCTGTCAAGGCGCGGTACTGGCCGGGGGCTAACTGCGGGTCAAGTTGGATGGCGCCCATGCTCAGGCGATGCAGGCCGATGACCTTGTTCTGGAAGTGGCCAAACATGCGCTTGACCTGGTGGTAACGGCCTTCGTGCAGGGTCAGCAGGGCGCTGTGGCTATCCAGAATGACCAGCTCGGCGGGGAGGGTGGTGAGGTCTTCATAGGCGAAGTACAGGCCGCGGGCGAACACCGCAATGTACTCAGGAGTGATCGGCTGTTCGGTCTCAACCCGGTAGACCTTGCCCAGGCGGCTGCGCGGCTCGGTCAGGCGGCGTGACCATTGGCCGTCGTTGGTGATCAGCAGCAGGCCGCTGGTATTCAGGTCCAGGCGGCCTGCCAGGTGCAGGTCGTTTTTGTCGGGCTCATCGAGCAAGTCCAGCACCGTGCGGTGCTGTTCATGTTCGGTGGCGCTGACCACGCCGATGGGTTTGTGCAGCATGAAATAGCGTGCGGCTTTGCCGGCCTGCATCAGCTCGGTTTCAACCTCGATACGGCTGAACTGGCTGACTTCGCACAGGCCATCGCAAACCACCGCGCCGTCCACTCGTACGCAGCCGTTGGCCAGCAGTTGGCGGGCCGCTTGGCGATTGAGTTGGGGCTGGTTGCTAAGAAAACGGTCGAGGCGCATGGCTAGTCAGCCGAGGGTTCGGGCAAGCCCTGAGCGCAGCGTGGGCACAGGCAGCTGCGGTTGCGCTGCTCGGGCGGCAGCTTGGCCAGCTGCGCGGCATCGACCGGTACGTTAAAACACCAGCACTCGCTCACCGGTGCGTCTGCGCCAGCCTGGGCGCATTGGTTGAACTGCCCGCAGCAGGGGCAGCGGTGGGTGTCATCACTCACGCGATTTCTTCACACAGGCGGTTGCGGCCGCCCTGTTTGGCCCGGTACAGGGCGCGGTCGGCGCGGGTGATCAGCTGCTCCAGGGATTCATCGGCATGCAATTGCGCCAGGCCGATGCTGGTGGTGATGCGCAGCTGCGCGCCGTTGAAGCTGATGCTGCTTTGCTCGGTTTGCTGGCGGATTTTTTCGCCCAGCTCGCGTGCCTGCTCGGGTGTGGTGTCCTTGAGTAGCAGGATAAATTCCTCGCCACCCCAGCGGCAGATGATGTCGGACTGGCGCAGGGTGCTGCGCAGGTCGCTGGCAAAGCGGCGCAGCACTTCATCACCGGCCATATGGCCCTGGCTGTCGTTGAGTTGCTTGAAGTTGTCCAGGTCAAGCATCAGCGCGCACAGCGGGTTGGGATTGCGTCGGGCTTCCTGTACCGCCTGGTTGGCCAGCAGATCAAAGCCGCGGCGGTTGGGCAGCTCAGTCAACTGATCGGTAGTGGCCAGCGCGCTGATGCGGCGTTGATAACGGCCCATTGCCAGGCTGACCAGGGTGATGACGATGCTGGTGATCACTAAACAGATCAGCAGGTTCAGGTACAGCGACTTGCGGATACCGGCGATTGCACCGTCTTCATGCTTGTCGACAAACAGATACCAGTTCAGCTCAGGAATAAAGCGCACATTGAGGAAGTGGTCGCGACCATGCTCCTGGTACTCGAAATCCCCACTTTGCGGGTGTGGCAGTTTTTCCAGAAGCGCCTCAAGGCCGGGAATTTCTTTGAGTGACAGGCCAACTCGGGCACCCATCGGCCCACCGTTGGCACCGGTCAGTACCAACCGACCACTGGTGTCGACAAAGAACACGCTGCGTTCATAGCGCTGCTGGTAGGTGTCGATCAGCTTGACCACCGCATCCACCGTCAGGCCGACACCGGTGGCGCCGATAAAGCGCTGGTTGTAGTCGAATACCTTGTAGTTGATAAACACAGTCAGGCGGTCGTCGTTGGCCATGTCGACGTCGACATTGATCTCGTAGGGCGCCTGCATGTCACGCACGCGGAAATACCAGTCGTCGCGCGGTTCGGTTTTCTTGACCTGCTTGAGAACCCCCTTGGCCTGGTAGTAGGTGTGGGTTTTGTCGGAAACGAAAAAGCTGGTGACCGTGGCGTAGTGCTCTTGCACCTCGCGCAGGTAACGGGTGATCTGCTCGGAATCCTGTTCGCCGCTCAGCACCCAGTCGCGCACATAGGTGTCGCGGGACATCATCGAGGAAATCAGGATGGGTCGAACCAAGTCCTTCTGGATTTCCGAGTAAACGTTGTCCGAGGTCAGCGGCAGTTCAGTATTGATGATCCCGGCACGGATCGAGTTGAGGGCGGTGTAATAACTGGCCAGCGACGTGGCAAGGAAGCCGCAACCGAGCAGAACCAGCAGAAGCACGATCAAGGAGCGTTGATGCTTCAGGGGAGCGGGCTGTGACATGCAAAACTCTGCTGGTTAATTTATCGCCGCATTGTAGCCTCCGGCACGCCGCTGCGCTGCTGAAACATAAGGGCTTCTTTGTTGGCCAGCATGCTACTTGCTGCCACAGGCCCTGGCGGACTAAGGTGGGGCTCCATGAGAGTCTCCTTGGTGACCCGTTCTGTGTTGTTTGCATTGCGCCTTGCTGAGCTGCCCCTGTTTGCAGCCCCTCCAGCAATCGAGCCGCCATGCCCCGCCAGCCTGTACCCTACCGCATTCGCTATTTCACCCTGAGCATCGGTGTGGAGGATTTCCACTTGTGCTCTCTACGCGATAAACAGCAATTTGCCGATGACGATGGCCTCGCCGAACAGGCCGGTATCTCCTCGGCCACCTGGCCGTTGTTTGGCCAATTGTGGCCGGCCGGCGAGGTGCTGGCGCAAACCCTGAGCGGTATGGCGGTTGAGGGGCTGCGCATCCTGGAACTGGGCTGCGGCCTGGGGCTGACCAGTCTGGTGTTGCAGCGCCTGGGGGCGGATATCACCGCCAGTGATTACCACCCGCTGGCGGGGGAGTTTCTACTGCGCAATGCCGCGCTTAATCAACTGGAGCCGGTGCCTTATCAGCGCTGCGACTGGGCCGAGGACTATCAGCAACTGGGTCTGTTCGATCTGGTGATCGGCAGCGATCTGCTCTACGAGCGCGACCACCCCAGGCTGCTGGCCGGGTTTATCGCCCGCCATTGCAATCACCATGCAGCGGTGCTGATTGTCGACCCTGGGCGTGGCAATAGCGCGCGGTTTTCCCGGCATATGCTGGAACACGGCTATCTGCAGTTGGCTGATGGCCTGAACCTGCTGGATAACACGGATGCGCCGTTTAAAGGGCGCATCCTCAGTTATCGGCGTTAGCGCGTTGGGTGGATCGGGGCGCGTAGCTGACGCTTTTTCCATCCGCGGTGAGACCGCAGTTGGTGGATGGGCGAGGCGTCTCCATCTTACCGCTACTGAACCTCTTGCAGCACCACCACACGCTGGCCCGCCCGCACTGGCGAGCCGGGTTGCACACGCACCTCGCGCACCACGCCGTCACGCGGGGCGAGGAGGGGTATTTCCATCTTCATCGACTCCAGTATCACCAGCACATCGCCAGTTTTAACCAGATCGCCTTCACTCACCTGAACTTGCCAGAGGTTGCCGGCGATAGGGCTGTCGATGCTGTGCAGGCCCGCGCCGAGTGGGGCGTCTTCGTCGAGGTCGGCGGCCACTTCCTCGCTCTCGTAGTGCGCTTGACCGGAGGCGATCCAGCGCTGGCGTTCGGCGTCGAAGGCGGCACGCTGCTGGGTACGGAAGGCGTCGATGCCCTCAGCCTCGCGGTCGAGAAAGGTCTGGTAATCGGCCAGGGCCAGTTCGCTGTGCTCGGTGCGCAGCTCATAACGCCCCAGCGGGAAGTCTCGGCGGATGCGTAATAGCTCATCGGCCGAGACCGGGTAGAAGCGAATCTGGTCAAAGAAGCGCAGCAACCAGGGCTTGCCGTCGAACGCCGCCACTTCGCGGTAGCGGTTCCACATCTGCAGGGTGCGGCCAACAAACTGGTAACCGCCGGGGCCTTCCATGCCATACACGCACATATAGGCGCCGCCGATGCCCACGGAGTTCTCCGCGGTCCAGGTGCGCGCCGGGTTGTATTTGGTGGTGACCAGGCGATGGCGCGGGTCGAGCGGAGTGGCCACCGGCGCGCCGAGGTAGACGTCGCCCAAGCCCATCACCAAATAGCGGGCATCAAAGACCGTTTTGTACACCTCATCCAGATTCGGCAGGTCGTTGATGCGGCGGATAAATTCCAGGTTGCTCGGGCACCAGGGGGCGTCCTTGCGCACCGTGGTCATGTATTTGTCGATGGCCAACTGGCAGGCCGGGTCATCCCAGGACAGCGGCAGGTGAACGATGCGTGACGGTACTTTGAGGTCTTGTGCGGCGCACACCGCGTCCCACTCGCCAGCGACAATGCCGAGTAAATCGTTAAGGGCGAGGGTTTCCGGCTGGTAATGCACCTGCAGTGAGCGGATGCCGGGTGTGAGGTCGATCACGCCATGCAGTTGCTTGGCTTCCAGCGCCTGCATCAGGGCATGGCCACGGAAACGCAGCACCAGATCCAACTCAGGCGCACCGATTTCCAGCAGCAGGTGAGTGTCACCAGACAGGCGTGCGACCAGGCGTTTATCGGCTTCGCCGATGTCGAGGACGATGGGGGAGTTGAGGGTATGGGCTGTTGTAGGAGCGAGGGGGGCGTCATAGCCCTTGCCCGCGATCAGCGATATCGAAGGATCGCCAGCAAGCTGGCTCCTACAGAGATCTGTGCACTCGAGGTTGTTGGTTTTTGCCAAATGCCGTGCAGTAGCGATATCCACCGGCAGAAAACGCACCTTGTCACCGGCCTTGAGCTGGCCGAGCTGCCACAGATCGGCCTCGATGATGGTTACCGGGCAGACGAAACCACCCAAGCTCGGGCCGTCCGGGCCGAGGATCACCGGCATATCGCCGGTAAAGTCCACCGCGCCGATGGCGTAGGGGTTGTCGTGGATGTTGGAGGGGTGCAAACCCGCTTCGCCGCCGCTGTCGCGCACCCACTCCGGTTTTGGGCCGATCAGGCGCACGCCGGTGCGGCTGGAGTTGAAGTGCACTTCCCAGTCGGTGGCAAAAAACGTCTCGATATAGGCCGGGGTGAAGTATTCCGGTGCGCCGTGCGGGCCATAGATCACGCGGATTTCGCGCACGGCGGGCAGGGCGGTGCACAACTCGACGGGCAGTTGCGCACCGGCTTCGCCGTGGTTCAGAACGGGGATATGCAACACATCGCCGGCTCGCAGTGCGCGGCCCGCGTGACCGCCGAACTGGCCGAGGGTAAAGGTGCTTTTACTGCCTAAATAGTCGGGCACCTGAATGCCGCCCTGCAGGCACAGGTAGCTGCGTGCGCCGGCCCCCTGAATAGTGCCCAGGCTCAGGGTGCTGCCGGCTTTGATCAGCAGCGTGGTATTGAGCGGCTGTTCGATGCCATCCACCTGCAAGGGAATGACCGCACCGGTGACTGCCACTTGCGCATCGGTGTTAAAGCGCAGGGTCGGGCCGCTCATGGTGATTTCCAAACCGGCCGCGTCTTCGGCGTTGCCCAGCAGGCGATTGCCCAGGCGCAGGGCGCGGTTGTCCATCGGCCCGGACGGCGGCACGCCAACCGCCCAATAGCCGAGGCGGCCTGGATAATCCTGCACGGTGGTTTGCGTGCCTGCGCTTAGCACCTCGAAGGTCGTGGCGTTGTAGGTCAGGCCTTCCAGGCAGCGCGTCCACGGCTCGCCACTGGCGAACGGTGCGTCGACCAGAATCTGCCGCAGGTAATCGCGGTTGGACTCCACGCCATACAGCACGGTGTCAGCCAGTGCTTGGCTGAGAGCGGCGCTGGCCGCATCGCGGCTATCGGCCCAAGTGATGAGCTTGGCAATCATCGGATCGAAGTAGGGCGGGATCTCGCAGCCGGCTTCGACCCAGGTGTCGATGCGCAGGGCTTTACCGTCAGCCTTGGGGAAGTCCACCGCGGTGAGCAGGCCGGGGCTGGGTTGAAAGTCGCGGCCCGGGTCTTCGGCGTACAGGCGCGCTTGAATGGCGTGGCCGCTGGGTTTCAAGGTGGTTGCCAATTCGCTGAGCGGGGGCAGATCGCCTGCCGCCAACTCGATCATCCAGCGCACCAGATCAACGCCCCACACCTGTTCAGTGACGCCATGCTCGACTTGCAGGCGGGTGTTCACTTCGAGGAAATAGAAGCGCCCTGCTTCGCTGTCGTAGACGAACTCCACGGTGCCGGCGCTGCGGTAATTGACCGCCTTGGCCAGCTTGATCGCCGCCGCGCACAGCTCATCAGCCATGCCGACCGGCAGGTTGGGTGCCGGGGTTTCTTCCAGCACTTTCTGGTTACGCCGCTGCACCGAGCAGTCGCGCACGCCAAGGGCGAGTACTTCGCCGCGACCGTCGCCAAACACCTGCACTTCCAGATGGCGGGCGCGCTGGATGTACTTCTCGATGAACACGCCGCTGTCGCTGAAGTTGTTTTGCCCCAGGCGTTTGACGGCTTCGAAGGCGTCGGCGAGTTCCGCCGCGCTGTGGCACACGCGCATGCCGATGCCGCCACCACCGGCAGTGCTTTTCAGCATCACCGGATAGCCGACTTGCTCGCCTGCGACCCGCGCGGCGTCGAGGTTTTCCAGCAACTCGGTGCCTTCGAGCATCGGCACGCCATGCTGTTTGGCCAGGGCGCGGGCGGTGTGCTTGAGGCCGAAGACGCGCAGTTGCTCGGGCGTGGGGCCGACAAAGGCGATACCAGCGGCTTCGCAGGCTTCGGCAAAGGCGGCGTTTTCCGAGAGGAAGCCGTAGCCGGGGTGGATCGCGCGGGCTCCGGTTTGCTTGGCGATGGCGAGGATTTTCTCGACGACCAGATAGGTGTTGGCCGCCGGGCCTTCGCCGAGGCTATGCGCCTCATCGGCTTGCTGCAGGTGCAGGCTGGCGACGTCAGCCTCGGAGTAGACGGCCACGCCTTTCACGTCGAGTTGACGCAGGGTGCGCAGGATGCGGCAGGCAATGGCACCACGGTTGGCGATCAGCAGTTTGTCGAACATTCGAGGTGTCCTCGAAAGGGGCGGGCCGTCCCGCGGTATTCGGTCTGCACCCCGGTCGTCCGGGGTGGGCATTCAGTTCGTAGGGTGTAAAACCGCGAAGCGTTTTCCACGGGGCGGCCATCCTCCACGGGGCAGCTGCTAAGCGTCGGTGGATGTGAAAAGCGACATCCACCCTACGGTGCTCTTACTTGCAGCTTGTCGCTGCTTTTCAATCCCACACCAGCACTTCAGCCGGAGTTGGGTTGTAGCCGTTGCATGGGTTGTTCAGTTGCGGGCAGTTGGAGATCAGCACGATCACGTCCATGTGTGCGATCAGTTCAACGTATTTGCCGGCGGCGGAGATGCCGTCTTCAAAGGTCAGGCCGCCTTCGGGCGTCACGGGTACGTTCATAAAGAAGTTGATGTTGGCGCTGATGTCGGCTTTGCTCAGGCGACCGTCGTGCAGGCTGGCGCGTAAAAAGTTGTCGCGGCAGCTGTGCATGTAGCGCTTGTCGAGGGCGTAGCGCACGGTGTTGCTTTCCTGGGCGCAGGCACCGCCGAGGGTGTCGTGGCGTCCGCAGGTGTCGGCGCTGATGGTCAGCATCGGCTTACCCAGGTTGGAATACAGCACGCTGCCGGTGGTCAGGTAGACGCGGTTCTGTTTGCGCAGGGTGCGTTGCACGTCGTAGCGCTCGCGCGGGTTGGCGGCGCTGTAGAACAGCGTATCGACCGCTTGATTGCCTTCCAGATCGAGCAGGCGCAGGGTTTGCCCGGCTTTGACTTCACAGAGAAAGGGTTCGCCCGCGCCGATGGTGGCGCGGTACACGGCGGCTTCGGGGTGCTTGTTGCTTGCGGTAAGGGTCATGTGCGCCGGCCTCAGATATACAGACGTTCGGTGTTATGGAAGCCCCGCGCGTTTTCCGGGCGTGAGGTGCGGCACAGCACGCTGATGCCGTCGCTTTCCACCTTGTGCCAGCTCAGTTGCAGCGGCTTGGGCGCGTACTCGGGGTTGGGGTCCATGGGGTGCTGCAGGGCGGTGAGCACCACCAGCGTGTCCATCGGCGCGTACAGCTCGATGTAGTCGCCAGCCTTGGCGTTGTTGGCGGCGAAGTGGAAGCAGCCGTCGCTGTCGACCGTGACCTTGCTGAACAGGTTGAGGCACATCAGCAGGTCTTGCAGATTGAGGTTCCACTTGCCCATTTCCACCAGCAGGTTGTCCACGCCGTTGCGGAAGAAACCGTTGCGCAGTTGTTGATAGTTGCCGCTGCCGTACTTCTCCTGCACCTCTTCGGCATTCAACACGCCGCCGAAGCTGTCGTGCCAGCCGCAGGTGTCGGCGGTGATGGCGGCCAGCACGCGGCCCATGTCCGAATACAGGCAGTGGCCGGCGGTGAGTTTGGCGGTGTGCTGACACTTGAGGCTGTCGGGCAGGTTCAGCCGTTCGCTTTTCTCGGCTGCGTTGAGCAGCAGCAGGCTGGCATTGGCACCGCCTTGCAGGTCGGTGATGCGCAGCAACTGGCCGCGTTTGAGAACAAAGGAGGTGTGGCCGCCGCCGGGGACGAGTTCCTCGTAGAGGGTGGGGCGCAGGCTTAATGAGGCAGTCATCGGGTGCTCCTACAGGGCCGGTTGCAGGTTGCCGCTGATATGCGCGGGCAACGCTTCGACGGCGGCGCGGGTGGCGCGGCGGTCACTGTTGAGGGGGATGTCGTAGGTGATGCGCGCGCCGAAGGCATTCGGTGCGTGCGGGTCAATGCGGGTTTTGTCGAACACCAGCAGGCGGGTGCCGAGGCTGAAGCCTTCGCTCAGGTCATGGGTGACCATAAACACCGTGAGCTGGGTTTCGTGCCACAACTCCAGCAGCAGGCTGTGCATGTCTTTGCGGATGCCGGGGTCGAGCGCGCCAAACGGTTCATCGAGCAGCAGTACGCGCGGTTGCATGATCAGCGCCTGGGCAATCGCCAAACGCTGCTGCATACCGCCGGACAAGGCGCTGGGGTATTTGTCCAGCGCATGGCCGAGGCCGACTTTTTTCAGCATCACGGCCGCCTGTTCGCGGGCGTCGCGTTTGGCGCTGCCGAACAGCCGGCCGAGTAGTTTTGAACGCGGTAACTCCAGGCCGATGGCGACATTATCCAGCACGCTCAGGTGCGGGAATACCGAATAGCGCTGGAACACCACGCCCCGGCTGGCGTCGGGCTCAGCTGCCAAGGGCTGGCCGCCGAGCAAAATCTCGCCCCGGCTGGCGCGCTCCTGACCGAGCAATAGGCGCAGGAAGGTCGACTTGCCGCAGCCGGATGCGCCAACCAAGGTGCAGAACTCGCCTTCGTTGATGCTCAGGTTCAGGCGCTCCAAGACAACCTGATCCCCATACGCCTGCCAGACATTCTTCACTTCGATAAAGGCACCTACTGCGCGAGCCGCTGGCTGCGTCGCGCGGTGCTCGCAATCCTCATGGACGAGATGTCCACTCCGGTTGCTGCGCTCCGGGCTTCTTGCCAGCGACTCGCTCGCTACGGTGCCGCTCTTTATGGTTTTCATGACTTAGCCCCCTCAAACCAGGGGAAACACACACGGGCCAACTGGCGCAGGCCCAGGTCCATCAGCCAGGCGAGCAGGGTGATCCACACCACGTAGGGCAGGATCACGTCCATGGCCATGTAGCGGCGTACCAGAAAGATGCGGTAGCCCAGACCGTCGGTTGAGGCGATGGCTTCGGCGGCAATCAGAAATAACCAGGCCGAGCCGAGCACCAGGCGCAGGGCGATCAACAGGCGCGGCAGCAGTTGCGGCAGCACCACGCGCAGGATCAGGGTCCAGGTGCTGGCCCCGAGGGTTTGCGCCTTGATCAGAATCTCTTGAGGAATTTCCCGGGCGCGTTGCTCCAGATCGCGGGCCAAGATCGGCGTAATGCCGATGACGATGAGCATGACCTTGGACAGCTCTCCCAAGCCAAAGACGATAAACAGGATCGGCAAAACGGCCAGCGGCGGCACCATCGACAGCACCGTCAGCAGCGGCGACAGCGGCGCACCGAACAGCGGAATAATCCCGGCGGCTATCCCCAAGCACAAGCCAACCAGTGCGGCGATGGCCACGCCCATGGCCAGTCGTTTAAGGCTGGCGGCGGTGTCTTGCCAGAACAGGTAATGGCCGCTGCGTTTGTCTTCGGTAAAGGCCAGCCGGTCCACCGCCGCGATCATCTGCGTGGCGCTGGGCAGCAGCTTGTCGTTGGGGTTGTCGGCCAGTCGCTGAACCGAGCCTGCAAAGTAGGCGAACAGCAGCAGGGCGAAGGGCAGCAGGATCAGCAGCAGGCGACCGCTGCGATCCGGGTGGCGGTTGATCAGGCGCATGGCAAGCTCTCGAAGCAAGTGGGCGTAGGTCGGGTTGAGCCTGCGAAGCCCAACGAATGGCGGTGTTGGGCTTCGCAGGCTCAACCCTACCTACGTCATGGCGTTACAGCGTGCCGTCAGCCGCCATCTGCATATAGCTCGGATCGAAGCGCAGTTTCAGGTTGCCCTGGTCGCCGGTGGTGATGCCTTTGGCGAAGCCCATGCCGATGGCGTCGCTACTTTTCGCGCCTTCACCGAGCAGGCCATGACTGAAGGAGAACTCGGCCACCTTGTTCATGGTCGCTGGCAATTTCGTGCTGTTGGCGAAGTCCACGGCGTCTTTGGCGGAATAGAACATCTTGGTCGCAGCCAACTGCGCTTCGTAACCGGCGAGGTCCGTGCCGGACGCTTTGGCCATGTGCTCGCGGGCCGCGATGCCGGCTGGGGTGTCGGCACTCATGGTGGCCATGATTTCGTACCAGGCGCCGGTCAGCGCTTTGCCAAAGGCCGGGTTGTCTTTGAGGGTGTCGCTGTTGACCACCATCAGGTCGATGATCTCACCGGGGATCTGGCTGGAGTCGAACACCTTGGTCACGCCCGGCGTGGCTTCAATTTCGGCCAGCAGCGGGTTCCAGGTGGTTACGGCGGTGACATCGCTGGTGGCAAAGGCGGCGACCAGGTCGGCGTCGGAGGTGTTGACCACGTTCAGGTCTTTCTCGCTGAGGCCGGATTTTTCCAGGCCACGTGCCAGCAGGTAGTGGGAAACGGACAGCTCGACCAGGTTGACGTTCTGGCCCTTGAGGTCGCCCAAGGTCTTCTTCTCGCCCTTGAGCACCACGCCATCGTTGCCGTTGGAGAAGTCACCGATGATCAGCGCAGTGCTGTCCACGCCGCCCGCTGCCGGAATGGTCAGGGCGTCCATGTTGGTCATGGTGCAGCCATCGAACTGGCTGGCGCTGTACTGGTTGATCGACTCGACGTAATCGTTGATCTGCACCACATCGATGTTGATGCCGTACTTTTTCGCCCACTTGTCGACGATGCCGGAGGCCGCGCCGTATTCCCAGGGCATCCAGCCGGCGTAGATGGTCCAGCAAACGCTGAAATCGGTTTTCGGCGCGGCGTGGCTATTGACGCTGATGGCAGCGGCCAGGACGGCGGCGAGTACTGAACACAGACGGGTCTTACGCATGGTGAAGCCTCCAGTTCGAGAAATACGGGCAGGAGTTCGCGGCGGATCCCACGGTGGGACGCGTTCTCCCGGGCTTTTATCCCGCCGTGTAACCTCGAAGGAGGTCGCCAACTCTCGGACCAGTCATCCACAGATCTGTTGATCGCGGATCGGAACCCTAGTCGGCTATTGCAAATTGTGGTGCCGCGATCCCGCCGCAGCGGGTTGTTCCTGCACAAGGTAGGTATTGCGAACATCGTGCCAGCTCAACCTGCCCCCGCTGGCACTTGATCTCTGCTGATGCCAGGCCAGGGTCGTGCGTCCTGGCGGTGCGCAATGCAGCGGTTGTGCTGCATTGCGGGGCGCTGCGCGTTACAGGTCTTTCTCAGCGGCCATTTGCATATAGCTGCCATCGAAACGCAGCAGGATGTTGTCGGCATTGCCTAGGCTGCGCTCACCGCTGAAGGCGATGCCGAGTCTGTCCAGGCCTTTGCCGTCGTGGCCGAGCAGCTTCTGCTGGTCGGCGAACTGAGCAACCCGCTGCATCAGCTCGGGCATCTTGTTGGCGCGGGCAAAGGCCAGGGCGTAACGCGGCGAGTAGAACGAGCGCAGGGTGTCCAGTTGCTGGCTGAAATCCTCTGGGCTGGTGCCGGCGGCGCTGGCCATCTTGGCCCGTGCTGCGCGCCCGGCATCGGTGGGCATGCCCATCAGCCGCTGGGTTTCGAACCAGGCACCGGTCAGCGCCTTGCCCAGCTCCGGGTGAGCCGCGAGGACCTTGCTGTTGACCACTGTAAGGTCGACGATCTCGCCGGGAATCAGGTTGGAGCTGAACACCTGACTGACCTGGGTCTGCTGTTTGATCTTGGCCAGGATCGGGTTCCAGGTGATCACCGCGTCGCCTTGGCCGGAGAGAAACGCCTCGGCAATCTGCGTGTCTGACACGTGCTGGATGGTCACATCCTCAGGCTTGAGCAGCGCCCATTCCAGGGCGCGACTGAGCAGGTAGTGCGACACCGAGTTTTCCACCAGCAGCACGGTCTTGCCCCTGAGGTCCTTGAGGGTCAGGCCCGGACCACGCAGCAGAATGGCATCCGCACCGTTGGAGAAGTCGCCGATGATCAGCGCGGTGGAGTCCACGCCCGCCGCAGCCGGGATGGTCAAGGCATCCATATTGGTCATCGAACAGGCATCGAACTCGCCCGCGCTGTAGCGTTCAATCGAGCCGACATAGTCCGGCACCTCGCTGATGTCCACGCGGATACCGTACTGGTCAGCCCATTTCTGCATGATCCCTTCGCTGGCGGCATAGCCCCAGGGCATCCAGCCGGCAAAGATCGACCAGCACAGCTTGAAGGTTTTCGGTTCAGTGGCGGCATGTGCCGGTTGCAGCAGCAGGCAGGTCAGCAGGCAGCTGCAGGTGAGGCGGGCGAGCAGGGTACGTAGGGGCATGGGTAACCTCGGGTCAGTCAGCGGGAACAGGAAAGCGGACAGCGGTGCTGTGCGTTCTCCCGGGCTTTTATCCCGCCGTGTAACCCCATGGCCGTGGCCATTGCGTGAGGTCGTCGACTCTCGGACCGGACACTCTCCGCAGTACGCTGCGGCGAATCGGAACCCTAGTCGACCATTGCTGATTGTCTGGCTGCAAGCTGCTTGCCGCCGTACGCATTTCCTTTATACGCAGAACGCAAAGCGAGGACTGTGCCAAATGGTGAAAACATGCGTATTCAATAGTTTTGAGTGTGGTTCAGGCCTGGCTAAACAGCTGATCTTCGTTCAGGATCGCCTCGCGCATAGCTTCGGCTGCCGGTGACAGGCTGTGACCGGCGCGGCTGATCAGGGCGTAAGCCGACTGTTCAGTGAGCGTATCAGCCTGCAGTGGCAATTGCGCCAGTCGCCCTGCCTGAATGTCGTCGGCCACCACATCCCAAGGCGCGACGCTCAGCACATCGCTGTCGGCCACCAGCGCTTTAAGCACCATAAAGTTGTCGCACTGAATGCTCAGCGGTTGTTCGCGGCTGCTGAGTGCGCGCAGGTTTTGCTCCACGGCCTGGGGTAATTGCGTGCCCGCCAGCGGGTAATCGAGCAGGTCGTGCAGGCGCAACCCGTTGTGTTGCAAGAGGGGGTGGTCCGGGCGGCAGAACAGCACACCGTCGTGCCGTTGCAAAGGTTCGATGCACAGGTGTGGGTCGTCCAGCAGTTCACGGCTGTCAGCCACAAACACCTCTAAGTCGTCATCCAGCAGGCGTTCGCGTAATTCCAGCCAGTTGCCAATGTGCAGGTGGATGCGCACCCGTGGGTAACGCTGCGTCATACGGCCAACCGCCCGCGGCACCAAGCGCGCGGCGGGGTAAGGACCCGCGCCCAGGCGCAAATCACCGGTTTGCAAATTGCCCAACTGGCTCACCGCATTTTTCAACGCACGGCTGCCCGCCAGCAGGCGTTGGGCATGCTCGAGCACCAGTTGACCGTGGGTGGTCAGGCTGATGCCGCGGCTGTGGCGGTCAATCAGTTGGCACTCGAGGCTGGCTTCAAGCGCTTGAATGCTGCGGCTCAGCGCCGGTTGACTGAGGTGAATGGCCTCGGCCGCGCGGGCGAAGTGCCCATGCTCGGCCAGGGCGACGAAGTGACGGAGTTGGCGGAGATCGTTCATGCGTGGTGTGCATCGCTATTGGTTTTAGATTGCATTGGAACTATTGCGCTGACCTTGCCAGTCTGCCCAGGCCCCTCACAAGCATTTTGTGATGCCAGCCTGGCATTGTTTCGACAGTCCGCTGCTGGCCGTCACGCTGCCGTTCGGGCTGCTTGGCCCCCACTGTTTGAGCGTGTCCGGGAGATACTTATGAAGCGTCGCGATTTAATCAAACTGGCAGGGACGGTCAGTGTCGCTGGTTTGGCCGCTCCGTTGCTCGGGGCACCCGCTGTGCAGCGTCCGGCCGGACGTAAGCCGAATATCCTGCTGATTGTCACTGATCAGCAGCGCGCCCATCGCGATTTGCCCAGCGCCGTGCCGCTGCCCGGGCATGAGCGCTTGCTCAAACGAGGCGTGAGTGTGGGCAATTTTCACGTCAATACCACGCCCTGTTCACCGTCACGTTCGGTGTTGTTCACCGGGCAGCACACCCAGCACACCCACATCACCGCCAACCTGGGTCTGCCGCCTTTTCGAGAGCTGGAGCCGAGCATTCCCACGCTGGGGCATATGCTGCGTGAGCAAGGCTATCTGACGGCGTATAAGGGCAAGTGGCACCTGTCGCATATCGAGCAGTCGAGCAACCTCACCTATGGCGTGGTCGAGCCGACCACCGAGGCGTTACAGCCCTATGGTTTCTCCGACTTCAACCTCAATGGTGACCCACATGGCTCGCTGATGACCGGCTTTATCTACGACAAGGTGACGGCCAGCGACACGGTCGATTGGCTGCAGCGCCACCGCGACGATGCGCAGCCCTGGTTTCTCGCCGTCAATTTCGTCAACCCGCACGACATCATGTTCTACAGCTCCGGCATCCATCAGGAACAGTCGCGCCTGCGCCGCAATTTTCTCGGCCCCCTCTCGCCGGGGCCGCGCATTGGAGTGTACGAGCAGCACTGGGACCTGCCGTTGCCGAAAAGCTTCTACGCCGAGGATCTGTCGCGCAAACCTTGGGCGCAGCGCGCCGATGTCGAGTTATGCAACCACATCTATGGCCACCTCGACCCGGGTGACGAGGCTGCCTGGCAGGGCTTGCAGAGTTACTACCTGAACTGCGTGCGCGACGTTGACCAAAGCATCGAGCAGGTGTTGCTGGGGCTTGAAGCCAGCGGCCTGGCCGATCACACCATCGTCATGCTGACCGCTGACCACGGTGAGATGGCCGGCGCGCATCAATTACGGCAGAAAGGCCCGCATATGTATAAGGAGAACACGCGGGTTAACTTCATCGTCCGTCACCCGGATATTGCTCAGGGCTTCAGCAGTGAGGCGCTGGGTTCGACCGTTGACATCGTGCCGACGATTCTCGAACTGGCAGGTCTGGAACCTGCCGCCCAGGCTATACGCCATCCGCAACTGGCTGGGGTGAGCCTGGCCGAAAGCCTGGGTGGTGCCTCGCGGCGTTCGAAGCGTGATGAGCGCGGTCACCTGTTTGACTATGGCGTGACGATGTACCTCGACCCTGAGTTCAATGAGGCCCTGATGCGCGATCACGATCAGGTTACGCCTTGGACCATCATCAAGGAATCTTTGCAGCGTCTGCAGCCTGGGCCGTCTCTGGACAACCGCGCACTGCTGCGTGGCATCCATGACGGGCGCTATAAGTTCGCCCGCTATTTTGCTGCTTCCGATCATCATCAGCCCGAGGATTTCGCCACCCTGTTGGCACGTAATGATCTGGAGTTGTACGACACCCAGAGTGACCCGGACGAATTGCACAACCTGGCCAATGAGCCCACGGCACACCGTGCGCTAATCGAGCGCTTGAATACCCGACTCAATACGCTGATTGAGCGTGAGGTGGGTGTTGACGATGGTCGTGAGCATCCGGGGCCCAGCTTTTTATACAGCTAGGGGCTGCTCGTTGATTATTGCCAAGTCTGTTCGGGCGGTTGTCGGGCTGAAGTCTTTGCGCGTCATGCTCTTGAGTGTGTGAGTGACAATGTTCTGTCCGGCTAGGGGGCCGAAGTGAAGGCGTTGGCGGCGGTCTTTCATGCGCTGATTGCATCATTTGTTGATTTGGAATGCATTGGAATTATTGCTGTTGCTTAGCCACTCTTCCAACACAGCCAATAACAATGAGCGACTCGCATGTTTTTACTGAATCGAACTGCTGCCGTCCTGCTGAGCCTGGCATTGCCCTTGGCCAGCCAGGCCGCGCTGCCCGAAGAACAGATCCGTCCGTCAATCAACCCTGAGCTGGCCGAGCACACCAAGCACTTCGCGCAGAAGGTCTACCAGGTAGCCGGCAACGTGTATTCCGCCGTCGGCTGGCAGTTGGGCAACGTGGCAATGATTGAGGCACCGGAAGGGCTGATCATCATCGACACCGGTGAGTCGGTCAGCGAGTCGCGCAAGATCATGGCCGAGTTCCGCAAGATCACCGATAAGCCGGTCAAGGCGGTGGTCTACACCCACTTTCACCCGGATCACATCAACGGTGTAAAAGCCTTTGTCACGGAAGAACAGGTGCGCAGCGGCGAGGTGCAGATCATTGCCCACGACACCCTGCTGGCCAATGTGGTGGCGCAGGGGGCATTGGTTGGGCCGATTCTCTCGGTACGTTCCGGCTATAGCTTCGGTGCGGCGCTGCCGGCCAGTGACCATGAACAGATGAACGCCGGGATCGGCCCACTGGCCAAGGCCGAAGCCTCGACCTTTATCGCGCCGACCCTGACCTTCAAGGACAAGCTCGACACGCGCATCGCCGGCTTGGACCTGCAGTTTTTGCACGTGCCCAGCGAAGCACCGGACGAAATCATCGTCTACCTGCCGGATAACCGCGTGCTGATCAGCGCCGAGGTGGAGCAGGGGCCCACGCTGCCGAATATCCACACCCTGCGCGGCACCAAGTTCCGCGACCCGGTGGTGTGGGTCGAGAGCCTGGATAAGTTGCGCGCCTACCAGGCCGAGCATATGGTGCCGCTGCATGGTCGGCCGGTCAGTGGCCAGGATCAGGTCGAGGAAGTGCTGCGCATGACCCGCGACGGTATCGCCTATATCCATGATCAGACCGTGCGCTGGATGAACAAGGGCCTGACCCCGGATGAGCTGGTCGAGAAGGTCAAACTGCCGCCGCACCTGGCCGGTTACACCCCTTACCTGCGTGAGTACTACGGCACGGTCAAACACAGCGTGCGGCAGATCTACAACGGTTACCTGGGCTGGTTCCAGGGTGACCCGGTGGCGCTCGATCCGTTGCCACCAAAAGACAAGGCGGAGCGCCTGATTGCCTTGATGGGTGGTCGGGAAAAACTGTTGCTGGCCGCCGGCGAGGCCTACCTCAAGGGTGATTACCAGTGGGCCGCCGAGCTTTCCAGCTACGCCATTCAGGTGGACAACGAGGACACGCTGGCCCGCGATATCAAGGCCCGCAGTTTCCGCAAGCTGGGCTATGCCAGCATGAACATCAACTGGCGTAACTGGTACCTGATGAGTGCCATGGAACTGGAAGGCAAGCTGGCCGGCGAGCAGGTGCAGCAGATGGCCCAGAGCATGCGCAGTGCGTTTCTCTCCGCTGACATGCTGAAAACCTTTCCGGCGCGGATCTTCCTGCAAAACTGGATTACCCGGGTCGATCCGGACAAGGCCAATGATGTCGAGTTGACCCTGGGTTTCAGCTTTCCGGATATCGGCGAGCAGTGGGCGCTGGAAGTCCGCCGCGGTGTAGTGCAGTTGCACCAGGGCATTCCCGAGGGTACCACGCTCAAACTGACCCTCGACAAGGCGTATCTGGACACCGTGATGAGCGGCGAGAATGGTTTGCTCAAGGGCGCCTTGCTGGGCGATGTAAAGGTTGATGGCAGCCTGCTGGAGATCAAGACCTTCCTTGGCTGTTTTGACTTCAGCGATACGCCGATTGCCCTGACCCTGCGTTGAGTGTGGCGGCGCTGTGCGACCCGACCAAAGTGCGGACGTACTCGGGGCTTTATCAGGGCAGACTGCTCTGGTTTTTCATCTGATTAAGGAGTGCTTCATGCCTGTTCTGATATTCGCCAAAGGTGCGCTGGCCATGTTCTGGTTGCTGGCGCTGCTCAATCTGCTCTATCCCATGGGCGAGGGCTGGTACCTCACGATCAACTTGATTGCTGGTGGCATGCTGCTGGCGCATCTCGGCGAGATGCTGCTGTTCAAGGCCCGTCTGGTCGGCCAGCCGCAACTCTGGTTGCAGCGTCTGCAGGTGCTGCTGTTCGGCTTTATTCACCTGCGCAGTCTGCCCCGCGCTTAGGGGGCTAAAAGGCGGCTGGCTGTTAATCGCAGGTTGTTGAAATCGAGCGGGGTGCAATCACGGTAATGGCTGCATCCCTTTAAGTCATCTCACGCGTGCCGCCAGTTCTGGTGGCTCCGCTGCAGGCACTCGTTCATGTGCCCTGTCTTTCTTTCTGGTGATCAACGCGCCCAGTTGTGCTGCCGTTTTCTGTGTGCAGAAGGCGGCTTGCTCTGGTGGGTTTAAACGTTGTCATCGCATGCGAGCGTGCCGAGTGTCCGTCTATCGGTCTACAGCGCAAGGATGTCATCAGTTTGTGCGATTCTTGCTTGCAAGTGGCTGCTTTTAACGAGGCCTCGGTGTGTGGTTTTTGCGCCTGTATCGCTAGTTAATAGGCGCTTGTTTAATATTTAGCTAAATCTTTTATTTCAATTTCATCTATCACCAGTGTGAAAATGATCTCGGTCTGTCGGGGAGAATTCTGAAATGAATTTGGTGGCATATTGCTATTAAATTCCATGATTGGTATAAATTTGACGGTATTAGAACAATAAGAAGTTAAGTGTCTTTTTATTGACGGCGTAAAATTGGCGCCTCTCTATTTTACTGCTACAACCTATTCGGAAATGATCAGTCCATGAGTACTTCCAGCGACATTTCAAGTTTGTTCAAGCTGTTTGGTGGGCGCTCGGCCCACTATCAGGAAATCTCTCAGGAAGACGAGAAGCAATCCTCCAAGGAACGGTGGCCAGGTGTGGCCAAGGTCGAGCTTTCTAGCGTACCCGCTGCCGAACCTGCTGCTTCACCTCAGGTGGCTGCAGTGGTGCGTCCGGCACTCTTTGCCGGAGCAATTGTTCAACCACCTCCCGTGCTGGCGCCAGAGCCTGCCCCTGAGCCGTCGATGCCTGTTGCCGGTGCTGCCGCTGGGCCGGACTGGGCTGCAGAAAGCCTGCAGAGCCTGCTGGGTAAGTTGGCACAGGAAGATCGCCGGGAGGTTGTCAGCACGCCGGTCCGTGCGGCACGTCCACGCCCGCATCTGGACAATATCAAGGTTGTAGCCGTGATTTCCGCCAAGGGCGGGGTCGGCAAGAGCACACTGGCTGCTGGTTTGTCCTCCGTCATGCAGCGCCAAGGACGTGCGGTGTTGGCTATTGATCTCGATCCCCAGAGCGCACTGAGTAACCACCTGGGCGTTGCCATCGATCCGATGCAGGTTGCGGCCGAAGGTTTGGCTCATTGTGTCGCCGATGTGCAGATGCGGGATTTTTGTCAGCCCACCCCCAGTGGGGTCTTTGTGCTGCCGTATGGCATTGTCGATGAAGATCAGCGTCGAGCCTTTGAGCGTCAGCTGGAGGACGAACCTGACTGGCTCGCGCAGCAGCTCTCTGAATTGCAGTTGGCAGATGGCTCGGTGGTGGTGCTTGATACGCCGCCAGGCCCCTCTGTCTATCTGCAACAGGCCTTGTCGGTTGCCAATGTGGCTGTGGTGGTGAGTCTCGCTGATGCGGCCTCCTATGCGACGCTGCCAATGATTGATCGCCTGCTTGCCACTTATACGGCTGAGCGTGAAGATTTTTATGGCGCTACGTATGTCATCAATCAGGTCGATCAATCGCGCAAACTGAGCAAAGACATCACCCAGATCATGCGCGGTATCTTGGGCAGTCGTGTGGCGGGCATCATTCATCGTGATCAGTCCATTGCCGAAGCGCTCGCCTACAGCCAGAGCGTGCTGGATTACGACCCGAGTGGCCAAGGCTGCCACGATCTGCAAGCCATCGCCCTGAACGTTCTTGCCAAGCTCTTTGCGACTCAGCGGAGTGAGCAGTTGGCATGAATTTAACCGGCATGTTTCGTGCCCGACGTGCTGCTCAGGGAAGTGCTTCGCCATATGTGATGGACCGGCCGACCTCTGCCGCTTTGCTGTTGGTGGTCGGCGCTTTACTGGCGTTGATGGTCATCGTACCGATGGACGTAGAGCAGCAAATGCTGTTCTCTGCGGCGTGCATGATCGCTGCGCTGGTACTGCGCAGAACCGCGAATCGCGTGGCTATTCTGGCCATGATCGTGCTCTCAGTTGTGGCCTCGTTGCGCTACATGTATTGGCGTCTGACCTCGTCTCTGGGGTTCGACAACTGGCTCAACATGCTGTTTGGTTATGGGTTGGTACTGGCCGAGCTCTATGCCCTGCTGGTACTGCTGTTTGGTTATTTGCAGACGGCCTGGCCGCTGCAGCGCAAGCCATACCCGCTCCCGGCTGACAGCAGCGTCTGGCCTACAGTCGATGTATTCATTCCGACTTATAACGAGCCGCTGGATATCATTAAACTGACCGCTTTTGCGGCGCAGGCGATCGATTGGCCCAAAGACAAGCTGCGTGTGTATGTGCTCGATGACGGTCGCCGCGACGAGTTCCGGGAATTTTGTGAGTCGGTGGGGATCGGCTACATCATTCGGCCGGATAACAACCATGCCAAAGCCGGCAATCTCAACTTTGCCCTGACCCAGACTTCAGGCGAGTACATTGCCATCTTCGATGCGGATCACGTGCCGACGCGTTCCTTTTTGCAAGTGGGCATGGGCTGGTTTCTCAAAGACCCGAAGCTGGCGATGCTGCAAACGCCGCACTTCTTTTTCTCCCCTGATCCGTTTGAAAAGAACCTCGACACGTTCCGCTCTGTACCCAACGAAGGCGAGTTGTTTTATGGGCTGGTTCAGGACGGCAATGACCTGTGGAACGCCACGTTTTTCTGCGGCTCGTGCGCCATTATCAAGCGTGGCCCGCTGGAAGAGGTGGGTGGAATCGCCGTTGAAACGGTGACCGAAGATGCGCACACCGCCCTGAAACTCAATCGGCTGGGTTACAACACGGCGTACCTGGCAATACCTCAGGCAGCCGGTTTGGCCACGGAGAGTCTGTCTGGTCATATCGGGCAGCGCATTCGCTGGGCGCGTGGGATGGCGCAAATCTTCCGCACCGACAACCCGCTGCTTGGCAAAGGCCTCAGCCTCGGGCAGCGGTTCTGTTACCTGAATGCCATGCTGCACTTCTTCTATGGCTTGCCGCGTCTGGTGTTTCTCACCGCGCCGCTGGCCTACCTGATCTTCGAGGCGCAGATTTTCCAGGCACCGGCCCTGCTGATTGTGGCCTATGCGTTGCCGCATATCCTGCTGGCCAGCGTCACCAACTCCACCATTCAGGGACGCTTTCGTCACTCGTTCTGGAACGAGGTGTATGAGTCGGTATTGGCCTGGTACATCATGCGCCCGGTATTGCTGGCCATGATCAACCCCAAACTTGGCAAGTTCAACGTGACGGCCAAGGGCGGGGTGATTGATGAAAGCTATTTCGATTGGAAAATGGCTAGACCCTACATCGTTGTCCTGGCGCTGAATCTTATCGGCATGTTGGTGGGTGTGGCCAAACTCGGGTTTGATCCGGATGCCAGCGCCGTGACCTTGCTGATCAACCTGGTCTGGACGCTCTACAACATCATTATCAGTGCCGCCGCCGTTGCTGTAGCCAGTGAGGCGCGGCAGATCCGCGCCGAGCCGCGTGTTTTCGCCACCTTGCCGGCCATGCTGGGGCTGGCCAATGGCAAGACAATTGCCTGCCAAACCAACGATTTTTCGCAGCGCGGCGTCGGCATTCATTTGCCCGAAGGTGTTCAGGTTGCCTGTGGTGAACAGGTGCATGTCTCCCTGTTTCGCGATGGCGAAGAGGGCGTTTTTCCGGCCAGTGTAGTGTTTAGTCATGGCCAGACCCTGGGCCTGAATTTCGCCAATCTGAGCTTGCAACAACAAAGTGAACTGGCCCGCCTGACGTTCTCGCGCGCTGATACCTGGGCCAAGAGCTGGGGCACGGGTGTGGTGGATACCCCGCTCGGTGCGCTTGCTGAAGTAACCGGGATTGGTTGGCGCGGGATATGTCTGCTCTCGCGTGCCACGTTTGATGAGTCCGTACGTCATTTACGCGCCCTGTCTTTTACCCCTAGATCCACTCCGAGGAATCCATGAGTCAGAAACGCAAAGGCATGCTATCCCTCTGGTTCGCCTTGTCGATTCCATTGCTCGCTTCGAGCCTGCCGACGGCCTGGGCTGAAGAAGTTGTTGAAACCCAGGAGCCTGCCGCTGAAGACGGTGCGTTGGTCGAAGAGGTGGTTGTGCCGGAGTTTGTGCCGACTTACAGCGCCACGCTCAAGCAATTGGGGGCCAATTACCCCATGCACTTGCGCGGTATCGAAGGCAGTGACAGCGTCAGCTTCGATGTGCGATCCGATCAAGTGGTGACCAAAGCCCGGGTCAATCTTGAATACAGTTATTCGCCGTCACTGCTCAGTGATCTCTCGCAGATCAACGTGATGGTCAACGATCAGGTGGCCGCTAGCCTGCCGGTTCCCAAGGAGACCGCAGGTACCTTGCAACAGCAGGTGGTGGACATCCCGGCACACCTGGTTACCGAGTTCAACCGCCTGACGCTGCAGCTGATCGGTCACTACACCATGATGTGTGAGGATCCGCTGCATTCAAGCCTGTGGGCCAAAGTCAGCAACACCAGTCAGCTCGAACTGGAGACCACGCAGATTGCCTTGCCGGACGATTTGGCCCGGTTGCCTTTGCCATTCTTTGACGGACGTGATTCACGTGCGCTGGAATTGCCTTTTGTATTTGCCAGCAGCCCTGACAATCGCACCCTGGAAGCCGCTGGTGCGGTAGCGTCCTGGTTTGGTGCGTTGGCCAGTTATCGTGGTGCGCGGTTTCCGGTCAGCCTGGGCCAGTTGCCTGAGAAGGGGCACGCGATTGTTTTGATGGTGGGCAGTGCCACCATGGCCGGCATTGAGCTGCCGCCGAGCGGCCTGCCAACGCTGAGCATGCTTGCTAACCCCAATGATCCGTTCGGTAAGCTGCTGGTAATTGCGGCGCGTGATGCTGATCAACTCAAGCAGGCCGCTTTGTCCCTGGTGAGTGGCAGCAAGGTGCTGGCAGGTTCCAGCGCGCAGGTTGAGCGGTTTGAAAACCTGCAGCCGCGTACACCCTATGATGCGCCAAACTGGCTGCCCAGCGACCGTCCGGTACAGCTGGGCGAGCTCAGTGACGCCAAGCGTTTGAGCGTTTCCGGTTACGACCCAGGCACCATCAACCTGCCCATGCGTTTGCCTCCGGACCTATTCAACTGGCGCGAGAAAGGGGTGCCGCTGCACCTTAAATACCGTTACACGCCGCAGCCGGTCTCCACCAACTCTTCGTTGCTGATCAGTGTCAGCGGCAAGTTCATCAAGTCACTGCCGCTGCCTTCGCAAGAGAGCCTGAAAGACGACGAGTCGCTGCTGGCCAAGCTGCAGCAGGATGAAAGCCTGTTGCAAGAGAGCAAACTGCTTTTGCCGCTCGACAGCCTGCCGCTGCAGTCTGCGTTGCAACTGCGCTTTATGTACGACTACATCAAGCAGGGTGAGTGCCGCGACATCATCATCGACAATATGCGTGGCACCATCGAGGCAGACTCCACCCTCGACCTCAGTGGTTACGAGCATTTCATTGCCATGCCCAACCTGGGTGTGTTCCAGAGCAGTGGCTTTCCGTTTACGCGTATGGCCGACCTTTCCGAAACCGCTGTGGTGATGCCTGCCGGTGCCGGGGTCGAAGAGATTTCCCTGTACCTGGATGTTATGGGTCGCTTCGGTGATTCGACCGGGCTGCCGGCCAGTGCCGTCAGCGTTGTCCAGGGTGATCAGGATGAGCCGCTGGAAGGTAAGGATTTACTGGTGCTGGCAGCCGGGAGCAATCAGCCGCTGCTGCAACGCTGGGCGGATCACTTACCGGCCAGTCTGACAGGTCAGTCGAGCTTTGAAATGTCTGACCTGGTGCACCGCATGCGCACCTGGGTGGGCTCCGATACCCGTGCCAATCAGCGTCAGGCGCGCAGCAGTCTGGCGCTCGCCACAGGGGGCGCCGGTGCCTTCCTGACTGGCTTTGAGTCGCCGCTCGACAGCGGACGCAGTGTGGTGGTGATTGCTGCGTCCAGTCCGGACAAGCTGGTCGATATCAGCTCGGCCCTGCGAGGCGGTGAGGATTACGAAGAGTCGATCCAGGGCAGTCTGGCGGTGATCAATGGCAAACGCATCAGTTCGCTGGTCGCCGAAGATCAGTATTACGTGGGGGAACTGGGCTGGTTGCGTTACCTGCAATGGCTGCTGGCACACAATCTCTTCTTGATGCTGTTGTTGACCGCTGTGGCGGTAAGCCTGGCCAGCCTGTTGCTGTTCTTCACCCTGCGTGCTCGTGCCCGTGCACGTTTGAGCGATTGAGGTCGATCATGAACCGGCCTGTTCTAAGCCTGTGCGCAGGCCTGCTTTTACTGGTTGGCGGTACAACGGCCAATGCGGCCTGCTCCATAGAGTGGCCGCACTGGCAGCGATTTGCCGAGCACTGGATTCAGCCCGATGGCCGTGTGCTGGAGTCGAGCCTGGAAAAGAACCACAGCACTTCCGAGGGGCAGTCCTATGCGCTGTTCTTTGCGCTGGTTGCCAATGATCAAGCGCGGTTCGAGACCATCTGGCGCTGGAGTCGCGAAAACCTGATGGGTAATGCCCCACAAACGACCTTGCCGGCCTGGCTCTGGGGGCAAGGTAAGGACGGGGTGTGGAAGGTTCAGGATGCCAACTCGGCCTCCGATGCTGACCTGTGGTTTGTCTACGCGCTGCTCGAGGGTGCGCGTCTGTGGCAAAAGCCGCAGTACCGAGACGATGCTCTGAGCCTGTTGGCGCAGATTAAGAAGCAGGAAATCACGGAGCTGCCAGGTCTTGGGGCCGTGCTATTACCGGGACCGATAGGCTTCTCGCATATAGGTCACTTGTGGCGCATCAACCCCAGTTATCAACCTCTGCCGCTGATGCGCCGGCTTGCCGCTGTCGACCCCAAAGGACCGTGGAATGCCATTGCCGCGCACACCGCCACCTTGCAGAACGAGGCGGGCGAGCATGGTTTTGCGGCTGACTGGATTGGTTACCGCGCTGTGTCGGACACCGCCGGATTGTTTGCCAGCGACCCAATGAAAGGCGACAGCGGCAGTTATGATGCCATTCGCGTCTATCTGTGGGCTGGCATGACGCATCCCAAAGACCCACTGGCCAAGCCGCTGCTGGCCAGTCTGCATGGCATGGCCCGCGCCACTGCATCCAGTGGTTTACCGCCGGAGAAGGTCAATGTGCGCCATGGCAGCACCGAAGGACAGAGCCCGAGTGGTTTTTCCGGTGCCCTGGTGCCTTATTTCCGCGCCAAGGGTCAGCCCTGGTTGGAAGAGTTACAGGACCAGCGCGCCCGTGCAGCAATTGATCAGTGGATTGCCGGCACGGGCCCGGCGCCCTTCTATTACGACTACATGCTCAGCCTGTTTGGTCTTGGCTGGGCCGATCAGTATTACCAGTTTGCGGCTGATGGCCGTCTGCAACCGCGTTGGGAGAATTCATGTTCCGCTACCGCCCGCTAACTTTGGCGCTGTTGGCTGCGATCGCCCACGGCAGTCTCCAGGCTGAGACTGAGGGCACGCACACCCTGCTGATTGAGCAAGGGCATTTCTGGCAAAACCAGGAGAAGCCCAAGCGTGCTGCGGAAGTGTGGAACAAGCTCTTGCTGCTCGACGCCAATCAACCGGATGCGCTCTATGGCTTGGGCCTGATTGCGGTTCAGGCGGCCAAACCGGTCGAAGCCAATCACTATCTGCAACGCCTGCAGGCGATACAACCGCTGCCGCGTCAGGCGCTTTTGTTGGAACAGGATATCCGCTTGCTGGACCCCGTAAACCAGAAGCTGTTGGATGAGGCTCGCTTGCTGGTGGAGTCCGATGAGCGCGCCAAGGCGGTGGATGTCTACCGCCGCGCGTTGGGGGGGAAGCCGGGGCAGGGGCAAGTCGGCCTGGAGTTCTATAACAACCTGGGTTACGTCGATCAGCACTGGACCGAGGCGCGGCGTGGCATGGAGCGTCTGCAGCGTGAGTTCCCCAATGATCCCTACATCGCGCTGTTCCTGGCCAAACACCTGGCGCGTAATCAGGGCGCACGCGAGGAGGGCATTCGTGCCCTGGCCAAGTTGGCCGAGCGTGAGGATATTGGCGGTGATGCGGATGAAAGCTGGCGCCTGGCCCTGACCTGGATGGGCCCACCCAAGCCGGCGCAGCAGCCACTTTTTGAGCAGTTTCTGCGTACTCACCCGGATGATGAAGAAATCCGGGCCTTGCTGATCAAAGGACGAACCCAGCCCAGCGCCGGAAGCGGGGCTGTGGCCTGGCGTCGTGATCCCGTGCTGGACAGTGGATTGAAAGCGCTGGAGCAGGACAACCTGGTCGTGGCTGAGCGCGACCTGACGGCCTACCTGAAATCATATCCCAATGACGCCGACGCGTTGGGTGGCCTGGGTATTCTGCGTCAGCGTCAGGAGCGCTTTGAAGATGCCGAAGTGCTGTTGACCAAAGCAGTCAGGCAGGGCGGTCGTTCCTGGCAGCGTGCGCTGGATGACGTGCGCTACTGGTCACTGTTGCAACGTGCGCGAGACAACCTGGCACGTGACAAGGTTGCCGATGCACGGCAGCAGCTGGAGCAGGCGCGGCGCCTGAAGCCCAATGACAGTGAAGCACTCCTGGCCCTTGCCGAGTTGCAGGCCCAGCAGGGTGATTTAGCCGCCGCTGAAGCCGGATACCGACAGGCATTGGCATCGCGCAGCCAGGAAGCCCGTGCATTGCGTGGGCTGGCCCAGGTTCTGGGTGAGCAGGGCAAGCCCGATGAAGCATTGCGCTTGTTGGAGCGTCTGCCCAAAACTGAGCGCGAGAAGCTGGGTGGGCTTGGGCAATTGCGTGCCGAGCAGGCGTTGCAGCGTGCGCGGGCCGCAGAAAAGCGGGGTGATACCCAAGGCATGCGTCAGGAGCTTGAAACCGCCCTGCGCGATGATCCGAATAATGCCTGGGCACGTTTTGCTTTAGCCCGTCTTTATGTGGATCTGGGTGCCATCAGCGAAGCGCGCAGCCTGATGGACGGGCTGTTGGCCAATAAACCGAACGACCGCGACGCGCTGTACACCAGTGCTCTGCTCTCGATTCAGTTGAATGAATGGCAGCAAGCGCAATCCACCCTTGCCCGTATACCGCGCAATGCACGCAATGCCGATATCAACCGGCTGGTGGCGGAAGTGGAGTTCAACCTGCAGCTGCAGCGTATCAATGAGCTCAGCCGCAGTGGCCGCAAGGCCGAAGCGCGTGCGTTCTTGCAGCGTATCGAGCCGCAGGCGGATGCCAAACCGGCGCGACTGGCCGCTTTTGCTGCGGCCTATGCCGATGCCAATGATCCGCAGCGGGCGATTGCCATCATGCGCGACCTGTTGGCCCGCAGTCCGCGGGCAGATCTGTCACTGACGTTGAGTTATGCCAGTGTGCTGCTGGAAGCCGAGCAGGATACTGAGGTCGCCGGCATTCTGCGTGATTTGCAGGGGCGCAGCATGACCGTCGAGCAGCGTCAGCAGTATGACGATCTGCTCTTTTATTACCGGGTTCGCCAGGCTGAGCAATTGCGTCAGCGCGGCGAACTGGCGGCCGCTTATGACACCTTGGCACCTGCCTTGGCGCAGCGTCCGCAGGATCGCCTGGCGGTATCGGCCCTGGCGCGCATGTATGGCGCCAATGGTGATACGGGCAAGGCGCTGGAATTGTTCAAGCCGCTGGTCAAGCGCCACCCGGATGATGCCAACCTGCTGGTGGGTGCCGCTGACATGGCGGCCCAGGAAGCTGAGAACGCTTACGCTGAAGATGCTCTGGAGCGTGCGTTGAAGCTGGCGCCCAATGAGGTCGATGTCCTTACCACGGCCGCCCGTGTTTATCGTTACTTGGGACGCACCGGAACGGCTGCCGAGTTGCTCGGTAAAGTGGTTGCCCAGGAAAAACTGGAGCAGAACCCGACCTACGCGACCAATACCCGGCCGGCCGCGGCGCCCGCCAATCCCTTTGCCGGTATTGGCGCTACAACCGCTGTACCGGATGCGATTCCGGCGCCGGTGGAAAGCCTGGCCATGGCGCCGCGCACCAGCGCGGCACGTCCTGTGGAACTGATCCCCGCCCCGGTGGAGCGGCAGACGGCGCGCACAGCCCCCGTTTTTTTGGCGGAGCCGCTTACGACCAACCCGCCGCCATTAAGGGCCAGGGCGGATGCACAACCGGCCAGTAACCCCTTTGTGCTGGTCGACGACCCGGCAGAGATTGATCCGCGTGCGGGCATGAGCGAGGCCGCACGGGCGCTGGACGACATCATGCAACAGCGCAGTCCCTATCTGGTTCAAGGCCTGACGGCGCGCACCAATGACAGTGAGTCGGGGCTGAGCAAGATCACTGACATTCAGGCTCCTTTTGAAGCCAGTATGCCGCTGGGTGATAACCGTCTGGCTGTGCGCGTCACCCCGGTTTCGCTGAATGCCGGCAGTGTTGGTGAGGGCGCTCGTGATCGCTTTGGCGGTGGCCCTGTGGCAACGCTGGCCAATCCCGGTGTTTCACCGGGTTCGCAGAAAGATTCTGGTGTTGGTCTGGCAGTGGCGTTCGAGAACCCCGGCGAAGGTTTTAAAGCTGATCTGGGCACTACGCCACAGGGCTTTCTTTACAGCACGGCGGTCGGTGGCGTGAGCCTGGAACGCAGTGTTGCCGGCAGTCCGGATCTGCATTGGAGTGGCAAGCTGTCGCGTCGCGCCGTGACGGACAGCCTGTTGTCTTTTGCCGGTGCCGAAGATGAGCGCACCGGGCAGAAGTGGGGCGGGGTAACCGCCAACGGCGGACGCGCTCAGCTGAGCTTTGATGACCGTGAAGTCGGTGCCTATGCCTACGTCGGTATGCACCGCTTGATGGGTAACAATGTTGAGGACAATGACCGGTTTGAACTGGGCTCCGGCGTCTACTGGTACCTGCAGAATGACGAACAGAGTCAGTCGACTATTGGTCTGAACCTCCTGGGCATCGGTTATCAGGAGAATCAGGGGCACTTCACCTTCGGTCATGGTGGTTATTTCAGTCCGCAGACCTTCTTTGCCATCGGCGTCCCGGTTACCTGGGCGCGGCGTTATGACCGCCTGACCTTTCAGCTGAAAGGCTCGGTCGGCGTGCAAACCATTCAGCAGGATGATGCCGATTACCACCCAGGCGAGGCTGCCCTGCAAGCGGCGGCCAGCCGCGCCCTGGGGCGTGAAGCAGTTTATGAAGGCTCAAGCGACACCGGTATCGGCTACAACCTGAGCGGTGCTGCCGAGTACCGCCTGGGCAGTAATTTCTTCGTCGGTGGCCAGGTGGGCGTCGACAATGCGCAGGATTATCGCCAGTGGAATGGTGGTCTCTACCTGCGCTACATGTTTGAAGACATGACCGGCCCGATGGCGCTGCCGGTTTCTCCCTATCAATCCCCTTACGCTAACTAAAGGTTTTTCGATGGCTTCTTCATTGCTCGCCGGCCTGTCCATTCTGATCATTGGCGACAGCCACATGGCGACCCCCAACTACCTGATCGGTGGCCTGCACGACGACCTCACCCGCAAGGGCGCCAACGTGCACTCCATCGGCATCTGCGGTGCCAACGCCGGTGATTGGCTCAAAGCCACCCCAGGTGGGGCATGTGGTGCGGCCGAGCGGCGTGGTAAAGAGCCCGCGGTGGTGCTGCGTGGCAAAGCCACTACCACGCCGATCCAGCAATTGATTGCCAAGGACAAGCCCGACCTGGTGTTGATCGTGATCGGTGACACCATGGCTGGGTATGACAAGCCGTCATTTCCTAAAGCCTGGATCTGGCAGCAAACCTCCAGCCTGACCAAAGCCATCGCGGCAACCGGTACTCAATGTGCCTGGATCGGGCCGAACTGGGGCACCGAGGGTGGCAAGTACGGCAAGACTTACGCCAAGGTCAAGCAGATGTCGGCCTTCCTCTCGACCAATGTCGCACCGTGCAGCTATGTCGATTCGCTGAAGTTCTCCAAGCCCGGCCAGTGGGCTACCACCGACGGCCAGCATCTGAATGCCCAGGGCTACCAGAAGTGGGGCACCGCCATCAGTGGCGCGTTGGAAGACGTGCGCAAGAACGCCGCAAAGTAATTCAAGCCTTAGTCCCTTTTTCGTAATGATTTAGTCGAGGAGCCCTTCGATGTCTTCTTCTGTACTTGCCGGCCTGACCCTGATGGTTCTGGGCGAAAGCCATATGAGCCTGCAGAACCACCTGACCGAGCCGCTCAATGCGGCGCTGGTCGCCAAAGGCGCCAAGGTGCACTCCATCGGTGCCTGCGGTGCCAGCGCGGCCGACTGGCTGATCACCAAGAAGGTCGACTGTGGCGCCATACAGGACAACACCGGCAAGCTGGTCCTCAAGGGCAGTGGTGCGACCACCACGCCGATCAAGCAACTGATTGCGCAGAAAAAGCCGGATGTGGTGGTGCTGGTCATCGGCGACACCATGGCCTCTTATGACAAGCCGGCATTCCCCAAGGCCTGGGCCTGGCAAAGCGTGACCAACCTGACCAAGGCGATTGCCGAAACCGGTACCAAGTGCGTATGGGTCGGTCCGGCCTGGGGCAAGGTGGGCGGCATGTACAAGAAGAACGATCAGCGCACCCAACTGATGTCGCAGTTTCTCGCCGCCAACGTGGCGCCGTGCAGCTACGTCGATTCGCTGAAGATGTCCAAGCCGGGTCAGTGGATCACCACCGACGGCCAGCACTTCACCGTGGCCGGCTACAAGGCCTGGGGCAATGCGATTGCCGAAGCGATGGCCAAGCTGCCAGCCGCCAGCCTCAAGGGAGGCAAGTGATGCGCGCACTGCTTAGCCTGTTTGCCCTGCTGCCGGTAAGCCTGCTGCAGGCTGCCGAGATCCCCCTGTACCCTACAGGCCCGAGTGAAGACTCTGCCTTCCTGCGCTTCTTCAATGCCGGTGACACCGCGCTGGAGCTGAGTGCGGAGAATGGTGCCAGCCTGCGCCTTGAAGGAGATGTGCGCGCGTCCGACTTCCTCACCGTGCCGGCTGGCAAGCCAATCAAGGGCAGCCTCAAGCAGGGCGAGGCGCAGCAGGCGCTGGACATCAGCGTGGCGCCGGGTGAGTTTGCCAGCGTGGTTGGCATTGCCACGGAGCAGGGCCTGAACCTGGTTACCGTGCGTGAGATGCCGGATGATTTCAATGCACTCAAGGCGTCGCTGGCCTTCTACAGCCTCGATGCGTCCTGTGCCAATGCCGGCCTACAAGCGGCCGGGCGCAATGTCGACATCTTCAAGGATGTTGCGCATGGAGCCTTGCAGCGTCGCTCGATCAACCCGTTGAACCTCTCGGTGCAGCTGCGTTGCGGCGGTGCTTCGGTGGGCGAGCCGCTGGCACTTGGCGAGTTGGCAGCCGGCCAGCGCTACACCCTGTTCCTGGTGCCCTCGGCTGAAGGTCCGCGCCTGTTCCAAGCCCAAGACAACCTAGCTAACTGAAACAGGAACAGACCCTGATATGGTTTTCGCCTCGCTCGAGTTTCTTATCCTGTTCCTGCCAGCTTTCATGCTGGTGTATTCGCTGGTCAGGCCGGGTGGGCGCAACCATGTCCTGCTGTTTGGCAGTTGGCTGTTCTACGGCTGGCTGAGTCCGACCTTCCTGCTGCTGCACGTGGTGCTGACGGTGGTCGGCTGGCTCGGTGGTCTGCTGGTGGAACACACCCGCGAACAGTCGCGCCAGCGAATTCGCCTGCTGACGGCGCTGATCGTGCTCAACGTGTTGGTGCTGTGCTGGTACAAGTACGCCAACATCCTGGCTGCGACCTTCAACGAGCTGCTGACCAGCTACGGCGCGATGTCGTTCGAATGGCAGAAAGTGGCGTTGCCGGCGGGCCTGTCGTTCATTGTGCTGCAGGTGATTTCCTACCTGGTCGACGTGCACCGCAAAGTGGTGCCGGTGGAGCGCAGCTTTGCCAACTTCGCCACCTATCTGGCGATGTTCGGCCACTCGATTGCCGGGCCGATCATTCGCTACGACTGGGTGCGCCAGGAGCTGCAGCAGCGCTACTTCAACCCGTTGAACTTTGCCCTGGGTTCGCGTCGCTTCATGATTGGCCTGAGCATGAAAGTGCTGGTGGCCGACAGCCTGTCGCCGCTGGTGGCGGTGGCCTTTGCCCTGGAAAATCCGTCCTTTGTCGATGCCTGGATCGGTTGCCTGGCCTATTCGCTGCAGCTGTTCTTCGACTTCGCCGGTTACAGTGCCATGGCCATCGGCCTGGGCCTGATGCTCGGTTTCCACTTCCCGGAGAACTTCAACCGGCCTTACTGGGCGCGCAATATCCAGGACTTCTGGCGGCGCTGGCACATCTCGCTGTCCAGCTGGCTGCGCGACTACCTGTATATCGGCCTGGGCGGCAATCGTTTCGGTACCTGGAAGACCTACCGCAACCTGTTCCTGATCATGGCCATCGGCGGTCTGTGGCACGGTGGTGACAGCTGGAACTACGTGTTGTGGGGCGCGGCGCACGGTATTGCGCTGTGTATCGACCGCGCCTGGAGTCGCGCCGGCTGGCCTGACCTGCCGGCCTGGCTGGCGCATACCGTGACTCTGCTGTTCGTTTTCCTGGCCTGGACACTGTTCCGCGCGCCAACCTTCGATGCGGCTTTGAATATGTATGCCGGGCAGTTTGGCCTGCATGGCTTCGCCCTGGGCGATGCTCTGGCCGCCACCTTGCGCCCGGCGCATGGGATTGCCACGGCACTCGGCATCGTTTGCCTGCTGCTGCCGTTGTATCAGGCGCGTGCCGAAGCTCGCTTCGGTGAAATATGGGCGTTTCGCGCGGTCGGCGCACTGTGGCCGATATTGGGCTTCCTGCTGTCGTTCGCTCTGATCGCCAGCCGGGAAACCGTGCCCTTCCTGTACTTCCAGTTTTAAGGGCTGCGACCATGTCGAAGAAAGATAACTCCCTCGCGCCCGTACTGCCGAGCCCCATGATGATCCGCCTGAGTCCGTTGGCCGGGCTGGTCATGTTCGCCTTCCTGCTGGCTGGCCTGGCCTTTTGCCTGTGGGCCATGTTCGTCAGTGGCAAGGTCGATCTGCTACCGAACAAGGTGAGTTGGGATGAAATCCGCAATGGCGAGATCACCCATCGCATCAACAAGGAACTGGCCAATGTGCCGTTTGCCAAGCGCGCCGCCGATCTTGAACGGGCTGCCAGTTGGTTGGCGATTGGTGATACCGGCACTCGCGTGCGTCAAGGCTGTGCCAATTGGCTGTTTCTGACGGATGAGCTGAAGATTCATCCACACGCCGCCGCACATGCTGACGCGCGTGCGCAGAAAGTCACGGCCCTGCATGAGCAGCTCAGCAAGCGCGGGATTCACTTGCTGGTGGTACTGGTGCCGGATAAGAGTCGCATCGCCGCGCAGCAGCTTTGTGCCATCGAGCGCTCGCCGCTGTTGGCCAGTCGCGCGCAGGATTGGCAGCATGTCCTGCAGGGGCAGGGCGTTGATGTGTTGGATCTGGCTCCGACGCTGCAGCCACTCGGCAGTGAGGCCTTCCTGCGTACCGATACGCACTGGAGTGAAGCCGGCGCTGAGCGTGCGGCGGCAGCGGTGGCCGCGCGGATAGCGGCACTGGGCGTCAGCCCAACGCCGGCCAAACAGTTTGTAGCCAGTGTGGCAGCGCCACAGCCGCGTCCCGGCGATCTGGTGCGCTTGGCTGGGCTCGACTGGTTACCCGAGCGCCTGCAGCCGGCTGTGGAGCAGGTGGCCGTTACTCAGATCGAGGAAGTACAGGGTGGCGCTGATGACGCCGCATTGGGCGAGGATGATCTGTTCGGCGACAGCCAATTACCGAACCTTGCCGTGATTGGCACGTCCTTTTCACGTAACTCCAACTTCATCCCTTTCCTGGAGCGCGCAGTAAGTGCGCGTGTGGGTAACTTTGCCAAGGATGGGGGGGAGTTCTCTGGCGCGGCCAAAGACTATTTCAGCAGCCCGGCGTTCAAGCAGACGCCGCCTCAAGTGTTGATCTGGGAAATTCCCGAGCGTGATTTGCAGCCGCCTTATCGCGACGACATCCTACTCAATGGCCCGTCCGGTTGATGACCTAGGTAGCAAACAAAAAGGCCATGCTGCAGCATGGCCTTTTTATTTTGCGGGTGTGAGAGGCGCCTCAGATGATACCGCGCTCCTCGTCATTGATCAGGCGATGCAAGCCGCTGAGTGATTCCCTCGCCTGAGAGCGGGTCAGCAGCTTGGTCTGAGCGGCCGGCGGTAGATCGGTGATGCGGATGAGGCCTTTACTGATCAGCAAGTGCACCAAGTCGTCTACCACGCGAATCATGTCCAGGTCGCTCTGCTTGAGCTGCAGCAGGCTCGATTCGACGTTCTGATTGGCAAACCAGGCGCGAATTTCCTCAGAGTCCGCAGTCAATGTGTCTGACATGCCTTCAAATGGCACCACTTCGACTCGTCGTAGCTGGCTGTGTGCATCCCGCTGAACATAGAACATCGGCCTATCCTTCTGCATGAGCTGCCTGCGGCAGATACCGTTACTCAGCTTAGCTTGAACCCTGTGCCGGGCCAGCCGCGGGTAATGGGGTGCGCTGGGCTGGCCTACTCGACAAACAGCTGCTGCACCACCGAGAAGTCCTGCTTACCCTTGCCTTGCTTGAGCAACAGGCGATACAGCTGCAACGCCAGCGCGCCCATGGGCGTGCTGCTGCCGCTGGCCTGGGCGGCTTCCTGGGCCAGGCCGAGGTCCTTGGCCATCAGTTCGGCCATAAATCCGCCGCTGTAGCCTTTGGAGGCCGGGGCGTTTTCCATCACGCCGGGCCAGGGGTTGTACTTCTCCAGCGTCCAGTTGCCGCCCGAACTCTGGCGCATGATTTCGGCCAGTACTGCAGGTTCCAGGCCATTGGCCACGCCCATGGCCATGGCTTCGGCGGTGGCAATCATCTGCACGGCCAGCACCTGGTTGTTGCACACTTTGGCCACCTGGCCAGCGCCATCGGGGCCGGCGTGGAAGATGTTTTTGCCCATGGCCTCGAAGATTGTCCGGGCTTTTTCCAGCGTGGCCGCGGCGCCGCCGATCATAAAGGTCAGGGTGCCCGCGGCTGCGCCCGCTGTACCGCCGGACACCGGTGCATCCAGCAGTTCAAGACCGCGCGCGGTGGCCGCCTGATGCACCTTGCGGGCGATTTCCGGGGCGATGGTTGAGCATTCCAGCACCAGGCTGCCCGGCTTGAGCGCGGCCAGCAGGCCGTTTTCACCCAGGTACAGGCCTTCTACATGCCGGCTGGCCGGCAGCATGCTGACCACCACATCGGCGCCCTGTACCGCGTCCAGAGCGCTGCTGGCAGCCTGGGCGCCGTCTTTGGCCAGGCCTTCTACGGCCGCTTGCAGCAGGTCGAAGGCTCTCAGGTTGAAACCGGCCCTGAGCAGGTTGCGGGCCATGGGCAGGCCCATGTGGCCGAGGCCGATAAAAGCGATTGTTGTCATTGTTAGGCTTCCTTGGCGCTAAAGGTGTGGCCCGGATGCGGTCCGGGCAGGCTGTCAAATCAACCCCTGCCGGATTGCATCCGGGAGGTGTGTGTCGCGGTGTAGGGTGGATGATGCTTCACCCATCCACCGGCTCCGGTTTTATCGGTGGATGGAAAAGACGTCATCCACCCTACAGATTCGTCAGTGGGTGTTCTCCGTCCCAGGCGGGGGCGAAGTGCGCGTCGATTACCTGCTGCGGAATACTCGCCACATCCGGCCAATGCCAGCGTGGCGCATGGTCTTTGTCGATTAGCCGTGCGCGGACCCCCTCGGGAAATTCCGGGTAACGGCAGCAGTTCAGGCTCATGGCGTATTCCATGCGGAAGACATCGGCTAGGGAACGCTTCTGGGCCCGCTTGATCTGTTCCCACACCAGGTGCCCGGTCAGCGGGCAGCCGCCGGCCAGGGTCTTGGCGGCGCGGGCCAGCAGCGCATCACTGTCCGCGTGCAACGCGCTGATCGCCTGCCAGGCGTGGGGCAGGTCGGCACTGTCGAGCAATTCGTTGATGCGCGTGCGGCGCGGCAACCATTGGGCTTCTGGTAGTTCAGGCAGCGCCTGGTTTTCCAGGGCTTTGAGCAGGCTGTGCAGTTGTTGCACGCTTTGCTTCTGCCAGTTGAGCTGGGTCAGGCCGTTAAGTAAATCGTCCTGCTGGCTGTCGAGCAGTACGCGGTCGGCCAGGTCCAGATCCAGCGCATCCCTTGCGTTGATGCTGCTGGCGGTCAGGCCGAGAAACAGACCGAGTTTGCCCGGCAGACGCGCGAGGAACCAGCTGCCGCCGACATCCGGGTACAGGCCGATATTCACTTCCGGCATGCCCAGGCGGCTCCCTGGGGTGACGATACGGATGCCAGCGCCCTGCATCAGGCCCATGCCGCCGCCCAGCACATGGCCGTGGGCCCAGCAGATAAAGGGTTTCGGGTAGGTGTGGATGCGGTAGTCGAGGCGGTATTCGTCAGCAAAAAAGCGTCGCGCCAGAGGCGGGATTTCGCCAGGGTGTTCGCGGCACTGCTGCACCAGTTGCACCACGTCGCCGCCGGCGCAGAACGCCTTGGGGCCGTTGCCGCGCAGTAGCACGCAGGCGATGTTCGGGTCGTCCGCCCAGGCCTTGAGCTGGGCATCCAGCGCTTCGATCATCGGCAGCGACAGGGCGTTGAGGCTTTTCTCCGCGTCCAGGCTGGCGATGCCGATGCGATAGCCATGTAGGGCGGGGCGTTCTTCAAATTGCACGTTCATGGGCAGTTCCAGAGTAGGGTGGATCGGGGCGCGTAGCCGGCGTTTTATCCATCCACCGCATGCGGTTCTGGTGGATGACGCTTCACCCATCCACCGATCGATGCTGTGGTGGAAAACGCCATTCGGCGTCCATCCTGCGAGTTACTTGTTACGCCACTGTGGGTCGCGCTTTTCCAAGAAGGCGTTGACCCCTTCGCGGGTGTCGTCGGCATCGAACAGGTCGACAAAGCGCTCGCGCTCTTCACTCAGCCAGGTATTCGGGTTGCGTTCGCGGGCGCCCTGGATCAGCGGTTTGATGGTGCGCACCGCCACTGGGCTTTGCCGCGCGACCTTGGCCGCCAGCAGCAGGGCATGGCCACGGGCTTCTCCGGTATCGACCACTTGTTCGACCAGGCCGATGCGCTGCGCGGTTTCTGCATCCACCCGCTCGCCGCAGAGAATCATGCGCTTGGCCCAGCCTTCGCCGACCAGCCAGCTCAAATGCTGGGTGCCGCCGGCGCAGGGCAGCAGACCGACCGTGGCTTCTGGCAGGGCCAGTTGCGCCTGGCGCTCGGCGATACGGATGTCGCAGGCCAGGGCGCACTCCAGGCCGCCGCCCATGGCGTAGCCGTTGATCGCGGCAATCGATACGCCGCGGAAATCGCGCAGCGCCTCGAAGGCCTCGCCGAAGCGCCGGGCCATTTCGCGAGCGCGGGCCTTGTCGCCGTCGGCGAACAGCTTGAGGTCGGCGCCGGCGCTGAAGAACTTGCCACCCTGGCCGGTAATCACCAGGGCGTAGATGTCATCGTCGCGGTTGAGGTGTTCAACCAGCAGCTTGAGGCCAATCAGCGAGTCGCGGTCCCAGGTATTGGCCGGTGGCTGGTTGATGGTGATCAGCGCGGTATGGCCGTGCTTTTCCACGGTGAGCTTGTGGGTCAGGTCAAACACGCCGGGGTTGTAGGCTTCGATGGCGTTGCTCATAGGGTTCCTCGCTTCTGCAATGACTTAGGACCTGTTTAGGATTTAGTCATGTAGGGCGGGTGTAACCCGCCAGGCCAATGGCGGGTTACACCCGCCCTACGCAAAGGTTTACAGCAAGCGATCAAGCATGCCGCCTTGATCGAGCAGGCGGCGGGCGATGATTACCCGCATGATTTCGTTGGTGCCTTCGAGTATCTGGTGCACGCGGCTGTCGCGCACCCAGCGCTCCAGCGGGTAGTCGTTGAGGTAACCGTAGCCGCCATGCAGTTGCAGGGCTTCGTTGCACAGCGTGAAACAGTGGTCGGTGGCAAAGCGCTTGGCCATGGCGCAATACAGGCTGGCTTCACTGTGGCCGTGGTCCAGCTTGTGTGCGGCCAGGCGCACCATCTGCCGGCTGGCAGTCAGGTCCGTAAGCATATCGGCGAGTTTGAATTGCAGGGCTTGGAAGTCGCTCAGCGGCTTGCCGAACTGTTTGCGTTCTTCCACATAACGCAGCGATTGCTCCAGCGCCGCTTGTGCCGCGCCCAGCGAGCAGCTGGCGATATTGATGCGCCCGCCATCCAGACCCTTCATCGCGTAGACAAAACCCTGGCCTTCTGGGCCGATGCGATTACCCGCGGGAATGCGCACGCCTTCGAAGGTGATCGTGCGAGTAGGCTGGGCGCGCCAGCCCATCTTCAATTCATTGCGCCCGTACTTAACGCCGGGTGCGTCGGCTGGCACCAGGAAGCAGGACACGCCCTTGGCGCCGCTGTCCTCGCCGGTGCGCGCCATCACGATCAGTACATCGGTGCTGCCCGCGCCGGAGATAAAGCACTTGCTGCCATCCAGCACATAGTCGTCTCCGTCACGCTTGGCGCGCGTACGCAGGTGGGCGGCGTCGGAGCCGGCGTCCGGCTCGGTGAGGCAGTAAGAGGCCAGCAGTTCACCGCTGACCAGGCGCGGCAGCCAGGCATCTTTCAGCGCCTGGTCGGCGAAGGAGGCGAGCATCCACGAGGCCATGTTGTGGATGGTCAGAAACGCCGTGGTGGCGATGCAGCCGGCCGACAGCTGCTCGAAGATCAGCGAGCTGGTCAGGCGCGACAGGCCCAGGCCGCCATCGTCCTCCTTGATATACAACGCCAGGTAACCCTGCTCGGCAGCACGCTTGATCACTTCCACCGGGAAGTGGTGGTCGCGGTCCCAGTCGGCGGCATGCGGGGCCAGCTCTTTGGCGGCAAAGGCGCGGGCGCTGTCGACCAGCAGGCGTTGTTCTTCAGTCAGTTCGAAATCCATCAGTGATCCTTAGCGGGGCAGGTAAACCCCGGCAGTTAAGGCCGGGCCAACTCGTGATCAGTCCGGCAAGTCATTATTTAAGCTGGATGGTCATGTTGGCGGACGCGCTGACAGCATCTTCATCAAACCAGCGGCTGGTCACCGTTTTGGTTTCGGTGAAGAAGCGCACACCCTGTTTGCCGTAGGCGTGCAGGTCACCGTAGAACGAACCCTTCCAACCGGTAAAGGAGAAAAACGGCAGTGGCACCGGCACCGGTACGTTGATGCCGACCTGGCCCACTTCCACTGCATGCTGATAATGCCGCGCCGCGCCACCGGAGCGGGTGAAGATCGAAGTGCCGTTGCCGTAGGGGCTGGCGTTGACCAGTTCAATCGCCTCGTCCAGGGTGTCGACCTCCATGCACACCAGCACCGGGCCGAAGATTTCCTCGCGGTACAGGCTCATCTTGGGGGTCACGCCGCGAAACAGGGTAGGGCCGACCCAGTTGCCGTTGGGGTAACCCTCGATTGCGCAGTGCGAGCCGTCCAGCAGGCATTCGGCCCCTTCCGCTTTACCTTCGGCGATCAGGCGCAGCACACGCTGTTTCGCCTGCTGGCTGATCAGCGGGCCAAAGGCGGCGTGGCCATCGGTCCAGTAGCCGGGTTGCAGGTCGGCCATCTGCGCCTGCAGCTCGTCGATCCAGTGCTTCGATTCACCGACAAACACCGCCACGCTGATCGCCATGCAGCGCTGCCCGGCGGCACCGCAGCTGGCGCCGACCAGGTTGCTGAGCACCTGGCCCTTGTGCGCGTCGGGCATGATCACCATATGGTTCTTCGCCCCGGCAAACGCCTGCACGCGCTTCAAATGCGCGGTGCCGGTGCGGTAGATGTGCTGGCCGACTGGCACCGAACCGACGAAGGAAATGGCACGGATATCCGGGTGAGTCAGCAGGCTGTCGACCACTTCGCGCGCCCCGTGTAGCACCTGCAACACGCCCTTGGGCGCGCCGGCTTCGATAAACAGCTCGGCCAGGCGATTGGGCGTCAGTGGGTCTTGTTCGGACGGCTTGAGAATAAAGGTGTTGCCGGCGGCGATGGCCAGGGGAAACATCCACAGCGGAATCATCGCCGGGAAGTTGAACGGGGTGATGCCCACGCACACACCCAGCGGTTGAATCCAACTGGCGGTGTCGATGTCGCGGGCGACGTTCTCCATGGTTTCGCCCATGGTCAGGCTGGCGATGTTGCAGGCCTGTTCCACCACCTCGATACCGCGCCAGACATCGCCCTTGGCATCGGCCAGGGTTTTGCCGGTTTCCCCGGCGAGGATTTCCGCCAGCTCATCGTGATGTTCTTTGAGCAGGTGCTGATAGCGCAGCATCACCCGTGCGCGGTCGGAGACGGGCACTTCACGCCAGGTGATGAACGCGGTTTTGGCGCTGGCAATCGCGGCTTCGATTTCCTCGGCGGTGGCCTTGGGGGCCAGCGCCAGTACTTCCTGGGTCGCCGGGTCGGTGACTTCGATAAATTCACGTGCGCGGCTTTCGCGCCATTCACCGTCGATCAACTGTGGGATTGCCTTGGCCATGCTTGTCTCCGGCACGATTGTTGTTGTGTCCCTGTTATAGCCGCCTTACTCGGCTTTGTGGATTGACGATCTTGGTCTGCGGATGGACTATCTTGGGATTGAATCAGTAGCCCGGATGCCTATGAGCGCGCAGGTCGATACCTCCAACTGGCCACTGCCGGCCAACGGTGTACGCTTTATCACGCCGCCTCGGCTGCGCCGCCTGCTCGCCCGCAGTCCGCTTGCGCAGGGCTGCTATCCGCTGGCTCTGGGTTTCTACCCGCAGGCGCAGGGGCACCGCATGCACCGTCCGCAGCCGGAGGATCATCTGTTGATCTACTGCCGTGCCGGGCAGGGCTGGTTGGAGACAGCGGATGGACGATTAGCTGTCAGTGGTGGCGATTTGCTGCTGTTGCCGAAAGGCGTGATGCATGCCTATGGCGCAGACGTGGACAAGCCCTGGACGCTGTACTGGGTGCACTTCGACGGCGAGCTGGTAGCGGAGTTTCTCAAGCCCTTGGGCAAGGGACCGCTGTGGCGTATCGGCGTGCAGCCGCGTTTGTTGGCCGAGTTCGATGCGTTGCTTAACCTGCGCAAGCAGGGTTTGAACCTGGCGCATTTCATACACGCCGCACACCAGTTGCAGGTGCTGCTGACCTCCCTGGCCGTGCTGCCGGCGCGCACCACCCTGAAATCCGGGCGAGTGCTGGATGTGGACGCGGTGCAGGCGGTGATGCGTGCCCATCTGCATGACGCGCTGAACCTCGATGAGTTGGCTGCGCAGTTCAAACTGTCGCGCTTTCACTTCGCCAAGACCTACCGCGCCCTGACCGGTCATGCACCGATCCAGGACTTTATCCAACTGAAAATGGCCCATGCCTGCCGCCTGCTCGACGAAGGCGAGCAGGGCATCCGCCAGGTGGCCGAGCAGCTGGGCTATGACGATGTGTATTACTTCTCGCGGCTGTTCCGCAAAGTGGTGGGCATGGCGCCCAGTCATTACCGGGCGCTGCATCAGGGCTAAAGATGGCAGCTTCCGACCCAGAGTGTGTAAAAACACTTTCGTAGCTTGGGTGCCGCAGCCCAGCGCTCCTGGACAGGCGATTGCCCAAGTATTTGCCACGATCACCACCGGTAACGTTCCAGAGCGTTTATAAAGCGCGTTAGCGCCTCCTAGCGCAACGAAAGCCGGGGTTTTTACGCCGCCATTGCCTCCAATAAGCCTGCGATGCCGATGATTTTCATCACCCGCTTCAAGTTGTAGGCGAGCACATTCAGGCTCATCTCCGCGCTCACTCCAACCAGCTTGCGAGTCAGAAAATGCGTCGAGCCCATCCATTGTTTGAGCGTCCCGAAGGGATGCTCAACAGTCCGTTTTCGAACTTTCATCATCTCTGGTGCTTGGTTCAACCGGCGCTGCATTTCGTCCAGTACCGCCTCATGCTCCCAGCGTCGCACTCGCCGTTGCTTACTCGGCGTGCACTGCGTTTTCAGCGCGCAGCTCTGGCAATTCGAACTCCAGTAGCAGTGCATGTTTAGGCCTTTCTCTACGCTGGAAAACCGCCAAATAAGCGCCTCGCCAGCCGGGCAGGTGTATTCGTTTTTAACGGCGTCATAAATGAAGGCGTCCTTATTGAAACGCCCATCAGCCTTAGCACCTGAGGTCATCGGCTTGGGTACATAGGTGGTGATGCTGGCGTCGTGACAGGCCAAGATTTCTTCGCTTTTGAAATAGCCTCGATCAGCCACCACAGACAGCGTTTCTGAGGCCATAGCTTCCCGAGCTTGCTTCGCCATCGAGCTGAGCTGGTCACGGTCGGAACCGCTGTTGGTAACCTCGTGAGCAATGATCAAATGGTGCTGCGTGTCGACTGCCGTCTGTACGTTGTAGCCGACGATGCCGTTACCGCGCGTCATCATAGAGCGGGCATCCGGGTCGGTCAGTGAAACCTGTTTGTCTGACGATTTGTTGAGCTGAGATTCGATCCCCTGAAGCTCTTTCATCTGCGCTTTGAGCTTGGCTATTTTCTCTTCCAGGCTCGCAGCGTCTGACTCAGAAGCGCTAGGAACTTGCCGATCAGCAGCATCTAAAGTGGCCAAATAACGATTGATGCTCGACTCAATTTCTTCCATGCGCCGCTTCAGTTTGGCGCTAGTAAAATTACGGTCGCGGTTGTTCACCGCCTTGAATTTGCTGCCGTCGATGGCGACCAGGCTTTCACCGAACAACCCCAACTGCTGGCATAGCAAAACGAACTGGCGGCAAACGCCGCGAATGGCTTTGCTGTTGTCTTTCCGAAAGTTGGCGATGGTCTTGAAATCGGGCATCAAGCGCCCGGTCAGCCACATCAGTTCAACGTTGCGCTGAGCTTCTCGCTCAAGACGGCGACTCGATTGGATGCGGTTCAGGTAACCGTAGATATAGATCTTTAGCAGGACAGCGGGATGGTAAGCAGGTCTGCCGGTTTCGGCTGGAATGACGCCATCAAAACCCAGCGTGGCTAAGTCAAGCTCGTCGACGAAGACATCGACCACGCGCACCGGATTGGTATCGCTGACGTAATCGTCGAGGCTTTCGGGAAGTAAGGTGCTTTGACCTCGGTGTTCACCCTGGATAAACCGTTTCATGGGCGTCCCTTGCGCTGAGATTCTCGGAAATCATAGCAAGAGTTTACCGGTGCGTTTTTACACACTCTGGACCGAAAGCGGATGAGCTTGCTCAGTTTGTGCAGGCCTCATGATGAGGCTTTGGACTCTATGGTGAAGCAGGTCTTATTCAGTCTGTTTTATTGGTGCCAGTACCGAGTTCTTGGCCGGTGAACGCACTTGCCATCTCGCACCATGCCGTGCGCCGCCAGCAACATCGCTGAACTGCTGCTAGCCCGCCCAACGAGGAGCACTTCAACCCAGCAACCGACATTACTGCGTGCGCTGTCGAACAGACGGCGCAGGGAGTGGGGCACAGACTGAGGCTGTTAAGGCCAGTCCAAGTCTGCATGCCGTGACTGGTCAACCTCTGCAAAGGTAATTGCTATGACCCAGTCTGTCTCCGACGTTTACCGCTACATCGTCAGGGAACTCGCCCCCAGTGTGCATAAGCCCGACGTAGCGGCGCTGAGCATCGTTTGCGAGCTCATTAACGTGCCGGGCGAACCGAGCGCCGGCGGCACCATCACCCTGCATTTACATGATGGCACCACTCCGGAGGAGGCGCAGGCCATGGCCAGCACCCTGCAGGCCAAGGTCAAAGCCTTGTGCCATGTGCAGTCTGATGAGAGCACGGCGGTATGAACGGCACTGATATACCGCCTCTGACCGCATTAGCGGATACGGATAATCGTGCCACGCAAGCTGCACCCAAGCTGGGCCTGATCCTGCTGGTGGCGCTGGTGGTCGGCTCGATTATCGGCAGCGGTATCTTCGGCCTGCCGCAAAACATGGCCGCCGGCGCGGGTGCTGGTGCCATTTTGATTGGCTGGACCATCACCGGTATCGGCATGTTGCTGTTGGTGCGGGTCTACCAGATGCTCTCGCTGCGCAAACCTGAACTCGACAACGGTGTCTACGCCTATGCCCGCGCGTTGTCGGGTGAGTACGTCGGCTTCAACTCCGCCTGGGGTTACTGGGTCAGCGCCTGGATCGGCAATGTCGGTTATCTGGTGGCAGCGTTCGGTGCGTTGGGCTTCTTCTTTCCGGTGTTCGGCAGCGGCAACTCGCCGGCCGCCATTGCGGGCGCTTCAATCGTGCTATGGGTCATCCACTTGCTGGTGCTGCGCGGTATTCAAGGCGCTGCGGTACTGAATGCGGTGGTCACGCTGGCCAAGATCGTGCCGCTGCTGCTGTTTATCGCGCTGGTGGCCATGGCCTTCAAGGTGGAAACCTTCAGCCTGAATTTCTGGGGCGATGCCAGCCTCGGCTCGGTGCTTGATCAGGTCAAGAGCACCATGCTGGTGACGGTCTGGGTATTCATCGGCATTGAGGGCGCCAGTGTGTATTCGGCACGGGCGCGCAAGCGTGAAGACGTGGGCCGCGCCACGGTCATCGGCTTTCTGATCTGCCTATTGCTCTTGATGTCGGTGTCGTTGCTGTCGCTTGGGGTATTCAGTCAGCCGACCCTGGCCGGCCTGAAAACCCCGTCGATGGCAGGCGTCTTGGAAAACGCTGTGGGTACTTGGGGCGCGGTACTGATCTACGTCGGCCTGATTGTCTCGGTGGGTGGCGGCTTCCTGGCCTGGATGCTATTGGCGGCGGAATCCCTGTTCAGCCCGGCAGGTGGCGGCGTGATGCCGAAGTGGCTGGGGCGGACCAACGACAAGCACGTGCCGGCCAACGCCCTGTGGCTCACCAACGGCATGGTGCAGCTGTTTCTGATTCTGACGCTGTTCTCCAAGGCGTCTTATCTGGCGCTGATCTCGCTGTCCACGGCGATGATTCTGCTGCCTTACCTGTTCAGCGCGGCCTACGGCCTGTTGCTGGCCTGGCGCGGTGAGGGCGTCAAAGCGGCCATCCAGCGTGCTGATGTGCCCATCGCTGCGTTGGCCACGGCCTACTGCGTATGGCTGCTGTACGCCGCCGGCTTCAAGTATCTGCTGCTGAGCGCCCTGCTTTATGTACCGGGCGTGGTGCTCTATGCCTGGGCCAAGCGTCAGCGTCAGGAGCGCATGTTTACCCCTTGGGAGTGGGCGATTCTGGCCGCTCTGGTGGTGCTGGCCGGCGTCGCGGCGACGCTGCTGATCATGGGCCGACTCGGGCTGTAAGCCCTCTCTCTTTCATTCACGTACCTGTGAACAGGATATCCATGTCATGACGACCCAAGGTTTGCACTCTGAAATTGGCTGCTTGCGCCGTGTCCTGGTGTGTCGCCCTGGGCTGGCGCAACAGCGTCTGACGCCGGCCAATTGCCGCGATTTATTGTTCGACGACGTGCTCTGGGTTGAGCAGGCGCGCAATGATCACGATGCCTTCACCAATGCCATGCTCAGCCGCGATGTTGAGGTGCTGGAGCTGCATGAGCTGCTGGCTACCTGCATGGCCAACCCGGAGGCCCGCACTTGGCTGTTGGACCGCAAGCTCGCCCAGGGCACTGTCGATGGTGAGCTGGCCCAGCAACTAAGGCCCTGGCTAGAAGCACTGCCGCCCATGCGCCTGGCTGAACACCTGATCGGCGGGCTGGCGCGTGCCGAGTTGCCGTTCGAACCAGAGGGCTTGTTGGCCCGTTGTACCGCTGCACATGATTTCTTGCTGCCACCTCTGCCCAACACGCTGTTCAGCCGCGACAGCAGCTGCTGGGTCGGCGATGGCGTCGTACTGTGCCCCATGTACTGGCCTGCCCGGCGTCAGGAAACCCTGTTGACCGCAGCGGTCTATCGTTTCCATCCGGTGTTCGCCGGCAAGGTGAAAACCTGGTGGGGGGATCCTGATGTCGACCATGGCGGTGCGACTCTGGAAGGTGGCGATCTGATGCCGCTGGGCAATGGCGTGGTATTGATCGGCATGGGCGAGCGCACCTCACCGCAAGCCGTCAGCCAACTGGCCCGAGCCTTGTTTGCCCACGGCGGCGCTACCCACGTGTTGGCTGCGCAGATTCCCAAGTCGCGCGGTGCGATGCACCTGGACACCGTATTTACCTTCTGCGACGTGGACCTGGTGACCTGCTTCCCCGAAATGGTCGATGCGATCCGCGTACACAGCCTGCGGCCCGGCGAGTGCGCAGGCAGCCTGGATGTGCGCAGCGAAAGCAAACCTTTCTTTGACGTCGTAGCTGCAGCGTTGGGCCTGGCCAAGCTGCGTTCGGTGGCCACCGGCGGCGACGCCTGGCAGTCCGAGCGCGAGCAATGGGACGACGGCAACAACCTGCTGGCGCTGGCCCCAGGCGTGGTCATGGGCTACGCCCGCAATACCCACACCAACACGCTGTTGCGCAAAGCTGGTGTTGAGGTGATCAGCATTCCCGGTGCTGAGTTAGGGCGCGGTCGTGGCGGTAGCCATTGCATGAGTTGTCCGATTGAGCGTGACGCGCTTTGACCTCTATTCCCGATGAGAGCAGCCCATGAGCTTTAACCTGCACAACCGTAGCCTGCTGGCGTTAAAGGATTTCACCCCTCATGAGATCCGCTACCTGCTCGACCTGGCTGCCGAACTCAAACGCTCGAAAGCGGTGGGCAACGAGCAGCCGCGCCTTACGGGTAAGAACATTGTGCTGATTTTCGAGAAACCTTCGACGCGCACCCGCTGCGCCTTCGAGGTGGCGGTGCACGACCAGGGCGGGCACGTGACCTATCTGGATGCCGGCAGCTCGCAGCTGGGCCACAAGGAATCGCTGAAGGACACCGCCCGCGTTTTGGGGCGCTACTACGACGGCATCGAGTACCGCGGCTTTCACCAGCGCGTGGTCGAGGAGCTGGCGCTTTACGCCAAGGTGCCGGTGTGGAACGGCCTGACTGATGAGATGCACCCCACACAGATCCTCGCCGACTTGCTGACCATGCAGGAGTTTGGCGAGAAGCCACCGCACGAATTGAGCTTCTGCTACCTGGGCGACGCCAGTTTCAACATGGGCAGTTCGCTGTTGGTAGGCGGCACGCAAATGGGTATGGATGTGCGCATCTGCTCGCCAACCGATCTGCAGCCACCTGCCGAACTGGTGGCGCAGATGCGCGAGCTGGCGCTCAAGACCGGCGCGCGCATCACCCTGGAAAGCGACCCGCTGAAGGCCGTGGCGGGCGCAGATTTTCTCTACACCGACGTGTGGGTCTCGATGGGCCAGGACGCTGCGGTGTGGCAGCAGCGCATCGACAAACTGTTGCCTTATCAGGTGACCACTGCGCTGATGCAGGCCACTGGCAAGCCACGCTGCAAGTTCATGCACTGCCTGCCCGCCTTCCACAATCTGGAAACCGAGGTGGGCCGCGAGGTGCACGGAAAATATGGCCTCAGCGAGATTGAAGTCACCGACGAAGTGTTCGAGTCCGACGCCTCCATCGTCTTCACCCAGGCCGAGAACCGTATGCACACCATCAAGGCCGTGCTGGTTGCGACCCTCGGATGACGCCGCCAGGAGCAAACTCATGAAAGTCGTCGTCGCCCTAGGCGGCAATGCCTTGCTGCGACGTGACCAGCCGCCCACAGCGGAAAACCAGTTAGCCAACATTCGTAGCGCCGCTGCGCAACTGGCGCGCGTGGCCGCCAACCACGACCTGGTGCTGACCCATGGTAACGGCCCGCAGGTGGGGCTACTGGCCCTGCAAGCGGCGGCGTACATTGACGTGGACGCCTACCCACTGGACGTACTCGGCGCGCAGACCGACGGCATGATCGGCTACCTGCTTGAGCAGGAACTGGCCAACTTGTTGCCCGCAACGCGGGCGATCACCACGCTGATCACTCGGGTGGAAGTTGACCTGCAGGACCCGGCCTTTGGCCACCCCAGCAAACCCATCGGGCCGATCTACACCCAGGCCGAATCCGTGCACGTGGCCGCTGCCAGGGGCTGGAGCATGGCGGCGGACGGTGCTGTGTTCCGCCGTGTGGTGGCCTCGCCTCAGCCGCTGCGGGTGCTCAGCCTGCGAGCCATCAGCTGGTTGCTGGGGCACGGCGCGCTGGTGATTGCGGCCGGCGGCGGGGGTATCCCGGTGGCGCGCAACGGCGATGGAAACGATCTGCATGGCGTAGAAGCAGTGATCGATAAAGACCTGTGCAGCAGCCTGCTGGCGCGTGAGCTACATGCCGATGTGCTGGTGATTGCCACCGATGTGGCGGCGATCTACCTCGACTGGGGCAAACCCACGCAACACGCCCTCGGCCAGGTCACGCCACAAGAACTGAGTGAGCACGCGTTCGCTGCAGGCTCCATGGGCCCCAAGGTCGCCGCCGCGCAGGCCTTCGTCCAGGCTACCGGTCAGCGTGCAGTAATCGGTTCGCTGGAGCAGATCGAAGAGATGCTTGCCGGCACCGCCGGCACTCAGGTCTGTCCGGCGCTAGCGGACACGGCCCCAGAGCCGGCAATGCCAACTCTCTTGATCTCTGACAAAACCTCTCGCACCTGAGCAGCGTTTACTGCTGCAAGCAACGTGTCGGTAGACGACCCAAGGTGGCTCGATGGACTTCAAGGACTACTACAAGGTGCTCGGGCTTGAGCCGGGAGCAGACGACAAAGCCGTGAAAACGGCTTACCGCAAACTGGCGCGCAAATACCACCCGGATGTCAGCAAGGAAGCGGATGCGGAAAATAAATTCAAGGATGTCGCCGAAGCCTATGAGGTGTTGAAAAGCGCGGAAAAGCGCGCCGAGTACGATGAACTGCGCAAATACGCCGAGCAAGGCCGCCCCTTCGAGCCGCCGCCGGGCTGGCAACCGCAAGGCCATACGGATTTTTCCGAGGGCAGCCGCGCGGGCAGTGAGTATTCCGATTTTTTCGAGTCGCTGTTTGGTGGCGCTGGGCGTTTTCAGGACGCCGGCCGCAATCGCGCGCGCAGAGGCCAGGACGTTGAGATGGCGTTGCCGCTGTTGCTGGAGGAAACCCTGGTCGACGACACCAAGACCATTGTCTTTCAACTTCCGCAATACAGCGCTGACGGCCAGCCTCTGCCGGCGATCAGCAAGACCTTGAATGTGAGAATCCCGCCCGGGGTCGGCAATGGCGAACGCATTCGCCTGAAAGGGCAGGGCGCGCCGGTGGGAGGTGGCGGCGCCCATGGCGATTTGTATTTGCTCATTCACTTTGTGCCCCACCCTCTGTTCGACGTAGAGGGGCACAACCTGGTCCTCACCGTGCCATTGGCGCCTTGGGAGGCCGTGCTGGGCAGTCACGTTACGCTGCCGACGCTGAGCGGCAAAATCAACCTGCGCATACCCGCCAATACCCAAGCAGGGCAACGGCTGCGGATCAAAGGCAAGGGGCTGCGCAACAAAGCCGGCGAGCCGGGTGACCTGTATGCATTGTTCAAGATCGTCATCCCGGCTAAAACCGACGAGCCTGTGCGTGCGCTATGGGCGCAGCTGGCCGAGCAAGCCGCCTTCAATCCGCGCGCGCAGTGGAGCCAGTGATGAGTAGCCAGATCCTGCAATTAGACATGCACGAGTTCTGCCTGTGCGCTGAGCTGCCGCAGGCGGTGCTGCTGGAGATTGTCGAGCACGGCATCGTCGAACCCTGTGGTGCTACACCGGAGCAATGGCGGTTTAGTAGCCATGCACTGTCCGTCGCCAAGCGGGCGTTGCGCTTACAGGTTGAACTGCAACTTGAGTGGGCAGGTGTGGCCCTGGCGTTGCAGTTGCTTGATGAGCTGGAGCACCTGCGCGCCGAAAACAGCCACCTGCGGCGCCGCTTGAGCCGCTTCGAGCAGCCCTAGCTCGCACGGTGTGATGTAGCCAATTCCTTTGTTTAGAGACTCAAGGTCATTATGTCAGTCAGCCGAAAATGGATCTTTCCTGCCGCCAGTGTTGCCGTCGTGGCGATTATCGCCGGCCTGCTCTGGTACACCCTGCGCCCCGAGGGCCTGGGGGATGGCTTCGCCAGCGGTAACGGACGGATTGAAGCCACCGACGTTGACGCGGCCAGCAAGCTGCCGGGGCGCATTGCCAGCATTGAGGTTGAGGAGGGCGAGTTCGTCGAGGCCGGGCAGGTGATTGCGCGCATGGACACCCAGGTGCTCCAGGCGCAAGTGCTGCAGGCCCAGGCGCAAATGCGCCAGGCGCAGAACAGCCAGCTGACGGCCAGTGCCCAGGTGCGCCTGCGCGAAAGTGAGAAAGTCACTGCCCAGGCCATCGTGCGCCAGCGCCTGGCAGAAGTGTCTGCCGCACAAAAGCGCCACGCCCGCAGTGCGATCCTGGTCAAACGCAATGCCATGGCGCAGCAGCAACTGGATGACGACCTTGCCCGCCTGCAAAGCACCCAGGCCGCTCTGGCGGCCGCAGAGTCTCAGGTTATTTCGGCTGAGGCGGGCATTGCCGCCGCACAGTCCCAGGTGATTGAGGCGCAGTCGGCTGTGGAGGCCACCCAAGCCAGCGTCGAGCGCTTACAGATCGATATCGAGGACAGTCAGCTCAAGGCCCCGCGTGCAGGGCGTGTGCAGTACCGCATCGCCGAGCCGGGTGAGGTGATCGGCGCGGGCGGCAAGGTGCTTAACCTGGTCGACCTGAGCGATGTCTACATGACCTTTTTCCTGCCTGAGCAGCAGGCCGGCCGGGTGGCGCTGGGGGCTGAAGTGCGCCTGGTGATCGATGCCGTATCGCAGTATGTGATTCCGGCCGAGGTCAGCTATGTGGCCAGCGTCGCCCAGTTCACCCCGAAAACGGTGGAAACCGCCAGCGAGCGCGAAAAGCTGATGTTCCGGGTTAAAGCACGGCTCGATCCAGAACTCTTGCAGCGCCACTTCAACCAAGTGAAAACCGGTGTTCCCGGCGTCGCGTACCTACGGCTTGACCCACAGGCCGAGTGGCCTGCCGAACTGGCGATCAAGGTTCCGCAGTGAGCGCGTCCGCAGCGCCAGTCGCGCGGCTGCAGGAGGTCAGCCTGCAGTACGGTAAAACCTGCGCCCTCAAGGCCGTCAGTCTGGAAATTCCCGCACAGTGCATGGTTGGCCTGATCGGCCCGGACGGTGTGGGCAAGTCCAGCCTGCTGGCACTGATTGCCGGCGCACGCAAAATCCAGAGCGGGCAGATTGAGGTGCTCGGCGGCGACATGGCCAGCCGCGCTCACCGCCGGCAGGTGTGCCCACACATCGCCTATATGCCCCAGGGGCTGGGTAAGAATCTCTATCCGACGCTCTCGGTGATCGAGAACCTGGACTTCTTTGCCCGCCTGTTTGGCCAGGCCGAGGCCGAGCGTAACACCCGTATTGCCGAACTGCTGCGCAGTACGGGCCTCAGCGAGTTTGGTGAGCGGCCGGCGGGCAAGCTGTCCGGCGGCATGAAGCAAAAACTCGGGCTGTGTTGCGCGCTGATCCACGACCCTGACCTGCTTATCCTCGACGAGCCCACCACCGGCGTTGATCCGCTGTCGCGCAATCAGTTCTGGGAATTGATCGAGCGTATTCGCCGCCAGCGCCCGCAAATGAGTGTGCTGGTGGCCACTGCGTACATGGAGGAGGCCGAGCGCTTCGACCATTTGTTGGCCATCGATGACGGTGCCGTATTGGCCACGGGTAGCCCGGCCGAGCTGCTGCAACGCACTCAATGCACAAGCCTGGAAGAGGCGTTTATCGCCCTGATGCCGGCAGCCAAACGCCAGGGCCATAAGCAACTGGTGATCCCGAAACGCGCGGCTGGCGAACAGGAAATCGCCATTGAAGCGCGCGACCTGAGCATGCGTTTCGGCGATTTTGTTGCGGTCGACCACGTCGACTTTCGCATCGAGCGCGGGGAAATCTTCGGCTTTCTCGGCTCCAATGGTTGCGGCAAAACCACCACCATGAAGATGCTCACCGGCTTGTTGCCTGCCAGCGAAGGGCAAGCCCTGCTGTTCGGTCAGGTGGTCAATGCCCGAGACATGGCCACGCGTAAGCGGGTCGGCTATATGTCGCAGTCATTCTCGCTGTATGCCGAGCTGAGCGTGCGGCAGAACCTGGTGCTGCACGCCCAGCTCTTTCACGTACCGACCACGGAGATTGCGGCGCGGGTGACGGCCATGGCTGAGCGTTTCAGCCTGGGCAGCGTTATGGAACAGCTGCCCGAGCGCCTGCCGCTGGGTATTCGTCAGCGTCTTTCACTGGCTGTAGCGGTTATCCATAAGCCAGAAATTCTGATCCTCGATGAGCCGACGTCAGGCGTCGACCCGATTGCCCGTGATGTGTTCTGGCAGCTGATGCTCGACCTGTCGCGCAATGACGGGGTGACGATCTTTATCTCCACCCACTTTATGAACGAAGCCCTGCGTTGCGACCGCATCTCCTTGATGCACGCCGGCAAGGTGCTCGGCAGCGACACGCCCAAAGCCCTGATGGCCAAGCGTGGCCTGCCAACCCTGGAGGCGACCTTTATCGCTTACCTGCAGGATGCCGTCGGCGAAAAAGCACAACCGCCCGCACCAGAAGCGGCGGCTCCAGCGGCGCAGACCAATCCGCTGAAACGCAAGCGCTTCAGCCTGCTGCGTCTGTTCAGTTATACCCGCCGGGAAGCCCTGGAACTGCGCCGCGACCCGATTCGCGGCAGCATGGCGTTGCTCGGCAGCCTATTGCTGCTGTTTATCATCGGCTACGGCATTAGTCTTGATGTCGAGAACCTCACCTACGCGGTGCTCGACCGCGACCAGACCACCACCAGTCAGGCGTACGCCCTCAACCTGGCCGGTTCGCGGTATTTCATCGAGCAAGCGCCGCTGCGCGATTACGACGAGCTGGACCGGCGCATGCGCAGCGGTGAGATCAGCCTGGCGGTGGAAATCCCGCCCAACTTCGGCCGTGACCTCAAGCGCGGTGGCGTACCGCAAATCGGCATGTGGCTCGACGGCGCCATGCCGATGCGCGCCGAAACCATCAAAGGCTATGTGATGGGGCTGCATGCCGGCTACTTGCAGGAGCTGGCTCGCCAGGACAGTGCGTCGACGCGCAGTAGCCTGCCGACCCTGGAAGTGCGCTACCGCTACAACCCGGATGTGGAAAGCCTGAATGCCATGGTGCCGGCCGTGATTCCGCTGCTGCTGATGCTGATTCCGGCCATGCTTACCGCCCTTGGCGTGGTGCGCGAAAAGGAGCTGGGTTCGATCATCAACCTGTATGTCACGCCGGTTACCCGCCTGGAGTTTCTACTCGGTAAGCAACTGCCTTATATCGCCCTGGGCATGCTCAATTTCGTGCTGCTGGTAATCGCGGCGGTGTGGGTGTTCGAGGTGCCGCTCAAGGGCAGTCTGCTGGCTTTGCTGACCGGTGGCCTGCTGTACATCAGCTGCGCCACGGCCATGGGGTTGCTGATGTCGACCTTTACTCGCAGCCAGATTGCTGCGGTATTCGGCACGGCCATCGTCACCCTGATTCCGGCCATCCAGTTCTCTGGGCTGATCTACCCGGTGGCATCACTCGAAGGCTTTGGCGCGGGGGTTGGCCAGATTTACCCCACCTCGCACTTTCTTATCATCAGCCGTGGGGTGTTCTCCAAAGCGCTGGGCTTCACTGAGCTGTACAGCTATTTCATTGCATTGCTGATGACCATCCCCGTGCTGCTGGCACTGTGCACCAGCCTACTGAAAAAGCAGGAGGCCTGAGATGGAACAGCTGGCGAATATCTTCCACCTGGGGCTCAAGGAACTGCGCAGCCTGCAACGTGACCCTGCGCTGCTGTTGCTGATTATCTGGGCCTTTACCCTGGGCATCATTACCGCCGCTACGAGCATGCCGGAGAGCCTGCACAACGCCTCGATTGCAGTGGTCGACGAAGACCGCTCACCGCTCTCGGCCCGTTTGATTGATGCTTTCCAGCCGCCGTTTTTTCGTACGCCGCAACGTATCGAACTGAGCGAAATGGATCACGGCATGGACTCCGGGCAATACACCTTCACGCTGAATATCCCTCCGGATTTCCAGCGCGACGTACTTGCCGGGCATAGCCCGGCGATTCAGCTCAATGTCGATGCCACACAGGTAAGCATGGCGTTCACGGGGGCGGGCTATATCCAAATGATCGGTGCCGAGGAAGTCAGCGCGTTCTTGCGCCACTACCGTGCCGACCTGCCGCAGCAAGCCGAGTTGGTCGTGCGTGTCGCGTTTAATCCAAACCTGACGCGCAGTTGGTTCGGCTCGGTGATGGAAGTGATCAACCAGATCACCATGCTGTCGATCATCCTCACGGGCGCGGCACTGATTCGCGAACGCGAACACGGCACCATCGAACACCTGCTGGTGATGCCGGTGACGCCACCCGAAATCATGCTGGCCAAGGTCTGGTCGATGGGCCTGGTGGTGTTGCTGGCCACTGCGCTGTCGCTGCTGCTGGTGGTACAAGGCTGGCTGCACGTGCCGATTGCCGGTTCGCTGCCGCTGTTCTTGTGCAGTGCGCTGTTGCACCTGTTTGCGACCACCTCAATGGGCATTTTCTTCGGCACCCTCGCGCGCTCGATGCCGCAATTGGGCCTGTTGATCATTCTGGTGCTGATCCCGCTGCAGATCCTTTCCGGCGGCACCACACCGCGCGAGAGCATGCCCGAGCTGGTGCAGCAGCTCATGCTGGTGGCACCCACCACCCACTTCGTCGATCTGGCTCAGGCGATTCTCTATCGCGGCGCCGGGCTCACGACCGTCTGGCCGCAGTTGCTGGCGATCATTGGCATCGGCGCGCTGTTTTTTACCGGCGCGTTGCTGCGCTTTCGCAAGACGCTGGCGCAGATGTCCTGAAGGTTATCTGCGCCAGCGCGCATGAGGCCCTCGCGCAGCTTAATGTTGCGTTGCTATGCGAAATTCAGAGCAATTCAACAGCGGCGGAAACTCAGATTCTAATCTCAGCAACGTACTTTCCGGCGCCAGAATCAAGAGCGGATTTTTGCAACAGAATCGGCCAGGAGCTGTCACTCAGGAACATTCGCTAGCGAATGCTCGCCAACGTAAATTTGAGCCAATAGTAACTATCCATTACGAGTCGGCTGTCGACACTGCGAGCAAGTGAGATGAGGTAATTGCTACCGCATCAATGGATATCGGTCTTATACGCAAGCCCATCTGGATGGCCAACCAAAGATCGCTGCCTGAGCTGGGGTTTGGAATCGCCCCGAAGCAGCGCTTAGGGGCGACTCACGATTACTGCCCTAACTGGGCAGGCTCAGGTGTAGCAAGGGGAAGGGGCGGCCCTCGCCATCAAGCGGAGAACGACCTGTTTGAAAAAAACCGTAATGTAGATAGAACCCTACCGCTTCGGGGTTCTGCTCATTCACGTCAACACTCATCTGATTACGCGAACTGCGGGCATGATCCAGCAGCGTGCGGCCAATACCTTTCCCCCGCAAATCGGGCTCGATGAAGAGCATCTCTACGTGGTGTTCATTGAGCCCAATAAAGCCTAGCGGCGAGTCCTCGGTATCTACCACAACCCATAATTCAACAGCGGGCAAGTAGACATCGCGGAGCTGAGGAAGCAATGCCTCGATATCGGACTCTTGCAGGAAGTGATGAGTGGCGCGAACAGAGCGCAGCCAAATGTTGAGCAGCCGCGGATGGTCGGCGTTAGTAGCCTGACGAATGATCATAGAATCATCCCTTACATGTGTTATCGGAAATGAGGCGCGCTGGTAGATAGCGACCGTATAAGCGTCGGCCACTTGTATGACCGCTTCGCGAGTTAACGCCTGGGCGGTTCACGGCAGAGGTAGCCGGAAAGGAGGGAGGGCGGACACTACTGAGAGGTTCTTGGGATGTCAATAAAACATACGGATGGAGTGCTACCCATAGGTTGAACTGACCTGTCCGTTCTCGCAGGTCTGGATACCGATGTGTGATTGATCGACTGCTTTAGGGCGATTGTGTTGAAAAATCGGTTTCTGAGAGATTCTTTTCGACAGCTCGAAAATCGCTCGATTTCGGCATTGCTACGTGAAAACCAAGACAGCTCAGTCTTCTGAACGAACCAGGTTTCAACGTTGGTGACGCTCTTTCATGGTCAAAAACCGCGACTGGACTTTTTCAACAGAATCGGCCGTTAGCCGATCGCCAGCACTCATGCTCTATGCCGCTAATACGCAGGACTATTTCCGCTTATCGTCGTCTGACCTCCTGCTCGCATCCATTAACCCGAGCACCTGGCCGTATAGTTAGCGTGATGCGGCTATCGAACGAGGTGGTTGGTGACGTCGATGCAGGCTGGACTCTAAATTGAGCCGTTCGCTCTTTAGCAACAGAACGAGTGCGGTCTGTTTGGGGGCTTGTGCCATGCGCGCGTCTTGACTTGCCCCGGTGCCTTCCTTAGCGTGCCGTCTTCGTTGAATTAAGCAGGAATCAGGCATGAGCGCCGCCGATAACGTCAAACTCGAAGCCGGCTGGAAGGCCGCGCTGCATGCAGAGTTCGAGAAGCCCTATATGCGTGAGCTGGGGGATTTCCTGCGCAGCGAGAAAGCTGCCGGCAAGCAGATTTATCCGCCTGGCTCGCTGATTTTCAATGCACTCAATTCCACCCCGTTGGCGCAGAGCAAAGTGGTGATCATCGGCCAGGACCCGTATCACGGGCCAGGCCAGGCCCATGGTCTGTGCTTCTCGGTGCAGCCTGGGGTGAAGACGCCGCCATCGCTGGTGAATATCTATAAAGAGCTTAAGCGCGACCTGAATATCGACATTCCCGACCACGGCAACCTGCAGCATTGGGCGGAGCAGGGTGTGCTGCTGCTCAACACCTCATTGACGGTGGAGCATGGCATTGCCGGCTCCCACGCCAAGATCGGCTGGCAGACCTTTACCGACAAGGTGATCGAGGTGGTCAGCCAGCAGCAGGAACGCCTGGTGTTTCTGCTCTGGGGCGCCCATGCGCAGAGCAAGGAAAAGCTGATCGATGTCAGCAAGCACCTGGTGCTGAAATCCGTGCACCCTTCGCCGCTGTCAGCGCACCGTGGCTTTATCGGCAACGGCCATTTCAGCCGCACCAACAAGTTCCTCCAGCAGCATGAATTGAGCCCGATCGACTGGCGCTTACCTGCTGTTTAACAGTCTGTTAAGCAGCTCCGCACTGCTGCTCGGCAAGGTCTCTGCGCAGGTCGCGCAAGCGGTGACTCAGGCGCTCGCGCTGCGCCTCATCACTGCTGCTCAACAGTTGGCTGAACAGCGTGGCCAGCGCCTGGCGTGAACGGCCATAGTTGGCGCGGTACTCGTCGCTGTAGACGCTCTCGCGCTGTTGCAGCAGGCGGGTCAGGCGCTCGGCAAAGTCGGCTCTATCGCGTTCGGCGACTACCTTGCGCAGTTCGGCCTGCCACCGTTGTCGATTCTCCAGCCACAGGCGGTTCTGCTCGCCGAGGCTGTTGGCCCAGGTGGCGATATGCTCAGTTTGTGTGTTGTTCAGGCGGCCGAGCCAGGGTCGCAGGCGTTCCTGCATGCGCGTCTGGCGTTCGCTGATCTGGGTGGCCAGGGGCGGGTCGAGAAAGTCCTGGCGATCTTCCAGATTGTCTTCATCCATCGCGCTGTAGAGCTCACTGACCTGCTGCTCACTCAGACCCTGCAGCAGCTCGATGGCGGTGGGGGTGATCTCGATGCTGATGTGTTTGAGCGCGGCATCGAACTGGGCGAACTGTTCCAGCAGCTGGGCGCTGTCCGGCTGCGGCTGGGCGAGGATGCTTTCGGTGGTTTTTAGCCACTCGATAAAGCGCGGCAACTCGGCGCTGCAATGCCATTGCAGGTGCGTCTGCAAGCGGGGTTTGAGCCAGGCCTGCTGCTGGCTGTCGAGGTTCAGGTAATCATTCAGTCGCCAGGGCACCAGCCAGTCCAGGTTGCGATAGGCCAGGCCGGCACGGCTGCAGGCGCTGATCAGCAGGCTCAGGCAGAGCATTAGCAGCAGGGCTTTCACGGCGGGCCAACGCAGTACGCACATGGAGGATGCCTCGATGGTGAAGGCCTGAGGGTACGCCAGACGCACGCCTGTGCGTGGCCGTAGACATATCGGTTTAACAAAACTGCCGCTTTGCAGGCAAAAAAGAGCCCGCACAAGGCGGGCTAAACGTGGTCGTCAACGTGATTTCAGTAGCGTTGCCAGAGCCTGAACAACGGCTCGGCGAGAAACATCACCAGAAACAGGCGCAGCACCTGCAAGGCCGTGACCAGCGCCACCGAGAGGTGCAGGGCTTCGGCCGTCAGGCACAGTTCGGTAATGCCGCCGGGCATCATGCCGAGCATCAGCGCATTCTGGTTTTCCCCGGTCAGCCAGCCCAGGCCTAGGCCCAGAGCAGCGGCGGCGAGCATGGCGAGCAGGCAGAACAGCAAGATGCGTGCGAGAAAGCCTGGCGCACTGCGAAAGAAGTGTCGGTCGAAGTGACAACCCAGGGCGCAGCCGATCAGCCATTGGCCGGCTTGGCCCAACCCTTCAGGCAAACCCAGGTGCAGGTCGAAGCTGACGCTGGCTACGGCGCAGACGGTCAGCGGGCCGAGCATCCAGGGGTTGGGCTGGCCCAAACGTCCCCATAACCAGGCCAACAGGGCGCCGCCGGGTAACAGCACGGCCAGCCAGAACCAATCCACCGGCGCCGGTACAGGCGGCGCTATCGGCGGCAGGCTCCAGGTAAAGATCGCCGGAATCAGTAGCACCACCAGCAGCAGGCGCAGGCTATGGGCAGCCGCGACCTTGGCGGTTTCGGCGTGGTGCCGTTGCGCCAGGTTGACCATCTCGCTGGCGCCGCCCGGCATGCTGGCGAAGAACGCGGTGGCGCGATCCAGGCCGGCGCGGCGCAGCAGAACCATGCCGATCAGACTGAGCAGCAGAGTCAGCAGGGCGCCGAGCAGAATCACGCCGAAGTGGCTGAGCAGTTGGCCGAATACTTCATGGGTGAAGTGCAGGCCGATGGCGCTGGACACCAGCCACTGGCCAGTCTTGCGTCCGCCCGGCAGCTCGGTGATCAGCCAGCCGCTGCAGCGGGCGGCGATCACTGCCAGCAGCGAGCCGATGATCCACGGCAAGGGCCAGCCGATCAGGCTGGCCAGATAGCCACCTAACAGCCCGACCAGCGGGGTGGCCCACCCGCTTTGCCAGCCGGTGAGCGCATGGCGCTTAGGCATTGGCCAGCTGCGCTGAACGGCGTGCACGCCACCAGCGGATACCTGGCAGTGCCAGCATCAGCGCGGTGAGTGCCCACAGGCCCAGGCTGATCGGGCTGTTCCAGAGGATGCTCAGCTCGCCGGCGGAGATCGACAGGGCACGGCGCAGGTTGCTTTCCATCATCTCACCGAGGACGAAGCCGAGGATCAGTGCCGACAGCGGGAAGTCCATCTTGCGCAGCAGGTAGCCGAACACGCCGAGGCCGATCATCAGCACCAGGTCGAAGGTGGTGCTGTGCACCGCATACACGCCGACCATGCTGACCACGGTGATCGCCGGTACCAGGATCCAGGTCGGTACGCTGAGCATGCGGGCGAACAGGCCAACCAACGGGATGTTCATCACCAGCAGAATGACGTTGCCGATAAACAGCGAGGCGATCAGCCCCCAGACCACGTCCGGTTGCTGTTCGAACAGCAGCGGGCCGGGGGTGATGTTGTACAGCGTCAGCGCGCCGATCATCACCGCGGTGGTGCCAGAACCCGGTACGCCGAGGGTCAGCATGGGAATCAGCGAGCCGCAGGCCGAGGCGTTGTTGGCTGCTTCCGGAGCCGCCACGCCACGCAGGTCACCTTCGCCGAAACGCCCTCCGCTTCCGGCGATGCGCTTTTCGCTCATATAGGTGATGGCGCTGGCGATGGTCGCCCCGGCGCCCGGCAGCACGCCGATGACAAATCCGGCCAGGGAGCTGCGGATGCTGCTCCACCAGGTAAAACTGAACTCCTTGAAGTTGAACAGCATGCGTCCGCTGGCCTTGACTGCCTGCTGGCCGCTGGTGGTGTGTTCGAGCATCAGCAGCACTTCGCTGACGCTGAACAGGCCGATGACCACGATGACGAACTGGATGCCATCGGACAGGCCGACGCTGTCGAAGGTGAAGCGGTACACGCCGGTGGTGGCGTCTACCCCGACCGTGGCCAGGGCCAGGCCGATCAGCGCGGCGAGCAGGGTTTTCACCGGTTTGTCACCAACCATGCCGCCCAGACAGGCGATGGCAAACACCATCAGCACGAAGTATTCGGCGGGGCCGAAAGCGATTGCCCAGTTGGCCAGGATCGGTGCAAACAGCACCACGCCGATGGTGGCGATGGTGCTGCCGATAAACGAACTCATCGCCGACAACGACAGGGCGATACCGGCCTTGCCCTGACGCGCCAGCGGGTAGCCGTCGAGGGTGGTCATGATCGCGGCGGCGTCGCCCGGTACGTTGAGCAGGATCGCCGAAATGCGCCCACCGTATTCGCAGCCCAGGTACACGGCGGCCAGCAGAATCAATGCGGTTTCCGGCGGCAGGCCGAGGGCGAAGGCCAGCGGCAGCAGGATCGCCACGCCATTGATCGGGCCCAGCCCCGGCAGCAGGCCGACGATGGTGCCGACAAAGGCGCCGAACAGTGCCACCAGCAGGTTGATCGGGCGGGTGGCGACATCAAAGCCCTGCATCAAGAAATTCAGCGTTTCCATTTCAGTTCTCCACAAAGACTGCGAGCACGCCGAGGGGCAGCGGTACGTCCAGCAGGAAATCGAACAGGCCGTGCAGCAGTAAGCCCATCAGCACACCGCTGATGGCCGAAGGCAGCGGCTTGCCGGTGAACAACAGGCCCAGGGTGAAGCCGGCCAGGGCGGTGCTGAGGATGAAGCCCAGCGGCTCGAACAGCAGGGCATAGGCCAGCAGCGCGGCAACACACAGCGCGACCTTGCGTGCCAGTACCCAGGAGATGGGTGTGTCGGCTTGCTTGCTGGGTTTGCCCACCAGCCATAAAGCGGCCAGGGCCATCAACACCAGCAGTAACAGTGGATAAGCGCGCGGGCCGACCGGGTCATAGCTGAAGGGGGCCTGAAAACCCCAGGCCACCGAGGCGAGAAAGGCGCAGACGAGCAGCCAGATCGCGGCAAAAAGGCGAACGTACATGGCGGATTACCTAGTCTTGAAAACTCAAGGGGCGGAAGCGTTACGCGGCCGTAGGATGGGTGACGTGCAGCGATACCCAGGCTGCGTGAGCATGGGGGCTTGGCCGTCACCGCATGGGTTACGCCGGTGCGCGGCTAACCCATTCTACGAATTGCGCTCGGCCTGTTTATTGGATGAGGCCAAACTCGCCAGCCAATGCCTTGTATTCTTCAACTTGCTTGAAGACCAAGGCTTGCAGCGCGTCGCCAGTCACTGACAACGGCAGCAGGTCGCGCTGTTCACGCAGGGTGGCGAAGTCCTCGCTGGCGAGCAGGGTGTCGAACTGCTGCTTCCACCAGTTGAACTGCTCGTCGCTGACTTCCGGGCCCATGTAGAAACCACGGATCACTGGCCAGACGATGTCGTAGCCCTGTTCCTTGGCGGTGGGGATATCGGCCAGTTTGCCCGGCAGACGTTCATCGGACAGCACGGCGAGGATGCGTACTTTCTTTGCCGCCAGTTGCGGGGTGACTTCGCCCAGGCCGCTGCTGGTCACCTGGACATGGCCGCCGAGCATCGCGGTAAGGGTTTCGCCGCCGCCTTCGAAGGCCACGTAACGCAGGTTTTTCGGGTCAATCCCGGCCAGGCGGGCAATCAGCGCGGTTTGCATCCAGTCCTGGCCGCCGATGGTGGCGCCGGCGCCGAAGACGATGCTGGTCGGGTCTTTCTTCAAGGCTTGGACCAGATCATCCAGGCTCTGGTACGGCGAGTCGGCACGTACGGTGATGGCGCCGTAGTCGGTGCCTACCGCAGCCAGCCAGCGCACGCCGGTTTCGTCATAGCGGCCGAACTTGCCTTGCGCCAGGTTGAGCAAGGACCCGCTGGAGAACGCGGTGATGGTACCCGCGTCATCAGCACGCTGGGCGATCACGGCGTTGTAAGCCACCGCGCCGACACCACCGGGCATGTAGGTGACGCGCATCGGCGCTTTCAGCAGACCGGCGTCTTTCAGGCCGCTCTGCGCCAGTTTGCACGTCAGGTCGAAGCCACCGCCAGGCTTGGCCGGGGCGATGCATTCCGGGCGCTTGGGTTCGGTGGCCAGCAACTGGCCGGCAAAGGCCATACAGGCGGTGGCCAGGGCGATGCGGGTAAAGGCAGTTTTCATGGGGTATTCCTCTGAACTCTTATTGTGGATTACCAGATCGGCAGCGTGTAGCCGACGATGACGCGGTTTTCGTCCGCATCACGGGCGAAGTCGGATTTGAAGCTGGCATTACGCAGGCGTACGTAGACATCTTTCAGCGGCCCGCTCTGCACCACGTACTTGACCTCGATGTCGCGCTCCCACTCGCCGCCGGTGTCATCAGTGCCAGCGATGTGCGCGTCGCTGCCTTTGATGTAACGAGTCATAAAACTCAGGCCGGGGACGCCGAGCTTGCCGAAGTCGTAGTCGTAACGAGCCTGCCAGGAGCGCTCGTCGGCGTTGGCGAAGTCGTTGATCTGCACGAAGTTGACCAGGAACGGGTCGCTGCCATCGATGTAGGCGTAACCGGTGTCGCCGCTCATGTCCTGAAAGCCCAGGCCGAGTTTGTGGCCGTTGATGGCGTAGGTGAGCATGGCGTTGAAGGCGCGGTTGTCGATCTTGCCGGCATTGGATGCGCCGCTGTCCTTGCTCAGCATCATCCGTACATCGGCGCTGAGGGTGCCGCTGCCCAGCGGTTGGCTGGCGAGCAGGCCGAAGAAGTGCTGGCGGTAGATATCATCGAGGTCAGCGAAGTAATAGCGCCCGCTCAGGCCCTTGGCGAACTCATAATCGAAGCCCATCAGGTCCAGATGATCCGCCGTGATACCGGCAGCAAAACGGCGGTTCTTGCTATTGAGGATCAGCTCCTCGGAGTTGCTCGAGGCGCGGTCGATGACTTTGTCCAGGCGCCCGCCGGTAAAGGTCAGACCGTCGAGTTCGCTGGAAGTCAGCAGGCCGCCTTCGAACACCTGCGGCAGCAGGCGGCTGTCGCTGGCCTTGACCACGGGCAGCTCTGGCACGTGCGAGCCATAGCGCAGTTCGGTATTAGAAATCTTGGTTTTGGCCGTCAGCCCGATACGACCGAACTGGTCCGGAGTGCCGCCATCGTCTTGTACCGGGAGCAGGTCAGTGCCGGTGCGGCCGCCGCCGGAATCCAGTTTGACCCCAACCAGACCCAGGGCATCAAGGCCAAAGCCCACCGTGCCTTCGGTGTAGCCGGACTGGACGTCGAGCCAGAAACCTTGGCCCCACTCTTCACGCGTGTTCTGCTGGCTGCTGGTGCCTTCGCGGAAATCACGGTTGAGGTAGATATTGGTGGCGGTCAGGCTGGCTTTGCTGTCTGCCACAAACTCGGCGTGGGCAGCGGAGGCAAACAGCGCGGCGGCGATGGCCAGGCTAAGCAGGTGAGCAGGCGCGAGCACCCGATGAGATGCAGTCGGCATCTTGTGGTCTCCATTGTTATTTTTGTTACGGCTGGGCACCACTGCGTCAGTCGTTTTGGTCGGTGGATCGAGCCACCTTCGCCCGATGCTAGGGCGGCAAGCTTTCACCAGGCTTTCAACTTGAAAGAAAGTCGCCGGGACGTTCGTTGCGGCCTTGGCCCCGTTACACTGGGCACATAACAACAAGTTCGTGGAGTGCCATTACCGTGCGAGTCCTACTGGTCGAGGACCATCTGCCCCTGGCTGAAAGCGTGGCCCAAGCCCTGCGTGGCATCGGGCTTAATGTGGACATGCTGCATGACGGCGTGGCGGCCGATCTGGCCCTTGGTAGCGAGGATTACGCCTTGGCGATTCTCGATATCGGCCTGCCGCGCCTGGACGGGTTTCAAGTGCTGGCGCGTTTGCGCGAGCGCGGCAATACCCTGCCGGTACTGATGCTCACTGCCCGTGGTGAGGTGAAGGATCGCGTGCATGGTCTCAACCTCGGTGCCGATGATTACCTGGCCAAACCCTTTGAAGTGAGTGAGCTGGAAGCACGGGTCAAGGCGCTGCTACGCCGCACCGTGCTCGGTGGTGAACGTCAGCAGCGCTGCGGCAATCTGCTGTATGACCTGGATACCCGGCGCTTCACCCTCGCTGATAGCCTGCTGACTTTGACCTCCCGCGAACAGGCCGTGCTGGAAGCGATGATCGCCCGGCCCGGGCGGGTAATGAGCAAGGAACAGTTGGCTGCCCTGGTGTTTGGTCTGGATGAGGAAGCCAGCAGCGACGCCATCGAAATCTATGTGCATCGCCTGCGCAAGAAGCTTGAAGGCGGTGGGGTGCGCATCGTCACCTTCCGTGGCCTGGGCTATTTGTTGGAGGCAGTAGGTGACTGAGCGCAGCAAGCTTGCGCAGGTCGATCCAGGCAGCTTGCGCGGTCGGCTGATCCGCCGCTTGGCGTTGCTGTTGACGCTGATTCTGTTGGTCAGCGGCTTGAGTGCTTATTGGAGCGCGCGCCACGCCGCTGATACTGCCTATGACCGAACCTTGCTGGCCTCGGCGCGGGCAATTGCCGACGGTCTGTACACCAGCGCCGAGCGTCTGAATGCCAACGTGCCGTATGTCGCGCTGGATACCTTTGCCTATGACAGTGCCGGGCGCATCTACTACCAGGTGCTGGATGTGCAGGGCACTCTGGTGTCGGGCTATGAAGACTTGCCTGCGCCGCCGGCCCATATCAAGCGCACTGAGGATTATCCGGCGTTGGCGCGTTTCTACGATGCCGAGTTTCGTGAGCAGGGCGTGCGGGTGGTCAGCCTGCTACAACCGGTCAGTGAGCCGGGCCTTAACGGTGTGGCGGAAATCCGCGTGGCGGAAACCCAGGGCGCGCGTGAGCGCATGGCTCGCGAGCTGTTGCTCGGCACCTTGCTGCGCATGGGCGTGTTGTCGCTGAGTGCATTGCTGTTGGTGTGGCTGGCGGTGAGCGCTGCGCTGCGTCCACTGGAGGCCTTGCGCCGCAGCGTGGCGGCACGTACCAGTGAGGACTTGCAGCCGCTGTCGGATCTTGGCATGCCACGCGAACTGCGCCCACTGATTGATGCGCTGAATCAGTTCAATGACCGGCTGCGCAGCCTGTTCGAGCGCCAGTCGCAATTTATCGCCGATGCCTCCCACGAACTGCGCACGCCCTTGGCAGCGCTCAAGGCGCGGGTCGAGTTGGGTTTGCGTGTGCAGGAGCCGTCGATCTGGCGCAGCACGCTGGAAGAGGCCGCGCTGAACACCGACAAACTGACCCATCTGGCCAACCAGCTGCTTTCGCTGGCGCGTATCGAAAGTGGTGCTCGGGCGATTGCCGAAGGCGGCGCGCAGCGTCTGGATCTCAGCCAGCTGGCGCGTGAACTGGGCATGGCGCTGGCGCCATTGGCCCATGCGCGGGGTATTGCGCTGGCATTGGAGGCTGAGCAGGCGGTGTGGGTCAGTGGTGAACCGATGCTGCTCAACGAGCTGCTATGCAACCTGCTGGATAACGCCTTGGCGCACACCGCTGCCGGCGGCAATGTGATCCTGCGGGTATTGCCGGCTGGGGTGCTGGAGGTTGAAGACGACGGCCCGGGGATTCCGCCAGAAGAGCATGAACGGGTGTTTGCGCGTTTCTATCGGCGCAACAACAAGGGCTCTGGGGCGGGCTTGGGTTTGGCGATTGTCGGTGAGATCTGCCGGGCGCATCAGGCCGAGATCAGCCTGCATCAGGCCCAGCCGCACGGCTTGTTGGTTCGCGTTGAGTTTGCCAGTGCAGAAGTCTGAGTCAGGGGGCTAGGCTCAGTGGCTGCTGGATCTCCATAAGGTACTGGGTGATCTTGCCGCTTTCGCGCAGTTGCGCCAGGCCCTTGTTGAAGCGGGTGATTAGCTCAGCATTGCCAGGCACTTGCCGTGAGAGCAGCAGGTGCAGGCTGTCGCTGCGCAATGGCTTGGGGTGAAAACTCAGTTGCGCGCGCTCGGCGGCGCTGAAGTGCTGATGCAGCATATCGAAGCCGACCACCTTGTCCATCGGGAATAGGTCGACACGTCCGGCGATCAACTGGCGAAACGCGGTTTCATCACTGGTGACCCGGTTTAGCCGCAGTTGCCCGCTGGCTTCAGCCTGCTGAAAGGCTTCACCGTAGTCGTAGCCGCGGGTGCCGATCAGGCGCCGGCCTTGCAGGTCGCTCACCTGCTCCCAGTCAAAGCTGTAGCTCTTGCGGTGGAAGAGGTAGTAACCGCTTTCTACTACCGGGTCGCTGATAAAGAACTTTTCCTCACGCTCGTTGCTGTGCAGCCATACTGCGCTGCCGTCGCGTTTGCCGCGCTCGGCCAGTTGCAGTGAGCGTGCCCAAGGGTGGAACTCCCACACCACTTCAATCCCCTGCAGGGCAAAGGACTCGGCGACGATGCGCGAGGCGACGCCTTTGTGCGGCAGTTGTTCACCCAGATAAGGCGGCCATTCACCGTTGGTCAGCCGTACTTCTGGCGCAGCCGCCAAACTGGTGCAAAACAGGCTGAACAGGGCAGATAACAGCAGAACGCGCATGAACCGTATGCCGATTGCGGGAACAGCATTCAGTATAGTTACATTCGGCTGCATGCGCGTGAGGGGCTTTACTGGAGCATGCTCATTGCAGCTTCCATGGCGACGGAAAGGTCTTCGTCATCGTTGAGGTTCTGATTAGGGTCCAGGCCTAGTTTGCGGAAGGCTGGTATCTGGCTCCAGTCCAGTTGTGTGTAGGGGTGTTCACTGCCTAGATAGCTTTGCAGGGTGGCAACCTGAACGATGTCAACGTAATCAACCTTGGCGCTGTCGCGGGTGAAATCCAGGTATTGGTTAGGCACCATGGCAATCAGCTCCGGGAACTCCCAGGTGCGCAGGATTTTGTCACCGATAATCGGATGGATTTGCTCAATCACGTGGTTGAGGCTGATCGAGTCAGCCAGTAGTTCACTGTGATCTTCGGCGTAAGTGAGGATTGGTAGCACACCAATCTGGTGCACCAGGCCGGCCAGGGTTGCCTGGTCCGGTAGCAGGCGCGTGTAGTGTTTGCACAGCACGTGGCAGATACCGGCAATTTCGGTGCTTTTGTTCCACACTTCGCGCATTTTGCGGTCAACCACATCGCTGGTGGCCTGGAACATCTGCTCCATCGCCAAGCCTGTAGCCAGGTTGCAGGTGTAATTGATGCCGAGGCGACCGACGGCCATTTGCAGGTCGGTGATTTCCTTGTTGGTGCGCAACAGGGGGCTGTTCACCACTTTGATGATGCGTGCGGTGAGAGCGGCGTCGTTGCCAATTACCTTGCTCAGTTGGGGGATGCCGATGTCTGGATCTTCTGCCGCTTCGCGGACTTTCAAGGCGACTTCCGGGAGAGTCGGCAATACCAGTTCATCGTTGTCGATGGCCTGGATCAGTTCCTTTTGCACTTTTTCGGCAAGCTTACTCATGGGCAATTCTCTGTGGACGTTCGGCTTAATGAGTGTAGTCAGTGGTGCGCGCTCATCAGCGCTGTATTTCGCGGTTGGAGTCCAGTGTATACGGCAAGTCGAGCACGTTGAGTGTGCTGCCATCGGCAGAACCCAAGTGGAGGCGGCCATCCTGTGCGGCATCGTCCTGCAATACTGCAAGCAGCTCTAGCGCATCTGCGCTACGTGCCGCCAGCACGACTTCGCCGACGCTGGAGTTGTGTACCGGAGAAAACAGTGGTGTGGCCGGTTCGGGGATCTGCGTGCCTGAGAGCGTCAGTCGGTAGAGGCGGCGTTTGAGCTTGCCCAGGTACTGCATGCGCGCAACGATTTCCTGGCCGGTGTAGCAGCCTTTCTTGAAGCTGACGCCGCCCAGGGCCTGCAGGTTGATCATCTGTGGAATAAACAGCTCGCGGGTGCTGCCCATGACCTGGCCAACGCCAGCTCGCACTTGCGCCAGCAACCAGTCATTGAGTGGTGCTTCACGCAGCTGCGCGGCCAGTTGAGCTTTTACGCTACTGGCCTGATGGCTGGGGATCCAGAGTTCGGCACGGTCATCGTTCAGGCGCAGAGCCAATAGTTCATCCTCGCGTGCGACACTGTCGGCGGTCTCTGCGAGCACCAGGCCGAGGTTACGCAACGCGTCATCGCCACCGCTCAGGCCGATTCTCAGCCAATCCTGACTTTCGTCGGTGAGCTTGGATTTGCTGAACACGGCGTATTTTTTCAGGTCAGCCAGTTGTGCTTCCAGGAGTTCGCTGGCCATGGCCAACAAATAACCGTCTGCAATACTGACCATGCGAAAGCTCGACTGCATGCGCCCCTTGGGTGTGCAGCGTGCGCCCAGGCTAGAGTGGCTGTCGCTGAGATAGTTGAGGTTGCAGGTGACTTGACCCTGCAGGAACTTGTTGGCATCTGGGCCGCGTACGGCGAGGATGCCTTCGTGGCTGAGGGTGCAATAGAACGCGGTATCGGCCATGGTGGATTGGGTATCGCTGGATAAAAGTTAGGGGGCTCATCATAGAGTGCGCCTCGCACCTTGTCAGCGCCTGCGCTTGACTCGTTGCAGGTGAATAACCCCATGGTTGACGAGTGCGGTCAACAGTTGGGCTTTTCCTCGTATACTGCGCGCCTTACTTATGGCCTGTCATCCAGCGCGGCCATCCCTCTGGCCGCCGCTGCGCGACGTTAAAAAATGGCGTTATGCCATTTTTCAAGGAGCTGATCCGTGGTTGATGAAGTAGAACTCAATCGTCTTTTCTGGCACAGCCGTCGTGGCATGCTGGAGCTTGATGTGCTGCTGGTGCCCTTTGTCCGTGAGGTCTATCCGCACCTCGATGAGGCGGATCGCGAGCGCTATCGCAAACTGCTCGAATGTGAGGATCAGGACATGTTTGGCTGGTTTATGCAGCGCGATGAGCCAGACGATGCCGACCTCAAACGCATGGTTCGGATGATTCTGGATCGTGTCCAGCCCAAGTGAGGCATTCGACTGTCAGTGGCAGCCGTCGCGCTGGTTGCTGGTCGCGTATGCCCTGATCCAGGGGTTAGCGCTGCTCAGTCTGGGGTTGGTGGATATGTCCATTTGGGCGCGGCTCCTCGGAATGGGCTTCTGTCTCGCCCATGCTGCTTGGGTGCTGCCACGACATTTGCTGCTCAGTGCGCCGCAGGCTTACCGGGCAATGCGTTGCACGGCCGATGGTTGGCAGGTGCACAGCGCGGCGCAGGGCTGGCAGGCTATCGAGCTGCACCCTGATAGTTTGGCTTTGCCGTTGGTGGTGCTGCTGCGCTTTCGCCTGGTCGGGCAGCGCCGCGTGCGTTCAGTGTGTATCGCTCGTGACAGTCTGAGCCGCGATCAGCACCGGCGTCTGCGGGTGCGTCTGAAATTCAGTCGCCATAGGTGGGCGGCAGCAGGATAGTGTCTTGGGCTTCGGCCAGTTGCTGTGGATAGTCCAGGGTGTAGTGCAGGCCGCGACTTTCGTGGCGTTGCATGGCTGAGCGAATCATCAATTCGGCGACCTGAGCCAGGTTGCGCAGCTCGATCAGGTCACGGCTGACCTTGTAGTTGCTGTAAAACTCGTCGATTTCATCGAGCAGCAGGCGTACGCGGTGCTCCGCCCGTTGCAGGCGTTTGTTGGTACGCACGATGCCGACGTAGTCCCACATAAAACGCCGCAGCTCATCCCAGTTGTGCGCAATGATCACATCCTCGTCCGAATCGGTCACCTGACTGGCGTCCCAGTCGGGAAGTGGCGCCGGGGCTTTCACCTGCTCGAGTTGGGCGACGATGTCGGAGGCTGCCGAGCGGGCATAGACGAAGCATTCGAGCAGCGAGTTGCTGGCCATGCGGTTGGCGCCATGCAGACCTGTGAAACTGGTTTCGCCGATGGCATACAGGCCTGGCACATCAGTCTGGCCGTTCTGGCCGACCAGCACGCCACCGCAGGTGTAATGCGCAGCAGGCACCACCGGGATCGGCTCTTGGGTGATGTCGATGCCGAAGTCGAGGCAGCGCTCGTACACGGTTGGGAAGTGCGACTTCACAAAGTCAGCCGGTTTGTGGCTGATATCCAGAAATACGCAGTCGATCCCCAGGCGTTTCATCTCATGGTCGATGGCGCGAGCAACAATATCGCGTGGGGCCAGTTCGGCCCGTTCGTCGAAGCGCGGCATAAAGCGTTCGCCATTGGGCAGCTTGAGCAGTGCGCCTTCACCGCGCAGCGCCTCGGTGATCAGAAAGCTTTTCGCTTGTGGATGGTACAGGCACGTGGGGTGGAACTGGTTGAACTCCAGGTTGCCGACCCGGCAGCCGGCGCGCCAGGCCATGGCGATACCGTCACCGCAGGCACCATCGGGATTGCTGGTGTAGAGATAAACCTTGGCGGCGCCACCGGTAGCAAGAATCACGAAACGCGCACTATAGGTGTCGACTTCGCCGCTGGCGCGGTTGAGCACGTAAGCGCCTAGGCAGCGCTGGCCGTCCAGTCCGAGCTTGCGTTCGGTGATCAGATCAACGGCGACGCGTTGCTCCAGCAACTCAATATTGCTGCGTTGCTTGGTCTGTTCCAGCAGGGTGTTGAATATCGCTGCGCCCGTTGCGTCGGCGGCATGGATGATGCGCCGGTGACTATGGCCACCTTCGCGGGTCAAGTGGAATTCGAAGCCGCCGTCTTCGCGGGCGTGTTCATTGTCGCGGGTAAAGGGCACGCCCTGATCGATCAGCCACTGGATGGCTTCGCGGCTGTGCTCCACGGTAAAGCGTACGGCGTCTTCACGGCACAGGCCGCCACCAGCATTGAGCGTGTCGGCTACATGTGACTCGACGGTGTCGGTATCGTCAAGCACGGCCGCCACGCCGCCTTGCGCCCAGTAGGTCGAGCCATTGGACAGGTTGCCTTTGCTCAATACGGCGATGCGCAAATGTCCTGGCAGTGTGAGTGCCAGTGTCAGGCCTGCAGCGCCGCTACCGATAACCAGAACGTCGTGTTGGTAATGTTGGCTCATGTCCGAATTCCGCGAAAAGCGGCCGCTAGTATATAGAGGGGGGGGCGGCACAATAGCCGGCTTATGACCAAGTAGGTTGCTCGGGAACTTTTTTAGCATTCCGGGTTCCATAGGCGGTTGTTTTGACGGAATTTGCCGGTTAAGTGTTTTTCACGTAGGCCTGCGGTTTTGTTACCTGAAGGCGGGTCATTCAGACTATCAACGCAGTAAGGGCGCGCCTTTGCTGTGCTGTTCCGTGCGGGACTGAGCGTGTTCTGCAGGAAGCTTGTTTGAGGGAGAGAACTTTTGCGCAATGCCCAAGTCTACTTTGGCAGACCGATTCAGGGGTCGGCGTTGCGCTCCTTCGAACCTATTGAGGAGTTTTCATGCTAACCCAGGAAGAAGATCAGCAGCTGGTCGAGCGCGTGCAGCGTGGCGACAAGCGGGCGTTCGATCTGTTGGTGCTGAAGTACCAGCACAAGATTCTCGGGTTGATCGTGCGTTTTGTGCATGACACCCATGAGGCGCAGGATGTGGCGCAGGAAGCCTTCGTCAAGGCGTATCGAGCCTTGGGTAATTTTCGTGGCGACAGTGCGTTCTATACCTGGTTGTACCGGATCGCCATCAACACGGCGAAGAATCACCTGGTATCGCGTGGTCGGCGCCCGCCAGACAGTGATGTAAGTGCTGAGGATGCCGAGTTCTATGATGGTGATCATGCCCTCAAGGATCTCGAGTCACCGGAGCGAGCGTTGTTGCGCGATGAGATCGAGGCCACCGTGCACCGCAGCATCGAGCAGTTGCCGGAAGATTTACGCACAGCCCTAACCTTGCGTGAATTTGATGGTCTGAGTTACGAAGACATTGCCAGCGTTATGCAGTGTCCGGTTGGTACCGTGCGTTCGCGGATTTTCCGGGCGCGTGAGGCCATTGATAAATCCCTGCAACCCTTGTTGCAGTAGCCTGAAGACAGCGGCGTCAGCCAAGAGAGGAACCGCCATGAGTCGTGAAACCCTGCAGGAATCGCTGTCCGCGGTAATGGATAACCAAGCGGATGAACTGGAGTTAAGGCGAGTGCTGGCGGCCAGTGATGACCCTGAGTTGCGTGCCACCTGGTCGCGTTACCAGCTTGCACGTGCCGTGATGCACAAAGAATTGCTTGAACCGCGTCTGGATATTGCTGCTGCTGTCTCGGCTGCTCTGGCTGACGAGCCGTTACCTGCTGCAAGCCAGCCGCAGCGAGGCACCTGGCGTGCTGTCGGGCGTTTGGCGGTCGCGGCGTCGGTGACTGTTGCCGTGCTGGCCGGTGTGCGTTTGTACAATCAGGATGAACTCGGTGGCGCGCAATTGGCTCAGCAAGCTGCTCAGCCAGTGCTGAGTATTCCACAAGTGAATGGCCCGGCCATGCTGGCAGGGTTCAATACATCTGAAGAGTCGGCTGTCCCGGCTGACCGTGCAGTTGGCGAAGGTCAGCCAGGCTGGCATCAGGAGCGTCTGCCAGCCTACCTGCGTCAGCATGCGCAGCAGGCGGCAATGGGCGCTAACGAAGGTGCGCTGCCTTACGCACGTGCGGCTAGCCTAGAAAATCGTTAACTGCTTATGGCTTAGGGAGTCGCATGCGCTTTATTCCTTTAAGCGTTTTGCTGTTCGGCAGCTGTCTGATGTTGCCAGCATTTGCTGATGATGGTGCCGCTTTGCTGCGGCGTCTGGTGGATGCTGAGCGCATGCAAAGCTTCAGCGGCACGTTCGTTTATGAGCGTAACGGCAGTTTTTCGACGCACAGCATCTGGCACCAGGCGGGTGCTGATGGTGACCTGCGTGAACGTTTATTGCAGTTGGATGGTTCAGCTCAGGAAGTGGTGCGCATCGACGGTCGCGTGCAGTGTGCCAGTGGGGCGCTGGCTGACCAGATGATTGACAGTCAGTTGTGGCCCACGCGTGAGCTGGATGCGCTCCAGCTGAGCAAGTATTACGAATTACGTGTTTTGGGCAATTCGCGCGTAGCAGGTCGTACTGCCCGCGTGCTGGCTTTGTTGCCTCGTGACCAGCATCGGTATGGCATTGAGCTGCACCTTGATGAGCAAACCGGTCTGTCGCTCAAGTCTCTGCTGGTCAATGACAAGGGGCAGTTGCTGGAGCGCTTTCAGTTCACCCACCTGCAAACAGCGTCGCCCACGGATCAGGACTTACAGCCAGGCAGCGGGTGCCGGCCGGTGCGCGTATTGCCTGTTCAGGCGGCGGTGGCCAGTGTCTGGCGTTCTGACTGGTTGCCGCCTGGCTTCAGTCTGAGTTCGGTGGTGCAGCGCCTTAGTCCTGCTTCGGATGAGCCGGTTGCTTGTCAGGTGTATGGTGATGGTTTGGCGCGATTTTCCGTATTCATGGAGCCTTTACGCGGAGCCGCCGTGGAGGATGTCCGTACCCAGTTGGGGCCTACTGTAGCGGTCTCGCGCCGATTGAAAACCGATGACGGCGACGTCATGGTCACCGTAGTCGGTGAAATTCCTATGGGAACTGCTGAGCGGATCGCGCTGTCCATGCGTTCGGCTACCGAGGTGGCCCAGTGATCGAGGAGCAGGGCCGGGTTGTGGCCGTTGAATCGGGTGCCGTTTGGGTCGAGACCCTGCGTAAGAGCACTTGCTCCAGTTGCTCCGTCAAGGCCGGTTGCGGCCAGGGTTTGCTTGATCAGCTGGGGGCGAGCAGTCGCCGTGGTTATGTTCGTGCACTGTCAGATCTGCAGTTGAATATTGGTGATGCGGTGATTATCGGCGTGCGCGAAGATCTGTTGGTGCGCGGTTCTTTTCTTGTATATCTGCTGCCGTTATTGGGCTTGTTTGCTGCGGCTGTTCTGGCTGAACGGGTTGGTTTGAGTGAGCCCTGGGTCGTACTCAGTGCTTTATCTGGCTTTTTGTTTGCCTGCTGTGCTGTGCGCTGGCGCAGTCGTTTCACGGCCGGTGACCCGGCGTTGCAACCGGTGGTGTTGCGTGCATTGCTTGGCGGTGCAGCGGCAGCGTTTTGAGACTTTTGCTGGTCTGATGGGGAGATGTATGTCGAAGCTTGGTCTGAAATCTTCATTTACCGCGTTATTTGCTGTGCTGCTGATGGTGCAGTCACTGTTGGCTGAGGCGAGCCTGCCGGATTTTACTGAGCTGGTTGAGCAGGCGTCGCCTGCGGTCGTCAATATCAGTACCCGGCAGAAAATGCCTGATCGTGCAGTGGCTGGCAGTGGTCAGCTCAATGGGCCCGACCTGGAAGGTCTGCCGCCGATGTTTCGTGAGTTCTTCGAGCGCAATATTCCGCAAATGCCGCGCGAGCCAGGTGGTAATCGTCAGCGTGAAGCTCAGTCGCTAGGCTCCGGCTTTATCATTTCTGCTGATGGCTATGTGCTGACCAATAATCATGTGATCGCTGATGCTGATGAAATCATCGTGCGTCTGTCAGATCGCAGTGAGCTGGAGGCCACGCTGGTGGGCACTGATCCGCGCAGTGATGTGGCGTTGCTTAAGGTTGAAGGGCAGGGCTTGCCAACCGTTAAGCTGGGTAAGTCGGAAAGCCTCAAGGTGGGTGAATGGGTATTGGCCATCGGTTCGCCGTTTGGCTTCGATCATTCGGTGACCGCCGGTATTGTCAGTGCCAAGGGCCGCAGTTTGCCGAACGAGAGTTACGTGCCGTTTATCCAGACGGACGTGGCGATCAATCCGGGTAACTCCGGCGGTCCACTCTTCAACCTGGCGGGTGAAGTGGTTGGTATCAATTCGCAGATTTTCACCCGTTCTGGCGGTTTCATGGGGCTGTCTTTTGCCATTCCCATGAGCGTGGCTATGGATGTGGCCGATCAGCTCAAGGCTGAGGGTAAGGTCAGCCGTGGCTGGCTGGGTGTGGTGATTCAGGAAGTTAACAAGGACCTGGCTGAGTCGTTCGGGCTGGACAAGCCAGCCGGTGCGCTGGTTGCGCAGGTACTGGACGGTGGGCCCGCCGCTAAGGGTGGTCTGCAGGTGGGTGACGTCATCCTCAGTCTGGATGGCAAGCCGATCATCATGTCTGCTGACCTGCCGCATTTGGTTGGTGCGCTCAAGCCGGGTGCTACCGCTGAGATGGACGTGGTACGTGATGGTTCACGCAAGAAACTGAAATTGAGTATTGGTGCACTGCCGGAAGAAGGTGATGCATTGGCAGGCGCTGCAAGCTCTGGAGTTGAACGCAGTAGCAATCGTCTGGGGGTCAAGGTGGTTGAGTTGACCGCTGAGCAGAAGAAAGCGCTGGACCTGAAAGGTGGTGTGGCGATTTCCGAGGTGCAGGAAGGGCCTGCGGCTTTGATGGGCCTGCGTCCCGGTGATGTGATCACTCATTTGAACAATCAGGCGATCAATTCGGCCAAGACCTTTACTGAGGTGGCGCAGGCGCTGCCGAAGAATCGCTCGGTGTCGATGCGGGTATTGCGTCAGGGTCGAGCCAGTTTTATCACCTTCAAACTGGCTGAATGACGCGAACAGTGACAAATAAGGGCGACTTCGGTCGCCCTTTTACATGGTGCCTGGCCGTGCTCTGGGTGACGTGTCCGTTGGCTTTCGGGTACACTTCGCGGCTATTTTCGGCGGGCAATCGCCTGCGCCCTTTTTGAGTGTTGATCCGTGAGTGATTTGAGTCATATCCGCAATTTCTCCATCATCGCCCACATTGACCATGGCAAGTCGACCTTGGCCGACCGGTTTATTCAAATGTGTGGCGGCTTGGCCGACCGTGAAATGGAGGCCCAGGTGCTGGACTCCATGGATCTGGAGCGCGAACGCGGAATCACCATCAAGGCGCATAGCGTTACTCTGTATTACAAAGCCCGTGATGGTATTACTTACCAGCTGAATTTCATCGATACCCCAGGTCACGTTGACTTCACTTATGAGGTCAGCCGTTCGCTGGCGGCCTGTGAAGGTGCGTTGCTGGTGGTCGATGCGGGGCAGGGCGTGGAAGCGCAGTCTGTTGCCAACTGCTACACCGCCATTGAGCAAGGCCTCGAAGTGATGCCGGTGTTGAACAAGATCGATCTGCCCCAGGCAGAGCCTGATCGCGTCAAGGAAGAGATCGAAAAAATCATCGGTATCGATGCCACGGATGCGGTGACGTGCAGCGCCAAGACGGGGCTGGGAGTCGACGAGGTGCTTGAGCGGCTGGTAAAGACCATTCCTGCGCCGACTGGTGAGATCGAAGCGCCGTTGCAAGCGCTGATTATTGATTCCTGGTTCGATAACTATTTGGGCGTCGTGTCGCTTGTGCGTGTGCGTCAAGGTCGTATCAAGAAAGGCGACAAGGTGCTGGTGAAATCCACCGGCAAGACGCATCTGGTGGACAGCGTAGGGGTTTTCAATCCCAAACACACCGCCACTGCTGATCTGAAAGCCGGCGAAGTAGGTTTTATCATTGCCAGCATCAAGGATATTCACGGTGCGCCTGTGGGCGACACCCTGACCCTGGCAGCCACCCCAGATGTGGAAGTGCTGCCGGGTTTCAAACGCATCCAGCCTCAGGTGTACGCCGGCCTGTTCCCGGTCAGCTCAGATGATTTCGAGGATTTTCGTGATGCGTTGCAAAAGCTCACGCTAAACGATTCATCGCTGCAATATTCACCAGAAAGCTCGGATGCGCTCGGTTTCGGCTTCCGCTGCGGCTTCCTGGGCATGTTGCACATGGAAATCATCCAGGAGCGTCTGGAGCGCGAATACAACCTGGATCTGATCACCACGGCGCCAAGCGTTATCTTCGAAGTTGCACTGAAAAACGGCGAGACAATCTACGTCGATAACCCGTCCAAACTTCCGGATGTTTCGTCCGTCGAGGATTTCCGCGAGCCGATCGTCCAGGCCACCATCCTAGTGCCGCAGGAACACCTGGGTAACGTGATTACCCTGTGTATCGAGAAGCGTGGTGTACAGCGCGATATGCAGTTCCTCGGCTCCCAGGTTCAGGTTCGTTACGACCTGCCGATGAACGAAGTGGTGCTCGACTTCTTCGACCGCCTGAAGTCCACCAGCCGTGGCTATGCCTCGCTGGATTACCATTTTGATCGCTACCAGTCGGCCAATCTGGTCAAGCTGGATGTGTTGATCAACGGTGACAAGGTCGATGCCTTGGCGTTGATCGTGCACAAGGACAACGCCCATTACAAAGGGCGTCAGTTGACCGAGAAGATGAAAGAACTGATCCCCCGGCAGATGTTCGATGTGGCCATTCAGGCCGCTATCGGTGGGCAAATTGTGGCGCGTACGACTGTCAAAGCGCTGCGTAAAAACGTATTGGCCAAGTGCTACGGCGGTGACGTCAGCCGTAAACGCAAACTGTTGGAAAAGCAGAAGGCCGGTAAAAAACGGATGAAGCAGGTGGGTAACGTGGAAATTCCACAGGAAGCCTTCCTTGCTGTACTGAGGCTGGATAGCTAAGGCTTATGTCGATCAATTTCCCGCTGTTGCTGGTTATCGCCGTCGCCGTATGTGGTGTGCTGGCTTTATTTGACCTGATCTTCCTGGCACCGCGCCGGCGGGCAGCTGTTGCCACCTATCACGAACAGGTGGATGAGCCTGATGAAAAAGTGCTCGAACAGCTGAATAAAGAACCCTTGCTGGTGGAATACGGCAAGTCATTCTTCCCCGTGTTGGCCATCGTGTTGGTGCTGCGTTCGTTTCTGGTTGAGCCGTTTCAGATTCCATCGGGGTCAATGAAACCGACCCTGGAAGTGGGTGATTTCATTCTGGTCAACAAGTTTGCCTATGGCATTCGCCTGCCGGTGCTGGACACCAAGGTGATTGAAGTGGGTGATCCGCAGCGTGGCGATGTGATGGTGTTTCGCTACCCCAGCGACCCAAACATCAACTACATCAAACGTGTGGTTGGCTTGGCGGGTGACCGGATTGCCTACAGCAGTGACAAAAGACTGACCATCAACGGTGAGCTTGTGGCCCAGCAACTGATTGGCGATGAGCCCGGCAGCTTGGGCAGTGCAGTGCTGTACCACGAGAAGCTTGGCGAAACCGAGCACCAGATCCGTAAAGAAATGCAGCGTTACCGGGTTGAACCGGGGCGTGAGTGGGTGGTGCCGCAAGGTTACTACTTCATGATGGGCGACAATCGCGATAACTCCAACGACAGCCGTTACTGGAATGATCCTTCGATTCCCAAGCCATTGCTGGGCATGGTTCCAGACCAGAACATTGTCGGTAAGGCATTCGCCATCTGGATGAGCTGGCCGGATCCCAAATCACGCAACCTGCCAAACTTCTCCCGCGTGGGTCTGATTCACTGACCTGCTGACGAATGTGCGACGCTGTTCAATACAGCGTCGCAGGCTATATATAGTCTTGCCTTCTGCCTCAATGGCTTCTTGATAACTCAAATTTGGGGACAAATATGAAATCTGTGCATTCGCAAAAAGGGATGTCGATTTTAAGTTGGTTGATGGTGCTGGCGCTGATTACTTTTTTTGCCAGTGCGGCATTTAAGGTATTGCCGCATTACTTTGACTATATGTCACTGGAGAAACTCATCACTTCCGTTGAAACCGACAAAGCCGCCAATATCCGCGGCATCAATGAATTCTATAGCCATGTGGGCAAGGGTATGCAGGTCAACAATATTCGTGACCTGAACCTTCAAGAGGCATTGAAAGTGAAGCTGGAAAACAATGAGTTTCGCGCTCATCTGAAATATGAAAAGCGCGAGCCGCTGATTGAAAATATTGATCTTGTCGTACGCTTCGACAAAGAATTTCGTGTGCGCATGCCGTGAGCGCCTCGTTAGCCCGTCTTGAGCGTCAGCTCGGTTATACCTTCAAGGATCAGGAGCTGATGATCCTGGCGCTGACGCATCGTAGCTTTGCCGGACGCAACAATGAGCGTCTGGAGTTTCTCGGTGATGCCATCCTCAACTTCGTCGCCGGCGAAGCGCTGTTCGAGCGCTTCCCCCAAGCACGTGAAGGTCAGTTGTCACGTTTGCGTGCACGTCTGGTAAAAGGGGAAACCCTGGCCGTGCTGGCCCGTGGCTTTGACCTGGGCGAGTACTTACGCCTGGGTTCGGGTGAGCTGAAAAGCGGCGGTTTCCGCCGTGAGTCGATCCTGGCCGATGCGCTGGAAGCGCTGATTGGCGCGATCTATCTCGATGCAGGTATGGAGGCTGCCCGTGAACGCGTGTTGGCCTGGTTGACCACCGAGCTGGACAGCCTGACCTTGGTCGACACCAATAAAGACCCGAAAACCCGCCTGCAGGAGTTTCTGCAATCGCGTGGCTGCGAACTGCCACGTTATGAAGTGGTGGATATCCAGGGTGAGCCGCACTGCCGCACCTTTGTGGTGGAGTGCCACGTCACCTTACTGAATGAAAAAACCTTGGGCCAAGGTGCCAGCCGGCGTATTGCCGAGCAGGTCGCCGCGGCGGCTGCGCTGATCGCCCTGGGTGTGGAGAATGGCAATGACTGATTCACCTGTTACACGCTGTGGCTATGTCGCCATCGTTGGCCGGCCTAACGTGGGCAAGTCAACGCTGCTTAACCACATTCTCGGCCAGAAGCTGGCGATTACTTCGCGTAAGCCGCAAACCACGCGACACAATATGCTTGGCATCAAAACCGAAGGTGAGGTGCAGGCGATCTATGTTGACACCCCCGGTCTGCACAAGAACAACGAGAAAGCACTCAACCGCTACATGAACAAGAACGCCTCGTCGGCGCTGAAAGATGTCGACGTGGTGATCTTCGTGGTCGATCGCACCCGCTGGACTGATGAAGACCAGATGGTGCTTGAGCGCATTCAATATGTTGAAGGCCCGGTGATTCTGGCGATTAACAAGACGGATCGTCTGGAGGACAAGGCCGAGCTGATGCCGCATCTGGAGTGGCTGGCCCAGCAACTGCCGAAGGCCGAGATCGTGCCAGTTTCCGCCCAGCAGGGGCATAACCTCGATACCCTTGAAAAGCTGGTAGGCGAACGCTTGCCTGAAGGTGTGCACTTCTTTCCGGAAGATCAGGTCACCGACCGCTCGAGCCGTTTCTTCGCCGCTGAACTGGTGCGCGAGAAGATCATGCGTCAGCTCGGTGCCGAGTTGCCGTACCAGATCACTGTGGAAATCGAAGAGTTCAAGCGCGACGGGCGTATCCTGCATATCCACGCGTTGATTCTGGTCGAGCGTGACGGGCAGAAGAAGATCATCATTGGCGACAAGGGCGAACGGATCAAACGTATCGGCCAGGAAGCACGCAAGGACATGGAGGTGATGTTCGACTCCAAGGTCATGCTCAACCTCTGGGTCAAGGTCAAAGGTGGCTGGTCCGATGATGAGCGCGCCCTGCGTTCATTGGGCTACGACGATATCTGATCCGTCTGCGGGCGCGCCTTGCGCCCGCCATTTCGAGTAAGCCTTCATGCTTGCCCTCAGCCAGCCCGCGTATGTTCTGCACAGCCGTGCCTACCGTGAAAGCAGCGCGTTGGTGGACTTTCTCACGCCTCAAGGCCGGCTGCGTGCGGTATTGCGTGGCGCGCGGGGTAAAGCGGGTAGTCTGTCGCGGCCGTTTATTCCATTGGAAGGCGAGTTTCGTGGGCGTGGCGAGTTGAAAAATGTCAGCCGCCTTGAGCCGGCCGGCATTCCCAATTTGTTGATGGGTGAGGCGCTGTTCAGCGGTTTGTACCTCAACGAGTTGTTGATTCGCCTGCTTCCTGCCGAAGATCCTCATCCAGCGATTTTTCAGCACTACGCCATGACCGTCCTGGCGCTAGCCGAAGGGCGCGCGCTGGAACCCTTGCTGCGCTCATTTGAATGGCGTCTGCTGGACGAGCTGGGCTATGGTTTCGCCTTGGACCTGGACAGCGAAGATCAGCCCATCGCTGCGACCGGCCTGTATCGTTTGCATACCGAGACCGGTTTGGTGCCGGTCGGGCACGTGCAGCCCGGCGTGTTTCAGGGCGCGGAATTACTCGCCATGGCCGAGGCCGACTGGACCGCGCCGGGCGCCCTGGCTGCCGCCAAGCGTCTGATGCGTCAGGCCTTGGCACCTCATCTAGGCGGCCGACCGCTGGTCAGCCGCGAACTGTTTATGACGCTCAAGGAGCCAAGCCGTGACTGATGCCAATCGTATTCTGCTGGGTGTGAACATCGACCATGTTGCCACCCTGCGCCAGGCCCGTGGCACGCGTTACCCGGACCCGGTAAAAGCCGCGCTGGATGCAGAAGAGGCCGGTGCCGATGGCATTACCGTGCACCTGCGTGAAGACCGTCGACACATTCAGGAGCGTGATGTGCGTTTGCTGAAAGAGGTCATGCAGACGCGTATGAATTTCGAGATGGGTGTGACCGAGGAGATGCTCGCTTTTGCCGAAAGCATTCGCCCGGAGCATGTCTGCCTGGTGCCGGAAACCCGTCAGGAACTGACCACCGAAGGCGGTCTGGATGTGGCCGGGCAGGAGGCCCGCATTCGTGCGGCAGTTGAACGCCTGAGCAAGATTGGCTGTGAAGTCTCGCTGTTTATTGATCCGGACCCGCTGCAGATCGAGGCATCCAAGCGCGTCGGCGCCCCGGCGATTGAACTGCACACAGGTCGCTATGCTGATGCGCATACCCCGGAAGAAGCCGCACGCGAACTGGCGCGGATTCGTGACGGTGTAGCCTGTGGCCTGCAGTACGGCCTAATCGTTAATGCTGGCCACGGCCTGCACTATCACAACGTTGAACCGGTGGCGGCCATTGCTGGGATCAACGAGCTGAACATCGGTCACGCCCTGGTGGCCCACGCGCTGTTTGTTGGCTTTAAGCAGGCGGTAGTGGAGATGAAACAGTTGATCGTCGCGGCGGCTAATCGCGGTTGAGGATAGGGTGGACATGCCGCAGGCTTGTCCGCCATCTGCGCTGGACAAGCTGGCGTCTGTCGACCCTGCGTGAGCGTTGATCAGTCCGGGTTATGGTTTGCGTGCGATCAGTACCGCGCGGCTCGGCGCCGGCAGCCCTTCGACGGTGCGGCTATGGTCGGCCGGGTCGAGAAATTCCGGCAGCGACTGGAAGCGCATCCACTCGGTCGAGCGCTGCTCTTCCACGCTGGTGGTGCTGACATCTACGCAGCGCACATCGACGAAGCCGGCGCGGCGCAGCCACAGCTCCAAGGCGGGCACCGAAGGCAGGAACCAGACATTGCGCATCTGCGCGTAGCGGTCCTCGGGCACCAGCACTTGCTGCGCATCGCCTTCTACCACCAGGGTTTCCAGCACCAGTTCGCCGTCTTTAACCAGGCAGTCCTTGAGGTCGATCAAGTGATCGATGGGTGAGCGGCGGTGGTACAGCACACCCATGGAAAACACCGTGTCGAAGCCTTGTAGTTTGCTCGGTAGTTCCTCGAACGCCAGCGGCAGGTGCCAGGCGGGCAGGTCGGGCAGGTAGTTCTTCATTGCCAGGAATTGGCAGAGGAACAGCCAGTTGGGGTCGATGCCAATCACGCTCTCCGCGCCCGCGCCGAGCATGCGCCACATGTAGTAGCCGTTGCCGCAGCCGACATCCAGTACGCGCTTGCCCTTGAGGTCGAGGTAGGGCGCGACCCGTTGCCATTTCCAGTCGGAGCGCCATTCGGTGTCGACATGCACACCAAACAGGTGAAACGGCCCTTTGCGCCAGGGGATCAGGCCCTGAAGAGCCGTGGTTAATGCTGCGCGTGTAGCGTCGTCACAGGTTCCGTTGAAACGGAAGCTGTTTAGCAGTTCCAGTTGTTCGACATTCAGAGCCGGCAAGCTCTGCACCGCGCCGTACCAGCGCGGCAGGTCGCCATGGCCGACGGCCAGTTTGGCGTCGATCTGTCCGGGTAGGTCGGCTGACCAGTCTTGCAGTGGGGTGCCGGCAAGGGTGGCTTGCAGGGCGTCGAGGTCGAGACGGCTGATCATGGCAGGGCAATCATCGAGGCGAAATTAAGGCACTGGAACCACGGCACCACCTGGCTAAAACCGGCGGCGAGCAAGCGTTCGCGGTGCTGTTCCAGGCTGTCGGGGAGCATGACTTTCTCGATGGCGCTGCGTTTTTGAGCGATTTCCAGCTCGCTGTAGCCGTTGGCCCGCTTGAAGGCGATATGCAGATCGCCCAGCAGCGCGTGCTGCTCGGCATCTTCGAATTGCAGTTTTTCCGAGAGGATCAGGGCGCCGTCCGGCAGCAGGGCCTGGCGAATCCGCGTGAGCAATTCGAGGCGTTGCTCAGGCTGGATAAATTGCAGGGTGAAGTTCAGTGCCACCAGCGAAGTGGGCTGAAAGTTGAGGCTGAGAATGTCGGCCTCAATCACCTCGACGGGCAGCAGCTCCTGAAACATCGAGTCCTGGGCGTGCAGGTATTCGCGGCAGCGCTCGACCATGGCGCTGGAGTTGTCCACGGCGATCACCCGGCAATCGGCAATTTGCACATGTCGGCGCAGCGCCTGTGTCACCGCGCCCAGCGAGCTGCCGAGGTCATACAGCACGCTGTGCGGCTGGGCGAACTGGCCAGCGAGCACGCCGATATTCTCGACAATGGTCGGGTAACCCGGCACCGAGCGTTTGATCATGTCGGGGAAGACCCGCACCACATCCTCGTTGAACACGAAGTCCGGCACCTGGGCCAGGGGTTGGGCGAAAAGACGGTCGGGCTGTTTGCTCACGATGGCTGCGCACTGGTCAATAAAGCCGGGCATTTTAGCCAAGTGTGCGGCATAGCCAAACCTTGATTGCCGTTATTGGTCGCAAATCTGTGTGGCGAAGGCTCAGCGGGCCTGTTTGAAGGCTGACGCCGCGATAGCCCATTGCCCCAGCCAGTAGCTGAGCATGATCGCCAGTGGCGCAGCCTCGAAGGGGGCGACAAAGCGGTTGATGCCGATCAGGCTGTCGGACAGCACGAACAGTGCGGCACCGGCGGCGGCCAGACGCGTGGAGTCTGTGTTCAGGCCGGGCTGACCAAGGCGGGCGAGGGCGCGCCAGAGCATGGCACTGATGGCCAGGGCGTAACAGGCTACGGGGATCAGCAGCGGGCCCAGGTTGGCACTGGCGAGGATGGCAAACATCGTCCCGCCCGTGCTCAGGGCCAGCAGCAGGGCCAACCAGGCCGGTTGCGTGCAGTCGCTCAGGTAGGCGCGTAGGTAGGCCAGGTGCGCCAGCAGGAAGGCGCCTAGGCCGAAGACGAACAGATCCACCGGCCAGTCGAGCAGTATGTCGCCTGCCAGTGAGGCGAGCAGGCCGAGGCTGATCCAGCGTCGATACAGGCTGCTCGGTGCCGTTCTCAGCCAGAGCAGCAGGGCGATGACCGGGATGCCCTTGCTGAGCAGGCCCAGCTCACTCAGGCCGTCGAACCGTGCATAGAGAAACACGGCAGCGCCCAGCAAACCCGGCAGCAGATAACGCATGAGCTTTTCCTGGAGGTTCGTAAGGTCAGCACTATGGCGTGTTGCCAATAAACTGACCACGCCGTGGGTGCCAGTTAGAGCAGCATTTCGCGCCAGCGGCAGGCTGGTGAAAAACCACCTACGTTGCCATTACCGTGTTGAAAACAGACTCGCGCGTGAGTTCGATCAAAATGCTCATTTACAGCTCGTAAATTCGCGTGCGAGCGCAATCTATTTTCCGCCTGTTTCGCCTTGCGCAGGCGGCCTCGCCTAGGTTTCAACGGCCTGCTAGCGCGCCTTGATCGTGCAGTTGAAGCGCTGTGCGGGCACAACGCCGACTTCCCAGGGGCGCTCGTAGGTCAGGACCAATTGGCCTTCGCCAGCCTGCGCGACCTCGAAGCGCCAGGTGGAAATACCGGCGCTGCCGACCAGGCCGGCATCTTCCGGATTGCTGTAGACCTCAGGGCCGAGGCTTTTCAACACCTGTGGCGCGGAGTCGCGCAGCAGCCAGCGGAAACCGGTGGTGGGGTTGCTCGGCAGGCGCAAGTTAAATTGCTGGCCGACATGCAACGACAGTGGGCATTTACTTTGCTGCTTCTGCTCCAAGGTGACGCTACTGGGCGTTTGTGCACAGGCAGCGAGCAATGCAAGGCTGAGTAGCAGTGCCGTGCGGATGACAGGCATGGCGAACTCCTGAAGCAGATTGGTGGATCGCCAGCATAGCGGTTCCGCCCGTGATGAGTAAATTTGGTGCAGGGTGGTGCGAGGTTTCACCTTGTTCCATTTGTCGTTCAGGATGCAGTTTTACTTATCAAAAGAGTAAAGTTGCACCTCTGTACATAAAGGTTGCACTTCCAATGCTCAACGCGCGCTTGATGCGCCTCGATGATCAAGCCCATGAACATACCCACGATCATCATCAGTTGGTGCTGTCACTGGCTGGGCGTGCTGAATTCGAAGTGAACGGGCGCGGTGGTGAAGTTTGTCGCATGCGCGCCTGCCTGGTGCCGGGCGACGCCGACCATCAGTTTGCCGGGATCGGTGATAACCGGATGTTGATCATCGATCTGGATGAGCAGGGTACGTCCAGCGAAGACTTGCAGCTGTTGAATGGCCTGTTCGAGACACCGCGTTATCCGCAGTTGGATGCTGATTTTCAGAACCTGTTGAGCTATGCCGGCGCCGAACTTGAGCGCTACGGCTCAGACCCGCTGTTGGCGCGGGCACTCGGTGGCGTGCTGTTGCGTGCCTTGCATCTGCGATTGTTTGGCGAGCCTCATTCACGTGCGTTGGGGGCGCTCAATCTGGAGCGGCTCGACAATTACATTGTCGATAATCTGGCGCGGCGTATCAGTGTTGCCGAATTGGCCCAGGTTGCCTGCCTGAGCCCCAGCCACTTCCATGCGCAATTCAAAGACAGCGTCGGTCTGACGCCTCACCAATATCTGCTGAAAACCCGACTTGATCGTGCGGCTCGCCTGCTGCGTGAGAGTGGTTTGCCGCTGATCCGGATTGCCGAAGAATGTGGTTTTTCCAGCCAGAGCGCGTTGACTACGGCAATGCGGCGCTACCTTGGCTTGACGCCCAAACGTCTGCGCGGCGCTGACTGAGCCTGTCCTGGGCGGCCGCCTTTGCCGGCTTTCGGCCGTGCTCGCCTCGCTGCTGGCGGCTACGCTAGTTGGCACACTGAAAGAACTGTGCGCGGGTCAGGGTGTCGTTTCATTTTCTCCTGTCGTTGTGTGCGAGTAGTCCGGATGAGTTCGGCCTCAAGGTGCGTCTGTTTGGCGACCTGATCTATGACCGGCTGCCACAGGTTTCATGGGGCATTCAGCACAAACGGCAGAAGGATTTTCTGATTCCCGGTTTGGTAGGTGCGCAACATAGCGAGGATACCGAAGGGTATCTCACTGCCAGCCGGCTGATCCTTGGCGGCGCTTTTGGCTACAACCTGCTGCTGGGTTTTGGTGGTGATCGCCGTGATCGTCACTCGGTACTCAAGGAAGGCGCTGTCGCCGTACTGCTCAACCCGCGCTGGGTGCTGGGTGTGGAGTACCGCGAGAAGCCAGACAACTTAAGCTTTGCCGGCGAAAGTGACTGGGCTGATCTGTTTATCGGTTACTTCCCCAACAAGAGCCTGGCCGTGGTGCTGGCCTATGCGCGCCTGGGGGAGATCGCCACGCTGGATAATCAGGACGGGGTTTATCTATCCGTTCAGGGGAGTTTCTAAGCATGCGCAGTCTGCTGCTGGTTGTTGTTCTGAACCTGGCGGCCTGTGCCCAGCAGGCGCCTAAAGACGACAGCCTGTACCGTGACCTGGGTGAGCAGGCCGGAATTACCCGTATCGTCGAAGGCATGCTGCTGAATATTGCCGCTGACCCGCGCATCGTCCGGCATTTCGAGAATATCGACATCGTGCGCCTGCGCGACAAGCTGGTGGATCAGATCTGCGTCGAAGCCGGCGGCCCGTGCACCTACACCGGCGACAGCATGGAAGAAAGCCACAAGGGCCAGAACCTCACCCCCAGCGACTTCAACGCCCTGGTGGAAAACCTGCAGGATGCAATGAGCGCCCAGGACGTGCCCATGCCTGCGCAGAACCGCTTACTGGCCAGGCTTGCGCCCATGCGGGCGCAGGTGATTGATCGTTAGGGGGCTAGCGCAGGGTCTGGGCAATCGCCAGGATTTCGTCTTGGTGCGTGATTACCAGGCTCAGCTCGCCGTTTTCGCCAATATGGTCCTGGGGCGGCAGTAACTTTTGATAGGCCGCCAGTTGCGTCAGCGGCGGCAGTTCTGCGCTGGGGTTGTGTTGCTTGGTCGCGTGATACCGCGCCAGGTTAACCAGATCCAGCAACTGCAAACTTTTTCCTGAGCTGTGTTGCCAGTCTCCGGCATGGCGAATCACTTCAATATAGTGCTCATCCACTGACCATTTTTTCAGCACGATCACCCCAAGCGATGTGCCGTATTCGCGGCATAGCTTGTCGTACAGCTGGCTGGAAGGAACCTGCTGGTTGTTCTTGAAGGCTGACAGAATGAGCAGATTGCCCACTTCACTGAGCAGGCTGGCCAGTAATGCATGTTCAGCCGTGACGTGGCCAAGCAGGCGGGCGAGCATGGCGCAAATGCTGGCTTTGCTCACCAGGCGCTCCCAGGTTTCAACGAACAGCCGTTTATGTGCGGCGCTGTGCAGAGTAAACAGGCTCTTAATGCTGTGCACCATGGTGATCCGGTCCACTTCTGCCAAGCCGAGCAAGGTGATCACGTCACGCAGGTTTTTGGGCGCGATGGCCTGTCGGAATAGCGCGCTGCTGGCGTGCTTCATCAGCAGCGCGCTGAGTGCCGGATCGCGGCCGATCAGGGCAGCCAGTTGGTTGATTGTAAGTTTGGGGTTGCTCAGGGCACGGCGGATATCCAGGGTAATAGTTGGCAGGCTGGGTAATTGCTCTTCACCCAGCATCAACTGTGAAACGGCACGTCGATAGATTGAATAATCAGATGCATCGCTCAGCAAAACACACCTCCAGGCTGGCATGCACATAGTCTAGGGCGGCCTGTTGCGACCGTCATGCCGAATGATGGAAGGCGCATTATCTGGCCGTGAGGATGAAAGAGGCGTTCAGGGGAAGTTCCCTTGGCTGGAGGATTGTGCAAAAACTCCAGAGTTTTTTGTAAGAAGCTGTCATGCCTCTGCCACTAAATTCCCTGCACGACACAACTGTTGTGCAGGATTCTGCCAGCGGGCCGTTTCAGCGCACTGGTGCGATTGGGCTAGATCTGCCCCTGTTGCGTGTAAGCCTGCGTGTATCAGCCCTGTGGGCGTGTCTGTAAGTGGTCCGGCTGCGTCTGTTTTAAACAGCTGCCTGATCAGTGCTGAAAAGGATTTTACGGGCGACTGTCATATGGCATGCGCCCGTTGTTGTATTGGGGCTTTAGTGGCCTCGACAGAGGCAGATAGTTGCACTGCGGTGAGCACTGCATGGGATTTGCAGCTGCCTGTTACCCGTTAATGCAGCGGTTTGTCACTACAGATACCCGTTAGTGCGGGTGTGGATTGCCACGTGGGCAACGGGACTAACCTGTTGCCGAAATAACAACAATCAAGAGGGGAGCTCCCCAATGACTGCAAATACTCCGATGCTCGTCACCTTTGTGGTGTACATCGCACTCATGGTGCTGATTGGCCTGTTCGCGTACATGCGCACCAAGAACCTTTCCGATTACATCCTGGGCGGTCGCAGCCTGGGCAGTTTCGTCACCGCCCTGTCGGCGGGTGCATCGGACATGAGCGGCTGGTTGCTGATGGGCTTACCGGGCGCGGTATACCTGTCCGGTCTATCCGAAGGCTGGATCGCCATCGGCCTGATTGTCGGTGCTTACCTGAACTGGTTGTTCGTGGCTGGCCGTCTGCGTGTGCAGACCGAGCACAACGGCAATGCCCTGACCCTGCCGGATTACTTCACCCACCGCTTCGAAGACAGCAGCCGCGTGCTGCGCATCTTCTCCGCCCTGGTGATTTTGGTGTTCTTCACCATCTACTGCGCCTCGGGCGTTGTGGCCGGTGCCCGTCTGTTTGAAAGCACCTTCGGCATGTCCTACGAGACGGCGCTGTGGGCCGGTGCTGCAGCGACCATCGCCTACACCTTCATTGGTGGCTTCCTGGCAGTGAGCTGGACTGACACCGTGCAGGCCACGCTGATGATCTTCGCCCTGATCCTCACCCCGGTTGTTGTGATGATTGCCACTGGCGGTGTCGATCCAACCTTCGCCGCGATCGAGCTGAACGATGCCACCAACTTCGACATGCTCAAAGGTGCAACCTTTGTTGGCGTGATCTCGCTGCTGGCCTGGGGCCTCGGCTACTTCGGTCAGCCGCACATCCTGGCGCGCTTCATGGCGGCCGATTCGGTGAAATCGATCCCAGCAGCCCGTCGCATCTCCATGACCTGGATGATCCTGTGCCTGGGCGGTGCAGTGGCCGTGGGTTTCTTTGGTATCGCGTACTTCTCCGCCAACCCGGACCTCGCTGGCCCGGTAACCGAGAACCCGGAGCGCGTATTTATCGAGCTGGCCAAACTGCTGTTCAACCCGTGGATTGCCGGCATCCTGCTGTCTGCCATTCTGGCTGCCGTGATGAGCACCCTGAGTTGCCAGTTGCTGGTCTGCTCCAGCGCCCTGACAGAAGACTTCTACAAGGCCTTCCTGCGTAAAGATGCTTCGCAGACCGAACTGGTCTGGGTCGGCCGCGCCATGGTGCTGCTGATCGCGGTTATCGCCATCATGCTGGCCGCCAATCCGGAAAACCGCGTACTGGGCCTGGTGTCCTACGCCTGGGCTGGCTTTGGCGCTGCCTTCGGTCCGGTGGTGATCCTGTCCCTGGTTTGGAAACAGATGACGCGCAACGGCGCGCTGGCCGGCATGCTGGTCGGTGCCCTGACGGTGATTTTGTGGAAAAACTTCCTCGGCCATCTGGGCCTGTACGAAATCATCCCAGGCTTTATCTTTGCCACTGTGGCCATTCTGGTGTTCAGCAAGGTCGGCAACGGTCCGTCCGCCAGCATGATCAAGCGGTTTGACGAAGCCGAGAAGGAATACCAGTCGGCCTGAGTGCCACTGATAAACGGCAATTGACTGGTCGCTCAGTTGCCGCGCGGAGCTTTCCGCGGTTGTGTGCGTGTGACCCGATAGTGCTTCGCCGGCCCACGCCTTTGGTGTGGGCCGGCTTTTTTATGGCGACTTATCCTGAGGCTCTGCCTGCCTGGCTGACGTTACGGCGCAGGGGCATAGCGGCCTCCAGGTAATTTTTATGCTGATGCCCAATCACGCTGGAGGCTTTCGGTTGTTCACCAGCTTGGCTATGGTGGCAGGGTTTGTCTTAATCGAGCTGTACGTACAGGTTCTGCATGACTCAATCACCTAAAAATCCGCTACACGGCGTCACCCTTGAAGCCATCCTCACCGCATTAGTGGCTCAGTATGGCTGGGATGGTCTGGCTGAACGGATTGATATCCGTTGTTTCAAGAGTGACCCCAGCATCAAGTCCAGCCTGACTTTTTTACGCAAGACGCCGTGGGCGCGGGAGAAGGTCGAGGCGCTGTATGTCCGTTCGCAAACACGTAAATAGACGCTAAGCCCCAGTTCGAAATTTGGCACCCTTGTTGCAATGCCTCTGCAAACGCCGCGAAGCGTCAAAAAACCGCGGCCAGTGGAGGTCGAGATGAGCCAGGGTGTTGAATTCAATCGCTTGATGCTGGAGATGCGCTCCCTGCAGGCCGACGCCATGGCGCGTCAGAAGCCTGTCGCCAGCACGCCAGAACCCGGTGCGCCAAGCTTTTCCGAGATGCTCGGTCAGGCGGTGGGCAAGGTCAACGAAACCCAGCAGGCCTCCAACAAGCTGGCAACCGCCTTTGAAATGGGCACCAGCGGCGTGGATTTGACGGACGTGATGATCGCCTCGCAGAAGGCCAGCGTTTCCTTTCAGGCTATGACCCAGGTGCGCAACAAGCTGGTTCAGGCGTATCAAGACATTATGCAGATGCCGGTTTAAGGGTAGGGCTGACTCATGGCTGAAGCCGTCGCTGCAAACGTACCTGCCACCACGGGTGGTGATGAGCCGAAGAAACCGCTGTTCGGCCTGGCCTTTCTGGAAAACCTCGCCGATATGTCGATGTTGCGGCAGATCGGTTTGATGGTTGGCCTGGCGGCCAGTGTGGCCATCGGGTTTGCGGTTGTGCTGTGGTCGCAGCAACCGGACTACCAGCCGCTGTATGGCAGTCTTGATGGTATGGACGCTTCTCAAGTGATGGAGGCGTTGTCCGCGGCTGATATCAAATACACCGTTGAGCCTAATTCCGGTGCATTGCTGGTCAAGTCTGGCGACTTGGCCCGTGCCCGCATGCGCCTTGCCGCGGCTGGCGTTGCACCCAAGGACAACAGCGTTGGCTTTGAAATTCTTGACCAAGAGCAGGGGCTGGGCACCAGCCAGTTTATGGAAGCCACCCGATACCGCAGGGGGCTGGAAGGTGAGTTGGCGCGTACCATCTCAAGCTTGAACAACGTCAAAGCCGCTCGTGTTCACTTGGCCATTCCGAAGAGTTCGGTATTTGTACGCGATGAACGCAAGCCCAGTGCTTCCGTGTTGGTCGAGTTGTATTCCGGTCGTGGTCTGGAGCCCAGTCAGGTGATGGCCATCGTCAACCTGGTCGCCAGCAGCGTGCCGGAGATGGACAAGGCACAAGTCACCGTAGTCGATCAGAAAGGTAATTTGCTTTCGGATATTCAAGAAATGTCCGAACTGACCATGGCCGGCAAGCAGTTCGATTACAGCCGCCGTATGGAAAGCCTGTTTACCCAGCGCGTGCACAATATCCTGCAGCCGGTGCTGGGGTCAGGCCGCTACAAGGCCGAAGTGTCTGCGGATGTGGACTTCAGCGCTGTGGAATCCACTTCGGAAATGTTCAACCCCGATCAGCCGGCGCTGCGCAGCGAGCAGTCGGTCAACGAGCAACGCTCCAGTGGCCAGCCGCCTCAAGGTGTGCCGGGCGCCCTGAGTAATCAGCCGCCGGCCGCCGGTGCTGCCCCCCAGCAGGCGGGAGCCGCCGCAGCTGCAGTACCCGGCCCGATTGCCGCCGGACAACCGCTGCTCGATGCCAACGGTGAGCAGATTATCGATCCCGCCACCGGTCTGCCGATGCTGGCGCCCTATCCAGCTGACAAGCGCGAGCAATCCACCCGTAATTTCGAACTGGACCGTTCAATCAGCTACACCAAGCAGCAGCAAGGACGCCTGCGTCGTTTGTCGGTGGCGGTTGTGGTGGACGATCAGGTCAAGGTCGATGCCGCTACCGGGGAAACCACTCAGGTGCCATGGAGCAGCGACGATCTGGCAAGGTTTACGCGTTTGGTGCAGGACTCGGTAGGCTTCGATGCCAGCCGGGGTGATAGCGTCAGTGTGATCAACACGCCGTTCAGTGATGCCCAGGGCGAAGAGCTGATCGATATTCCGTTCTACACCCAGCCCTGGTTCTGGGACATCATCAAGCAGGTGCTGGGCGTACTGTTCATCCTGATTTTGGTGTTCGGCGTACTGCGCCCGGTACTCAACAACATCACCAATGCGGGCAAGGCTCATGGCGAAGGTCGTGACGGCGACGTCGAGCTGGGTGAGATGGGCGCGCTGGGCGGTGAGTTGTCCGAAGATCGGGTCAGCCTCGGCGGCCCACAAAGCATCCTCCTGCCAAGTCCGAGTGAGGGGTATGATGCACAACTGAACGCCATCAAGAGCCTGGTTGCCGAAGACCCGGGCCGCGTTGCCCAGGTTGTGAAAGAGTGGATTAACGCCGATGAGTGACAATCGAACCCCAGGCAAACTGAGCAAGGTCGATAAGGCCGCCATTCTGCTGTTGTCGCTGGGTGAGACCGATGCTGCGCAGGTGTTGCGTCATCTGGGCCCAAAGGAAGTGCAGCGCGTGGGCGTGGCCATGGCCGGTATGCGTAATATTCAGCGCGAGCAGGTCGAGCAGGTGATGGGCGAGTTTGTCGATATTGTCGGCGACCAGACCAGCCTCGGTGTGGGGGCTGATGGCTATATTCGTAAGATGCTCACGCAAGCGCTGGGAGAAGACAAAGCCGGCAACCTGATCGACCGAATCCTGCTCGGAGGCAGTACCAGCGGTCTGGATAGTTTGAAATGGATGGAACCGCGCGCAGTGGCGGATGTGATCCGCTACGAACACCCGCAGATACAGGCCATTGTTGTGGCCTATCTGGATCCCGATCAGGCGGGTGAAGTGCTCGGGCATTTCGATCACAAGGTGCGCTTGGATATCGTTCTGCGCGTGTCCTCATTGGAAACCGTGCAGCCTGCGGCACTGAAAGAACTCAACGACATTCTTGAACGGCAGTTTTCTGGCAGTGCCAGTGCAACTCGTGCCGCGTTGGGGGGCGTGAAGCGCGCGGCGGACATCATGAACTTCCTCGACAGCTCGGTTGAAGGCCAGCTGATGGATTCGATTCGTGAAGTTGATGAAGACCTGTCCAGCCAGATCGAGGACCTGATGTTTGTCTTCGACAACTTGGCCGATGTCGACGATCGGGGTATTCAGGCGCTTATGCGTGAAGTGTCGTCCGATGTGTTGGTGCTGGCGCTCAAAGGGGCTGACGAGGCGATCAAAGAGAAAGTCTTCAAAAACATGTCCAAGCGTGCCGCTGAGTTGCTTCGCGATGATCTTGAAGCCAAGGGCCCGGTGCGCGTCAGTGACGTGGAAACCGCTCAGAAGGAAATTCTCACCATTGCACGCCGCATGGCCGAGGCCGGGGAAATTGTCCTGGGCGGCAAAGGTGGCGAGGAAATGGTGTAAGGCATGTCCAGCAAAGAACCGCCCAGTGAGCTGATTCGCGCCAAGGATCTGAAGGCGTTTGATCTCTGGACGTTGCCCAGTTTCGACCCAGAAGTTGAAGCGCCCGAGCCTGTTGAGGCTCCGCCCGGCGACGACACTGCCGTTCAAGGTGTAGATCCGGCGGCGGTTGAAAGCGAAGACGTTGCGCTGGAAGATGTCAAACCCTTGACACTGGATGAGCTTGAGGCCATTCGGCAGGATGCCTACAACGAAGGTTTCGCCACCGGTGAGAAAGATGGATTTCATGCTGGCCAACTCAAGGCCAAGCAGGAAGCCGATATGGCCTTGGCGGTGAAAATCGCCGGTCTTGAGCAATTGATGACTCAGCTGTTCGAACCCATTGCCGCCCAGGATCAACAGCTGGAAGAAGCCATGGTGACATTGCTTGGGCAGATGGTGCGCCAGGTGATTCAGCGTGAGTTGGTCAGCGATTCCAGTCAGATTCGCCAGGTTTTGAGCGAAGCGCTCAAGCTGCTCCCCATGGGCACCAGTAACATCCGTATTCACGTCAACCCGCAAGACTTTGAGCTAATCAAAGTCTTGCGCGAGCGCCATGAAGAGAACTGGCGGATCCTTGAAGATGCTTCTCTGCTACCCGGTGGCTGCCGGGTAGAAAGCGAGCTCAGTCGCATTGATGCCACTGTGGAAACCCGTTTGAATCAGGCACTCAAACAACTCTTTGCGCAACAGCGTGAGCACGCTGCGCACCCGCTGGAGGCTGATCTGCTTATGGACTTGGAGGCATCTCCGGCCATTGATCAGGCGAGTCAGGATGCGTCTTGAACGGGTAAGTTTCGCCAAGCGGCTGGCCGGCTATGCCGATGCCGTGCAGTTACCGACCCAGCCGCAGGTGGAGGGGCGTCTGTTGCGCATGGTGGGGCTTACGCTTGAAGCCGAGGGCTTGCGCGCAGCATTGGGCAGTCGCTGTTTGGTGATTAACGACGACAGCTATCACCCAGTCCAGGTTGAGGCTGAAGTGATGGGTTTTGCCAATGGCAAGATCTTTCTGATGCCGGTTGGCAGTCTGGCGGGCATTGCCCCCGGTGCCCGCGTGGTGCCGTTGCCGGATACCGGGCGTCTGCCGATGGGCATGTCGATGCTGGGCAGGGTGCTCGATGGCACTGGTCGTGCCCTTGATGGTAAAGGTGGCATGAAAGCCGAAGACTGGGTGCCAATGGACGGCCCGACCATCAATCCGCTAAATCGGCACCCGATCAGCGAACCATTGGATGTTGGCATCCGTTCCATTAACGGCCTGCTAACCGTTGGCCGTGGCCAGCGTCTCGGCCTATTTGCCGGTACTGGTGTTGGTAAATCGGTGTTGCTGGGCATGATGACGCGCTTTACCGAGGCCGACATCATCGTGGTCGGGCTGATTGGTGAGCGGGGTCGTGAGGTAAAAGAATTCATTGATGAGATCCTCGGGCACGAGGGCCTCAAGCGTTCAGTGGTAGTGGCTTCGCCGGCGGATGATGCGCCCTTGATGCGTCTGCGCGCGGCGATGTATTGCACGCGCATTGCCGAGTATTTTCGCGACAAGGGCAAGAACGTGCTGCTGCTGATGGATTCGCTGACCCGCTTTGCCCAGGCCCAGCGGGAAATCGCTTTGGCCATTGGTGAACCACCGGCGACCAAAGGTTATCCGCCGTCGGTATTTGCCCGTCTACCCAAGTTGGTGGAGCGCGCAGGTAATGCAGAGGCAGGAGGTGGTTCGATTACTGCGTTCTACACCGTACTGAGCGAGGGCGATGACCAGCAGGATCCGATCGCCGATGCGGCGCGTGGTGTACTCGACGGGCATATCGTGCTCTCTCGCCGCTTGGCCGAGGAGGGCCATTACCCGGCCATTGATATCGAGGCCTCGATTAGCCGGGTGATGCCGCAGGTGGTCAGTGAAGAGCACCTGCGCCTGTCGCAGCGCTTCAAACAGTTGTGGTCGCGTTATCAGCAGAGTCGCGATCTGATCAGCGTCGGCGCCTATGTGCCCGGTGGTGATGCTGACACCGATTTGGCCATTGCCCGCCAGCCGGCCATGGTTAAGTACCTGCGCCAGAGCCTGCAAGATAACGAAAGTCTGGAAAACAGCCGCACCCAGCTGGCGGCCACCTTCAATCCCGTTGTTGCTGGGACCTAAACCATGGCACAAAGCCGCGCCGCCCGGCTGGCACCGGTGGTGGACATGGCCGAGCGTGCCGAGCGCGAGGCAGCCTTGCAGTTGGGACATTGCCAAGGCTTACTGCGCCAGGCCGAGGTCCAGTTGGGGGATCTGGAACGTTATCGCGGCGATTATCAGCAGCAATGGATCACTGAGGGGCAGCGCGGGGTCTCCGGGCAGTGGCTGATGAACTACCAGCGCTTCCTTTCGCAGCTGGAAACCGCTATTGGCCAGCAACGCACCAGTGTGGACTGGCACCGTTCCAATATGGAAAAGGTCCGTGAGCTCTGGCAGCAGCGTTATGCCCGTTTGGAAGGCCTGCGCAAATTGGTCAGGCGCTACCAGGACGAAGCGCGGCTGGCAGAAGACAAGCGTGAGCAAAAGTTGCTCGATGAGCTGTCTCAGCGCCTGGCGTCGCGCGATGGTGTCTATTAGGTCGGTTTGCGCATATCAGTGCCTGAGCCATGACGAGATCATGCGTGCTAAACATTTGCCGCCGGGGCGTTGCGATGCTACATCTTGATCATGCATAACCTGCTGCCCGACCCAGCTGATCTTTGGCTTGGTCTTTTCGTTGATAGGAGTAATTCATGGCCATCACCTCGCTGCCCTCATCTGACGGGCAAGAGCTGACCATCCTGATTCAAGGACGCTTCGATTTCGGCGCTCATCAGGAGTTTCGTAATGCTTATGAGCGCGTCAACAGTACCCCGCAACGCTATGTAGTAGACCTCCAAGACACAACCTACCTGGATAGCTCGGCACTCGGCATGCTTCTGCTGCTGCGTGACCATGCCGGCGGTGACAGTGCACAAATCCGCTTGCTCAACTGCAATCCGGATGTGCGTAAGATCCTTGCTATCTCGAACTTCGAGCAGCTGTTCAAGATCGCCTGACTCGGGGGCGTGTCATGGCCGAGCGCTTGTCCATCCTGATTGCTGAGGACAACGCGGCTGATCGCATGTTGCTGTCGACTATCGTCAGCCGCCAGGGGCATCGAGTGCTGACCGCCAGCAATGGGTTGGAGGCTGTGGCCTTATTCGAGCAGGAGCGCCCACAGTTGGTGCTGATGGATGCCTTGATGCCAGTAATGGATGGCTTCGAGGCGGCGCGGCGAATCAAGCATGCGGCTGGCGAAGAGCTGGTGCCGATCATTTTTCTCACCTCTCTGACCGAAGGCGAAGCACTGGTGCGTTGCCTTGAGGCTGGAGGGGACGATTTCCTCGCCAAGCCCTACAACCGGGTCATTCTCGAAGCCAAGATCAAGGCCATGGATCGTCTGCGCCGTCTGCAGGAAACCGTGCTGCAGCAGCGCGATCTGATCTCACGGCACAACGAGCACCTGCTCAATGAGCAGCGTGTGGCCAAGGCCGTGTTCGATAAAGTGGCGCACTCGGGCTGTCTGGATGCGCCGAATATCCGTTATTTGCAATCGCCTTACGCGGTGTTCAACGGTGACCTGCTGCTGGCAGCTTTCAAGCCATCAGGCAGCATGCATGTGCTGCTGGGCGATTTCACCGGGCATGGTTTACCCGCGGCCATTGGTGCGATGCCGCTTGCTGAAGTTTTTCATGGCATGACTGCCAAGGGTTATTCCCTGGCTGAAGTACTGCGCGAGATCAATGCCAAGCTCAAGCGTATTCTTCCGCGTGGCGTGTTCTGTTGCGCCGCTGTATTGAATATCAGTTTTCAGCGCCAGGTGGTTGAGGTGTGGAATGGCGGCCTGCCCGATGGTTACCTGCTCCAGGCCACCGGTCAGCGTATACCCCTGGTGTCGCGGCATTTACCGCTGGGGGTGCTGGAGCCAGGGGCGTTCAACGATAAGCTTGAGGTCTATCCACTGGCTTATGGGGATCGGGTTTTCCTGCTCTCTGATGGTGTGCTGGAGGCCTGTAACAAACAGGGAGAACTGTTTGGCGAGGAACGGTTGCTCGATGTGTTTGCTGCCAACCGGCACCCGCAAACACTGTTTGCGGAGATTCAGCAGGCACTGCTTCTATTCAGTGGGGCGCAACAGGACGATGTCAGCCTGCTGGAAGTCAGCCTGATTGACGATGGCCAATTGAGTCGGCCGCCACTGGCTTTTGCTGACAGTGGCCAGATCCATCCGCTGGACTGGTCTGCCAGTTTTGAGTTTCGTGGGGAAACCCTGCGCCACTTCAACCCACTGCCGTTTCTTTTGCAGCTGCTTCTCGATGTCCAGGGACTGCGTCCACAAGGCGGTGCATTGTTCAGTGTGCTGGCAGAGCTTTACTCGAATGCGCTGGAGCATGGCGTATTAGGCCTGGATTCCGCCCTCAAGGCTGATGCCGCAGGGTTTGCTGAGTATTACCGTCTGCGCAGCGTGCGCTTGGCGGCATTAGCTGATGGCTTCGTACGCTTTCATTTGCAGTTACTGCCTGAAGCTGGTGGAGGGCGGCTGATTGTTTGTGTCCAAGACAGCGGGCCAGGGTTTGATGCGCATAGCCTGCGTAAAACCACAGCGGATGCCCGTCGTCTGAGTGGCCGTGGTCTGGCTCTGGTGGAGCAGTTGAGCGAGCGGTGCCGGTGGGGCGGTGGTGAGTCAGGTGTGTGCGTGGAGTTTTCCTGGCAGGCTGGGGCATAATCCAGCGCCTAACGCGGGGAGAGCGAGCCGTTGTCCGATATTCACCTTGATAGTGCCGTATTGGCTGCGTTGCAGGATGTCATGGAGGACGAGTATCCGGTGCTGCTGGATACCTTTTTGTCCGATTCTGAAGAGCGTTTGCTGCTGTTGCGTCAGGCTGAGCGTGATGAAGATGCGCAGAACTTGCGCTTGGCGGCGCACAGCTTCAAAGGTAGCTGCAGCAATATGGGGGCTCTGATGTTGGCGAACTTGTGCAGGCAGCTCGAGGAGGCCGGGCGGCGTGAGCAGCTTGAACTTGCGCCCGAGTTGCTGGAGCAGATTGAGCGCGAGTTCGCTATTGTGCGCATTCTGCTCAAATCTGAGCGTCAGCGTTACCGGCATTAGTTTTGTCGTGTGATGTTTGCGCCTGCATCGTTCTGTAGCGGGCCTGTTGACCCGTAAGTTGGCCCGTCCCTTGCAAAACTCTCCGCACATCTAACCCCGAGCGGAGAGTATCCATGTCCGTTGCCCCTGATCTGTTGCTCAAGTCGGCGCCTGAAGTAAAGCCTCGTGCGACTGCAGCCAAAACGCCTGACAAGCCCGCCCAGCCCAGCAGTAATGAGCCTTCAAGCTTTTCTCAGGAGTACGCACGGGCGCGTCAGGCGAAAGCGTCAGAACGCAATGATAGCGTTGCAAAACCTGTGCGCGAGCGCAAAGCCGAACAAGACCCGAGTGCTGAACCGCAGCCTGCTGTTGCCGCCCCTGGGCAAAGTGCGGTTGCCGAGAGCGGCAAGTCTTTGCCGGAAGAGCCGGCTGTTGAGGGGGCTGTGCTCGACCCGTTATTGATGTTGGGGATTACCGGTGAGTTGCCGCCTGTAGCGCTGACGGAAGAGCTGCCAATAGAGACGGATTCCTTGCCGGTTGTTTCGGGTAGCTTGCTCAGTTCTGGTCCTGCCAGCATGACTGAGGCCAGTTTCGACGCCGAACTGGACGCGCTCAATCAGCTTCCTGCTGTGCGCCTGGCATTGGAAATGGGCGCCAAAGAGAATGCGGCGGCTGCTCAGGTGCAAGCACCTTTAGCGCAGGTTGATAAAGCCACGCAGAACGCAAGCCAGAGTCTTCTGGCCAGTCAGGTGGTTCAGGACGAGGTGCCCGTGGAGGAAGGGGGGCTCGAATTGCCAGAGCTTCAGCTGGAAGCGCTCACCGGCAAGACTCTCGAAGCCTTGAAAGAGGGAACGGCGAACAACAGTTCGGATAATTTTGTCAGCAAACTTAATGCGCTGAGTCAGGCTATCGGGCAGCAGAGCCCGTTGGCGACACGGGCACCTGTAGTTGGCCAACCCGTTTCTCTGCAGCAGAGTGGATGGAGTGAGGCGGTGGTGGACCGAGTCATGGTGATGTCCAGCCAGAACCTCAAATCAGCCGAAATTCAGCTTGACCCTGCCGAGTTAGGTCGCCTGGAGGTGCGCATCAGTGTTAACCAGGAGCAAAGTCAGGTGACGTTTGCCAGTCCGCACGCGGGGGTCCGTGAAGCGCTGGATTCGCAGATGCATCGTTTGCGCGAAATGTTTGCCCAGCAAGGGATGAACCAGCTGGATGTAAACGTCTCTGATCAGTCACTCAATCGCGGTTGGCAGGGGCAGGACAGTGACAGCGGAAAAGGTCGTGGTAACGCTAATACAGGTATGCAGGAGGCTGATGATGCGGTCCAGTCGAGCGCTCTGGAGGTGGCCCGAGGCTCGTCAGTTACTGCCCGAGGCCTGGTGGATTACTACGCCTGATAATCTGGCCCGGACTAAGCAGCATGCACTGTAGCGTTGTGATTTGGCGCGTCGGTGGCTACTTAGCCTTCAGTCGATCATCCTTGCTGCTGTAGTTGCTGAGCGCACTGTTCTAAACTGCATTTCGCCCGACGGCCATAATAGGCGTCGGGCGATTTTGTTTTGGGTGCTGATTGACCTGATGCCCTGGCCGCACGCTGTACTCGGCGAGGCTCCCCAGATTGAGCAAGTTTGCTGACAGACTGGCATAACACTTGCTCTTAACCCTTTGAAATCGGATAAAACTCCGAACTGCGACGGATTATTGGCATGGCTAAGAAAGAAGCAGCGCAAGCTCCGGCCGATGGTGAGGCGAAACCAGCGGGCAAGATGAAGTTGATCATTATCATCGCTATTGCCGTGCTCTTGGCTGTAGGGCTTTCAGCCGGAGGAACCTGGTTTTTCCTGAGCAAGAAAGATGATGGTGCGGCCGATAAAGCCAAGGAAGAGGTGGCTGCGGAGCCGGCTGCGCCTGTTAAGCAGGCAGCCATTTATGAAGAGTTGGCACCGGCCTTTGTGGTGAATTTCAACCACCAGGGGCGGGCGCGCTACATGCAGGTCAGTGTCGCTCTGATGACCCGCGACCAAGTGGCGTTAGATGCCCTCAAAATACACATGCCAGTCCTGCGCAATCGTTTGGTGATGCTGTTCTCCAGTCAGGATTTTGCTTCGCTGATCAGCCCGGTTGGCAAGGAAATGCTGCGTCAGCAGGCCACTGCCAGCGTACAGGAGCTGGCCGAAAAAGAGGTCGGTAAGGTAACGGTGGAGCAAGTGCTGTTCACCAACCTCGTATTGCAGTAATCAGGAGCCGTATATGGCAGTGCAAGACCTACTTTCCCAGGATGAGATTGATGCCCTGCTGCACGGCGTCGATGATGGCCTGGTAGAGACCGAGGACGAGGCCGAGCCGGGGAGTGTCAAGCAGTATGACTTGACCAGCCAGGACCGGATTGTCCGTGGGCGCATGCCGACGCTGGAAATGATTAACGAGCGTTTTGCCCGTTACACCCGCATCAGTATGTTTAACTTGCTGCGCCGCTCCGCAGACGTGGCGGTGGGCGGTGTACAGGTGATGAAGTTCGGTGAATACGTCCATTCGCTGTACGTGCCGACCAGCCTCAACCTGGTGAAGATGAAGCCGTTGCGTGGCACCGGGCTGTTCATCCTGGATGCCAAACTGGTGTTCAAGTTGGTGGACAACTTCTTTGGCGGTGATGGCCGTCACGCCAAGATCGAAGGGCGTGAGTTCACTCCAACCGAACTGCGCGTGGTGCGCATGGTGCTGGATCAGGCGTTTATCGATCTCAAGGAAGCCTGGCATGCGGTGATGGATATCAACTTCGAGTACGTCAACTCAGAAGTGAACCCAGCCCTGGCCAACATCGTCAGCCCCAGTGAAGTGATTGTGGTGTCGACTTTCCACATCGAACTGGATGGTGGTGGCGGCGACCTGCACATCACCATGCCGTATTCGATGATCGAGCCGATCCGCGAGATGCTCGACGCCGGCTTCCAGTCCGATGTCGACGACCAGGATGAGCGCTGGATCAAAGCGCTGCGTGAAGACATTCTGGGCGTCAGCGTGCCTCTGGGGGCAACTGTCGCCCGTCGCCAGCTCAAACTGCGTGACATCCTGCATATGCAGCCAGGTGACGTGATTCCGGTCGAACTGCCGGAAAACGTGGTGTTGTGTGCCAATGGCGTGCCGGCGTTCAAGGTCAAGCTGGGTGCGCACAAAGGCAATCTGGCGTTGCAGGTGCTTGAACCGATTGAGCGCCAGCGCTAACCGTTAAACCCCATTCAACGCCAGCCGAGGAAAAACGATGGCAGACGAAAACGAAAACGAAGCCACTTCCCCCGAGGAACAGGCGCTTGCCGATGAGTGGGCGGCGGCATTGTCCGAGGCAGGCGACGCCGGCCAGGATGATATCGATGCCATGCTTGCCGCCAGTGATCCGGTGCCAGCGGCCCCACGTGCGCCGATGGAGGAGTTCAACAGCGCGCCCAAGGTGAACCTGCCGGTGAACATGGACGGCCCGAACCTGGATGTGATCCTGGATATTCCGGTGTCGATTTCCATGGAAGTGGGTAATACCGATATCACCATCCGCAACCTGCTGCAGCTTAACCAGGGGTCGGTGATCGAACTGGATCGTCTGGCAGGTGAACCGCTGGATGTTCTGGTCAATGGCACCCTGATCGCCCATGGCGAGGTGGTGGTGGTGAACGAGAAGTTTGGTATCCGCCTGACTGATGTGATCAGTCCCAGCGAACGCATCAAGAAGCTGCGTTGATCATGCGTAAAGCTCTCTTCCTCTGCTTGCTTGCACCATCAGTGGTGTTTGCAGCCGAACCCGTGACTCAAACCACCGCACCGCTCGTTGGTAGCAGTATGGGCGGGCAGGTGGTGCAGCTGCTGCTGGGGCTGTTACTGGTCATCGGACTGATTTTTCTGCTGGCCTGGGTCATGCGTCGGGTTCAGCAGATCGTGCCACGTGGCGGGCAAGTGATCAGCGTGCTGGCTACTCAGCCGCTTGGGCCGCGTGATCGCCTGGTGCTGGTGCAGGTGGGAGGCGAGCAGGTGCTGCTGGGGCTGACGCCAGGCACCATTACGGCCTTGCATGTGTTGAAAGAGCCTGTGCATTTGCCTGATGCGCAGCCGGCCTCGACCGAATTTGCCCAGCGCCTGATGGAGCTGTTGGGCAAGGATCAGAAGGACAAGTCTTGATGCTGCGTTTGTTGCTGGTGTTGCTGTTCAGCCTGGGGGCATCGTTGGCGTTCGCAGCTGATCCGCCGGCTGTCAGCACGTTGATTCAATCGGGCAGTAATCCGCTGTCGATTCCGGCCATTACCCTGAGCACGGATACTGAGGGGCAACAGGAGTACTCCGTCAGCCTGCAGATCCTGCTGATCATGACGGCGTTGAGTTTCATTCCTGCGTTCCTCATGCTGATGACCAGCTTTACCCGAATCATCATCGTCTTCTCAATTCTGCGCCAGGCTCTGGGTCTGCAGCAGACCCCGTCGAATCAGATTCTGGTGGGGTTGGCGCTGTTTTTGACCATGTTCATCATGGCGCCGGTGTTTGATCAGATTAACCGCGATGCTTTGCAACCCTACCTGAACGAGCAACTACCCGCACAAGAGGCGATCCTCAAGGCGGAAGTGCCGATCAAGAATTTCATGCTGGCGCAGACCCGCGAGAGCGACCTGGAGCTGTTCGTGCGGCTGTCCAAACGTACCGATATCGCCAGCCCGGAAGCGACACCGTTGACCATTCTGATTCCGGCGTTTGTGACTTCGGAGCTGAAAACTGCTTTCCAGATCGGTTTCATGATTTTTATCCCATTCCTGATCATCGACATGGTGGTGGCCAGTATTCTGATGGCAATGGGCATGATGATGCTGTCGCCGCTGATCATTTCGTTGCCCTTCAAGATCATGCTGTTTGTGCTGATTGATGGCTGGGCGTTGATCATGGGCACCCTGGCCGCCAGCTTCGGAGGGACATAGCCATGACCCCTGAAGTGGCTGTTGATCTGGTGCGTGATGCTTTATGGCTGACAGCCATGATTGTCGGCATTCTGGTGGTACCCAGTCTGATTGTTGGTTTGCTGGTGGCGATGTTTCAGGCGGCCACTCAAATCAACGAACAGACCTTGAGTTTTCTGCCGAGGCTGTTGGTCATTCTGTTGGTGCTGATTTTTGCCGGTCCCTGGCTGGTGCGTGAGCTGATGGAGTACACCGAGAATCTGATCATGAACATCCCGATGTTGATCGGCTGACATGCTCGAATTAAGCAACGAGCAGATCGGGGCATGGGTCGGTAGCTTCTTGCTGCCACTGTTTCGTATCGCGGCGCTGCTGATGTTTATGCCAATTATCGGTACTCAGTTGGTTACTGCCAGGGTTCGTCTCTACCTGGCCTTGGCCATCTGTCTGGTGATCATGCCGACACTGCCGCCGATGCCGGTAGTGGATGCGATCAATCTGCAAGCCTTTATCTGGATTGCCCAGGAAATTCTGATTGGCATGATGCTGGGCTTTGTCCTGCAGTTGTTCTTTCAGGTATTCGTGATTGCCGGGCAGATTGTGGCGATCCAGATGGGGCTTGGTTTTGCCTCGATGATTGATCCTGCCAACGGGATTTCGGTGCCGGTGATCGGTCAGGTGTTCATGATTCTGGTGACCCTGTTGTTTCTTGCCATGAATGGTCATCTGGTGGTCTTCGAGGTGCTCACCGAGAGTTTCTTCACCTTGCCTGTCGGGGGTGGTTTTCTGGTGGAAAACTATTGGGAGATTGCCCACAAGCTGAGCTGGGTACTGGGCGCTGCGCTGCTGCTTGTGCTCCCTGCAATTACCGCGCTGCTGGTGGTCAATCTGGCGTTTGGGGTCATGACCCGCGCGGCACCGCAGCTGAATATCTTCTCCATCGGTTTTCCGCTCACGTTGGTACTCGGCATGGTAATCGTCTGGATTGGCATGGCCGATATCCTTGCGCAGTATCAGGTATTTGCCACTGAAGCCTTACAGTTTCTCCGGGAAATGGCGGGGGCGCGTTAAGTGGCGGAGTCCGAGAGTGGTGCTGACAAAAGTGAGGAACCCACGGAGAAACGCCTGCGCGAATCCCGTGAAAAAGGTCAGATTGCCCGCTCCAGAGAACTTAATACCTTGGCTGTGACACTGGCGGGCTTCGGCGGCCTGCTGGCATTCGGCGCCAGCATGGGCAACGCGATGCTGGACATCATGCGCGGCAATTTCTCGTTGTCACGGGATGTCGTCATGGACGAGCGCAGTATGGCGCTATGGTTGGCTGCGTCTGGTCAGCTAGCCCTGGAAGCCTTGTTTCCGCTGTTTATGTTGCTGTTGATCGTGTCAATTGTGGGCCCCATCTCACTGGGTGGTTGGCTGTTTTCCGCGGAGGCGATGGCCCCCAAACTTAGTCGCATGAACCCCTTGTCGGGGCTCAAGCGTATGTTCTCCACTGATGCGCTGGTGGAATTGCTCAAGGCCTTGGCCAAGTTCACGCTCATCCTGCTGGTGGGTATTGCGGTGTTGGCTGCTTGGCAGGACGACCTGTTGGCGATTGTTCATGAGCCGATTGAGGCGGCCATTTTACACTCGGCCACGGTGGTGGGCTGGAGTGCTTTGTGGATGTCCTGTGGGTTGATTCTGATTGCTGCGGTGGATGTGCCGTTTCAGCTCTGGAGTAACAAGCAGAAGCTGATGATGACCAAGCAGGAGGTCATTGATGAGTACAAAGACAGCGAGGGCAAGCCCGAGGTCAAACAGCGGATTCGGCAGTTGCAGCGTGAGATGGCTGAGCGGCGCATGATGCAGGCGGTACCCGACGCTGATGTGGTGATTACCAACCCGACGCACTTTGCCGTGGCCCTGAAGTACGATCCGGCCAAAGGCAGTGCGCCGGTTCTGCTGGCCAAGGGCGGTGATTTTACGGCGTTGAAAATTCGCGAAATTGCCAATGAGCACAAGGTCATGGTGCTGGAGTCGCCTGCGTTGGCGCGCGCCGTGTTCTATTCCACCGAGCTGGATCAGGAAATTCCGGCAGGCCTGTACCTGGCCATTGCCCAGGTGCTCGCCTACGTCTATCAGCTGCGTCAGCACCAGGCAGGCAAGGGCAAACGCCCGGCGCCGTTGCCGGAGCTACCGATCCCTCCGGATTTACGCCGCGACGAGTAATAGCGTCTGCTGTTGCTGCGAGTCCGTGCCTGTTTTGCTGCGGTACGGGGAAGTTGGACAGCTTCTTGCAAAACCCTCCTCAAAGGCGCGCATAGCGTCAAAAGATTGAATGGTCTTGGGGTAGTGGTGTGGCAATAGATCGCTCGCAAATGATCGGTGATGTTCGCAGCAACCTGGCAGGGTTGAAACAGGGCAACCTGGGTATTCCTCTGCTGTTGCTGGTCATGCTCAGCATGGTCATGTTGCCGATTCCGCCGTTTCTCCTCGATGTGCTGTTTACCTTCAGCATTGCGCTGTCGATTGTGGTGTTGTTGGTCAGTATTTATGCTTTGCGTCCTCTGGACTTCGCCGTGTTTCCCACGGTGTTGCTGGCGGCCACGCTGTTGCGTTTGGCACTCAACGTCGCGTCTACACGGGTGGTGTTGATGCATGGTCACGAGGGCCATGCTGCTGCCGGGCAGGTGATCCAGGCCTTTGGTGAGGTGCTGATCGGTGGCAACTATGTGGTCGGTATTGTGCTGTTTGCCATTCTGATGATCATCAACTTCGTCGTGGTCACCAAAGGTGCCGGACGGATCTCGGAAGTCAGCGCCCGTTTTACCCTCGATGCCATGCCAGGCAAGCAGATGGCGATTGATGCCGACCTCAACGCTGGCTTGATTGATCAGGCTGAGGCCAAGAAGCGCCGCTCGGAAGTGTCTCAAGAAGCCGACTTCTACGGTTCGATGGACGGTGCCAGCAAATTTGTCCGCGGCGATGCCATCGCCGGCCTGTTGATTCTGTTCATCAACCTCATCGGTGGTATTGCCATCGGTGTTTTGCAACATGGTCTGCCGTTCGCTGAGGCCGGCAAAATCTACACCTTGTTGACCATTGGTGATGGTCTGGTGGCGCAGATCCCTTCGCTGTTGTTATCAACGGCCGCTGCCATCATGGTCACGCGTGTGTCCAGTTCTGAGGACATGGGGGCGCAGGTCAACCGGCAGATGTTCGCCTCGCCACGGGCACTGGCCGTGACTGCCATCATTATGATCATCATGGGCATGGTGCCCGGCATGCCGCACTTCTTCTTCATCGGCCTTGGCTTGATTGCAGCAGGGGCTGCCTACTGGATTGCCAACAAGCAGCGTGTGGTCAAAGAAGAAGAGGTGAAGGAAGTGCAGCGTCAGCAGGAGTTGCTGCCGACGCAGAAAGCTCAGGAAGTCAAAGAGCTGGGCTGGGATGATGTAACGCCGGTCGACATGGTGGGGCTGGAAGTGGGTTATCGGCTGATTCCGCTGGTTGACCGTAACCAGGGTGGCCAGCTGCTGGCGCGGATCAAGGGCGTGCGCAAGAAGCTCTCCCAGGAAATGGGTTTTCTCATGCCCTCGGTGCACATTCGCGACAACCTGGATTTGCAGCCCAACGCCTACCGGTTGACGCTCATGGGCGTGAGTGTGGCCGAGGCCGAGGTGTATCCGGACCGTGAGCTGGCAATCAACCCCGGTCAGGTATTCGGACCACTCAATGGTATCGCCGCCAAGGACCCGGCATTTGGCCTGGAAGCGGTGTGGATCGACCCCAGCCAACGAGATCAGGCGCAGTCTCTCGGCTACACCGTGGTGGACGCCAGCACAGTTGTTGCCACTCACCTCAATCAAGTGCTGCACAAGCACGCTCACGAACTGCTCGGGCACGAGGAAGTGCAGCAACTGATGCAGTTGCTGGCCAAGACCTCGCCTAAATTGGCTGAGGAACTGGTGCCGGGAATGATTTCCCTGTCGACCTTACTCAAGGTGCTGCAGGTTCTGTTGCAGGAACAGGTACCGGTACGTGATATCCGGACCATTGCTGAGGCCATCGCCAACGTGGCCGTGAAGAGTCAAGATCCCGCCGCGATGGTGGCTGCCGTGCGTGTGTCACTGTCTCGCGCAATTGTGCAAAGCATTGTGGGACTAGAGCTGGAACTGCCTGTCATCACCTTGGAACCCAGGTTGGAACAGATATTGCTCAATAGTATTCAGAAAGCCGGTCAAGGCTCTGAGGATGGCATTCTTCTAGAGCCAGGCATGGCCGAGAAGCTGCAACGTTCCCTAGTGGAAGCAGCGCAGCGCCAGGAAATGCTTGGCAAACCAGTGATTCTGCTGGTTGCCGGCCCGGTCCGGGCGATGCTCTCGCGATTCGCGCGGCTGGCGGTTCCGAGTATCCATGTACTGGCATACCAGGAAATTCCGGACAACAAGCAGGTCACCATCGTTGCGACGGTGGGGCAGAACTAACCGAGGTCACAGGCCATGCAGGTCAAACGCTTTTTCGCCGCCGATATGCGCACTGCCATGAAATTGGTGCGTGATGAGCTGGGTGCCGATGCCTCGATCATTGGCAATCGCCGCGTAGCTGGCGGTGTCGAACTGACTGCGGCGCTGGACTATCAGGTGCCGGCAGCGCCAGCGCGTCAGCCTAATCCAGCCCTGGAGGCTGAATTGCGCAAGACTCAGGCGAAAATCGCCACTGCGCAGGCCGAACTGACTACCCGTGCCAAGGTAGATGCCGGTAAGGATCGCCAGTTGTTTGGCGCAGAGCTGGAGTTGCCTGCCGATAGTCTCGCAGCCGTTATGCGCAAATCCCGCACGCCTATACCGCCCGCCGCCGGGACTGATCAGCATGCACTGGATGCCATGCGCTTTGAGTTGCACGGGCTGCGTGAGTTGATAGAAGTTCAGTTGGGTTCGATTGCCTGGGGCCAGTTGCAAAGTCGTCGCCCGCAACAGGCTAATCTGTGGCGTCGCCTGCAGCGTATGGGGCTGTCAGCCGAACTGTCCAAAGTCCTGCTGGAGCGCGTTGCCAACGTGGCCGAGCCGCGCCAGGCCTGGCGCATGCTGCTGGCGCACCTGGCCCATGCGATCAAAACGCCGAAGCAGGAACCGATGGATGAGGGTGGCGTTATCGCTTTGGTGGGGCCGGCCGGGATGGGCAAGACCACGACTCTGGCTAAATTGGCCGCGCGTTATGTCCTCAAGCACGGCGCGCAGCATATTGCGTTGGTCAGCCTGGACAGCTACCGCATCGGGGCGCAGGAACAACTCAAGACCCTGGGGCGCATTCTTAATGTTTCGGTGACCCTGGTGGATCCTGGCCAGTCACTGACCCAGGCTCTGGCGCCTTTGGCACGCAAGCGCGTGGTGCTGATTGATACGGCTGGCCTTCCAGCCAACGATCCCGCTTTGCGCATGCAACTGGAAACACTGGCCAGCCGCGGCGTCAACGCAAAAAATTATCTGGTAATGGCGGCCACTAGCCAGGGCCAAGTGCTGAAAGCCGCCTACCATAGTTATAAGCGCTGTGGGTTGGCAGGCTGTATTGTCACTAAGGCGGACGAGGCAACCAGCCTGGGCGAGGTATTAGGGCTGGCTATTACGCAGCGTCTACCGGTAGCCTATCTCGCTGATGGGCCACGAATTCCTGATGATTTACAGGTGCCTCGCAGTCATCAGCTGGTCAGTCGTGCCGTAGGGCTGCAGGCAACCCAGGATCCTAGCGAAGATACAATGGCAGAGATGTTTGCCGGTCTTTACCAGCAGTCCGCGCGACGTGTCAGTTAAAAGGTTCCTTTCGGTTTGTGGTAGGCCTGACCGGCTAAAGTGGCTCCAGTCGAAGTTAGACAAGGTGTGTAGATAATATGGGTATGCATCCCGTTCAGGTGATTGCAGTAACCGGCGGCAAAGGTGGCGTCGGCAAGACCAATGTCTCGGTGAACCTGGCATTGGCTCTGGCTGACCTTGGGCGCAGGGTAATGTTGATGGACGCTGACCTGGGCCTGGCTAACGTCGATGTGTTGCTGGGCTTGAGTGCCAAGCGCACCCTGGAAGACGTTATCAGTGGTGAGTGTGAACTGCGTGATGTGCTGTTGCAGGGGCCGGGTGGCATTCGAATCGTACCGGCAGCATCCGGTATTCAGAGCATGGTGCAGCTGTCCCCCATGCAGCATGCTGGGCTGATTCAAGCCTTCAGTGACATCAGTGATAACCTTGATGTGCTGATTATTGATACTGCTGCCGGTATCGGTGATGGCGTAGTCAGTTTTGTTCGTGCGGCCCAGGAAGTGCTGGTGGTCGTGTGTGATGAGCCTACGTCGATTACTGATGCCTACGCGTTGATCAAGTTGCTCAACCGTGACCACGGTATGAATCGTTTCCGTGTACTGGCCAATATGGCGCACAGCCCACAGGAAGGTCGTAACCTGTTTGCTAAGCTGACCAAGGTGACTGATCGCTTTCTTGATGTGGCTCTGCAGTATGTTGGTGCCGTTCCCTATGATGAGTCAGTCCGTAAGGCCGTACAGAAACAGCGTGCGGTATATGAAGCCTTCCCGCGTTCGAAGTGTGCGTTGGCGTTCAAAGCAATAGCTCAGAAAGTTGACGCCTGGCCTTTACCAGCCAACCCGCGTGGCCATTTAGAGTTTTTTGTTGAACGCCTGGTGCACCAACCGATCGCGGACACGGCCACATGACAGCAGCCTCTGGACTTCGTATGTATAGCAAGGCGCAGGCGCAGGACTCCCAGCACCAGTTGATCGAGCGTTATGCGCCTTTGGTCAAGCGTATTGCCTACCATCTGCTGGCACGCTTACCGGCCAATGTGCAAGTTGATGATCTGATCCAGGCCGGGATGATCGGACTGCTTGAAGCGTCAAAAAAATACGATTCCAGCAAAGGTGCCAGTTTCGAAACATTTGCTGGCATCCGCATCCGCGGATCTATGCTTGATGAAGTACGTAAAGGTGACTGGGCACCGCGCTCGGTGCATCGCAACAGTCGTATGGTTAGCGATGCGATTCGCGTGATTGAGTCCAGAACGGGTCGTGACGCTAAAGATCAAGAGGTTGCGGCCGAACTCCAATTGAGTCTCGAAGATTACTACGGCATCCTTGGCGACACGCTGGGTAGTCGCTTGTTCAGTTTTGATGACCTGTTGCTGGATGGTGAACACAGTGGAGTAGGTGAAGACGCGAGCATTAACTGTCTTGAGCCTTCTCGTGATCTGGAAGATCAACGCTTTCAAGCAGCTTTGGCTGATGCTATTGCCAATCTGCCGGAGCGCGAACGCCTGGTGTTAGCGCTATATTACGATGAAGAATTAAATCTTAAGGAAATCGGCGAAGTACTGGGGGTTAGCGAATCTCGTGTAAGCCAACTACACAGTCAGTGTGCTGCTCGTTTGCGTGCTCGACTGGCTGATTGGCGCGCACATTGAGTTGAATTTGCTAACGCTGGGCCGGTTTCACGATTAAAGACGCGCACAGAGTGCTGGGTGCGTTTGGGACTGTACGGAGGTCGACTTGGACAAGAACATGAAAATCCTCATCGTTGATGACTTTTCAACGATGCGACGGATCATCAAGAACCTCCTGCGTGATTTGGGGTTCACCAATACCGCAGAGGCTGACGATGGCACTACTGCTCTGCCGATGTTGCAGAGCGGCAGCTTCGACTTTTTGGTGACTGACTGGAACATGCCCGGCATGACGGGAATTGATCTACTGCGCGCCGTACGTGCGGATGATCGCCTGAAAACACTGCCCGTGTTGATGGTGACTGCTGAAGCTAAGCGCGATCAGATCATTGAGGCAGCTCAGGCTGGAGTAAATGGCTATGTGGTTAAGCCGTTTACTGCGCAGGTTCTGAAAGAAAAGATCGAAAAGATTTTTGAGCGAGTCAACGGCTGATGTCTGCCACGAGGGTGCTATGGAACATAAAGATTCCGTTCACGGTGACCTTGAGTCAACCCTGAAATACAACGCTCGCCAATTGGTAGACAGCCTGGAACAGGGCAATTTTGGTGAAGCGGTACAGCTGATACATGAGCTCAACAAAGCGCGTGACCGCGGCTTGTATCACGAAGTCGGCAAACTGACCCGTGAGCTACACAATGCCATTGTGAATTTTCAGCTTGACCCACGCGTACCTCATGCAACCGAAATCTCTCAAATTACTGATGCAACTGAGCGTCTTAACTATGTTGTGACGATGACCGAAAAAGCGGCCAATCGCACCATGGATTTGGTCGAGCAGAGCGCTCCGCTGGTGAATGATCTGGCTGATGAGGCGCACAATTTGAGCACCGACTGGGGGCGTTTCATGCGCCGCGAAATGAGTGCTGATGGTTTTCGAGAGTTGGCCAAGCGAGTTGAGTTGTTTCTTGCGCGTAGCGAGCGAGACGGGGCCAAGCTGTCTTCGCATTTGAACGACATTCTTCTGGCGCAAGACTTCCAAGACCTGACAGGTCAGGTAATCAAGCGGGTTACCCAGTTGGTGACCGAGGTTGAAAGTAATCTGTTGAAACTGGTGATTATGGCCAGTTCAGTCGATCAGATTGCCGGTATTGAGCATAACCACGAATTGCTCCGTGCCGAGCGAGAAGAACAAAAAGAGCCTTCTCGTGGTGAAGGTCCGCAGATTCATGCCGATAAGCGTGAAGACGTCGCATCGAATCAGGATGATGTTGACGATCTGCTTTCCAGCCTGGGATTTTAGGAGCACGTCTATATGAGCTTCGGCGCCGATGAAGAAATCCTCCAGGACTTCCTGGTAGAGGCCGGCGAGATTCTTGAATTACTGTCCGAACAGCTCGTAGAGCTGGAAAGTCGCCCGGACGACATGAATCTGCTCAACGCTATTTTTCGCGGGTTTCATACCGTCAAAGGTGGTGCCGGTTTTCTCCAGCTCAACGAGCTGGTTGAATGTTGCCATATCGCAGAAAACGTTTTCGACATCCTTCGTAAGGGTGAGCGGCGTGTTGATTCGGCATTGATGGACGTAGTGCTGGAAGCTCTTGATGCGGTCAACGGCATGTTCACTGAAGTGCGTGAGCGGACGGAGCTGACACCCGCATCTCCCGAGTTACTCGCAGCGTTGTCTCGTCTAGCGGAGCCGGCAGGTTCTGAAGAGGTTGCCGGCGAGGAACCTTTAGTCGAACCGGCCGCAGAAGCAATTGAGGTCGTTGAGGAAGTAGCGGTTGCAGAGGCCGCAAGTGCAGGTTCTGATATCACTGACAGTGAGTTCGAGCAGCTGTTGGGCGCTCTTGATGGCGGCAGCGTCGACACCGTTACGCCCGAAACAGCCAGCAGTGACGAAATCACCGATGATGAGTTCGAGTCACTGCTCGATCAACTGCATGGCAAGGGTCAATTCGTCGCTGAAGCAAATGTTCCAGCCGCCGTGCCGGCCTCTGCAGCGCCGGCAGCAGCCACCAGTAGTGATGAAATTACCGATGATGAGTTTGAGTCGCTGCTCGATCAATTACACGGTAAGGGTCAGTTTGTCCCACCTGCTCCGGTCGAAGACACACCGGCCCCCAAGGTTGCCCAGGTGTCCGAGGTTCCTGGCGAAGACATTACTGACGATGAATTTGAGGCACTGTTGGATCAGCTTCACGGTAAGGGCAAGTTTGTCGAGCCTGAAGCGATTAAACCTGTAGCCGCTGCGCCGGAGCCTAAAGCTGCAGAGCCCGTGAAGCCTGCAGTTGTGGCTGCCAAGCCCGCAGCTAAGCCTGCCCCCAAGGTTGAAACAGCCAAAGCTTCTGCGCCCGCTGCACCCGTGGCAGATAAAGCTGCGCCCCCGAGCGAAGCTGAAACCACGGTGCGCGTTGACACTGCGCGGCTGGACGAAATCATGAATATGGTGGGTGAGCTGGTGCTGGTGCGTAACCGTTTGGTTCGTTTGGGCTCCAGTAGTGGCGATGAAGCGATGTCGAAGGCTGTATCAAACCTCGATGTCGTAACGGCAGATTTGCAAACTGCTGTTATGAAAACCCGCATGCAGCCAATCAAGAAAGTTTTCGGTCGCTTCCCGCGCCTGGTTCGTGATTTGGCCAGAAGCCTGAAGAAAGAGATCAATCTTGAATTGGTCGGGGAGGAGACGGATCTCGACAAGAACCTCGTTGAAGCACTGGCTGATCCGCTTGTGCACTTGGTGCGCAATGCGGTCGATCATGGCATTGAAACTCCAGAAGAGCGCGAGGCGTCGGGTAAGGCACGTGGTGGCAAGGTCGTGTTGTCTGCTGAGCAGGAGGGTGATCATATCCTGCTGTCGATTTCTGATGACGGCAAAGGTATGGATGCTGACGTGTTGCGTGCCAAGGCTGTAGAAAAGGGATTGTTGGATAAGGACGCAGCTGATCGCTTAAATGAGTTTGAATGCTACAACTTGATTTTCGCCCCGGGCTTTTCGACCAAGACAGAAATATCCGATGTGTCGGGCCGCGGCGTGGGCATGGACGTGGTGAAGACCAAAATTTCCCAGCTCAATGGCACCGTAAATGTGTTCTCGGTGAAGGGGCAGGGCTCGAAGATTGTTATCAAGGTGCCATTAACACTAGCAATCATGCCTACGTTAATGGTGATGTTGGCCAATCAGGCATTTGCTTTCCCATTGGTGAATGTTAACGAAATCTTTCACCTTGATTTATCGCGTACCAACGTTGTTGATGGTCAGGAAGTGGTGATTGTTCGCGATAAGGCCTTGCCTTTGTTTTACCTCAAGCGCTGGTTAATTGGCAGTGCTGCACATGTCGAGCAGGGTGAAGGTCATGTGGTTATTCTGTCTGTTGGCAGTCAGCGAATAGGCTTTGTTGTCGATCAGCTGGTTGGGCAGGAGGAAGTGGTTATCAAGCCTCTTGGCAAGATGCTGCAGGGCACTCCGGGTATGTCGGGTGCAACAATTACAGGCGATGGTCGCATCGCTCTTATTCTTGATGTACCGAGCATGCTCAAACGTTACGCACGACGTATGTGATTGTTCGTGATGCAGCTGTCTGTCGTACCGTTTAGGAGTGGTTATGGCTGTTAAGGTGTTGGTGGTGGACGACTCCGGATTTTTCCGCCGGCGTGTATCTGAAATTCTTTCGGCTGATCCAAACATTCAGGTCATTGGTACTGCTACCAATGGCCGTGAAGCCATCGAGCAGGCGCAGACACTCAAGCCTGATGTCATCACCATGGACTATGAAATGCCCATGATGGATGGCATTACGGCTGTTCGTAACATCATGCAGCGTTGCCCAACACCGGTCTTGATGTTTTCTTCACTGACGCATGAAGGCGCTCGGGTTACCTTGGATGCGCTTGAAGCGGGAGCGGTTGATTTTCTTCCCAAGAATTTTGAAGACATTTCGCGCAATCCAGAGCGCGTTAAACAGTTGCTATGCGAGAAAATTCATACAATTGCGCGCAGTAATCGCCGGAATTTCAGCACGCCCGCGCCCTCAATTGTGGCGCCTGCGCCGAATCCGGTAAAACCCGCTTCTCGTCCTTTAACAACTGCCTCGCCCGGTAGGCCGGTCTCTGCTGCAACACCCGTGCAGGCTGCAGTCGCGGCGGCTCCAAAACGGAAACCCTATAAGTTGGTGGCCATCGGCACGTCAACTGGTGGGCCGGTTGCATTGCAACGCGTGTTGACTCAGTTGCCCGCTAATTTTCCAGCCCCAATCGTTTTAATTCAGCATATGCCTGCTGCATTTACGAAAGCGTTTGCTGAACGCCTTGATAAGCTTTGTCGGATTAGTGTCAAAGAGGCCGAAGACGGTGATACGTTGCGTCCCGGATTGGCTTTGCTTGCTCCCGGTGGTAAACAGATGATGGTTGATGCCAGGGGGGTAGTAAAGATTCTGCCTGGTGATGAACGGCTCAATTACAAGCCCTGTGTTGATATCACTTTTGGATCCGTGGCGAAGTCGTATGCCGATAAGGTATTGGCTGTAGTTTTGACTGGGATGGGTGCAGACGGTCGCGAGGGCGCTCGTCTGCTTAAACAAGTCGGAAGCCAGGTCTGGGCTCAGGACGAGGCAAGCTGTGTGATCTACGGTATGCCGATGGCTATCGTTAAGGCCAACTTGGCAGATGCTGTTTACTCGCTTGATGATATCGGCAGGCATCTGGTTGAGGCCTGTGGTTAATGGATGTATTGAGCCTAATTGGGGTCATTCTGGCTTTTGTGGCCATCTTAGGCGGCAATTATCTGGAAGGTGGTCATGCGGCTGCCCTTCTGAATGGGCCGGCTGCGTTGATAGTGGTCGGCGGTACACTGGGGGCTGCGTTCCTGCAGGCTCCGGTTAACGTCTTCAAGCGTGCTCTGGCAATCATAAGCTGGATTTTCTTTCCGCCACGCGTTGATTTGCAAGGTGGCATCAACCGTGTAGTCGGTTGGAGTATGACGGCTCGCAAGGAAGGTTTATTGGGGTTGGAGGCCGTGGCGGATGCTGAGCCTGACCCTTATGCCCGCAAAGGTCTTCAGTTGCTGGTCGATGGTGTAGAGCCGGAGGCAATACGCAGTATCCTTGAGGTTGATCTTTACACTCAGGAAGGGCGTGATATCCAGGCAGCTAAAGTTTTTGAAAGTATGGGGGGGTACGCTCCCACCATAGGAATTATCGGTGCTGTTATGGGGTTGATCCATGTAATGGGTAACCTGGCTGACCCGAGTATGTTGGGCAGCGGCATAGCAGTGGCATTTGTTGCCACTATTTACGGTGTCGGTTTCGCCAACCTGTTGTTATTGCCTATCGGTAACAAACTCAAGGCCATCGCTCAGCGCCAGTCGCGGTATCGTGAGATGTTGCTGGAAGGTCTCCTGTCGATTGCCGAGGGCGAGAACCCTCGCTCCATCGAATTAAAGCTGCAAGGCTTTATGGATTGATGGAGGCACTATATGGCCCGCAGGCGTCACCAAGAAGAACATGAAAACCATGAGCGTTGGCTTGTTTCCTATGCCGACTTCATCACCCTGCTATTCGCATTTTTTGTGGTGATGTATTCAATCTCCTCGATCAACGAGGGCAAGTACAAAATTCTCTCGGACAGTCTGACCGGCGTGTTCAATCAGCCAGATCGTGCTATCAAGCCTATTCCCGTTGGGGATGAGCGGCCGCGTACAACCGAGCCCGACCGCTCTCTGGTTGATGAAGATAGCACCTTGTCAGCCGCCGATTCATTGGAAAGCATTGCCAATAGTGTGCGCGAGGCTTTTGGTGATCTGATTCAGTCCGAGCAGCTCAAGGTCAGTGGTAACGAGTTGTGGATCGAGATCGAGCTCAGCTCCAGTTTGTTGTTTACCAGTGGTGATGCGATCCCTAACAATGCTGCTTTCGACATCATTGAGAAGGTCGCCAAAATACTGGCGCCTTATGAAAATCCGATTCATGTTGAAGGCTTTACCGATAATCTGCCGATTCAGACCGCGCAGTTCCCGAGTAACTGGGAGTTGTCAGCAGCGCGAGCGGCGAGCATCGTGCGTATGCTGAGCATGGACGGTGTGAATCCTGGACGTCTGGCCGCGGTTGGTTATGGCGAGTTTCAGCCAGTGGCCGATAACACTACTGCTGAAGGCCGTGGTCGTAATCGTCGGGTGGTTCTGGTGATATCGCGCAATCTTGATGTGCGCCGAAGTGTCAGTGGAGTGGGCAGCGCCAATGCAAAGCCTGATCAGGCTCTGCAAAGAGCTGGCACGCAACCTGCTAATGCTCCGATAGCGCCGGCTCCGCAAGCGGGAGCCGTCAATCCCCCGTCGCCGGCCCCATAGGGTGGCCCCGTTCTCGGTTTGGCTGCAGCTGTACCGGGAGGATGATAACGATGAGAGTCTGGGCAGTAGCCAATCAAAAAGGTGGTGTCGGTAAAACCACCACATCAATCGCACTGGCAGGTCTGTTGGCCGATGCTGGCAAGCGCGTAGTTGTGGTTGATCTCGACCCGCATGGCTCTATGACCAGCTATTTCGGGCATGATCCGGATAGCCTCGAGCACAGCTGTTTTGATCTATTTCAGCATCAAGGTTCAGTGCCCCGTGGCTTGCCTGAGCAGTTGCTGCGTACGACCAGTCATGAGCGTATTTCTCTGCTGCCGTCGAGTACTGCGCTGGCCACCCTTGAGCGTCAGTCTCCCGGGCAGAGCGGTCTTGGGCTGGTTATTTCCAAAAGTCTGGCACAGCTTTGGCAGGACTTTGATCATGCTGTCATTGATAGTCCGCCTTTGCTGGGCGTGCTAATGGTCAATGCACTGGCCGCCAGCCAGCAGTTGGTTATTCCGGTGCAGACTGAGTTTCTTGCGGTTAAAGGCCTGGAGCGCATGGTCAATACGTTGGCGATGATCAACCGATCGCGCCAACAAGCTCTGCCTTACACCATTGTGCCGACACTGTTCGATCGGCGCACACAGGCCTCTATGGGAACTTTGCGGGTGCTGCGCAACAGCTATCCAGATCATCTGTGGCCAGCCTATATCCCAGTTGATACACGTCTGCGTGATGCCAGCAGGGCAGGGCTTACGCCTTCACAGTTTGATAACAATAGCCGTGGCGTGATTGCCTACCGTGCGCTGCTTAAACACCTGCTATCGCAGCAGATCGCAGCGCAGGTCGCTTAAGGTGCAGGGCTATGCTGAATGCCTGGGCTCAAGTCTGTCGCAAGAGCGGCCGATAGTCTCTACAGATTGTTATTGTGGGTTGTGTTCATGAGTCGTCCCCTTGCCACTGCTACACGTCCGCAACTGGCTTTACAGTCCTACCTGGATGGCTTGTTGCGCGATGCTGTAAGCGAGTTAGAGCTGGCTGAAAGCACTACTCTGGATGAGTTTGAAGCGGCGGTACTGGAAGAGCAGGTGCGTGACGCGCGCCTTGTTCGTCAGGCTGAAATTGCCAAGCCTCTGGTTGAGCTTGCACCGCGATCCTTGGTTTTGCCGACGTTCGACATGCCCATGCCAGAAGTGGCGGTAGAGTATGCCGCGCCTTCTATTGATAGTGCGCAACCCATCGTTGTTGAGTCTGATGCTGTTCATGCTTTGTTGGCCATTCCAGAGTCCGGTCGTCAGGGGCGTCCCGAATGGGCGCAAGAGTCCTTTGAGTGCCTGCTGTTTGATGTGGCGGGTCTAACGCTGGCAGTACCTTTGGTTTGCCTGGGGTCGATTTATCCTCTGGCCGGTCAGGAGCTCACGCCTCTTTTTGGGCAGCCAGAATGGTTCCTCGGCATATTGCCAAGCCAGGCAGGCAACTTGAAGGTTCTGGATACCGCACGCTGGGTTATGCCTGACCGCTATCGCGACGATTTTCGTGAGGGTTTGCAGTATGTGATTTCTGTTCAAGGGTATGAGTGGGGCTTGGCGGTGCATCAGGTGAGTCGCTCGATTCGCCTTGATCCTAATGAGGTTAAATGGCGCAGCCAGCGAACGCAGCGTCCATGGCTAGCCGGCACTGTCATCGAGCATATGTGTGCGTTGCTGGATATTGCATCCCTGGCCGAGCTGATTGCCAGTGGCGCCGCCAAGCGCATGGCATCCAGTCGAGCACATTGAATAACACTGAGCTGTGCGATGACTGCAGCTTTGCAACTATAGTAATGACAGCGGGGCATTAACCCGTGATCGCCGCCGCGAGCGGTTCATGACGAGGCTAGGAACATGAAGAAAAGTTCTGCACAAGGTTCTGAAGATCCGATCCTGCAGTGGGTGACATTCCGCCTGGACAACGAAACCTACGGCATCAATGTGATGCAGGTTCAAGAGGTGTTGCGTTACACCGAGATTGCTCCTGTGCCAGGTGCTCCGAGTTATGTACTGGGCATCATCAACCTGCGCGGCAATGTGGTTACCGTGATCGACACCCGCCAGCGTTTCGGTCTCGATTCCAGTGAGGTCACGGATAACACTCGCATCGTGATCATTGAAGCCGACAAGCAGGTGATCGGCATCCTCGTCGACAGCGTGGCCGAAGTGGTTTATCTGCGCCAATCCGAGGTAGAAACTGCGCCAAACGTGGGTAATGACGAGTCCGCCAAGTTTATCCAGGGCGTGTGCAACAAGAACGGTGAGTTGCTGATTCTGGTTGAGTTGGACAAGATGATGAGCGAAGAAGAGTGGTCTGAGCTGGAGAGCATCTAAGTCATGCTTGATGCGCTGCTGGTCACGGTGGCCCTGGTTTGTCTGGGGCTGGTCGCTGCATGCATCTGGTTGACCCGGCAGCTGCGTGAGGCCATCAAGCTGCAAGGCGAGCGTGATGCGCTACGTGATCGGCGGCTCAAGGAGCTAAGTCGGCGACTGGATGCTTATCTCACTGGCAGCGTGCAGATGGGTGAAGAGTTGCATGAGTTGCGCAGAGTTGTTGCGCCTCTGCCGGACAAGCTCAATCAGATTGAGCAGCGTGACCCCAGCAGTCTGTCATTTACCCAGGCTGCGCGACTGGCTGGCATGGGCGCCAGTGTGGATGACCTGACCCAGTCCTGCGGCCTGAGCAAGGCTGAGGCGGAATTGGTCAGCAAGATGCATCAGGCCAAACTGCAGCGTTCCTGATTTTCCCAATCCTCAAGTAACTCTCAATGTGCCGGCCCTTCCAATAGGCGCAGGGGCGGCGTGATATCCGTGTCATGTTCGTTGCTGGTCGGCGCTTTCCCCTTCAGGTACCAGGCAAAGGCGATTATTTCCGCGATGCAGCGATACAGCTGTTCGGGAATTGCTTCGCCCAGTTCCAGGCGCGCCAACAGGCGCACCAGTTCGGCGTTTTCGTAGATCGGTACTTCATATTCGCGGGCGATCGCCAAAATGGCTTCGGCCAGCTCGTCATCGCCTTTGGCGCTGAGCACCGGTGCATTCTGGCCGTCATAGGTGAGGGCGATGGCCTGGCGTGGCGTGGTCTTTTTCATGCGGTTTCATCTACCCAACGTTGTTCCAGGGTCGTGCGGGGGCCGCGCGGAGGAATACCCAGTGAACATGCCAGTTCGCCGACTTGCACGCCGGCGCTATTCAGGCGTTGGCGCAGATTGTCCAGTTCTGCATCGATCAAGTTGACGGTGCTGTTTCGTTCTGCCCAAAGCTGGCTGGATAGACGGCCCTGCGCCAGTTGTGCTTGAACTTGCAGGGGGCCTAGAGGGTCTAGGTCAAAGGCCAGTTCGACCTTCCACAGAATTTCCTTTTTTCCAGGTTTGTTGGTTGGCTTGCTTTCATCACGCTGGATTTTGATTTGCAAAGGCACCAGCTCTTGCTGGTTGCGCATGGGCAATTCAAGTTGCCAGGTGGTGAGCAGGTTGCCGTCTGGGCCGACCTGGCTTTGTGCCAGGCTGGAAAGCTGATGGGTTTGCAGGCGCGAGATGGCGGCCGCGGCGAGCTTCAGTAGGGCCTCCAGATCACTGTCGTCTTCCATGCCCTGCAGGATTCGTGAGGGCAATGGAAAACTCAGCGCCTGTTGGCGACTGCTGGACTTTCCGAGGCTGCTGAGCAGGTCGCGTGCCAGGGTTGGCATGGCTTGCGCCAGCGCTGAGCCGGCATTGGTTGCGCTAAGCAATGCGCCGGCGGGCATATTGGGTAATAGTTGTGTGATCAGGCGCAGCAAGTTGGCCTTGAGGTCGGTCGGCATCGACTGGCCCTGACCTCCAAGGAGTTTACTCTCCAACAGAATGCCACTGTTTTCCAAGGCCGCCGCCAGGCCTTTTGCAGTGCTCAGTTGAGTCGTGTCGGGTAATGCGCCGAAGAGTTTGTCGATACTGGTACGCAGACCTTCACTCATCTCGGCGTTGCCGCGCAGTCCTTGCAGGGCGCCAAACAGCCCTTCAAGGGCGCCCTGGCGATTGCTTTGGCTGCTCAGCTGCTGGCTCAGGGCAAGTTGGTCAAGGCGGCCACTCAGGGGTAGGAAATTCAGCGCCTGGCTGCCCTGCACCTGAGCGCTGAGCAGGCTACCCAAAGGCAGTGCCAGTGGGGTTTCCAGCGACAGCTTGCTGCCAGCCAGCGGAGTATTGAGCAAGCTGACCAGCACCTTGTAGATCACCTGTTGCGAGCGGCCCTGCAGCAATTGTTCGCGGGCCACTACCTTGCCCTGCAGCAGGGTGCCAACGGGCAATTGGTCGAGGTCCAGGCTGGTCAGAGGCTTGTCACCACCCAGCAGTACGGACAGTGCCAGGCGGGTTTCCGATAGGGCGGTTACGGTTACAGATGTGCCCTGAGCCAGCGGGCGCGGGCTAGCGGCTTCCAGGGTGGTCTGGCTGCCGTTGCTCAGGGTCAGTTTGAGCAGCATTTGAAAACTTTGCGCCACTTCCTTGAGGGCGATAACTTCGGCCTTGGCGGTTTCGCCACTGGCCAGCAAGCCTTGCATGGGCTGTAACAGTTTCACTGCCAGATCCGCCGCGACAGCGCTGGGGCGGCTGCTGGGGGGCGTTGGCGCAATAGGCCGCGGGCTGCTGATTTCGCTCATTGGCGGGTTACACCCTGTCGAAAATGCCCGCTGCGGCAGGCGCAGTTGGGCATGTATAATCGCGCCCCGTCCGGTTCGGCTGCGCATTCCTTGTGCGTCAGTATAGCGGCCAAGACGCTGCCGACTTGAACAGCTTTTGCCATCCATCTTAGGTGCCGATGCCTTGACCAGTCCTCTTCTCGAAGCCGTTGCGCTCGCCTGTGAGCGAGATTGGCGCATGCTCTTCGAGCGTCTGGAGCTGCGTCTGGTTCCCGGTGAAATGCTTCAGGTGGCAGGCCCCAATGGCAGTGGTAAAACCAGCCTGCTGCGATTGCTGGCTGGGTTGATGCAGCCCACTGCCGGTGAGATTCGCCTCAATGGCCGCCCGTTAGCCGCCCAGCGCGCCGAGCTTGCACGCAACCTGCTGTGGATTGGACATGCCGCCGGCATCAAGGGTTTGCTCACTGCCGAGGAAAATCTCACCTGGCTCTGTGCACTGCATCAGCCGGCCGAGCGCGAGGCCATCTGGCAGGCGCTGGCGGCAGTGGGGCTGCGCGGTTTTGAAGATGTGCCCTGTCACACCCTATCCGCCGGGCAGCAACGGCGTGTGGCGCTGGCCCGCCTGTATTTGCCGGGTCCGCCACTCTGGGTGCTGGATGAGCCGTTTACTGCGCTGGACAAGGCAGCGGTGGCCCAGTTGGAGAACCATCTGGCCGCACATTGTCAGCAGGGCGGTCTGGTCGTGCTGACCACGCACCATGAATTGACGGTCAAGCCGGCTGGTTATCGCGAGCTTGATCTGGGGCAACGCACGTCATGAGCAATGTTTTTACCCTGCTGCTGGCCCGTGAAGCGCGCCTGTTGTTCCGTCGTCCGGCCGAGCTGGCGAACCCGCTGGTGTTCTTTGCCATTGTGATTGCATTGTTCCCGTTGGCGGTGGGGCCGCAGACTCAGTTGTTACAAAGCCTTTCGCCAGGGCTGGTGTGGGTAGCGGCGTTATTGGCCGTGCTGCTCTCGCTGGACGGGCTGTTTCGCAGTGATTTCGAGGACGGCTCGCTGGAGCAGTGGGTCCTTTCGCCGCACCCCCTGGCTCTTCTGGTTCTGGCCAAGGTGCTGGCACACTGGCTGTTCTCTGGCCTGGCGCTGGTGCTGTTGGCGCCACTGCTGGCGTTGATGTTGGGTTTGCCGGGGCGCTGCCTGCCGGTGCTGCTGATCTCGCTGCTGCTCGGTACGCCGGTGCTGAGCTTACTGGGCGCAGTCGGTGCGGCGCTGACGGTAGGCCTCAAGCGTGGTGGTCTGCTGCTCGCGTTGCTGATTTTGCCGTTGTACATCCCGGTGCTGATTCTCGGCAGCGGTGCGCTACAAGCCAGCCTGCAAGGATTGCCGGCGGTTGGTCACTTGTTGTGGCTGGCCAGCCTCACCGCATTGGCGGTGACCTTGACACCTTTTGCCATCGCCGCTGGTCTGACGATCAGTGTCGCTGAGTAGACAATAAGCCTGAATGGCCGGTTGATCGCGGTGCCTGCCTGCGCCCTGATCAGCCCTAGCACTGATGAGTAACCTGATGAACTGGACGTGGTTTCACAAGCTCGGCTCGCCTAAATGGTTTTATGAAATCAGCAGCCGCTGGCTCCCCTGGTTGGCCCTGGCCGCCGCTGTGCTGTTGGCGGTCGGCCTGGTTTGGGGGCTCGCCTTTGCGCCGCCGGATTATCAGCAGGGCAACAGCTTTCGCATCATTTACATCCATGTGCCAGCGGCATTTCTCGCTCAGTCGATCTACGTGATGCTGGCGGTGGCCGGCGTTGTTGGGCTGGTGTGGAAAATGAAACTGGCCGATGTCGCCTTGCAGCAGGCCGCACCCATCGGCGCCTGGATGACGGCGATCGCTCTGGTGACCGGTGCGGTGTGGGGCAAGCCGACCTGGGGCACGTACTGGGTGTGGGATGCCCGCCTGACCTCGATGCTGATTCTGCTGTTCCTGTATTTCGGTGTGATCGCGCTCGGCAATGCCATCACCAACCGTGACAGCGCGGCCAAGGCCTGTGCGGTGCTGGCCATTGTTGGTGTAGTGAACATCCCGATCATCAAATACTCGGTGGAGTGGTGGAACACCCTGCACCAGCCGGCAACCTTCAGTGTGGTGGCCAAGCCGGCCATGCCGTTTGAGATGTGGATGCCGCTGCTGATCATGGTGCTGGGCTTCTACTGCTTCTTTGGGGCCGTGCTGCTGATGCGCATGCGCCTGGAAGTGCTTAAGCGCGAGGCCCGCAGCAGTTGGGCCAAAACTGAGATCAAGGCGCAGGTGGAGAAGGGGCTATGAGTTTTGCCAGCTTCAGCGAGTTTCTCGCCATGGGCACCCACGGGCCTTATGTCTGGTCCTGTTATGCCATCAGCCTGGCTGTGCTGGGGCTGAATGTGGCGCTGCCAATCCTGGCGCGTCGCCGTTATCTGCAAGACGAGGCGCGTCGTTTGCGCCGGGAGGAGTTGAAGTGAACCCCGTGCGTAAAAAACGCCTGTATATCGTCCTGGCAATCATCGCCGGTGTCGGCATCGCTGTGGCGCTGGCCCTGAGCGCGTTGCAGCAGAACATCAACCTGTTCTACACCCCCACGCAGATCGCCAATGGCGAAGCCCCGCAGGACACCCGCATCCGTGCTGGCGGCCTGGTTGAGGAGGGCTCGGTGAAGCGCTCCAGCGACTCACTGGACACCGATTTTGTCGTCACTGACGGCGCCAAGAGCGTGACCATCCGCTACAGCGGCATCCTCCCGGACCTGTTTCGCGAAGGGCAGGGCATCGTCGCCATGGGCAAGCTCGACGCCAGCGGCGTGCTGATTGCCGATGAAGTACTGGCCAAACACGACGAAAACTACATGCCGCCGGAAGTCATGCAGGCCTTGGAGCAGAGCGGCATGAAACAGCAGCACGACGCGGCCAAAGCGGCCAAGCAAGCGTCCCCAGCGGAGTACGCGCAATGATCCCCGAACTTGGCCATCTGGCGATGATCCTGGCGCTGTGCATGGCGCTGGTGCAGGCAACATTGCCGTTGATCGGAGCCTGGCGGGGTGACCGGCAATGGATGAGCCTGGCGCAGCCGGCTGCCTGGGGGCAGTTTGCCTTTATGCTGTTTGCGTTCGTCTGCCTGACCTACGCCTTTATGATCGACGACTTCACCGTCGCCTATGTGGCCAACAACTCCAACAGTGCACTGCCGTGGTATTACAAATTCAGCGCCGTGTGGGGCGCCCACGAAGGGTCGCTGCTGCTGTGGGGGCTGATCCTTGCCGGTTGGACCTTTGCCGTGTCGATCTTCTCGCGGCAGTTGCCGGAAGAGATGCTCGCCCGTGTACTGGCCGTGATGGGCATCATCAGCATCGGCTTTTTGTTGTTTTTGATCATCACCTCCAATCCGTTCGAGCGGCTGCTGTTTGACACCCCGGCTGATGGCCGCGACCTCAACCCGCTGTTGCAAGACTTCGGTCTGATCATCCACCCGCCGATGCTCTACATGGGCTATGTAGGCTTCTCCGTGGCCTTCGCCTTCGCCATTGCGGCGTTGCTGGGCGGCAAGCTGGACGCGGCTTGGGCGCGCTGGTCGCGGCCGTGGACCATCGTCGCCTGGGCCTTCCTTGGCATAGGTATCGCGCTGGGCTCGTGGTGGGCCTACTACGAACTTGGCTGGGGTGGTTGGTGGTTCTGGGATCCGGTGGAAAACGCCTCCTTTATGCCTTGGTTGGTCGGCACCGCGTTGATCCACTCCCTGGCTGTGACGGAAAAACGCGGCGTGTTCAAAAGCTGGACCGTGCTGCTGGCAATTGCCGCGTTCTCCCTCAGCCTGCTGGGTACCTTCCTGGTCCGTTCTGGGGTGCTGACCTCGGTGCATGCCTTCGCCAGCGACCCTGAGCGCGGCGTATTTATTCTGGTGTTCCTGCTGATCGTGGTGGGCAGCTCGTTGGCGCTATTTGCCATCCGTGCACCGGTGGTGAAAAGCCAGGTCGGTTTTGCCCTGTGGTCGCGGGAAACCTTACTGCTGGTCAATAACCTGATTCTGGTGGTGTCCGCTGCGATGATCCTGCTGGGCACCCTCTACCCGCTGGTGCTGGATGCCACCACGGGCGCCAAGTTGTCGGTGGGTCCGCCGTACTTCAATGCCCTGTTCGTACCGCTGATGGGCCTGCTGATGGCCATGATTGCGGTTGGGGTGATTGTGCGCTGGAAGGACACGCCGCTGCAGTGGCTGCTCGGTATGCTGGCCCCCGTGTTGATCGGCAGCGTGGTGCTGGCGGTAATTGCCACCTTCCTGGTCGGTGATTTCAACTGGGCGGTGCTCGCTGTTTGCCTGTTATCCGCTTGGGTGGTGCTGGCGGGTGTGCGCGACATCCTTGAGAAAACCCGTCACAAAGGCCTACTCAAAGGGTTGCCGAGTCTGACCCGTAGCTACTGGGGCATGCAAACTGCGCACCTGGGCATGGCGGTGTGTGCCCTCGGTGTGGTGTTGACCAGCGTGGGCAGCTTTGAGCGTGACATGCGCATGGCGCCGGGCGAGTCGGTCGACATCGGCGGTTACCAGTTTATCTTCGAAGGGGCTGAGCACTTTGAAGGGCCGAACTTCACGTCGGATAAAGGCACGGTGCGCATCCTTGAAGCGGGCAAACAAATTGCCGTGCTGCACCCGGAGAAACGCCTGTATACCGTGCAACAGTCGGTGATGACCGAGGCGGGCATCGACGCCGGAATCACCCGCGATCTGTTCGTTGCTTTGGGTGAACCGCTGGAAAACGGTGCCTGGGCGGTACGCGTGCATATCAAACCGTTCGTCCGTTGGATCTGGTTCGGTGCGCTGTTGATGGGCTTTGGTGGCTTCCTCGCCGCAGCTGACAAGCGCTACCGGATGAAGGTACGCACCCGCGTGCGTGATGCCCTGGGCATGGCGGGGGCGCAGGCATGAAGCGTTTACTGCTGCTGTTACCGCTGTTTATCTTTCTTGGCGTGGCGGTGTTTCTCTATCGCGGGTTGTTTCTCGACCCTTCCGAACTGCCCTCGGCGCTGATTGGCAAACCCTTGCCGGCGTTCTCGCTGCCGGCGGTGCAGGATGGCAAGCCGCTCACCGAGGCTGATCTCAAGGGCAAGCCGGCGCTGGTCAACGTTTGGGCCACCTGGTGTGTGGCCTGCCGCGTGGAACACCCTGTGTTGAACAAACTGGCCAAGCTCGGCGTGACCATCTACGGGGTCAATTACAAGGACGACAATGCCGCCGCGCAGAAGTGGCTGGTAGAGTTCCACGACCCCTATCAGCTGAACATCAACGATGCGCGCGGCACCCTGGGCCTGGACCTGGGCGTGTACGGCGCCCCCGAGACTTTCCTGATCGACAAGGACGGCATCATCCGCCACAAGTTTGTCGGGGTAATCGATGAGCGTGTCTGGCGTGAACAGCTGGCCCCGCTGTATCAGGCTCTCGTCGATGAGGCTCAGCCATGAAGCGTCTACTGAGTGCTGCAGTGCTGGGGCTGGCCTTGCTGGGCACCGCCCAGGCCGCCATCGACACCTACGAATTTGCCACTGAGGCCGAGCGCGATCGTTACCGCAACCTGGTCGAAGAGCTGCGTTGCCCCAAGTGCCAGAACCAGAACATTGCCGACTCCGATGCGCCGATAGCCATGGACCTGCGTGCGCAGATCTTCCGCATGTTGGAAGAGGGGCAGAGCAACGAGCAGATCATTGACTTCCTGGTCAGCCGCTATGGCGATTTCGTGCTCTACAAACCGCCAGTCACCGCGCGCACGTTGCTGCTGTGGTATGGCCCGGCTGGTTTGCTGGCCGGTGGTTTCGTCCTGCTTGGGGTTATCCTGTTGCGCCGTCGTAGCAAGCCAGGCGTTGTCGCCAGCGGCCTGTCTGCCGATGAACAGCAGCGTCTGACCGCTCTGCTTAATCAAACGCCTGTGGATAAGAAAGACTGATGATTGAATTCTGGTTGTGCGCCGGTCTGCTGTTGCTGACGGCCCTGGCGTTTCTGCTGATCCCGGTGCTGCGTGCACGCAAGGTCCAGGCTGAGGAAGACCGTACGGCACTTAACGTGACTCTTTATCAGGAGCGCTTACTGGATCTGCAAAGCCAGCACGCTGCCGGGGCGCTGAATGCTGAGCAGTTGGCCAGTGGCCGTGACGAGGCTGCTCGCGAGCTGCTCGCGGATACTGAGGGTGCGCTGGCACAGCCGACCCAGCGCAAGCTGGGCAGCACGGTCCCGTTGATTGCCGCGCTGCTGATGCCGCTGCTGGGTTATGGCCTTTATCAGCATTGGGGCGCTATTGGGGATGTTGAGCGCGCACAGGTTTTTGCAGCGCAGCCGAAGACCATCGAGGAAATGACCGCACGCTTGGAGGCCGCAGTAAAGAGCAACCCTGAGTCGGCGGAAAGCTGGTACTTCCTGGGGCGTACCTATATGGCGCAGGAACGTGCCGCCGACGCCGTCGTGGCGTTTGAGCGCGCTGTCGGAGTGGCCGGGCGTGAGCCGGAGTTGCTCGGGCAGTGGGCACAGGCGCTGTATTTCGCCGGTGACAAGCAGTGGACCGCGCAATTGCAGGCGTTGACAGATGAAGCACTGAAAGCCGATCCGGCGGAGGTCACCAGCCTGGGGCTGTTAGGGATTGCGGCCTATGAAAGCGGCCAGTTCCAGAAAGCCATCGGTCATTGGCAGCAGCTGGTAGCGGTGTTGCCGGCGGAAGACCCGTCTCGCCAGGCCATTCAGGGTGGGATTGAGCGTGCTCAGGAGCAATTGGGCGAGCCCGCCACTCAGTCAACACAAGCTACCTCTCCAGGCCTGACGGTACGGGTCGAGCTGGCCCCGGCGCTGCAGGCCAAGGTGCAGCCGGGTGATGCAGTGTTTGTCTTCGCTCGTGCCGTTTCCGGGCCGCCGATGCCATTGGCGGTCAAGCGCCTGAGCGTGGCTGACCTGCCGGCTGAAGTCAGCCTGTCAGACAGCGATGCGATGATGCCGCAGCTGAAAATCTCCGGGTTCGAGCAAGTGCAGCTGGTCGCGCGTATCTCGCGCAGTGGCAACGCCACGGTCGGTGAATGGATCGGCAGCAGCCAGGCGCTGGCGAGCAAGACCACCGAGTTGCAGCAGCTTGTGATCGACAGCGCCGACAGCCAAACACCGTGAGGTTGTTACTGCGTGGCGTGGTGCTGATTGGCCTGTTCGGACTCGGTGCTTGCGTGCAGACACCGACAGCTACTGCGCCGGTTACCAGCCCAAGTGGCAGCAGCAACCACCCACGGTTCGCCCCGCCACCTGGGGTGGACAGCCAGTGGAATGCGCAATTGGGGGTGTACGTGGTGGGTGGCGCTTCTCATCTGTACTACCGCGAGCGCACTTATTACCGCTGGAACTCTGGTTGGAGTTGGGCGAGTAACCCGCAGGGGCCCTGGTTGCCCACCGACAGCAGTGGGGTCCCGCCTGGGTTGTACCGTCGTTACGCGCAGTAGTCACGCACCCTGCTGGAAACTCCCAAGGCCGCCGCAGTTCGCACTGTCGGCGGCCTTTCTACGACTAGCGTTACTCGGCGATCTGCAGCTTGCGTGACTCGTGGTAGAAGAAGCGGATTTTCTCGTATTCGAAGGGCGAGTTGAGCTGGCCGTAGCGGAAATTTACCGTGGAGCGCTGGTCTACGACTTCCAGCAGGGTGATTTCCGGGTGGCTGACACTGGCCTCGGCAACGTTCAGCCAGTTGACCTGGTTTTTCACTGTAAAGTCCGCCACCAGTCCGCCGGTGTCGCGCAGGTTCGAGGGGCCGAGCAATGGCAGCATCAGGTATGGCCCAGCCGGTGTGCCGTAAAAGCCGAGGGTCTGGCCGAAGTCTTCCTTCTGTTTGGGCAGGCCCATGCGCGTGGCAGGGTCCCACAGACCGGCCACGCCAATCGTGGTATTGAGCAGCAGCCGTGCGGTGGTCTGCATGGTGCGCTTGCCCTTAAGCTGCAAGGCGCTGTTGAGCAGGCTGGGCACATCGCCCAGGTTGCTGAAGAAGTTGCTGACACCGCTTTGCACCAGGGTTGGGGTGATATAGCGGTAGCCATCGACAATCGGCAGGAACACCCACTCATCGAAGCGATAGTTGAAGTGGTACACGCGCCGGTTCCATGACTCCAGAGGGTCATAGACGTTCAAGGCGGTGAGGGTCGAACGCTCGAATTCGCGTTCATCCAGCCCTGGGTTGAACTGCAAGTGCTGCAGTGGACGCTTGAAACCATCGGCGTCGACGCTGTGCTCGGCATTGGCCAGGTGGCTGCCCAGCAGCAGGCCCACGAACAGGGCAAGGGAAAGAGGCTTAGCCACGGAAGAACTCCAGCATGGCGTCGCTGTTGACGCGGTAGTTGAGGTTGCCGCAATGGCCACCCAGCGGGTACACCGTCAGCCGCTCACCAAAGGTGCTGCGCAGGTAGCCAAGGTCGCCGGGGCCGAGGATCACATCATCAGCGTTGTGCATCACGGCAATTTTGCGGCTGTTTTTCAGGTAGCCGGTCAGGGCATACAGGCTGACCTGATCAATCAGTTGCGCCAGGCTGCCGCCGTCATAACGGGCTCGCCACATGGGAATGACCTGTTCGGTCAGATAGCAGTCAAAGTCGCATTGCAGGGCACGCTTGAAGAAGGGGGTCAGGCTGGTGCCTTCCTTGATTGGATAGCTGATCGGGGTAATCAGCCCGCGACGGTTGATCAGGTCGGAGGTGAAGGCGATATCGGCCGAGGAAAAGCGAAAGGCGGCACCAATGAGCATGGCCATCTGCTCATCGCTGAGTTTTTCCTTGGAGTTCTGAAAGTCATAAAGCAGGGCGTCGTTGATATCGACATAACCCTTGTCCTGGAAATAGCGAGTTAGTTTTCCCAGCACCAATTCGTAGAACGTGGTGCTGTTATCAATGCCCTTGACCCGTGTCTGCACCAGGCGATCCAGGTTACTGATCGAGGTGTAGAGGTTGACCGGTGGGTTGAGCAGCAACACGCGTTTAAAGTTGAAGCTGCCCCGAGTTTCGTCCAGCTCACTGACAAAGGCGGCATGCAGCGCGCCCAGGCTGTAACCGGTGAGGTGGAATTCACTGACTTTCAGGCGTGGATGCTGCGCCCGCACAGCTTGCATCGCGCGGTACAGGTCGTCGGCGTCATCGCGGCTGATACCGGGTGTGGCAAACCGCGACGCGGCCGTCATGAAGTCATAGCTGGTGGGGGATGACAGCTGTACCACGTGATAACCCGCACCGTAGAACAGTTTCTTCAGGTATTCCGGGGTGCTGCTGGCGTAATGCGCACCCGTACCGGCAATGATAAAGATCAATGGCGCCTCGCCTGATTGCTTGGCCAGGCGATAGCGCATCTTGGTGACCGGCCAGAAATTCTCCGGGACCTCGAACTCACGCTCCGGTCGCAGTTTGGCTTGGTAATCCGCCTGGTCGATGTCCGCATCGGTGGGCAGTGCAGGTCTCAGTTCGGGCGGGGTGGTCGCCAGTGTGGCTTCGAGCGCATTATGCAGGGGGTAGCCATAGCTACTGGCGTCGATATCAGCCGCGCTGACTGAGGCAGTCAGGGCCAGGCAACTGAGCAGGGCAAGCAGACGAGGGACAGGCAACATGGCGAAATCTCTTGAGCGCTAGGGCTGGTTCTGAGGCGGCGATCGACGCGGATCGATTTGACCACATAAGCGTGGCTAAGTGCCGCTTAGTTATAGGCAACCAAGTTTTCAGGCTGAAGTGCATATTGGTGTCACAACGGATCGGGCAGCAGTTGCAGTTGCTCGACCCAGATCAGCTCGCAGGCGCCATCTCCGGTGTCTTCACGGCTGAGTGAGCTGACCCAGCGATAGCCATCGTCGCCGTCGACCCGGACCAGCTGCCCGGTCAGCCGAATCTGCTGGCCCGCTTTGAGTTTGCTCAGGGTGCTGGCCACTGCCGGGGTAGCCGGTATCAGATGCATGTTGGCGCTGTTGATTTCGATCTGCCGCCGCTCGATCGGCAGTTGCTCGGCGCGCCAGAAGTACCAGCGGTTGCGCTGGCTGATGCTGATATGGCGCAGCACCTCGGGGTCAGCCATGGGGCCCCAGCCGAGCGCCAGGTCGGTGGGCGAGAGCTTGGCGCCGCGATCGAAGTAATAGTCTTCACGGCCGAGAACCCGTGCTTCCAACTGGAAATCTTGCAGGCGGCTGAGGGTATGCTCGGCCACGCGCCAGCTGCCGCTTTCGTGCGGGGTGCTGGGTGGCCGGTTGCCAGGGCTGGGTAGTAGGACCACCCAGAGCAGCCACAGGGCAAGCAGGCCGGCAGTGATCAGAATCAGGCGACGGATAGGCATGAGGAGAGTCTAGGGCCTGTTGGTATTTCATTCACAGCCCTTTGCGTGCGGCTGATTTGTGCTGCAAGACGGCTGCGTTGACATGACAAGCGCTTTTGCCTGTCGTGCGGGGGGTGTCATCCGCTGCGCGTCGGCTTATCCTACGCAGCCATTTCCTTGTCCCGAGCTTTTATATGCCGCGTTACCTGCCCCTGGCCCTTGTATTGATCGCTGCTGCCCTGAGTCTGGCCGCCAGTCTGCTGCTGCGTTACCAGTTGATGGAGAATGAGTTGTGGGTGGGGGTGTGCGTGGCCGAGCCGGAACGCCTGAGCTGTGAAGTGCGCGCCCTGTTCGGTTGGCTGATCCACTTCCGTGTGCTGTCGCTGGGTGCATTGGGCTGCGCGCTGCTGGCCTTTGTCCTGCCCGGGCTGTGGGGGCAGCGTCTGGCGGTGCCGGCTTTGCTGCTGGGCCTGCCGGCATTGGTGCTGTACAGCGCCAGCCTCGCGGTTTTTGCCGTGGTGCTGGCGCTGTTGCGTTTGGTGCGTGCGCCTAAAACTGTCTGATCAGGCGGTTTGCGGCTTGGCTCGCAGGCTGCGCCATAGTGCACTGACCAGCAGGGCGCTGGTCAGTGCCCAGCCTAGGGCCTGCAGGTTGCTGAAGGTTTCCTGATACAGCTGCGGGGCGATACCCGCACCAATCAGCAGGGCCAACAGCGCCACTTCGCGGCGGTAGCCGCTGACGGGCTGGCACAGGTAAACCACTGCCGGCAGCAGCAGCGCGGCGCTGGGGAAGCTGCGGTAGCGCGCGTCCATCACCAGCGCCAGCATCATCACCGCTCCGGCAAAACCGCTCAGCACCAGCCACAGCGCTGCCTTGCTGCTTAACCATTGGCGAAGCTGCAAGCGCCAGCCGCTGGCCTGGCTGAGTTGCAGGGCCGCATGGGCCAGTACCAGCAGGTTGAGCGTTATCAGCGCTGCACTCCACAACCATTCGCCCAGGTAGCGGCTGGTCACCAGCGTCAGCTCTGCAAACAGGCCGATGCAGGTAGCGGCCAGCGCAGCCAGCAGGGGCAGCAGCAGGGCAGCGCGGCTCGATTGTGGGCGGCCGGCAAACAGCAGCGTGGCCATAAACAGAATCAGGCTGGTGGCCAACCAGACCGGCCAATGCGGTAGGTTGGAAACCGGCCCGGCGAGGATTGACTTGTCCTGGCGGTCAGCGTCATACAGCCCCCAATAACCGCCTACCGCGCCTTCGCTGACGCGCTTCCAGGGCTGGTCGAAGGCCTCGATCAGGTTGTAGCGCCAGCCATTCTGTTCGGCCATGGCGACAAAACCACGGATGAATTTGGCCTGGTTGATCAGGCTGGGTACGGCTGTTTCGCGCTGACGGCCTTCGCTGGGCCAGCCGGTTTCGCCGATCAGGATGTCCTTGGGGGCATAGGCGTTACCGAAGGTCTGTCGCACTTCTGCCACTTCATGCAATGCTGTTTCGATGCCGGCCGGGTTATCTTCCCAGTAAGGCAGCAGGTGGATGGTGATGAAGTCCACCGCAGGAGCAACTTCGGGGTGTTTGAGCCAGAACTCCCAGACATCGGCATAGGTTACCGGCTGCTGGATCTGTGCCTTGACCTGCTCAATCAGCGCCACCAGTTGCTCGGCTGTGACCTCCTTGCGCAGCAGGGCCTCGTTGCCGACGATGACCGACTGGATCACATCGGGATGGGCGTTGGCCATTTTCACCAAGCCAGCAATCTCTACGGCGGTGTCGGCCGGGTTGCGGCTGACCCAGGCGCCAGCAATCAGCTTCAAGCCGTGCTTGCGGGCCATGTTCGGCAGCTCTTCCAGGCCGGTCACCGAGTAGGTGCGCAGGCACTCGAAGCGTTCGGCCAGCAAGGCCAGGTCCGCTTCCATTCGCTCTGGCCGCAGTTGCATGGGCTTATCGAAGGGCGACTGATCTTTGTCGAACGGCGTATAGGAGGCGCATTGCAGTTTGTGCGTTGGCGTGGCGGCATCGGCCAGTTCAACGGGTTGGCCAATACCAAACCAGAGCCCTGAAAGGGCGAGCAAACCGAACAGGAAGGCCAAGGCGTAGGGTGCAGCAGGGAAACGGGAAGTGGCTGGCATGATACGTGCGCGTATGGTGGTTGAGGCGCGCATAGTAGCGGATTGCTCGACGTCTCGGCTGGCTGTTTTTATCGCTCAGATAGCGCTCATTGTGGCGATCTGCGACGGTTATGCCTGGTGATGCAACCAGGCATGTTTGGGCTGCGTGGCCGTTTGTGAGGTACGCCCCTCGAAACGCTGCCAGACCTTCTCGTGGAAGTAGAAACCCACCGAGTTGCACAGCGGTTCGATGGCGGCCACCAACCCACTGGCGGCAACGCTGCCGGTCAGTGCGTAGGTAACACCGAAGGCAATGCAGAAATGCATCAGGGTAAATGTCAGTGTCTTGAGCATGGCCCACCTCGAGTGAGAATTATTCTTCATTGAGGTGCAGCCTAGTTGCTTACCTTCTATTGGGAAAATATTTCATTTGAATTGTTGTGATAGTTTTTCTTGATTTAATTGTCGCGGGTAATGAAAGGCCAGCGCTTGGGCTGGGTTTTAAAGCTAACGCACCTTCGCGCGGCTCCGCAGGGTGGCGGAGCGAATAACCGGGACGCAGCCCCTGGTGTGGGGGGGGCGGCGGATACAAAAAGCCCCGGCATTAACCGAGGCGTTGAATGTGGCTCCGCGACCTGGACTCGACAGCGAAGTTGAACGCACCTTCGCGCGGCCCCGTAGGGGTGGGCGTAGCGAATAACCTGGGACGTAGTCCCTGGTGAGGGTCCGGCGGATACAAAAAAGCCCCGGCATTAGCCGAGGCTTTTGAATGTGGCTCCGCGACCTGGACTCGACAGCGAAGTTGAACGCGCTTTAGCGCGGCCCCTTAGGGGTGAGCGTAGCGAATAACCTGGGACGTAGTCCCTGGTGAGGGTCCGGCGGATACAAAAAAGCCCCGGCATTAACCGAGGCTTTTGAATGTGGCTCCGCGACCTGGACTCGAACCAGGGACCCAATGATTAACAGTCATTTGCTCTACCGACTGAGCTATCGCGGAACAACGGCGCGTATCCTACTGATTCACAACGGGAAGTCAAGTATCCATGACCTCCCGTTGTGAACGATCAGAGTACCTGGGCGATGGCCTGGGTAACTGCTGGCAGGTTGCGCTGATTCAGCGCTGCCACGCAGATGCGCCCGGTACTGACGGCGTAGATGCCGAACTCGGTTTTCAGCCGTTCAACTTGCTCGGCGGTGAGGCCTGAGTAGGAGAACATGCCGCGTTGCTGAGCGACAAAGCCGAAATCGCGTTTGCAGTTCAGGGCTGCCAGTTGCTCGACCATGGCCAGGCGCATGCCGCGAATACGCTCGCGCATGCCGGCCAGCTCTTCTTCCCATAGGGCGCGCAGTTCAGGGCTGTTGAGCACGCTGGCGACCACGGTGGCACCGTGGGTCGGTGGGTTGGAGTAGTTGGTGCGGATCACGCGCTTGGCTTGCGACAGTACGCGGCCGGCTTCTTCCTGGCTGCCGGTGACGATGGACAGCGCGCCGACGCGCTCGCCGTACAGCGAGAAGGATTTCGAGAACGAGCTGGAGACGAAGAACGGGATACCCGCTTGAGCAAACAGACGCACGGCAAAGGCGTCCTGCTCGATACCGTCGCCAAAGCCCTGGTAGGCGATGTCGAGGAATGGCACATGCTCGCGCTCGCGCAGTACGTCCAGTACGGCTTTCCAGTCGTCCAGCGACAAGTCGACGCCGGTCGGGTTATGGCAGCAGGCATGCAGCACAACAACCGAGCGGACGGGTAGGTTCTTCAGGTCTTCGAGCATGCCGGCGCGGTTGATGCCGTGGCTGGCGGCGTCGTAGTAGCGGTAGTTCTGTACCGGGAAACCCGCCGACTCGAACAGCGCGCGGTGGTTTTCCCAGCTTGGGTCGCTGATCGCCACCACAGTGTTGGGCAGCAGGCGCTTGAGGAAATCCGCGCCGGTTTTCAATGCGCCAGTGCCGCCGACAGCCTGGGTGGTGATTACCCGGTCAGCGGCAATCAATTCGGAGTCGGCACCCAGCAACAGTTTCTGCACGGCGCTGTCATAAGCAGCAATGCCTTCGATCGGCAGGTAGCCGCGCGGGGCGTGGGCTTCAATGCGGGCTTTCTCGGCTTCGGCGACGGCACGCAGCAAGGGAATGCGGCCTTCCTCGTTGTAGTAAACGCCCACGCCCAGGTTGACTTTGGTCGCACGGGTATCGGCGTTGAATGCTTCGTTGAGGCCCAGGATGGGGTCGCGCGGAGCCATTTCGACGGCAGAGAACAGACTCATGGATGCGGCAGCTCTGAAGGGAGAGGTGAGTATCAGGCAACACCCTGCTAGGGGTTGCGTAAGTGGGCCGGTAGTATACCGGCGCATAACCTGTGCTGCGACAGCAGGCACACGCTTTTCACCGGTTTTGACGTAGGCTTTCAGGCCGCGTCACAGCCGCTTGTCGAGGTTTGTCATGTCCGAGTTTCAATTGGTCACCCGTTTCCAGCCGGCAGGCGATCAACCCGAGGCCATACGGCAGATGGTCGAAGGCCTGGAGGCGGGCCTTGCGCACCAGACGTTGCTCGGCGTAACGGGTTCGGGCAAGACCTTTTCCATCGCCAATGTGATTGCTCAGGTGCAGCGCCCGACGCTGGTGCTGGCGCCGAACAAGACCCTCGCCGCGCAGCTGTATGGCGAATTCAAGAGCTTCTTTCCGAACAACGCGGTGGAGTATTTCGTTTCCTACTACGACTACTACCAGCCGGAAGCCTATGTACCGTCCTCCGATACCTTTATCGAGAAGGACGCCTCGATCAACGACCATATCGAGCAGATGCGTTTGTCCGCGACTAAAGCGCTGTTGGAGCGGTCGGACGCGATCATCGTCACCACGGTGTCGTGCATCTACGGTTTGGGCAGCCCCGAGTCGTACCTGAAAATGGTGCTGCACGTCGATCGCGGCGACAAAATGGACCAGCGCGCCTTGCTGCGCCGCCTGGCCGACCTGCAATACACCCGCAATGACATGGACTTCGCCCGTGCCACCTTTCGTGTGCGCGGCGATGTGATCGACATTTTCCCGGCAGAGTCGGACCTGGAAGCCATTCGCATTGAGCTCTTTGATGATGAGGTGGAAAGCATATCGGCCTTCGATCCGCTGACGGGCGAAGTGATCCGCAAGTTGCCGCGTTTTACCTTCTATCCCAAGAGCCACTACGTCACCCCCCGTGAAGTGCTGCTGGAGGCTATCGAGAAGATCAAGATCGAGCTGGCTGAACGCCTGGAGTACCTGCGCAGCAACAACAAACTGGTGGAGGCGCAGCGCCTGGAACAGCGCACCCGGTTTGACCTGGAGATGATCCTTGAGCTGGGTTACTGCAACGGCATCGAAAACTACTCGCGTTACCTCTCCGGGCGTGGCCCTGGCGAGCCGCCACCGACGCTGTATGACTACCTGCCGGATCAGGCGTTGCTGGTGATCGATGAGTCCCACGTCTCGGTGCCACAGGTCGGTGCGATGTATAAGGGCGACCGTTCACGCAAGGAAACCCTGGTCGAGTACGGCTTCCGCCTGCCGTCGGCGCTGGACAACCGGCCGATGCGCTTTGAAGAATGGGAGGCCGCCAGCCCGCAGACCATCTTCGTTTCCGCCACGCCTGGGCCTTACGAGGCCGAGCATGCCGGGCGGGTGATCGAGCAGGTGGTGCGGCCGACCGGTCTGGTTGACCCGCAGATCGAGGTGCGCCCGGCGCTGACCCAGGTTGATGATCTGCTCTCGGAAATCCACAAGCGTGTGGCCATTGAAGAGCGCGTACTGGTCACCACGCTGACCAAGCGTATGGCTGAGGACCTGACTGATTATCTGGGCGATCACGGCGTCAAGGTGCGCTACCTGCACTCGGACATCGACACCGTGGAGCGGGTCGAGATCATTCGCGACCTGCGCATCGGTGCGTTCGATGTGTTGGTGGGCATCAACCTGCTGCGCGAAGGCCTGGATATGCCGGAAGTGTCGCTGGTGGCGATTCTCGATGCGGATAAGGAAGGCTTCCTGCGCAGCGAGCGTTCGCTGATCCAGACCATTGGCCGCGCCGCCCGTAACCTCAACGGGCGGGCAATTCTGTATGCCGACCGCATGACCGGTTCGATGGAGCGCGCCATCGGCGAAACCGAGCGGCGGCGCAACAAGCAGATCGCTTTCAACGAAGCCAATGGCATCACACCCAAGGGCGTGTTCAAGGACGTTAAGGACATCCTGGAAGGGGCCGTGGTGCCAGGCGCGCGCAGCAAGAAGCGCAAGGGCATGGCCCAAGCCGCCGAGGAAAGCGCGCGCTACGAGAACGAATTGCGCTCGCCGAGCGAGATCACCAAGCGCATTCGTCAGTTGGAAGAAAAGATGTACGCCCTGGCCCGCGACCTGGAGTTCGAAGCCGCGGCGCAGCTGCGTGATGAAATCCAGAAGCTGCGTGATCGACTGCTACAGGTCTGATTGGCTGGGTGTGGAAGGGGCTTTCGCCGCGACAGGATGACCGTTTGTCCGCGGCTAAAGCCCCTTTCTCAGGTGTGCGATTAACGTCGGCCGAAGATAATCAGCACCACACCGCCGAGGGTGATGCCACAGGCCAGCATCGCCAGCAGGCTCAGGCGCTCGCCCAGCAGCAGGTAGCCCAGCAACAACGCGACTACCGGGTTGACGAAGGCGAAGGTCGACACCAGGCTCGGCCGCACCTCGCGCAGCAGCCAGAAATACGCCGGATACACGCCGAGGCTGACAGGTAGCACCAGATACGCCAGCCACAACCAGGCATTGCTGCTTATGGCGCGCAGGTCCAGCGCTTGCCAGTCGCCGTGCCACAGGCCGAACAGGGCCAGCAGCAGTGCGCCGATCAGCATCTGCAGGCTCAGGCCGAGCCAACTGGAGCGAAACGCTGGGCGCTGACGCATCAGCCAGGCCCCGCCGGCCCAGAGCAGCGTTGCAAACACCACCAGCAGGCCGGCGAACCACTGTTCGATGGAGGCGCTGTGATCCAGGCCGTTGTTCATCAGTAGCACAATCCCGCCGCAGGCCAGCGCCAGGCCGCACATCACCCACAGCGGCGGGTGCTCCCCGAGCAGCCATTCCAGTGCCACGCTCCACAGTGGCAGCGTGGTGTAGAGCATCGCCAGCATGCCGGTCGGCAAATACTGGTTGGCGTAGATCAGCGCCCCCTGGCCGACCGCAATCAAGGCCAGGCTGCCAATCAGTACGCCGCCCCAGTCACTGCGCTGCATGTGCAGTTGACCGCTGAGCAGTACCCAGGCCAGCGCGAGCAGGCCGGCAATCGAGAAGCGCAGGCTGCCGATGACGAACGGCGGCACTTCCAGTAGGAGAAAGTGGTTGGCCAGGTAGGTGGTGCCCCAGCCGATATAGAGCGTGGCAAAGGCGACAATCAGCAGCAGGCTGCGGGTGCGTGATGGTGTGGACATGGTGATCTGAATTGGCAAGTCGGCAGGGCAGGTGGCGGGAAAAGCTGCGGGGCCCGCAGTAGAGGGCGTCAGTCTAAGCGCGCTGACGTTGTTGTCCAGCCTGCTGCGTACTACAGGATAAAGCGTTAGCCCTCGGCGGGCGCGGGCGCAGCTGAAATAGCCGTGCTGGCTGGAGCCGGCGGCTACCAGCCTGTTAATATCGTGGCCTTGAAAGATTGCCCGTTGCACATTCTCTGAGAGCCGCCATGACCACCGTTCGTACCCGTATCGCGCCGTCGCCCACTGGTGATCCGCACGTAGGCACCGCCTATATCGCCCTGTTCAACCTGTGCTTTGCCCGTCAGCACGGTGGCGAATTTATCCTGCGTATCGAAGATACCGACCAGGTGCGCTCGACCCGAGAATCGGAACAACAGATTTACGACGCCCTGCGCTGGCTGGGCATCGAGTGGAGTGAAGGCCCTGACGTCGGCGGCCCGCACGGCCCGTATCGGCAGAGCGAGCGTGGACATATCTACCAGAAATACAGCGCCGAGCTGGTGGAGAAGGGCCATGCCTTCCACTGCTTCTGCAGCGCCGAACGCCTGGACAAGGTGCGTGCCGAGCAGATGGAAGCCAAGCAGACGCCACGTTACGACGGCCATTGCATGCACCTGCCTGCTGACGAAGTGCAACAGCGCTTGGCCGCTGACGAGCCGAATGTGGTGCGCATGAAAGTGCCGACCGAGGGCGTGTGCGTGGTGCCGGACATGCTGCGTGGCGAGGTCGAGATCCCGTGGGATCGCATGGACATGCAGGTGCTGATGAAGACCGATGGCCTGCCGACCTACTTCCTGGCCAACGTGGTTGACGATCACCTGATGGGTATCACTCACGTGCTGCGTGGTGAAGAATGGCTGCCGTCGGCGCCCAAACTCATCCTGCTTTATGAATACTTCGGTTGGGACAAGCCGCAGCTGTGCTACATGCCACTGCTGCGTAACCCGGACAAGAGCAAGCTGTCCAAGCGTAAGAACCCGACCTCGATCACCTTCTACGAGCGTATGGGCTTTCTGCCGCAGGCCATGCTCAACTACCTCGGCCGCATGGGCTGGTCGATGCCGGACGAGCGCGAGAAGTTCAGCCTCGACGAGATGGTCGAGCATTTCGACATCAATCGTGTGTCCCTCGGTGGGCCGATCTTCGACCTGGAGAAGCTGTCCTGGCTTAACGGTCAGTGGATGCGTGAATTGAGCGTCGAAGAGTTCGCCGCTGGCGCGCAGAAGTGGGCGTTCAACAGCAAGTACCTGATGCAGATCGCCCCGCATGTGCAGGGTCGGGTGGAAACCTTTAGCCAGATCGCACCATTGGCCAGCTTCTTTTTCGCCGGCGGGGTGGCACCGGATGCCGCGCTGTTCGAGCACAAAAAGCTCTCTGCCGAGCAGGTGCGTCAGCTGATGCAGTTGATCCTGTGGAAGCTTGAAGCGCTGCGTCAGTGGGAAAAAGACAAGATCACCGGCTGCATCCAGGCGGTGGTTGAGCACCTGGAACTGAAGCTGCGCGACGCCATGCCGCTGATGTTTGCCGCTGTAACCGGCCAAGCCAGTTCGGTGTCGGTGCTTGATGCCATGGAGATTCTCGGTCCGGACCTGACGCGCTTCCGCCTGCGTCAGGCCATCGAGCTGCTCGGTGGCGTATCGAAGAAAGAGAACAAAGAGTGGGAGAAGCTGCTGGCAGCTATTGCCTAAGCAGCTGAATACCCCGTCCGGCCGTCGTTTTGGCGCGCCGGGATGGGGTAAGTGGTTGTTCTGTCAGCATAAAGAATGCTGATGCGGTAAAAATTTTGTTGACAGGTGTGGGGCGTGCTCTTAACATGCGCCCCGTCCTTGAGATGGGGCTATAGCTCAGCTGGGAGAGCGCTTGCATGGCATGCAAGAGGTCAACGGTTCGATCCCGTTTAGCTCCACCATCTTCAAAGCCGCAAGGCTTGCCACAATCAGCTCTTGAAGCTGGTTGTTTGTAGAAGGGTTACGTCCCCTTCGTCTAGTGGCCTAGGACACCGCCCTTTCACGGCGGTAACAGGGGTTCGAGTCCCCTAGGGGACGCCAGTTTCAAAAAGCAGCGCCGGTTTGGGCTGTGAGCCGAGAGGCGATAAATCTGGGGGTATAGCTCAGCTGGGAGAGCGCTTGCATGGCATGCAAGAGGTCAACGGTTCGATCCCGTTTATCTCCACCAATTTTGCAGTAGTTACAACTGCCACCGGGCCAGCGTAAAGCTGGCCTTGTTCTTCGAAGGTTTCGTCCCCTTCGTCTAGTGGCCTAGGACACCGCCCTTTCACGGCGGTAACAGGGGTTCGAGTCCCCTAGGGGACGCCATTTTTACCCGCTCTGCGGGACTTTAAGGGTCATTCATTACTGAATGGCCCTTTTGTTTTTCAGCCGCTGAAAATTATCTGCGCAGTGGGCGCGGGATTGATGCCCGCAACTTTTGCGGTTCTTTCTGTGGTGGGTCAACCCTCTTCCGGTTTTTCCGGCTGGTAGCTTTCCACGCGGTTGCGGCCATTTGCCTTGGCGCGATAGAGCGCCTTGTCGGCGTTTCTAAGCAATTGTTCGCGGTCGCAATCAGCCTCGGGCGTGAGCGCATACACGCCAATGCTCAAGCTGAGTTCAACGTTAAGGTCCTGATGGACACAGGGGTGGCTGGCCACGTCTTCACGTAGTTCCTCGGCAAGATCAATGGCTCCGTCAGTCGTCGTATCACAGAGCACTGCAGCAAATTCTTCTCCACCAAAACGGACCAGCAGGTCATTACGGCGCATGCGCTGCAGCATGCGTTGCGCGGCATGTTGCAGGCAGGCATCACCGACCAGATGGCCGTAGGCGTCATTGACCTTCTTGAAGTGGTCCAGATCCATCATCAGCACTGCTAGCGGCTGCTGGCTGCGTTTGGCCTGTGCCAGCATGCGTTCAAGTTCTTCATTCAACACCTGTCGATTGAAAAGGCCGGTCAGGTTGTCATGCCGGCTCAGTTCAGCCAGTTGTTGGTTGGCCATGGAGAGTTCCTGCAGGGCTTGTTGCAGCGATGCAGTGCGTTCCTTTACACGTGCCTCCAGCCCTCCGTTGATCTGTTGTTGCAGCTCAAGGCTCTTGGCTTGTTCCTGGCGTAGTTGATGTGCGTTGGCCAGCAGTTTGGCTTGGGCGACTTTCTCGGCACGTTGGATCAGTCGTATGCGTAAGCCGAGGGCGATTGAGAAAATCACCAGTTCAAGCAGGCTGCCGATCTGCTGGGCATGCAGGGTGAGCAGGGAGTTGGCGATAAGGCCGGTACCGCTGATGACGCTGAACAGGCTGGCGATGATCAGCATCGACCAGCCCAGTGCAAAGAGCTTGGCGGGTGGGTAACCGTCACGCCAGCGCAGTGTCGTGAAAATCCCGCCGAATACGGCGCAAGCGAGCAGCAGCGCAAAACTGCCGATGAGGGCCACGCTATAGGGGCCCGAGAGTGCCAGCAGCATGACCAGCAGGCTGGCGCCGAGCAGTAGGCGGCAGATCCAGGTATAGGCGTGATGCCTGCTCTTCAGGTCAAGTACACCATGGGTGAACAGAATGCCGAAGAAGGTGGCCAGTGCCGAACTGAATGGAAAACTGCGCTGATGCCAGGCCAGCGACTCTGGCCATAGCCATTGCAGGGCAAAGCCCAGCTGGATGAACTGATACAGACTGAAGCTGGCGACAAACAGGCTGTACCACAGGTAGTTGCGGTCATGGGTGATGATGAAGATCGACAGGTTATAGATGATCATCACCAGCAGAGCGCCGAAGAACAGCCCTTGCAGCAGCAACATGCGCTGCTCGTGATGGTTGAATGCTTCAGCACTCATCAAACTGGCGCTGAGGTTGGCTGAACCATCGGTTTGCATGCGCAGAAACAGTTGCCGTTCCTCACCGGCGTTCAGGCTAAAGGGCAACGCCAGCTGCCGGTGATTAATCCAGCGCTGATGAAAAGGCCGTTGGTCTCCAGCTTCGTACACCCGTTCACCATCCAGCCCATAAGCGTCCAGGGTATCGAGTAGTGGATTGCCGATTAGCAAGATCCAGTTGATTGGCGTGTCGGATGGATTGTGCAGGTTCAGGCGCAGCCAGTAAGCATGCTTGCTGTAGCCAAAGCTGGCGTCGCGGCGAGCCACTGGTTGCCAGGCGGTCGCCGGTAGCTGGCGCACGCTGTGGATGTCTGCCTGGCCCAGGGGGTCAGCCCAGACGTGCATGGACGGGCCAGGCAGGATCGGCGTTTCGCTGGCCTGCAATGGCAAGGTGGCGGCGTGTCCCAATATGGGCAGTAACAGCAGTAGTAGGCGCAGTAACGCAGTCAAAACAGGCTTTCCGTGGCAAGGTGTTAGCAGGTTCAGCAACGCTGCATTATTGCTCGGCCTTATGACATACCGATAGCTTAGCCGGGGTTGCTTATGAGCCAAAATTTGCTGTATTGCCACGCTCAGCGCGATGCTTGCCTGCATGCGCTGGCCGCTGATCTGTTGGCGCAGATTCAGGCCACGCTAGCGCAGCAGCCCCGTGTTGGGATGATCCTGCCCGGCGGCAGTAGCCCGCAGGCTCTGTTGCCCTTGCTGGCGCAGCAGCTGGGCAGTCAGTGCATTCACCTTAGCCCCAGTGATGAGCGCTGGGTGCCGGCGCAGGCGGCCGAGAGTAACTGGCAGTTGTTGCGGCAAGGGTTACCGCAGGCCAATTGTCTGGATCCGCGCCAGGGCGCGACACTGGAGCTATCCGCATTGAGCTGGGGCGAACAGTTGGCGCAGTGGCTGCCGTTTGGCGCAGTGCTGCTGGGTATGGGGGAAGACGGCCATATCGCCTCGCTGTTTCCCGGCATGCCTGGCCTGGCTGGCGCGCTCGATCCGCAAGCCGAGCCTGCAGCCTTGCCGGCCCTGGCGCCGCAAGAGCCGCGTGAGCGGTTGTCGCTGAACCTGGCGATGCTGCAGCGTGGCCAGTGGCTCGGTTTGCTGGCGTTCGGCGAGCGCAAGCGCGAGCTGATTGATGCCGTGCTGGCCGATCAATCTTCGGCTCGAGAGTTGCCACTGTATGCCTGGCTGCAGCGCAGTCCGTTGCCAGTACATATCTACTGGGCACCCTGAGAGCATGTTGAGGTCTGCTGCATATAGGCCGGCTGCGTTAAAACAGGCGCTAAGCCGTTACACTGCAGGCCTGTACCTCGCCGAGAAAGGGAGTAGCCATGTTGCATCCGGTTGTTGAGCAGGTGACCGCAGCACTGGAAAAGCGTTCTGCCAAACGCCGGGAGCGCTATTTACAGCGCTTGACCCAGGCGGCCGCGCGCGCTGCACATCAGGCCCTGGGTTGCTCTAACCTGGCCCATGCCCTGGCTGCCCAGCCTGATGACGTGCGCCTGATCATGAAGCAGGGTGGTTCACCGCATGTGGCGATCATTTCCAGCTACAACGACCTGCTCTCGGCCCATGCGCCGCTCAGGGACTATCCCGAACGTCTGAAAGTGGCGCTGGCCAAGGCCGGTGCAACCTCGCAGTTCGCGGCTGGGGTGCCGGCCATGTGCGATGGCATTACCCAGGGCGAAGGCGGCATGCAGCTGTCACTGTTCTCCCGCGACCTGATTGCTCAGGCTGCTGCCATCGGCTTGACCCACGGTATTTTCGATGGCGCGCTGTATTTGGGGGTGTGCGACAAGATCGTCCCCGGCCTGCTGATCGGCGCGCTGCATTTCGGTCATCTGCCGGCCGTATTCGTGCCGGCCGGGCCCATGCAGTCGGGGCTGCCGAACAAGGAAAAAGCCGCCGTCCGCCAGCGCTACGCCCGTGGCGAGGCCAGTCGTGATGAGCTGCTAGCCGCCGAGCTGGCTGCCTACCACCAGGCGGGCACTTGCACCTTCTACGGCACGGCCAATACCAATCAACTGCTGATGGAAGCCATGGGCCTGCACGTGCCGGGCAGCGCCTTTGTCCATCCCTACACGCCGCTGCGCGATGCCATGACTGATGAGGCTGCGCGTCTTGTCGCACACAACAGCCGCCAGGGCGAGCGCTATCTGCCGGTCGGCCAGCAGATTGATGCGCGGGTGCTGATCAACGCGGTAGTGGCCTTGCTCGCCAGCGGCGGCTCGACCAACCATACCCTGCACCTGCCGGCCATTGCCCGAGCGGCGGGTTTTGAACTGAGCTGGGATGATTTCGCCGCGTTGTCCAAGGTGGTGCCGCTGTTGGCGCGGGTGTATCCGAATGGCGCGGCGGACGTGAATCAGTTTCAGGCCGCCGGTGGGCCGGCCTGGTTGCTGCGTGAGCTCCTCGGTGCTGGCTTGTTGCATGACGATGTTGCCACCGCTGCCGGGCATGGCTTGCGTTCCTATACCCGCGAGCCCTGGCTGGAGGGTGATCGTCTGGTCTGGCGCGAGCTGCCGGCGCAAAGCCCGGCTCCGGATATTGTCCGGCACGTGGCCGAGCCGTTTGCCGAGGAGGGCGGGCTGGTATTGCTGGCGGGTAACCTGGGACGCGCCATTCTAAAAACCTCGGCGGTGAATCCGACGTTCTGGCACATTCGCGCCCAGGCGCGCATCTTCGATTCGGAAGCGGCTGTGCAGGCGGCCTACAGTGCCGGCGAGCTGCAAGGTGACCTGGTGCTGGTGGTGCGCTTCCAAGGCCCACAAGCCAATGGTATGCCCGAACTGCACAAGTTGATGCCGCTGCTGGCCAATCTGCAGCAAGCCGGCCAGCGCGTCGCGCTGATTACCGATGGGCGGATGTCCGGGGCTTCGGGGCAGGTTTCCACCGCCTTGCATGTAACCCCGGAAGCCGCTGCCGGCGGCCCCTTGGCGCGGTTGCAGGACGGTGACTGGCTGGTGCTGGATGCGCAAAACGGATTGCTACAGGTCGAACTGAGCGAGCAACAACTGGCCGCACGGCCATTGGCGTCTGCCAGTGCCGAGCTTGAACTGGGGTATGGTCTGGAAATGTTCGCCGCGCAGCGCCGCCTGGTCGGCTCGGCTGAGCAGGGCGCCAGCAGCCTGTTTGAAGACTGAACGCGACGATTGAATTTGAGAACGGGGAGCAAGGCATGAGCCTGACGATGGATGTGGTGCTGCAACAGGCCCGCCCGGTATTGCCGGTGTTGGTGATCGACGATATCAGCCTGGCGCTGGACCTGGCCCGCGCGCTGCACACCGGCGGCATTCGTGTGCTGGAAGTGACCCTGCGCACCCCCGGCGCGCTGGATGCGCTGGCGGCGATGCGCAAGGAGTTGCCGGATCTGCTGGTGGGCGCCGGTACCCTGATTCATGCCGAACAGTTTAGCGAGGCCCGCGACGCCGGCGCGCAATTCGCCGTCAGCCCGGGTTGCACCGAGCGCCTGGCCGCTGCGGCGGAAGACTCCGGCCTACCTTATTTGCCGGGGGTGATGACGCCGTCCGAGGTGCTGCTGGCACTGGAATACGGCTACCGCTCGCTCAAGCTGTTTCCGGCCGATGGCGCCACCAGCATCAAGATGCTCAAGAGCTTCAAAGGCCCGTTTACCGGTATTCGCTTCTGCCCAACCGGCGGGGTAACTCCGGATAACCTGTTGGGCTTCCTGCGCTTGCCCAACGTGGCCTGTGTCGGCGGCACCTGGATCGCGCCAAGTAACCTGGTACGCGCACGTGCCTGGGATCAGATCACCCAGTTGGCCGCCGAGGCGCGCGCCCTGGCTGGTAGCCTGGAGCAGTCGACATGAGTTGGGAACTGAGCAATCCCTTTGTCATTGATATTCAGGTGACGGCCGAGGACATCGACGGCCTTGGCCATGCCAATAATGCGGTCTATGTCAGCTGGTTGGAGCGCTGTGCCTGGCGCCATTCGCAGTTTCTGGGGCTGGACCTGGCTGAGTATCGCCGCCTCGACCGCGCCATGGCGGTGCTGCGCCATGAGATCGACTACCTGGCCAGCGCCTACGAAGACCAGCAGCTGCAGATGGCCACCTGGATTGTCGAGTCCGACCAGCGCTTGAAGATGGACCGGCGCTTCCAGTTGATTCGTCCGGAAGACGGCGTGACCCTGTTGCGGGCGAAAACCACTTTTGTCTGCATCGAACTGTCCAGCGGTAAGCCCAAGCGCATGCCGCCAGAGTTTGTTGAGGGTTATGGCGCGGCCTTGCAGCCACCTTTTCCCATGGAGCTGTGACGCACCGTTGGGCTAATGCCTGAGCGTTTCACCACCCCGCCGCGTACACTACGCGGCGTTTTTTCTTCCTGCGGCCTTTAGCTTACGCGCGGCACAGCATCTTCAAGAGACTGCCTATGCAAATCGCCCTGGCCCCGATGGAAGGGTTGGTCGACGAAATCCTTCGCGATGTGCTCACTCAGGTGGGTGGCATCGATTGGTGCGTGACGGAATTTATCCGGGTGACCGAGCGGGTCTTGCCCGTCAGCACCTATGAGAAGCTCGCGCCTGAATTGTTCAGCGGCGCGCAAACGGCCGCCGGCACGCCGCTGCGCGTGCAGTTCCTCGGCTCCGATCCAGCCTGCCTGGCAGATAACGCGGCGTTTGCCTGCACCCTTGGCGCGCCGGTGATCGACCTCAACTTCGGCTGCCCGGCCAAGACGGTGAACAAGTCCCGTGGTGGTGCGGTATTGCTCAAGGAACCCGAGCTGCTCCACGCCATCGTCCGCGAAGTGCGTCGCGCGGTACCGGCCGCGATTCCGGTCACGGCGAAAATGCGCCTGGGTTTCGATCACAAGGACTATGCCCTTGAGTGCGCCGAGGCATTGGCCGAGGGCGGCGCGGCGCAGATCGTGGTGCACGCGCGGACCAAGGTTGAAGGCTACAAGCCGCCGGCACATTGGGAGTGGGTGGCGCGGGTGCAGGACGCGGTGAAAGTACCGGTATTTGCCAATGGCGAGATCTGGACCCTGGATGACTGGCGGCGTTGCCGTGAGGTCAGTGGGGTGGAGGACATCATGCTTGGCCGTGGCCTGGTGGCGCGTCCGGATCTGGCCCGGCAGATTGCCGCTGCCAGGGCCGGGCAGGACGTGGTTGCCATGAGTTGGGCGGAGCTGCAGCCGCTGCTGGCGGATTTCTGGCTGCAGGCGCGGCGCAAAATGTCACCACGCTACGCACCGGGTCGGCTCAAACAGTGGTTGGCCATGCTGACCCGTAGCTACCCCGAAGCCACCGCGCTGTTCAATCTGCTGCGCCGCGAAAACGATTGCCTGCGTATTGATGGCGTGTTCGGTATCCCGTGTGCCGAGGTAGAGCCTGTCGAGCAGGCCAGTGCTTGACGATCTGCCAGCCCGTGTCCGTACTGCCGCTCTGGCGCTGTGCAAAACATGCAGCACTTGAAATTTTTCTGAGTCACCACATGTTCAGTGATGTGGGATGCCGAAGTCGGGTCCTGCGCTTACTCACTCGCTGAATCTCAGGAGATTTTTTATGAGCACTGCATTTTCCATGACTCCGCTGTTCCGTCAGTCCGTTGGCTTCGACCGGTTTAATGATCTGTTCGAGTCGGCCATGCGCAACGACGCGGGTAGCAGCTATCCACCCTACAACGTCGAGAAATATGCCGACGACCAGTACCGCATCGTGGTTGCGGCTGCGGGTTTTCAGGAGGCTGACCTTGAGCTGCAGGTCGAGCGCGGTGTGTTAACCGTCAGCGGTGGCAAGCGCGACGCCAGTGCTGAAAATGTCACCTATCTGTACCAGGGCATCGCCCAGCGCGCCTTCAAGTTGTCGTTCCGCCTGGCCGATCATATCGAAGTTAAGGCCGCCAGCCTGGTGAATGGTTTACTGAATATCGACCTGGTGCGCATCGTGCCTGAAGAGGCCAAGGCCAAGCGGATTCCGATTGGTAACGGTGCTGTACTGCAGCGTTAATCGGTTCGCGATCGTAAGCAAGGGCACCGCTGAGGTGCCCTTGTTGTTTACAGGGGCACGGGCAGGCGGTTGTCGTGCAGCAGTTGATGGAACTGCTCAAGCGGTACCGGTTTACTGAACAGGTAGCCCTGGTAGTGGTGGCACCCCTGCTGCTGGAGAAAGTCCAGTTGCTCGATCTGTTCGACCCCCTCGGCAATCATGTCCAGTTTCAGGCTGCGGGCCATGGCGACAATGGCGCGGATGATTTCTGCGTCGTTGGCGTCCAGGGTGGCGTCACGGACAAAGGATTGGTCAATTTTCAGGACATCCACCGGCAAGCGCTTGAGGTAGGTCAGTGAGCTGTAGCCTGTACCGAAATCGTCCATGGCGAAGGTTACGCCCAGGCGCTTGAGACGGTTCATTTTGGCGATGGTGTCGTCGATGTTCTGGATCACGATACCTTCGGTGATCTCCAGTTTGAGCATATTGGGCGGCAGCTGGCTGCTGGTCAGGCTGCTTTCTACCAGCTCAACAAAATTGTGTTGGCGGAATTGGCGTGGGCTGATGTTCACGCACAGGCTGAATTGTCGAGTATTGAGCTTGTTCTGCGCCAACAGCTGGGCGCAGGCGTGGCAGGCTTCGGCGAGTACCCAGCCGCCGACTTCAAGGATCATCCCGCTTTCTTCAAGGATGTGGATGAACATCGCGGGTGATTGCGCCCCCAGCGTCGGGTGAATCCAGCGCAACAGGGCTTCAGCGCCAATGATCTGGTTGTTGCGTGCGTCTACCTGGGGCTGGAAGTACAGTTCGAATTCGCCTCGGGCCTGGGCCAGGCGCAGGTCGTTCTCCAGGCGCAAGCGTTCACTGGCGGCCTTCTGCATGGTGTTGCGAAACAGCTGAATGCAGTTGCGTCCAGAGTCTTTAGCCCGGTATAGGGCTATGTCGGCGCGCTTGAGCAGGTCTGATGGGGTTTCGCCATGGTCGGGGATCAGCGCGATACCGATGCTCGGGGTGACCTGCAGCTGATGGCCATCGAGCAGCATGGGTTCGGCCAGTAAGCGACGTAGTTTTTCCGCCATGCTCCGTACTTGGGCGACCACCGCTGAGCGATTTCCCTCCAGGCCGGAAATCAGCACAACAAACTCATCGCCCCCTAAGCGGGCCACCGTATCTTCCTGGCGCACGCTGGACTGCAGGCGTGTAGTGACCAGTTTGAGTACGGCATCGCCCACGGGATGACCGAGCGAGTCATTGATGTGTTTGAAGTGATCCAGATCGAGAAACAGCAAGGCGCCGCGCAGTTGATGGCGTTTGAGCAGGGCGATCTGCTGGGTCAGTCGATCCATCAGCAGGGCGCGGTTGGGTAGATTGGTCAGCGAGTCATGGTAAGCCAGGTGCTGTACCTGGGCCTGGGCATCCTTCAGCTCGCTGATGTCGCGTGCAGTCAGCAGCAGGCAGGGTGTGTTGTTGAGTTCGATGGGTTCGACTGATACTTCAACCAGCTTGGTTCGTCCGTCCCGATGACGACCGCGCATCTCCATGTGGTAGACGTGACCATCGTGCTTGAGTCGGTCCACCATCCGATCGCGTTCGGCCAGATCGGCCCATACCTGGAGGTTGATGGCGCTTTGACCGATCACTTCTTCGGGTTTATAGCCTGTCAGGCGGGTGAAGCCTTCGTTGACCTCTATGTAACGTCCACTGTCGCGCTCGGAAATCGTGATGGCGTCCGGGCTTGAGTGAAATGCCAGGGCGAACTTTTCCTGGCTGGCTTGCAGTTGCGCCTGGGCTTTCTGGCGTTCGCTGATGTCGCGAAAGGTAGTGAGGATACAGCTTTGCTCATTAAGCATGATCGGCCGTGAGGACACCACGCAGGTAATCAGCTGGCCGTGTTTGTCGAGGAAATCCGCCACCTCATTGTCCAGGCTTTGGTCGCGCTGCAACTTGTTATAAAGGTGGGTGCGCTGGCTCAGGTCAGCCCATAGATTGAGCTCGGTCATCTTGCGCCCGACCACTTCGTCAGGTTGCCAGCCGAAGGTCTGACTGAAGCTGGAGTTGATCTCCATGGCAAAGCCATCCGGCAGCGTTGTGAGTGCGACAGGATCAGGGCTGGCCTGAAACAGGCTGGCAAACTTGGTTTCTGAGGCCGCGAGGCTTTGTTCGCGGCGCACCCGCTCACTGATATCGATAAGGATTCCAGCCATGCGCTCAGGCTGACCTTGAGCGTCACGGTAAAGCTTGGCGGTGCTTTCCAGGTAGTGCACTTCCTGGTTGGCATAGATCGCCCGGTAGGTGACCTGATAAGCCTCACTGCTACCTTCAGCCAGTGCCTGGTAGTGCTTGCGCATGGCATGGCGATCCGCCAGGGGAATGCAACTGAAGAACTTGCGGAAGTCGTCGTGAAACGGCTCTTCTTTCAGACCGTGTAGTTTGGAAGCACGGGCCGAGCCAAACAGCATGTTGCTGGGGATGTGCCAGTCCCAGGTGCCCAATGCAGCCGAGTCCAGCGCCAGGTCAAGACGTTCCTGGCTGTCCTTCAGAGCCTGTTCCTGCTGACGTTGCAGAGTGATATCACGCAGTGAGAGCACCAGGCATGGCACCCCGGCCAGGTTGATTTCACCGCCAAATAACAGGTTTCTGCGAATACTGCCGTCACGATGATAAAGCGGGACTTCCAAGCCATTCAGCGTGTTGTTGTGCACGGCACTCATCATCCGTTGACGGTCCTTGAGGCAGGCCCAAATCCCCATCTCCAGAGAGGTTCGGCCCAAGGTCTGGGCGCTGGTCCAGCCGAATTGATGCTCGAAGCCGGCATTGATTTCGATAAAGCGTCCGCTGGACTTTTCGGTGATGACAACTGCGTCAGGGCTATAGTTGAAGGCCTGGGTGAATTTCTCCTCGCTGCTACGCAAGGCTTGCTCGCTGGCTTGTTGTTGGGTGATATCACGGATCACGCCGATGATCCGCTGTTTGCCATCGGCACCCTGCTGCAGGCTGCCGCTGATCTCCAGCCAATGCAGGCTGCCATCAGGCCAGCGAATACGATGGCGAAAGGCACGTGTGCTGGGGGCGCCGGTGAACAGTTGCTCGAAGCGTTGGAGAGTTGCCGGGCGGTCTTCTTCAGGGATCAGTTCGATGTAGTCGATCTGTTTTTGCAGTGGCTGTTTGGGGTCGAGGCCGAACAGGGCCTGGGCTCCCCGTGACCAACTGACTCGGCCGCTTTCGATGTCCCAGAGCCAAGCACCCAGTTTGGCGTCATTGAGCGCTCGCAATAGATGTGGCGCATCGTTCCAGGTGCTTTCGAATTCGGCAGGATCCAGTGCCGGGATAAACGGCAGTGGCGGACGGCGATCACTGGATTTAGCCACGACAAACGCTTCCTTTGCATGCGTGGGTTTCCTGGTCGCTGGCTGAGCAACGGGGCAGAGTCATGCAGAAACCTTTCTTATCGTTATAAGCCCACGTTAGCCCTTAGTCGCTGGCCATTGCAAGGCCATCACGGTGAGCATCCAGCAGGTTCATAAAGGCTCGTGCAGCGTTGGAAAGGGTACGCTCGGTATGGCTGATATAGCCCAACTGACGGGTCAGCTGGATGCCCGGTAATGGCAGGCGCGCGACTTGGTCATCGAGCATGGTACGTGGCAATACACTCCAGGCCAGTCCGATGGACACCATCATCTTGATGGTTTCCAGGTAGTTGGTGCTCATGGCGATATTCGGCGTCAGCCCCTGGGCTTCGAACAGACGCCGCACAATGTGGTGGGTAAAGGTGTTGCCGCCGGGAAATACCGCCGGGTGATGCGCCACATCGGCCAGGCTGATCGCCTGGCTGCGTGCCAGCGGATGCTCGGGGGCGGCGACGAAATCCAGTGGATCGTCCCACACCGCCACGGCATGCACCGGTTCGCGGGTTTCCGGGGCGAGGGTGATCACCGCCAGTTCAGCGCGGCCATGCAGCACTTCCTCATAGGCCACCTCGGAGTCGAGAAACTGGATATCCAGGGCCACCTGCGGATGCGCGCGGGTAAAGGCGCGCAGCAGCGGTGGCAGGCGGTGTAGGCCAATGTGGTGGCTGGTGGCCAGGGTCAGGCGACCGCTGATCTCGCCATTCAGGTTGGTCAGCGCGCGGCGCGTATCATCGAGTACGTTGAGTATTTGGTAGGCCCGCGGCAGTAGCGCGCGACCGGCTTCAGTCAGGCTGACCTCGCGGCCCAGGCGATCGAACAGGCGCACACCCAACTGCTGCTCCAGACTGGCGATGCGTTTGCTCACGGCCGGCTGGGTCAAAAATAGACGCTCTGCCGCTTCCGAGAAGCTACCGAGTTCGGCAATGGCGATAAAGGCATTGAGTGTGGCGAGATCCATGTGGCAAGTCCTGGCGGGCGAGTATGTGGATTGGCGTCAGCATGCCGCAGTCGCATTCCGATTTGGAATCCTTTGAATAAAAAATATGAATTTGAGTAATTTCACTCAAGCTCATAGGATTGCCGCATAAGCCAAAGGGCTATTCGCCCATGCATAGAAAGACGCTGATGAGGGAAAGCTGATGGCCGGCAAAACGCTGTACGACAAGCTCTGGGAGATGCACGAAGTGAAGCGTCGCGACGATGGCTCCTCGCTGATCTACATCGACCGGCATATCCTCCATGAAGTGACCTCGCCGCAGGCCTTTGAAGGGCTGCGCCTGGCGGGGCGCAAGCCGTGGCGCATCGACGCCAACATTGCCACCCCGGATCACAACGTGCCCACCACCAAGGCTGAGCGCCAAGGCGGTTTGGAGGCCATTGCCGATGAAGTGTCGCGTATCCAGGTACAGACCTTGGACGAGAACTGCGATGACTTCGGCATTCTCGAATTCAAGATGAACGACGTGCGTCAGGGCATTGTCCACGTGGTCGGCCCGGAGCAGGGCGCCACCCTGCCGGGTATGACCGTGGTTTGCGGTGACTCGCACACCTCCACCCATGGCGCCTTCGGTGCGCTGGCCCACGGCATCGGCACCTCCGAGGTCGAGCACGTGCTCGCCACCCAATGCCTGGTGGCCAAGAAAATGAAGAACATGCAGGTGCGCGTCGAAGGCAAGCTGCCGTTTGGTGTCACTGCCAAGGACATCGTGCTCGCCGTAATCGGCAAGATCGGTACCGCCGGCGGTAACGGCCATGCGTTGGAGTTCGCTGGCAGCGCAATCCGCGATCTGTCGCTGGAAGGGCGCATGACCATCTGCAACATGTCCATCGAAGCCGGTGCCCGTGTCGGCCTGGTGGCAGTGGATGAGAAGACCATCGCCTACGTCGAAGGCCGCCCGTTTGCCCCGAAAGGCGCCGATTGGGCCGCCGCCGTGGCGCAGTGGCAGGACTTGGTGTCCGACGCCGATGCGCATTTCGACACCGTGGTTGAGCTGCGCGCTGAAGACATCAGGCCACAGGTCAGCTGGGGCACTTCGCCGGAAATGGTCCTGGCCGTCGACCAGAACGTGCCGGACCCAGCGGCAGAAAGCGACCCGGTGAAGAAGGACTCGATCATCCGCGCGCTGAAATACATGGGCTTGCAAGCCAATCAGGCGATCACTGATATCCAGCTGGATCGCGTATTTATCGGTTCCTGCACCAACTCGCGTATTGAAGACCTGCGCGCTGCCGCTGAAGTGGCCAAGGGCCGTAAGGTTGCCAGCAGCATCAAGCAAGCGCTGGTGGTGCCTGGCTCCGGTCTGGTCAAGGCGCAGGCGGAGCAAGAAGGACTGGACAAAATCTTTATCGAGGCCGGTTTTGAATGGCGTGAGCCGGGCTGCTCCATGTGCCTGGCGATGAATCCGGACAAGCTCGGCAGTGGCGAGCATTGCGCCTCCACCTCCAACCGCAACTTCGAGGGCCGTCAGGGCGCGGGTGGGCGTACGCACCTGGTCAGCCCGGCTATGGCGGCGGCGGCGGCGGTGACCGGCCGCTTTATCGATGTGCGCGAATTGATCCAGGCCTGAGGACTACACAGATGAAAGCCTTTACCCAACACACCGGCCTGGTTGCACCGCTCGATCGCGCCAACGTCGATACTGACCAGATCATCCCCAAGCAGTTCTTGAAGTCGATCAAGCGCACTGGCTTCGGCCCGAACCTGTTCGATGAGTGGCGCTACCACGATGTTGGTCAGCCCAATCAGGACAACTCCAAGCGCCCGGTGAATGAGGAGTTCGTGCTGAACTTCGCGCGTTATCAAGGTGCCAGCGTGCTGTTGGCGCGGGAGAATTTCGGTTGCGGGTCGAGCCGCGAGCATGCGCCTTGGGCATTGGAAGAGTACGGTTTCCGCACCATCATCGCGCCAAGCTTTGCCGATATCTTCTTCAACAACAGCTTCAAGAACGGCTTGCTGCCGATCATCCTCACGGAAGACGAGGTCGATGCGCTGTTTCAGCAGGCCGAAGCCACCGTCGGCTATCAACTGACCGTCGACCTGGCCGCGCAAACCGTGACCCGTCCGGATGGCGTGCAGTACAACTTTGAGGTCGATGCCTTCCGCAAACACTGCCTGCTCAATGGTCTGGACGATATCGGCCTGACCCTGCAGGACAGTGACGCGATCAAGACCTTTGAAACCACCTATCAGCAGCGCAGCCCCTGGCTGTTCGGTGCAATCAAGTAATCAGCGGGCGAGTGCATTCGTCACTCGCCGATTAATGAGTTGAGAAAAAGCATGTCCAAGCAGATTCTGATTCTCCCCGGTGACGGTATCGGCCCGGAAATCATGGCCGAAGCGGTCAAGGTGCTGAACCTGGCCAACGACAAGTACAACCTGGGTTTCGAGCTGAGTTTCGATGATCTCGGTGGCGCGGCTATCGACCGTTACGGCGTGCCGCTGGCTGACGAAACCCTGGAGCGCGCTAAAGCTGCGGATGCCATTTTGCTCGGCGCGGTGGGCGGCCCGAAATGGGACACCATCGACCCGGCGATTCGCCCAGAGCGTGGCCTGCTGAAAATTCGCTCGCAGCTGGGGCTGTTCGGCAATCTGCGTCCGGCGATTCTCTACCCACAGCTGGCCGATGCTTCCAGCCTCAAGCGCGAAATCGTTGCCGGTCTGGATATCCTCATCGTCCGTGAGTTGACCGGCGGTATCTACTTCGGCCAGCCGCGCGAGAGCAAGGTGCTGGAAAACGGCGAGCGCATGGCCTACGACACCCTGCCGTACAGCGAAAGCGAAATCCGCCGTATCGCCCGCGTCGGTTTCGACATGGCCCGTGTACGAGGCAAGAAGCTCTGCTCGGTGGACAAGGCCAACGTGCTGGCCTCCAGCCAACTCTGGCGCGCCGTGGTTATTGAAGTGGCCAAGGATTATCCCGACGTCGAGCTCAGTCATATGTACGTCGACAACGCGGCGATGCAGCTGGTGCGTGCGCCGAAGCAGTTCGACGTGATGGTCACCGACAACATGTTTGGCGACATTCTTTCCGATGAAGCCTCCATGCTCACTGGCTCCATCGGCATGCTGCCGTCGGCGTCTCTGGACGCCAACAACAAGGGCATGTACGAACCGTGCCATGGCAGCGCGCCAGATATCGCGGGCCAAGGCATTGCTAACCCGTTGGCGACCATCCTGTCCGTGTCCATGATGCTGCGTTACAGCTTTGGTCAAGTGGCCGCCGCAGATGCCATCGAGTTAGCCGTCAGCAAGGTGCTCGATCAAGGCTTGCGTACTGGTGACATCTACAGCGCGGGTACGACCAAGGTCGGCACGGCGGCAATGGGTGATGCGGTAGTCGAAGCGCTGCGCAGTCTGTAATCTTCCTGGCCCGCCGGAGGTCTCCGGTGGTCAGCTTATATAGGTGTAGTGGTTATGAAACGTGTAGGTCTGATCGGTTGGCGCGGCATGGTCGGTTCCGTGCTGATGCAACGCATGCTGGAAGAACAGGATTTCGACTTGATCGAGCCAGTGTTCTTCACCACCTCCAATGTCGGCGGCCAAGGTCCGGCGATTGGCAAGGAAACGGCGCCTTTGAAGGACGCCTACAGCATCGATGAGCTGAAAAGCCTGGACGTGATTCTCACCTGCCAAGGTGGCGACTACACCAGCGAAGTGTTCCCCAAGCTGCGCGAAGCCGGCTGGCAGGGCTACTGGATCGATGCCGCCTCGTCGCTGCGCATGGACGACAGCTCGGTTATCGTGCTGGACCCGGTCAACCGCAAAGTCATCGACCAACAACTGGATGCCGGCACCAAGAACTATATCGGTGGCAACTGCACTGTCAGCCTGATGCTGATGGCGCTGGGTGGTCTTTACGAGGCTGGCCTGGTCGAGTGGATGAGCGCCATGACCTATCAGGCCGCCTCCGGCGCCGGCGCGCAGAATATGCGTGAGCTGATCAAGCAAATGGGCGCTATCAACGCCTCGGTAGCCGATGAGCTGGCCGACCCAGCCAGCGCCATTCTGGATATTGACCGCAAAGTGGCCGAAGCCATGCGCGGCGAGTCCTTCCCGGTGGATAACTTTGGTGTGCCGCTGGCGGGTAGCCTGATTCCCTACATCGACAAGGAGCTGCCGAACGGCCAGAGCCGTGAAGAGTGGAAAGGGCAGGCGGAAACCAACAAGATCCTTGGTCGCTTCAAGAACCCGATCCCGGTCGATGGCCTGTGCGTGCGCATCGGTGCCATGCGTTGCCACAGCCAGGCGCTGACCATCAAGCTGAACAAGGATGTGCCGCTGTCGGACATCGAAGGCCTGATCAGTCAGCACAACCCTTGGGTCAAACTGGTGCCTAACCAGCGTGAAGCAAGCATCCGCGAGTTGGGCCCTACTGCCGTGACGGGCACCCTGAGTGTACCGGTTGGTCGTCTGCGCAAACTCAACATGGGCTCGCAGTACCTTGGCGCGTTCACCGTCGGCGACCAACTGCTGTGGGGCGCGGCGGAGCCGCTGCGGCGTATGCTGCGTATCCTGCTGGAGCGTTGATCGCGCGGCGCTGATACATAAACGGGCTGCCTGAAAGGGGCGGGCTGTTGGGTGTTCGAGTCAAATCGAGCACCCATCAGCCTGCTTCTTTGCATTTTGCGGGCCTGGCTATACAGTGCCGGGCTTATTTCGCTTGAAGTGTTGCCATGACCCGAACCTTTGATATTGCCGTGATTGGTGCCACCGGTAGCGTTGGCGAAGCCTTGGTGCAATTGCTGGAAGAGCGCGAGTTTCCGGTGGCCAATCTGCACCTGCTGGCCAGTGGAGAGTCGGCAGGGCGCTCGCTGGCTTTCAAAGGCAAAAGCTTGCGCGTTCGCGATCTGCAGGGTTTTGATTTTGCCAGTGTGCGCCTGGCGTTCTTTGCCGCAAGCAGTAAGGTTACCCAGATGTATGCGGCGCAGGCTGCTGCGGCCGGCTGTGCAGTGGTTGACCTGGCCAGTGGTCTGCCCGCCGAGCAGGCGCCGCGGCTGGTGCCTGAGGTCAATCCGCAGGTGCTCGCTGCGCTGAATGCGCCATACTTGCTGACCAGCCCGAGCGCGCCGGCGATCGCCCTGGCTGCGGTGCTGGCCGCGCTGCCTGAATCCCTTGTTATCCAGCGACTGACCGTGACCGCTTGCCTGGCTGTTTCCAGTCGTGGCCGTGAAGCTGTATCCGAACTGGCGCGCCAGACGGCCGAATTGCTTAACGGTCGGGCCCTTGAACCGCGCCTGTTTGACCGGCAGATGGCGTTTAATCTGTTGGCGCAGGTCGAACAGGCCGATAGCGACGGGCATGCTGCGTTGGAGCGGCAGATCGCCGGTGAACTCAGGCAATTGCTTGGCGTGCCGCAACTGCCGGTTGCTATTACCTGTATCCAGGCGCCGGTGTTTTTTGGCGACAGTTTGACCGTTTCTCTGCAGGCTGAGTCGGCTATCGACTTGCAGCAGGTCTGTGCTGCACTAGACGGCGCACCTGCGCTGGAACTGGTTGAGCGGGATGATTACCCGACTGCGGTAGGCGATGCCGTCGGCCAGGATGTGGTCTATGTGGGCCGGGTGCGTGCTGGTTTGGATGATCCAGCCCAACTCAATTTGTGGATTACGTCTGATAATGTGAGAAAAGGCGCGGCGCTGAATGCTGTGCAAATAGCCGAGTTGTTGATAAAACACTATCTGTAAAAGATACTTACCTAGAAATTTGAAGAATCTTTCGAGCTTGGCAATACTGGCTGAGTTGATTGCTGAATGGGGTTACACCTTCGGGTGGGGCAGGCAGCAATTTTCAATATCCTCTCGCTGGCCGAGAAAAAAGATAAAACAAGGGATAACGCTATGGTTCGGGTTCGCAAACTGGTGCTGGCAATAGCAGCTGCTTCGGCGCTGTCATCCGGTATGGCGCACGCGCTGGGGTTGGGTGAGGTGACCCTGCAATCGGCGCTCAATCAGCCGCTGGTCGCAGAGATCGAGTTGCTGGAAGTGCGCGACCTGGCCTCAAGTGAAGTTATTCCGACTCTGGCGTCACCTGAAGCATTTACCAAAGCTGGTGTAGATCGTCAGTACTTCCTGACGGATCTCAAATTTACACCGGTGCTCAAACCCAATGGCAAAAGTGTCATTCGGGTAACGTCCAATAAGCCCATGCGCGAACCCTACCTGAACTTCTTGGTTGAAGTGCTGTGGCCCAATGGTCGTTTGCTGCGTGAATACACCTTGCTGCTGGATCCGCCACTCTACAGTCCACAGAGCGTAATCCCGGCTGCTGCACAGCTGCCTGTTGCCGCACCAGCACCACGTGTGCAGGCACCTGCCACAGCCACCCGTCCAGCCGTTGCAGTCGCCCCGGTTGCTCGTCCTGTTGCCCCAGCTGCCCCAGCTGCCCCAGTCGCCCCAGTCGCTCCAGCAGCCAAGCCGCTGGACGGCAATGAATACAAAACTACGGCTAATGACACACTCTGGGAGATTGCCCAGCGTGCACGTGCGGGCGGAAGTGTGCACCAAGCCATGCTGGCTATTCAGGACTTGAACCCGGATGCCTTTGTCGGCGGCAATATCAACCGTCTGAAAAATGGCCAGGTACTGCGCTTGCCTGATGAGCAACAGGTCAAGAGCCGTTCCCAAGGTGAGGCTATTGCTCAGGTTGCCGAGCAGAATGCCGCCTGGCGCGAAGGTCGTAGTGTAGCCGCCAGCGCCCGTCAACTGGATGCCACCAAACGCACCAACGCCGCTGCCGCACCGGCCAAGGTTGAAACAGGCGATAGCCTGAAGCTGGTTGCCGCTGATAGTGGTAAAGCCACCGCCGGCAGCGACAAGGGCGCAGCCGACAGCAAAGCGTTGACCGACAAATTGGCCGTGACTCAGGAAAGCCTGGACTCCAGTCGCCGTGAAAATGACGAGCTGAAAGGTCGTATGACCGATCTGCAGAGCCAGCTCGACAAGCTGCAGCGTCTGATCCAGCTGAAAGACGATCAGATGGCCAAGCTGCAGGCCGACCTGGCAGCACAAAACAAAACGCCGGTTCCAGCGGCTGCACCGGCGGCAGCAGTTGAAACGCCGGTAGCTGCGGAGGTCCCAGTGACCCCGGCGCCAGCCGCTGCAATACAAAAACCTGCTGCCACGCCCGATTCGGTTACGCCGGCTGCGACCGGTGAGACTGATTTCAACTACAGCGAAGAGCCTGCTGCGCAGCCTGAAGCGGCCGCTCCCGTTGCACAGGTGCCTGCTCCGGTTGTGGCACCTGAGCCAGCCCCGGTAGCACCGCCTGCTCCTGTAGTTGAAACGCCGGTGGTTGCAGAGCCGCAGGCCGAGAGCAGCGCTTTTAATGATTTATTGGCTAACCCGATGCTGCTGGGCGTTGCCGGCGGTGGTGCGTTGTTGGTGCTCCTCGTCGCATTGATGATGCTTTCCCGTCGCAATGCCATGAAAGAAGCGGAATTGCAGGAAAGTCTGGCCTCTGATGAAAATGCCGCCGACCTGGGTGCAGGCCTGGATCTGCCTGATGACAGTTTTGCCGGACTGAGCGATGACCTCGCTGGCCAACAAGCCGATGTACCGAGCGATGAGCGGGTTACCGCGCAGACTGGTGATGCTTTGGGTGAGGCCGATATCTACATCGCCTATGGCCGTTTCCCGCAGGCTGCCGAGCTGCTGCAGACCGCAATCAATGACGAGCCACAGCGCAGTGATCTGCGTCTGAAGCTGATGGAAGTCTATGCCGAGATGGGGGACCGTAATGGCTTTGCCCGTCAGGACAACGAACTGCGTGAAATCGGTGGCAGCGCTGCCGAAGTCGATCAAATCAAGGCCAAGTACCCTGCGATGGCAGCGGTAGCTGCCGGAGCCGGTTTTGCAGCGGCTGCGACTGCCGAAGATCTCGACAGCTTCAGCCTGGATGATCTGACCCTGGATGACCCGGCTCCGAAAGCACCGGCTGGTGATCAGGATGATGCATTTGACCTGAGCCTGGATGACCTTGAGTCTGAACTGGACCGTGACCTGCAAGCAGCTGGTGATAATGCCTCGCTGAATGATCTGGACAGTCTGTCACTGGACAACGACCTGGACTTTAGCTCGCCGCTTGAGCAGGCCGATAATAAGGAGGATGACCTGGGCTTTGACCTGAGTCTGGCGGACAGCAGTAGTGATAGCTTGGACTTGGGGGGTGATCTGGCGGACTTCAGTCTCGATCTGGATGCGCCAGCCAAACCTGCGGCAGATGCTGAGGATGATTTCCTGCTGAGCCTGGATGATGAGCCCAGTGCGACGCCTGCTGCTGCAGAGTCAAGCTTCGAGCTGCCAGCAGAAGAAACGGCTGGTGACTTTGACCTGTCAGCTGACTTCGACCTGTCGCTGAGTGATGAAGCACCTGCTCAGCCATCGAGCGACAGCTTTGCTGCGCAACTGGACGAAGTCAGTGCCGAGTTGGATCTGCTCTCCGATGACCTGGATCAGCCTGCTGATCTGGATCTGTCGACAAGTGCTGTGCCTGCCAGCGCGGCGCTGGACAATGACGATGACTTCGATTTCCTCTCCGGCACTGACGAGACGGCCACCAAGCTTGATCTGGCTCGCGCCTACATCGACATGGGTGATACCGAAGGTGCTCGCGACATCCTTGATGAAGTCATCACCGAAGGTAACGAAGGTCAGCAACAGGAAGCGCGTGAGCTGATCGCTAAACTGGTTTGATACATGTCTGATGGTCTTACTACAACGGCAGCCGATTCGGCTGCCGTTGGCGTTTTCAAGATAGCCCTTGGTGTCGAGTACAAAGGTTCACGTTATCGTGGTTTTCAGCGTCAGCGTGCCGGTGTGCCGTCTATTCAGGAGTCGCTGGAAAAAGCCCTGGCGAAAGTCGCGGGTGGTGTGCCCGTTACCCTGAGCTGCGCAGGACGTACGGATGCGCTGGTGCATGCCAGTGCGCAGGTGGTGCATTTCGATACACCGGTAGAGCGCTCCATGCATGCCTGGGTGATGGGCGCGAATATGAACCTGCCTGGCGACATCAGCGTGACCTGGGCCAAGTCGATGCCGGCGCACTTTGATGCGCGTTTCTGTGCCATGGCGCGTCGCTACCGTTATGTGATCTATAACGATCAGATTCGTCCGGCGCATATGGCCGAAGAGGTCACCTGGAATCACCGGCCGCTGGATATCGAACGCATGCGCCAGGCGGCGCGGTGTTTCATTGGTACCCACGATTTCAGTGCGTTCCGCGCGCGCCAATGCCAGGCCAAGTCGCCAATCAAGACGGTGCACCACCTGGAATTGCTGCAGTACGGCCGGTTTATCGTGCTGGATATCCGCGCCAATGCCTTTTTACATCATATGGTGCGCAATATCGCCGGTGTGCTGATGACCATTGGTGCTGGCGAACGGCCGGTTGAATGGGCGCAGGAGGTGCTGGAAACCCGCGTACGGCGTACTGGTGGGGTGACTGCTCATCCCTATGGGCTGTACCTGGTGCAGGTCGACTACCCCGAGGAATTCGACTTGCCCAAGCGTTACCTGGGGCCGCATTTTCTCTCCGGTTTGCCGGACGTCGCCGTCGAGATCTGAACGCGCATCAACAGCGGGGGGGCTGCGTTTTTGTTAGTGCGCGGCTTGCGCAGAGCCGCCAACAGACCCTAGCATCCGGCTTTTCCTGAATTAATTGAGGTCATCCTGTTGTCAGCCGTTCGCAGCAAGATTTGTGGCATTACCCGTGTAGAGGATGCACTGGCTGCAGTCGAGGCAGGGGCCGATGCCATTGGCCTGGTCTTTTATGCTAAGAGTCCGCGGGCGGTCAGCGTGCCGCAGGCGCGGGCCATCATTAATGCCTTGCCGCCTTTTGTGACCACGGTTGGCCTGTTCGTTGATGCCAGCCGCTGTGAGTTGGGGGAGATTCTTGATGCAGTGCCGCTCGATTTGCTGCAATTTCACGGCGACGAGACCCCGGCTGACTGTGATGGTTATCACCGTCCTTATATCAAGGCGCTGCGCGTTAAGCCGGCGGATGATATTGCTGTGCAGGTAGCGCTGTACAAGAATGCCAGCGGCGTACTGTTGGACACCTATGTGCCGGGTGTCCCGGGTGGTACGGGCGAGGCTTTCGACTGGTCGCTGGTGCCGGCGCAATTGGGCAAGCCGGTCATTCTGGCGGGTGGCCTGACGGCCGAAAATGTGGCCCAGGCCATTACTCAGGTGCGTCCTTACGCCGTCGATGTCAGTGGCGGTGTCGAGTCGGCCAAAGGCATTAAGGATGCGGCGAAGATCAAGGCGTTCATGCAGGCGGTCAAGCGTGGGTGAGTGGTGTCGGGGTATGTGACGACGCTGCTGGCTTGGCCGTCCATAACCCTGTTGCAGGTTGTATGAATACTGCAGGCGGTTGATTCAAGGTGGCTGGTGCCGGCACCGGTCCCTGAAATGGCTGTACTCATGAATTTTCCCTGGCAGGCCCGGTCGCATATAGCGCAGCCCGCCCGGTTAACAGCTTTGGAGAGTCAAGAGCATGAGCAACTGGTTGGTAGATAAACTGATCCCATCGATCATGCGTTCCGAGGTCAAAAAGAGTTCGGTGCCCGAAGGGCTGTGGCACAAATGCCCGTCTTGCGATGCGGTGTTGTACAAGCCTGAGCTGGAAAAGACCCTGGATGTTTGTCCCAAGTGCAATCATCACATGCGCATCGATGCCCGTGCGCGGCTGGATATCTTCCTTGATGCCGATGGCCGTGAAGAACTGGGTGCCGAACTTGAGCCGGTTGATCGCCTGAAGTTTCGCGACAGCAAGAAGTACAAGGATCGCCTTGCTGGCGCGCAGAAGCAGACGGGTGAGAAGGATGCCCTGATTGCCATCCGTGGCACCCTGGAAGGCATGCCGGTGGTCACCTGTGCATTCGAATTCTCCTTTATGGGGGGGTCGATGGGCGCCATCGTTGGTGAGCGCTTTGTCCGCGCCGCTAATGCCGCTCTGGAGCAACGTTGCCCGTTGGTATGTTTCTCCGCGTCCGGTGGTGCGCGTATGCAGGAGGCGCTGATCTCGCTGATGCAGATGGCTAAGACCTCGGCTGTACTGGCACGTCTGCGTGAAGAAGGTATTCCGTTTATTTCCGTGCTGACTGACCCGGTGTACGGCGGCGTGTCTGCCAGTCTGGCCATGCTCGGTGATGTGATTGTTGCCGAGCCCCGTGCACTGATCGGCTTCGCGGGCCCGCGGGTCATCGAGCAGACCGTGCGCGAGAAGCTGCCTGAAGGTTTCCAGCGCAGTGAGTTCCTGCTAGAGCACGGCGCCATCGACATGATCATTCACCGTGCCGAGTTGCGTCCGCGCCTGGCGCGTCTGTTGGCCCAGCTGATGGGGTTGCCATCGCCTGTTGCACTGTCGGCGACTGCATGACTGAACGTTCCCTTGCCGATTGGCTGAGTTATCTGGAGCAACTGCACCCTAGCGCCATTGATATGGGGCTGGAGCGTTCCCGGATCGTCCTGCAGCGTCTGGGGTTAGCCAGGATTGCACCTCGGGTGATCACCGTCACCGGCACCAATGGCAAGGGATCTACCTGTGCCTTTATCGCCTCGCTGCTGCAAGGGCAGTGGCTCAAGGTTGGTGTCTACAGCTCACCCCATCTGCTGCGTTACAACGAGCGTGTGCAGATTGTCGGTGTTGAAGCCAGTGATGCCCAGCTCTGTGAAGCCTTTGCCGTGGTTGAGGCAGCGCGCGGCGACACTTCGCTGACCTATTTTGAAATGGGCACCCTGGCAGCTTTCTGGCTATTCCAGCAAGCTGGGCTGGATGCTCTGGTTCTGGAAGTGGGGCTGGGCGGTCGTCTGGATGCGGTGAACCTGCTGGATGCCGATATTGCCGTGGTGACCAGCATTGGTATCGATCATGCCGACTGGCTCGGCGATAGCCGCGAATCAGTCGCCTTCGAGAAGGCTGGTATTCTGCGCGCCGCGAAACCTGCCTTGTGCGGTGATATTGATCCGCCGCAACCGCTGCTCGATCAGGTGGCATTGCTGGACACGCCATTTTTCCTGCGTGGCCGCGATTATGACCTGAGCATGAATGAGCATGACTGGACTTGGCATGGCCTCAATGCGCAGGGCCAAGTGCTGCATCTTGATCAGTTGCCGTTGCTTGATCTGCCTATGGAAAACGCAGCCCTGGCCTTACAGGCTTATGCGGTGATGCAGCTGCCCTGGCAGCCTGAGGCGATCCGCAAAGCGTTGCTGCAGACCCGAGTCACCGGGCGATTGGATCGCAGAATGCTCAATTGGCAGGGCAAGTCACTCACGCTGCTGCTCGATGTTGGGCATAATCCCCATGCGGCTGACTATCTGGCTCAGCGTCTGGCTTCGCGAGTCCTGCCTGGCAAGCGTTTGGCGGTATTTGGTCTGCTCGCTGACAAGGACTTGAACGGTGTGATTGCCCCCTTGCTGGCTGACGTGGACAGCTGGGCGGTGGCGCCATTGCCGACCAGTCGTAGCCGTGAAGCTGCCGAGTTGCAGGCGCATCTGCAGGACTGTGGTGCGCAAGTGGCTGCTTATGCCAGTGTGCAGGCCGCACTGGAGGCTCAGTGCGAGCGGGCCGCCGATGGCGATGAAGTGCTGCTGTTTGGATCTTTCTACTGCGTGGCCGAGGCCCTGGATTGGCTGGCCCGCCAAGCCAATGGGGGCGTGCAGGATGGCTTTGCTGGATAAAGGATTGAAGCAGCGCATGGTCGGTGCGCTGGTGTTGCTGGCGCTGGCAGTGATCTTCCTGCCGATGTTGTTATCGCGTGAAGACGAGTCGCGTCGGGTGCAGGTCGATGCCCCTGAAATGCCGGCTGCGCCTGAAATGCCCAGTCTCGAGGTGCAAGCCGTGGCGGTACCTGAGCCGCAGTTGTTGCCGGATGAGCCGGTTGGTTCCGACGCCATGCAAAGTCCGGAGCCGGTCGAGGCGCCGTCGCTTGAGCAGCCGGCCGTGGCCGCAGTGCCTGCCCCTGCTGCTGCACCAGTGGCCGCGCCACCTGCTGCGCCCAGTAAGCTGGATGCCAATAGCCTGCCGATTAGCTGGTCGGTGCAGCTGGCGAGCCTGTCCAGCAGCGATGGCGCGCAGAAGCTGCAGAAAACCCTGCGTACTCAAGGCTACAACGCCTACATCCGCAGCGTTGATGGCATGAACCGGGTATTTGTCGGGCCACTGATCGAGCGCGCCGAGGCGGATCGTCTACGTGATCAGCTCAACCGTCAGCACAAACTCAATGGTTTTGTGGTGCGCTTCCAGCCTGAAGCGGGCTGAACAACCGGCCTGATCTGCCCGTCAGTCTAGGCAAGTCGCCAGGTTCGCCGGGCATTTCAGCGGTTGGTGAATCCTTTGCTTACTCCCTTTGTAGGTGCTCTGCTAAAATGCAGCGCCTTTCCAGTCGGTAACCTGCATCGTGGCATTCACCTGGGTCGATTGGGCGATTATCGCCGTTATCGCCATTTCAAGTCTGATCAGTCTGAGCCGAGGCTTCGTCAAGGAAGCCCTGTCGCTGCTTACTTGGATCATTGCTGGCGTGGTCGCCTGGATGTTCGGCGGCGCGCTGTCGCAGCACCTGGTGGACTACATCGATACCCCTTCGGCGCGCGTGATTGCAGGTTGCGCCATGCTGTTTGTGGTCACCCTGTTGGTGGGGGCCCTGGTCAACTACCTGATCGGTGAGCTGATCCGGGTGACCGGCCTGTCGGGTACTGATCGTTTTCTCGGTATGGTCTTCGGCGCAGCGCGCGGTGGACTGCTGGTCGTGGTGTTGGTCGGCTTGATCAGCCTGGCACCTGTGCAGCAAGACCGCTGGTGGCAGGAATCAGCGCTGATGCCACATTTTCTGATGGTTGCAGACTGGTCGAAAAACCTGATCCTTGGGGTGTCCAGTCAGTGGCTTGCCAGCGGCGTGACAGCGCCGGTGGAGTTACCGTTCAAAGAGGCGCTGCTGCAGCCCAAGCTGCCGTAAGTGCATTGCGAATCATCGTGTTCCATTGAGTAGGGGTTGCGTCACATGTGCGGCATTGTCGGTATCGTCGGTAAATCGAACGTCAATCAGGCGCTGTATGACGGGCTGACCGTCCTCCAGCACCGCGGCCAGGATGCTGCCGGTATTGTCACCAGCCATGATGGCCGCCTGTTCCTGCGTAAGGACAACGGCCTGGTGCGTGATGTCTTCCAACAACGCCACATGCAGCGTCTGGTCGGCCATATGGGTATCGGCCACGTGCGCTACCCGACGGCGGGCAGTTCCAGCTCCGCCGAAGCGCAACCGTTCTACGTCAACTCGCCGTACGGCATCACCTTGGCGCACAACGGCAACCTGACCAACGTCGAGCAGCTGGCCAAGGAGATTTACGAATCTGACCTGCGCCACGTCAACACCAACTCCGATTCGGAAGTGCTGCTTAACGTGTTTGCTCACGAGTTGGCGCAGCGCGGCAAGCTGCAGCCGACCGAAGAAGACGTGTTCGCCGCGGTGACGGAGGTGCACGAGCGCTGCTTGGGCGGTTATGCAGTGGTGGCGATGATCACTGGCTACGGCATTGTCGGTTTCCGCGACCCTAACGGCATTCGTCCGATTGTGTTTGGCCAGCGTCACACCGATGAAGGTGTGGAATACATGATTGCCTCCGAAAGCGTGTCGCTCGACGTGCTCGGCTTTACCTTGATCCGTGACCTGGCACCGGGCGAAGCGGTGTATATCACCGAGGAAGGCAAGCTGTTCACCCGTCAGTGCGCGGCCAATCCAACATATGCACCGTGCATCTTTGAGCACGTCTACCTGGCGCGTCCGGATTCGATCATGGACGGCATCTCGGTGTACAAGGCGCGCCTGCGCATGGGCGAGAAGCTGGCCGACAAGATCCTCCGTGAACGTCCACAGCATGACATCGACGTGGTCATCCCGATTCCCGACACCAGCCGCACCGCTGCGCTGGAGTTGGCCAACCACTTGGGTGTGAAGTTCCGCGAAGGCTTCGTCAAGAACCGTTACATCGGCCGCACCTTCATCATGCCGGGGCAGGCTGCACGGAAGAAATCCGTACGCCAGAAGCTCAATGCCATCGAACTGGAGTTCCGTGGCAAGAACGTCATGCTGGTGGATGACTCCATCGTGCGTGGCACCACCTGCAAACAAATCATTCAGATGGCCCGCGAAGCCGGGGCGAAGAATGTGTATTTCTGCTCGGCTGCACCGGCAGTGCGTTACCCCAACGTCTACGGTATCGACATGCCCAGCGCCCATGAGCTGATTGCACATGGCCGTACCACCGAAGAAGTGTGTGAGCTGATCGGTGCTGACTGGCTGGTGTATCAGGACCTGCCGGATTTGATTGAAGCGGTCAGCGGCAGCAAGAAGATCAAGATCGACAATTTTGACTGCGCGGTGTTTGACGGCAAGTACGTCACCGGTGACGTTGATGAGGCTTACCTGAACAAGATCGAGCAGGCACGCAACGATGCCTCCAAGGTCAAGTCGCAGGCGGTCAGTGCGATTATCGATTTGTACAACAACTAAACCATCAGCCCTTGGCGTTCGGCCCGGGATGTATCCGGGCCCATTTGGAATTTTTAGCCCGGAGCCTATCCGGGCTTTTGCTGTGAAGAGGTAGGTATGAGTCAGGAATGGCAAGCGGGACGTCTGGACAGCGATCTTGAAGGCGTCGGCTTCGACACCTTGGCGGTGCGCGCCGGTCAGCATCGCTCCCCCGAGGGCGAGCACAGCGAGGCGATTTACCCGACGTCCAGTTACGTGTTCCGTTCGGCGGCCGATGCGGCGGCGCGCTTTGCTGGCGAAGTGCCGGGCAATGTCTATTCGCGCTACACCAACCCGACTGTGCGTGCCTTTGAAGAGCGCATTGCCGCGCTGGAAGGGGCCGAGCAGGCTGTGGCGACCTCGTCCGGCATGTCGGCGATTCTGGCCATTGTCATGAGCCTGTGCAGCGCAGGCGACCACGTGCTGGTGTCGCGCAGTGTGTTCGGCTCAACCATCAGCCTGTTCGAAAAGTACCTCAAGCGCTTTGGTGTGCAGGTTGATTATGTGCCCTTGGCGGATCTCGACGGCTGGGCGGCGGCGTTTAAGACCAACACCAAGTTGCTGTTTGTCGAGTCGCCGTCCAATCCGTTGGCCGAGCTGGTGGATATTGCTGCACTGGCCGACATCGCTCACAGCAAAGGCGCGTTGCTGGCGGTGGACAACTGCTTTTGCACGCCGGCCTTGCAGCAGCCAATCAAACTCGGTGCGGATGTGGTGATGCATTCGGCCACCAAGTACATCGACGGCCAAGGCCGCAGCATGGGCGGTGTGGTGGCGGGCTCGGCCAAGTTGATGACCGATGTGGTGGGTTTTTTGCGCACTGCCGGGCCGACGCTGAGCCCATTCAATGCCTGGATTTTCCTCAAAGGTCTGGAAACTTTGCGTATCCGCATGCAGGCCCATTGCGCCAGTGCACTGCACTTGGCGCAGTGGCTGGAGCAGCAGGACGGCATTGAGCACGTGTATTACGCTGGCTTACCCAGCCACCCGCAGCATGAACTGGCCAAGCGCCAACAGAGCGCCTTCGGTGCGGTGGTCAGCTTTGAGGTTAAGGGTGGCAAGGAAGCGGCCTGGCGGTTTATTGATGCCACACGGGTGATTTCCATCACCACCAACCTGGGTGATACGAAAACCACCATCGCCCACCCGGCGACCACTTCGCATGGCCGTCTAACCCCGGCCGAGCGTGCCAATGCCGGGATTCGCGACAACCTGATTCGCGTTGCCGTGGGTCTGGAAGACCTGGCGGATCTGCAGGCGGATCTGGCTCGCGGTCTGGCGGCACTCTAAACCGCTCCCAGCACCTGGCGGTTGCTCGCCAGGTGCATCATTTCTCCACAGCGGCTGTTTATTGCTGGGTTTGTCCACTGATGCGTTCGGCTGCAGGCCAACCTTTGGCTAGCCGTGGGCGAACTTTGACGCACTTCAAATTCTCTTCAGGCGCAGGCGCTAGCATTCATCGCAGGCGCGGCGTCTGATCGCGCACAAATAATAAGAACAGGGTCTGACTCATGGACCGAATTCAGCCGTGTATTTCGTCTGCCAATGGTGTGCTCCGCCAGAGCCTGCTGGACCTGCTGGGGCGCAGTGACGATTTTGCCCTGACGTTGCTGCTGGCCCCGGCTGGCTCCGGCAAGTCCACCTTGCTGCAGCACTGGCGCGCTGGCTGTGCGGCGACGCTCGTGCATTACCCGCTGCAGGCACGCGACAACGACCCGCTGTGCTTTTTCCGTCACCTGGCCGAGGGCATTCGCGCCCAGGTCATTGACTTCGACACGTCCTGGTTCAACCCGCTGGCGCTGGCGTCCAGCCTGTCGCCACGGCTGCTGGGCGAGCTGTTCGGCGATGCGCTGGAGCGAGTCGAAGGGCCGCTGTTTATCGCGTTCGATGATTTTCAGTGGATTGAGTCGCGCAGTATTCTGGAGGTGATGGCGGTGCTGCTGGAGCAGCTGCCGAGCCATGTTCACCTGATCATCGCCAGCCGCAATCATCCAGGCTTTGCCCTGAGCCAGCTGAAGCTGGAAAACCGCCTGCTGTGTATCGATCAGCACGACTTGCGCTTGTCCGCCGAGCAGGTGCAGCAGCTCAACCGCCACCTGGGCGGGCAGGCGCTGAACCCGGATTACCTCGACAGCCTGCTGGGTATGACGGAAGGCTGGGTGGCAGGGGTGAAGATCGCCTTGTTGGCCTATGCGCGCTTCGGCACCCAGGCGTTGCAACGTTTCAACGGCAGTCAGCCGGAAATCGTCGATTACTTTGGCCATGTGGTGCTGCGCCAGTTGCCACCGCACCTGCGCGAGTTTCTTCTGTGCTGCGGGCTGTTCGAGCGTTTTGATGGTGCGCTCTGTGACCATGTGCTGCAGCGCACGGGCTCAGCGCTGTTATTGGAGGAGTTGGCTGAGCGGCAGTTGTTCCTGCTGCCGGTGGAAAACCAGCCTGGCAGCTTTCGCTTCCATGCGTTGCTGCAGGACTTTCTCTGCCGACGCCTGCTGATCGAGGAATACGCCCGCCTGGATCAGCTGCACAGTCGCGCAGCGGATTACTTCATGCAACTGGGCGAGCATGAGCAGGCTTTACAGCATGCCCAGCACTGTGCGGGTCAGCAGCTGTTTCTCGGGCTGTTGGAGCACAGCTGCGCGGCCTGGGTTCGCAGCGGCCAGTTCGGTGACATCCTGCGCTGGCTGGAGCCGTTGCCGGAATCGCTGCTGCTGGCCCAGCCCAAACTATTGGGCTGGCTGATTGCCGCGCTGTCGCTGTCACGGCGCTTCCATCAGGCGCATTACCACCTGGAATTACTCGATGGCCTGCAGGCGCGTGCACCTGGCGCGAACCTGGAGCCGGCGACGCGGCAGTTTCTCGCTTTGCTGCTTGGCTTGTTCGAGCAGGACAAGGACTTTGAGCCGCCGCCGGCCTGGCGTGACCTGTTGGGCGCGGGGCAGGACCTGGAAATCCGTGCCTGCACCCTGGCGGTGATTGCCTATCAGCACCTGCTGGGGGCACGCTTGCAGGAGGCCATTCGCTTTGCCAGCGAGTCCAAGCAACTGTTGGCGCAATGCGGGCACAGTTTCCTGGAGAGCTACACCGACCTGATCATTGCCCTGTGCCATCGCAACGCCGGGCGTGCAACACACGCACGCAAGCAGGTATGCCTGGATTATCAGGGCACCAATCCGACGTCTCCGGCCTGGGTCAACCGTGCCACGGCCATGGTGGTGGTGCTGTACGAGCAGAATCAGCTGAACGAGGCACAACAGCTGTGCGACGAGCTGATGGCGATGGTCAACTCGTCTTCGGCCACCGAGGCGATTGCCACGGTTTACATTACCCTGTCACGGCTGTTGCACCGGCGTCAGCAGCAGGCCCGGGCCTGCCGTCTGCTGGATCAGCTGTCGTGCATCCTGCAGCTGGGTAACTACGCGCGATTTGTCAGCCAGGTGGCTCAGGAAAGCATGCGCCAGGCTTGGCTTGGCGGTAAGGCGGCTACCATGGACGCGGTGGCTCAGCGCTATGATCTGCCGGCACGTTTGCAAGCCGGGGAGTGGGAGACGGTGCGGCCTTATGACGAGAGTTGGGAGCGTTTGGGCCTGGCCTGCGTCTACTGGTTGCAGGCGCGCGGTGCGCAGGTACAGGCGGCGCGGATTCTCAAGGTGCTTGGTGCGGCGCTGCAGCGCAGCGAAATGCGCGCGCGACGGCTGATCGTTGAAGCCAATCAACTGGTCTTGGCCGCCACCACACAGAGCAAAGCGCAACAACTCGAGGCCCTCAGCCGTCTGGTGGAGGCCCATGGCATCGTCAATATCAACCGTTCGGTGTTCGACGAGGCGCCGGGTTTTGCCGCGGGTGTGCTGAGCCTGGTGCAGGCCGGTCTGCTCGCAGTGCCGGACAAGTACCGCGAGCACTATGCCGAATTCCTGCAGGGTGAGCAGAGCGCACCGCCATTTGATCCACTGGCCAGTGGCCTGCTCACCGGGCGGGAAGTGGAAGTGTTCGAGTGCCTGCTCAGCGGACTGTCGAATACGCAGATCAGCGACAAGACCGGTATTGCTCTGTCCACCACCAAATGGCACCTGAAGAACATCTACTCCAAGCTCAATGTCTCCAGCCGCACCGAAGCGATTCTCGTCGTACGCCCGCGGGCCTCACTCAGCTAGCCCAGCCCTCACCGACTGATTGGCCGCCACCCCTCCGCGGGAGGGGGGCGTTGTACCTGGCCGGCCAATAGGCTTGATCCTGCGCTGCTATGTCGGTAGCCGCATTGTCCGTACAACAATAAAAACGGGAGCATTAGCCATGTCGGTATGGGTCACTTGGCCAGCTTTGACCAAGCTGGGAACGCTGGGCGTCGTCTCGGGGCTGCTGGTGCTGGCGGTCGAACGCCAGGCCTTGTTCGAGAACAACCTCTTCGATGTCGAAAATTACGCGGGCTACAACGCCAACATCACCTGCGATGCGCGTAGCCTGGCGGCGCGCACCGAGGATGGCACCTGTAACATTCTCAGCAACCCGGCCGAGGGTTCGGTGTACCGGCGCTTTGGTCGCAACGTCAACCCGGCGGTCACCCATGGCGAAACCAGCACACTGCTCAGCCCCAACCCGCGTGAGGTGAGTAACCTGCTGATGGCGCGCGAGGAGTTCAAGCCGGCCCCGAGTCTTAACTTTATTGCTGCGGCCTGGATTCAATTTATGGTGCACGACTGGTTCGATCACGGCCCGAATGCCGATGCCGACCCGATCCAGTTCCCGTTGCCGCCGGGCGATGTACTGGGCAGTGGCAGCATGTCCGTCAAGCGCACCCAGCCGGACCCGAGCCGCAGCAGCGCCGATGCTGGCAAGCCGCAGACCTACCGCAACCACAACACCCACTGGTGGGACGGCTCGCAGCTGTACGGCAGCAACAAGGCTACCAACGACAAGGTGCGCGCGTTTGTCGACGGTAAGCTCAAGGTCAATGCCAACGGCACTCTGCCCAGCGAGCTGCTCAGCGGCAAGCCGGTAACCGGGTTCAACGAGAACTGGTGGGTGGGGCTGAGCATGCTGCATCAGCTGTTCACCCTTGAGCACAACGCCATCGCCAGCAAACTCAAGCAGAAGTACCCGACGCAGAGCGATCAGTGGCTGTATGACCGCGCGCGGCTGATCAACTCGGCACTGATGGCCAAGATCCATACTGTGGAGTGGACCCCGGCGGTGATTGCCAACCCGATCACCGAGCGCGCCATGTACTCCAACTGGTGGGGTCTGCTCGGCCAGGGCGGCCCGCGTGACGACTTCCAGGCCGAAGTGCGCATGCTGCAAGCGGACTTGGCCAAGTCCGATTCTTTCGTCAAACGCATCCTCGGTTTCGACCCGAACGTAGCTCCAGGCGTGGGTAACAGCGCCATCGACCACGCCCTGACCGGCATCGTCGGCTCTACCGCACCAAACAACTACGGCGTACCGTTCACTCTCACCGAAGAGTTCGTCGCGGTGTACCGCATGCACCCGCTGATGCGTGACAACGTGCAGGTGTATGACATCGGCTCCAACCAGGTGGCGCGCACCATCGCCCTGCAGAACACTCGCGATCGTGATGCCGAAAACCTGCTTAACGATGAGCGTCCGGAGCGCCTGTGGTACTCCTTCGGTATCACCAACCCAGGTTCGCTGACGCTGAACAACTACCCGAACTTCCTGCGTAACCTGTCGATGCCGCTGGTGGGTGATATCGACCTGGCCACCATCGACGTGCTGCGTGACCGTGAGCGCGGCGTGCCGCGTTATAACGAATTCCGCCGGCAGATCGGCCTTAAGCCGATCACCAAGTTCGAGGACCTGACCAAAGACGCCGCGACCCTGGCTGAACTCAAACGCATCTATGGCAACAACATCGAGCGCATCGACACCCTGGTGGGCATGCTGGCCGAAACCGTGCGGCCGGAAGGTTTTGCCTTCGGCGAAACGGCGTTCCAGATCTTCATCATGAACGCCTCGCGCCGCCTGATGACTGACCGCTTCTACACCAAGGACTATCGCCCTGAGGTGTACACCCCGGAAGGGATCGATTGGGTCGAACACACCACCATGGTCGATGTGTTGCGCCGTCACAATCCGCAGCTGCAGGCCAGCCTGGTTGGGGTGGAGAACGCCTTCAAACCCTGGGGCCTGAACATTCCGGCGGATTATGAAAGCTGGCCAGGGGCCAACAAGCAGGAAAACCTCTGGGTCAATGGTGCGCTGCGCACGCAATATGCGCCGGACAAACTGCCAGCGTTGCAGCCAGTGAATGTGGGCGGGCTGATTGGCTCGATCCTCTGGAACAAGGTCAAGGTCCGCAGTGACGTAGCCCCAGCGGGTTATGAAAAGCCAATTCATCCCCATGGCGTGATGGCCAAGGTGAAGTTCGTCGCAGTGCCGAACAACCCCTACAGTGGGCTGTTCCAGGGCTCTGACAACGGCCTGCTGCGCTTGTCGGTTACCGGTGATCCCGCCGATCGCGGCTTCGCCCCGGGCCTGGCATGGAAGGCCTTTGTCGATGGTAAACCGTCAGAGAACGTGTCCGCCCTCTACACCCTGAGCGGGCAGGGCGGTAACCATAACTTCTTCGCCAACGAGCTGTCGCAGTACGTGGTGCCGGAAGCCAACGACACCCTGGGCACGACCATTCTGTTCTCGGCGGTGAGCCTCAAGCCGACACTGCTGCTGCTCAACGACATGGCAGAAGTCACCCAGGCCGGCGCCACCGTGGCCAAACCCAAGGCACCGACGCAGATTTACTTTGTGCCGCGCACCGAGCTGCGCAATCGTTTCGCCAGCACCGCACATGACTTCCGTGCGGACCTGCTGACCCTCAATGCCGGTACCAAGGTCTATGACGTGTACGCCACGTCGATGGAGATCAAGACCTCGATCATTCCGTCGATCAGCCGCAATTACGCCGCTCAACGGCGCAACAGTGCGGTGAAGATTGGCGAAATGGAGCTGACTTCGGCCTTTGTCGCGTCGGCGTTCGGCGATAACGGGGTGTTCTTCAAGCACCAGCGTAACGAAGACAAATAAGCGTTAGTCGCGCTAAAGCAAAAGGCCTCGGTGGATACCGAGGCCTTTTTTATTGCGGTGCTGCTCTGTGCGTGCGGCCGAGAGGTTACTCGCGCAGGTCGATAGCGCCGGGCTCGGCCTTGTCGAACAGGTGATCCGGATTGCTCGGCAGGATGCCGGGGCGGTAATCCTCGCGCACATCACCGAGTACCCGGATATCGCTGTATTTCTTCCCGGAGAGCGCGGCCAGGCCGGCGCCATCGCGCACCACGGTCGGGCGCAGAAAGACCATCAGGTTGCGCTTGATGCGGGTTTCCTTGGTCGAACGAAACAGTGCTCCCACCAATGGAATGTCACCCAGCAACGGCACTTTGGAGTCGGCCTGGGTGACGTCATCCTGAATCAGCCCGCCGAGCACAATGACTTGGCCGTTTTCGGCGAGGATGGTGCTCTTGATCGAGCGTTTGTTGGTGATCAGGTCAACCGCATTGACGCCCTGGCTGGTGGGGGCAATGGAGGAGATTTCCTGCTCGATCTCCAGGCGTAAGCTTGCCCCTTCGTTAATGTGCGGGGTGACCTTGAGGGTAACGCCGATGTCCTGGCGCTCAATGGTAGTGAAAGGGTTGTCCGCGCCCGAACCGCTGGTGGTGAAGGAACCGGTCTGGAAGGGCACGTTCTGCCCGACCAGAATTTCCGCTTTCTGGTGATCCAACGTCAGCAAGCTGGGCGTGGACAGTAGATTGCTTTTGCTATTTGCCGACAGCGCAGTAATCAGTACCCCGAAACTGTCTGTGCCCAGGCCGATGATGGCGCCATCCGGCAGGTTGGCCAGGGTGTTGTTATCAGTGTCGCTGCCGCTGTCCTGAATGGCTTGTAATACACGGCCCACAGACAATCCTGTGCCGCTGAAGTTGGTTCCGCCCAGGCCACCGGTACTGCCGCGGCCATCCACGGCCCACTGCACACCGAGGGCGTCGGTGATATCGCCGGAGACTTCGACAATCGCTGCCTCTACCATAACCTGCGCGCGCGGTACATCCAGCTGGCGCACGATGTCTTCCAGGGTCGCCACCACATCGGGTTCAGCCAGCAGCACCAGGGCGTTGAGGCTTTCGTCGGCGCGGATCAGGATGGTCTGCGGTTTGCCGGTGGTTTCGCCACCGGCTTCTGGTTTGAGCTTCTCGGAAATCTCGCCGAGGGTTTCCGCCAGGCTCTTGGCATCGCCATGGCGCAGCCGAATCACCCGGGTATTGGCCGAGCGGCTGGTGGGCGTATCCAGTGATTGGGCCATGGCCACCAGCTTGGCCCGTGCTGCCGGTGGGCCGAGCAGAATCAGGCGGTTGGTGCGGCCGTCGGCAATCACCTGAGTGCCGGACGCGCCCTTGGCCTGGCCACGATCCACGGCATTGCGCAGCACTTCGGCGGTGTCCATGACCCAGGCATGCTGCAGGTTGAGCACGCTGTAATCATGCTGGCCTTTCTGATCGAGCTGGCGCAGCAGGTCTTCGATGCGTTCAATGTTGGCGGTACGGTCGCTGATGATGATCGCGTTGGCTGTGGTGATGGCGGCCAAATGACCGTATTGCGGCACCAGTGGGCGGATCAGCGGAATCAGTTCGGTGGCCGAGCCATGCTGTACCTGAATCAGTCGGGTTTCCAGGCGGTCTGGTGCGTTGCGCCCGGCGTCCGCATCGGCCTTGGCCTCGGTGTTGGGCACGATGCGCGCTTGGTCGCCCTGGGTGATTACGCTGAAGCCGTGGGTGGCCATCACCGAGAGAAACAGCTGATACACCTCGGTCAGCGTCAGCGGGCTGTTTGACACCACACTGACCTGGCCCTTGACCCGCGGATCGACGACAAAGGTCTGTCCACTGATCTGCGCCACCTGGTCGATAAACTCGCGGATATCGGCACCCTTGAGGTTGATGGTCCAGCTTTCCTCCTGCTGGCTGGCGCTGGGCGCCACAGCAGTCACGGCAGCAATCAGCGGCAGTGGGCTGCAAGCCAGGCCCGCAGCCAACAGAGCGAAGGTAAGGCGCGAAAGAGTCGGGGTCATCGTGTCAGTTGGTTTCCGTTGGCAAATCGGTGGGTTCTGGGGTGTCCGGCACACTGTCGGAGGCCTGCATCTGCTGGCGCAGGGCATCCATGCGTTCGCGCAGCTGAATCAGGTCATCGGATTGCAGCTCGCTGAGCTGTTCCAGTGGGTCTGTTGAGGTCTCGCTTACACTGCTTGGCAAGCTGCTCGTCGCCAGAGCGCTGAGGGGGAAGCTGAGGCTTTCACGGCGGCCATTGCGCAATAACTCGACGCGGTCGGCGGCTACCGCATGCAGGCGAACGCCGCTGCTGATTTCACTGTTGATGGTGTAACGCTGCGCGCTGCTGCCTTCGCTGCGAATAATCGCGCTGGAACGCTGCGGGTCGGCATGCACGAAGCTGCCCAGCAGCGTCAGGCGCAGGTCGGTATTGGGGGCGGGGCTGTCGCTGGTCACGCTGCTGGTGCCGAACAGCTGGCCGATTTCAGTGGGTTGTGCGGCGGTTTGCGCGGTGTGCGCCGAGGTTTCAGCTGTCTTTGCCGGGGTGCGCAGCAGGCGTAGCCACTCGGCACTTTGCCAGGTCAGGCTGAAGCTCATGACGGTCACCAGCGCAAGTCCCACCAGGGTGGTGGCATGGCGCTGCAGCCAGCGTTGGGAAGCCAAAAGGGGCAAGGGGCGTCACTCCAGAACTTATTATTATGTGGCGTGGATCGCGCCCTGATCATAGACACTTGCCAGGAGTTTGACAGCCCCCCGTTGGGGTAGTGTGTCGTTCTGATCAATGTGCTAAAGATAGCGCGCGGTTTTCCTGCTAAATCCTGCTACTTACAACTATTAATTCACAGAGCCCTGGCTTGCTGTTGTGCATTTGGCGTCCTGCGGCGCTGCTTCGGTTACTGTGACAAAGGCATGTTACGAATGAATGCGTTGCTAACCGAAGCTCCTGTTCGGCGTTTGCCGTTTAGTTTTGCCAAGCGCCATGGGGTGGTGCTGTTGAGCGCCAACGGGCTGCCGAGCCTGGCCTATCGCCCGGGTGTGGAACTGGTGGCGTTGGCCGAAGCACAGCGGTTTGTTGGCGTGCGCCTGCCGCTGCACGCCATGACCCTTGAGGCCTTTGAGCAGGCGCTGGGGCAGGCGTATCAACATGACTCGGCGTCCATGCAATTGGCCGAAGACATCGGTGGCAGCCTGGACCTGGCAGCATTGGCCGAGCAGGTGCCGGAAACCGAAGACCTGCTTGAGCAGGAAGACGACGCACCGATCATCCGCTTGATCAACGCCATCCTCGGTGAGGCGATCAAGGAAAACGCGTCTGACATTCACCTGGAAACCTTTGAAAAACGCCTGGTGGTGCGCTTTCGCGTCGATGGCGTACTGCGTGAAGTGCTCGAACCCAAGCGCGAGCTGGCGGCCTTGTTGGTCTCGCGGATCAAGGTCATGGCGCGGCTGGATATTGCTGAGAAGCGCATCCCGCAGGATGGTCGTATTTCCCTGAAAGTCGGTGGCCGTGAAGTCGATGTGCGGGTTTCGACTCTGCCCTCGGCCAATGGCGAGCGGGTGGTGCTGCGTTTGCTGGATAAACAAGCCGGCCGCCTCAACCTGCAACACCTGGGCATGAGCGCGCGTGACCGTGATCTGATGGAAGCCACCGTGCGCAAACCCCACGGCATTCTCTTGGTGACCGGGCCAACGGGTTCGGGTAAGACCACCACGCTGTACGCCAGCCTGGTCAGCCTGAATGACCGCACGCGCAATATCCTCACCGTTGAAGACCCGATCGAATATCACCTCGAAGGTATCGGCCAGACCCAGGTCAACACCAAGGTCGACATGACCTTTGCCCGTGGCCTGCGGGCGATTTTGCGCCAAGACCCGGACGTGGTGATGGTCGGCGAGATCCGCGACAAGGAAACCGCTGAAATCGCCGTGCAAGCCTCGCTGACCGGCCACCTGGTGCTCTCGACCCTGCACACCAACAGCGCCATCGGTGCGATTACCCGTCTGGTGGACATGGGCATCGAACCGTTTCTGCTGTCATCGTCCTTGCTCGGCGTGCTGGCCCAGCGTCTGGTGCGGGTGCTGTGCCCGCATTGCAAAGAGGCCTATCAAGCCGATGAAGCCGAGTGCACCTTGCTCGGCGTACCGTTCGCACATCCGCCGACCTTGTTTCACGCCCGTGGCTGCGCCGAGTGCCATCAGCAGGGTTACCGTGGCCGCACCGGCATCTACGAGTTGGTGGTGTTCGATGACCACCTGCGCACGCTGATTCACAATGCCGCCTCCGAGCAGGACATGACCCGTCACGCCCGTACCCTCGGCCCGAGCATCCGTGAAGATGGCCGGCGCAAGGTGCTGGAAGGGGCGACCACGGTCGAGGAAGTGTTGCGCGTGACGCGAGAGGAATAGCGCGTGGCCGCCTTCGAATACCTCGCCCTCGACAGCAAAGGCCGCCAGCAAAAAGGCGTGCTGGAAGCCGACAGCGCGCGCCAAGTACGGCAGATACTGCGTGAGCGGCAGCTAGCCCCGCTGGACGTCAAAGCCACGCGCACGCGGGAAAATGCCGGGGCGGGCTCGCACTTCAGTTTTAACCGGGGCATTTCGGCGCGCGATTTGGCGCTGATCACCCGCCAGTTGGCCACCCTGGTACAAGCCGCTTTGCCGATTGAGGAAGCCCTGCGTGCGGCCGCCGCACAAGCCACTGCGCCACGTATTCAAAGCATGCTGCTGGCCGTGCGTGCCCGCGTGCTGGAAGGCCATGACCTGGCCAGCAGCCTGAAAGAATTTCCCTCGGCCTTTCCCGAGCTGTACCGCGCCACGGTGGCGGCGGGTGAGCATGCCGGCCATCTCGGCCCGGTGTTGGAGCAACTGGCCGACTACACCGAACAACGCCAGCAGTCACGGCAGAAAATCCAGTTGGCACTGCTCTATCCGCTGATTCTGATGTGCGCCTCGCTGCTGATCGTCGGCTTCCTGCTTGGCTATGTGGTGCCGGACGTGGTGCGGGTGTTTGTCGATTCCGGGCAAACCCTGCCGGCGCTGACGCGCGGCCTGATCACCCTCAGCGATTGGGTCAAAGGTTGGGGCTGGCTGGCGGTGATTCTCGCCATCTTGGGCGTGTTCGCCCTGCGCTGGGCGCTGCGTGATGATGCGGTCAAAGCGCGTTGGCATGGCTTCTTGCTACGCATCCCGCTGGTGGGCCGCTTGATTCGCGCCACCGACTGCGCACGCTTCGCCTCAACCTTGGCGATTCTGACCCGCAGCGGTGTGCCGCTGGTGGAAGCGCTGGGCATCGGCGCGCAGGTGATCGCCAACCGGGTGATTCGCGCTGAGGTGGTGATTGCCGCACAAAAGGTGCGCGAGGGCGGCAGCCTGACCCGCGCCCTGGAGGCCAGCGGCCAGTTTCCGCCGATGATGCTGCACATGATTGCCAGCGGCGAACGCTCGGGTGAACTCGACCAGATGCTGGCACGCACGGCGCGCAATCAGGAAAACGATCTGGGTGCCCAAGTGGCGCTGCTGGTGGGGCTGTTCGAGCCCTTTATGCTGGTCTTTATGGGGGCGGTGGTGCTGGTGATCGTACTGGCCATTCTGCTGCCGATTCTGTCTCTCAATCAGTTGGTGGGGTAAACAGTGAATAAGCGTCAAAAGGGTTTCACGCTGATCGAAATCATGGTGGTGGTGGTCATTCTCGGCATCCTCGCCGCGCTGGTGGTGCCGCAGGTCATGAGCCGGCCCGATCAAGCCAAGGTCACCGTGGCCAAGGGCGATATCAAGGCTGTAGCGGCCGCGCTGGATATGTACAAGCTGGATAACCATGCCTACCCGAGTACCCAGCAGGGCCTGGAAGCGCTGGTGAAGAAACCTTCTGGCAACCCGCAGCCGAAAAACTGGAACCGCGACGGTTACCTCAAGCGCTTGCCGGTCGATCCATGGGGCAACGTCTACCAATACCTGGCACCGGGCACCAAGGGGGCTTTCGACCTGTATTCCCTGGGCGCCGACGGCAAGGAGGGCGGCAGTGATCAGGATACCGATATCGGTAACTGGGACCTCTGATCTTCATGCGCCAGCAACCGAGCCAGGCTGGGGGCTTTACCCTGATCGAACTGCTGGTGGTGCTGGTGATTCTTGGCAGCCTGATCGGTATTGCCGTGCTCAGTGTGGGTATCGCCGGCCCTGGACGCGAGTTGCATAACGAAGCTGAACGGTTGGCCGGATTGATTGGTGTGCTGGCCGAGGAAGCGGTGCTGGACAACCAGGAATACGGCCTGCTGCTCAGTCGCGAGGCCTATCAAGTGCTGCGTTATGACTCAGCGAAACAGAGTTGGCAGGCCTTGTCGGCCAAGCCCCATAAGCTGCCGGGCTGGGCCGAGCTGAGTGTCGAGCTGGAAGGCGCGGCGCTGGAGTTGCCGCTGCCAGAGGGTGAAGAACCCAGCAAAGGCGCACTGACGCCGCAGTTGTTGTTGCTGTCGAGCGGGGAAATCAGCCCGTTTCGTTTGCGCCTGGCCGAGCGCCGCGCCGATGGACTGCGCCTGCAATTGGTTAGCGATGGTTTCCAATTGCCCAAGGTTGAGAGCGAGCAGCCGGCAGGGCGCAAACGATGAGGCGCGTGGGCGGCTTTACCCTGCTGGAGGTGCTGGTTGCTTTGGCAATTTTCGCCCTGGTCGCCGCCAGCGTATTGACCGCTAGCGCGCGCAGCCTGCAAACCGCCTCGCGGTTGGAAGAAAAGACCCTGGCCATGTGGATCGCCGACAACCAGCTGGCGGAGTTGCAGTTGTCGAAGACCCCGGTTGCTGATGGCCGCGACGAGGGTGAGGTGGACTTCGCCGGGCGGCGCTGGCAGTGGCAAAGCGAGGTGCAGGCCACCAGCGAGGCGGATATGCGCCGCGTCACACTGTGGGTTGCGCCCGCCGAACAGGGGCGTTCGGGCGGCGATGTGCGCGAGCGTTCGGTGGTCAGCCTGAATGGTTTTCTGGGGGTGACGCCATGAGGACAATGCGTGGCTTCACTCTGCTTGAACTACTCATTGCCATCGCCATTTTCGCCCTGCTGGGGCTGGGTACTTACCGCATGCTCGACAGCGTATTGCAAACCGACAAGGTCACCCGCGCCCATGAACTGCAATTGCGCGAGCTGGTGCGCGCCATGGCCGCATTCGAGCGTGATGTGCTGCAGGTGCAGGCCAGGCCCTCGCGTGATCCCTTTGGTGATCCACGCGCCGCCTTGCTCGGTGAAGACCTCGATAACCCAGCCCTGGAGCTGACCCGTAGTGGCTGGCGCAATCCCTTGGGGCAGTCGCGCTCCGGTCTGCAGCGGGTGCGCTGGCAACTCAGTGGCGAGCAGTGGCAGCGTCAGTACTGGACGGTGCTGGATCAAGCGCAGGACAGCCAGCCGCAGGTGCAGCAGGCGCTGGATGGGGTGACCCGGGTGCAATTGCGCTATCTGGATCAGGAGGGCACCTGGCAGACCCGTTGGCCGCCGTTGGAAAAGAACCCCGACGAAGCGCTCAAAGTTCTGCCTCAAGCCATTGAGCTGGTGTTGCAGCATCGCCGTTATGGCGATCTGCGCCGTGTGCTGCGCCTGCCTGAAGGTTTGCCAGAGCGTCTGCAGCAAGCACCCGAGCCGAACCCTGACGAGCCCGCCGAACCCGGTGGCGATATTCCCGAGGAGCCGCGCTCATGAGTCGGCAGCGCGGCATGGCGCTGATCACCGTCTTGCTGGTGGTGGCGGTGGTCACAGTGGTCAGCGCCGGGATTATCGCCCGCCAGCAATTGTCGATCCGCAGCAGCGCTAACCAGCTGCACGTCCGCCAGGCCTGGCATTACGCCCTGGGCGGCGAAACCCTGGCCAAAGCTATCCTGCAGCGTGACCTGCGTCAGGGCGATCCACGTGCCCCGATTGATCATCTTGCCGAGATCTGGGCCAAGCCGCAGGCACCGTTCAGCCTGGATGAGGGGGGCACACTGCAGGTGCAGATCAATGACCCAACGGGGCGTTTCAACCTCAACAGCCTGCTGCGCCAGGGGCAGCCTAACGAGGCTGCACTCGGGCAACTGCGCCGCCTGCTACTCGGATTGCAGATCGACACGCCTTACGCCGAACGCCTGCTCGACTGGTTGGATGCCGATGACCAGCCCCGCGGTGGTTACGGTGCCGAAGATAACCAGTATCTGCTGGCGCTGCCGCCTTATCGCGCGGCTAACCGCGAGCTGGCCGATGTGTCCGAGCTGCGCCTGCTGCTGGACATGAACGAGGCGGATTACCAACGCCTGTTGCCTTATGTCAGCGCTTTACCGGCGGATGCCACCCTCAACGTCAACACCGCCAGCGCACGAGTGCTGGCCAGCCTGGCTGAAGGTCTGCCGCTGAGCACGGCGCAAGGGTTGGTCGCCGCGCGAGGCCGTGAGGGTTATCGTGATGTACCGAGCTTTACCGCTCAGCTCGGCGGCCTGCAGGTGCAAAGCCAGGGTCTGGCAGTGGGTAGTCAATATTTTCAGGTGGTGAGTGAGGTCACGGTTGGCGAGCGCCGGCAGATTCTGCGCAGCACCGTGCAGCGCGCCAATGATGGTCGTGTTTATGTTCTAGCCCGTGATTTGGGGCAGGGTGCAATGGCGCCAGTGCTTGTCGAGGAAGTGCAACCATGAGTCAGACCTATGTATTTCTGCCGCCCGCCGCCTGTGCTGGCGCGCAGGCTGATCTACCCGTGCAGTGGGTGGCCGACGGGGTCAGCGAAACCCTGGCGTTTGGTGATGCGCAGACGCAGCTTGGCGCCAGCTGGACCTTGGTGCTGCCCGTTGAGGCGGTAACGGCCTGCGCAGTCACTCTGCCGACGCGCAAAGCCCGTTGGTTACGCCAGGCGCTGCCGTTTGCGGTGGAGGAGCTGCTCGCCGAAGAAGTCGAGCTGATGCACCTGGCGTTGGGTGAGCAACTGGCTGATGGTCGCCATCGCGTATTTGCCGTACGCCGCAGCTGGCTGGCCGGTTGGTTGGCATTGTGCCCCACAGCGCCGCAGGCGATTGCCGTGGATGCCGATCTGTTGCCAGGGCCGGGTTCTGCGCTCTTGTCGCTGCATGGTCGCTGGTTGCTGGGCGGTGAGAATGTTACGCGGATGGCGCTGCAGGCGCAGGACTGGCCGCAGCTGAGCCCCCTGTGTGTGCAACCGCAGGTGGCCTGGTGTGATGCGCAGCATTCGGTGCCGCAGCCTGTGGATGAGCGGATGTCGGTTGCCGATCCCTTTGTCTGGCTGGCTCAGCAGCCGCTGCGCAACAACCTGGCGCAGGGCGAGTTCGCCGTGCAAAGCAGCAACGGCCAGTGGCAACGCTGGCGGCCACTGTTGGGGTTGGTGGGTATGTGGTTGGTGCTGCAGTGGGGCCTCAATCTGGCGCAGGGCTGGCACCTGCAGCGGCAGGCCGATGAATACGCCGCCGCCAGCGCCGCGTTGTACAAGGAGCTGTTCCCGCAGGACAGCAAGCTGGTCAATCTGCGTGCGCAGTTTGATCAGCATCTGCAGGTCGGTGCGGGCAGTGGACAAACCCGCTTGCTCGGCTTGCTGGCTCAGGTCAGCGGCGCGCTGGCTGCCGATGGCGGGCAGGTGCAGATCAGTCAGGTGGATTTCAGCGAGGTGCGCGGCGATTTGGCCATGCAGGTGCAGGCCGCCGGCTTTGCCGAACTGGAACGTCTGCGTGAACGTTTGCAGGAAAGTGGTCTGGCGGTGCAACTGGGTTCCGCCAGCCGTGAAGGTGCAGGCGTCAGCGCACGCGTGGTGATCGGAGGATGAGTATGGTTTCGCAAGGTAAAGGCTTTACCGCGCAGCTGGATAATTCGCTGTTGCTGCAACGCTGGCGGGCATTGGCGCCACGTGAGCAGTTCGCGCTTGGCAGCTTGGGCGCGTTTCTGCTGCTGTTGCTGCTTTATCTAACGCTCTGGCAACCGGCTCAGGAGCGCCTGGTCGCAGCGCGCAGTGCGTTTGAAACACAGCGTGAATTGAATGCCTACCTGCATAGTCAGGCACCAGCGGCGCGCAATCTGGTCAGCACTCCGCAACAGGCGATTGATCCGGAGCGGCTGCAAGGCTTGGTCACGGCCACGGCTGCGACCCAGGGTCTGACCATCGAACGCCTGGACAACTCTGGCGACGGCGCCGTGCAGCTCAACCTGCAACCCGCGCCTTTTGCCCAGTTGCTGCGTTGGTTCACGGTGCTGCAGGAGCAGGGTGTGCAAATCGCCGAAGCCGGGCTGGATCGCGCCGAAGACAATAAGGTGGCTGCTCGGCTCAGTCTGCGGGTGGCGCAATAAGGGTGCGCCGTGCCCTGTGATAGCACCTGGCAAGGGCAGCGTTTTTTGTACTTTTTTAGAAAAACTTGAAGCAGGGTGTTGACTTAGGTGCGGCCCTTGCGTAAATTTCGCGCCTCGCAAGCAGCGGGTGATTAGCTCAGCTGGGAGAGCATCTGCCTTACAAGCAGAGGGTCGGCGGTTCGATCCCGTCATCACCCACCACTCTTGTGAAACCGGACGAAAGTCCACCGACGCGCAGCGGTAGTTCAGTCGGTTAGAATACCGGCCTGTCACGCCGGGGGTCGCGGGTTCGAGTCCCGTCCGCTGCGCCATATTTTCCAGCCTGGGTTAGCTCAGGTTGAGATGAAGAAGCCTCAGGGCTGATGCATCAGACGAAGCAAGAGTTCTACGGACGTAAGTCCACCGACATGCAGCGGTAGTTCAGTCGGTTAGAATACCGGCCTGTCACGCCGGGGGTCGCGGGTTCGAGTCCCGTCCGCTGCGCCATATAGGAAGCCCGCTGATAGCGATATCAGCGGGTTTTTTATTGCCTGTTTTCCGTGGTTTCAGTTGAAGGGACGCCACGCGACAACCTGTCATCTTGCATTCATCTGCCTGCTCTAGCTTGATTGGCATGCTCTTTGTTTGTGCAATGAGTGATTGCTGACATATCGAGTGGGAGGAACAGGCAATGGATGATTATCAAGAAGAGCTGCTGGAAGCGCGCGCCACCGAGCTGGATGTGCCGGAGCGTGACGAAGACGCCACCGAACTCTGATCCTTTTAGTGCTGTTAGAGCGCTCGGCGCTGCTCGCGGCGATATTCGCCTGGGGTTTGCTGATTCCAGCGTTTGAACGCGCGTTGGAAGGCTTCGGCGGAGGCAAAACCAAGCAGGTAGGCGATTTCGCCGAAGGCCAGTTCGGTGTCACGGATATAGGCCATGGCCAGGTCGCGGCGGGTGTCGTTGAGGATGCTGCGAAACTGCGTGCCTTCCTCGGCCAGCTTGCGCCGCAGGGTCCAGGTCGGTAGCTGTAAGCGCGCCGCTACTTCGGCGAGGTCCGGTTCGCGGCCGTGCAGCAGCGGGCCGAGCAACTGAGTAATGCGCTCGTGCAAGTTGCGGGTGCGGGTCAACTGCGTCAGTTCCCGTTCACAGATTTCTAGCAAGTGCCGCCAGGTGCTCGGACAGTGTTCGGGGTTCCGTAAGTTCAGGCTCTGCTGGCTCAGGCGCAGCTGGTTGTGCTCACTGGCAAACTCTATTGGGCAGGCAAACAATTCGCTGTACTGCGCAGCATAAACGGGCGCGGGAAATTCAATCTGCACTTTCTCCACGGGCAGCGTCTGCTGCGCCAGCTTGCTGAGCTGTTGCGTCCAGCTGGCCAGCACCGAGTCGACCACGAAGCGGTTGTAGGCGTTGTACGGGCTGATCGAATAGAAGCGCAGCCAGGCGCCCTGAGCGTCTTCATGCAGACTGGATTGGCCACGGTAGTTGCTGGCATACAGCGGCTCAAAGCGAATCAGCGCGCGCGCCGCTTCCCGCACGGTCGGTGCCTGCATCGCCGTCACGCCAGCCAGGCCCAGTTGGCTCAGGCGGCTGGTTTGCCCCATCAGCAGGCCAAGGCCGGGTTCGCCGCATTGCTGGATGGCGCTATGGCCCAGGCGCATATAACGCGGGATCGACAGCCGCGCGCGCGGTTCGGCCAGGCGCGCGGCATCCAGGCCATAACTGTCGAGCAGCGGTTGTGGATCCTGGGCGCAATGGCGCATGGCATCGGCCAGGCTATCGACAAAGCCGACGGAAAGATCGCCCAGTTTGACCCGTGTGCTTTTCATTGCCCGGTTCTGCCTTGTTTTGCTCAGGTGGTGCGATGGCGTCAGGGTAGGTAAGTGCCAGGGCTTTGCCAAGTTGCACTGCTATTTATGATCAATAAGTTGTTATTTTTAGTCATTGAGACGTCCGCCCCGGCTGATTATCGTCTAGACCCTATCGACCGCACCCAGCAAGAGGCTGCGGCATTTCCGTGAACAGCCAACACCCGATGTGGAGATTTTCATGACTGCTCAGTACCCCCACCTGCTGGCCCCGCTCGATCTGGGCTTTACCACGCTGAAGAACCGTACCCTGATGGGTTCGATGCACACCGGGCTGGAAGAAAAGCCGAATGGTTTTGAGCGCATGGCGGCCTACTTCGCCGAGCGCGCCCGTGGCGGTGTTGGCCTGATGGTGACGGGTGGTATCGGCCCGAATGATGAGGGCGGCGTGTATTCCGGCGCAGCTAAACTGACCACTCCGGAAGAGGCGGAAAAGCACAAGATCGTGACCCGCGCCGTGCACGAAGCCGATGGCAAGATCTGCATGCAGATTCTCCACGCTGGCCGTTATGCCTACAGCCCGAAATCGGTCGCGCCGAGCGCGATTCAGGCGCCGATCAACCCGTTTAAGCCCAAAGAGCTGGACGAGGAGGGCATCGAGAAGCAGATTCTGGATTTCATCAACTGCTCCGTGTTGGCCCAGCAGGCCGAGTACGACGGTGTGGAGATCATGGGTTCGGAAGGTTATTTCATTAACCAGTTCCTCGCTGCTCATACCAACCACCGTACCGACCGTTGGGGTGGTAGCTACGAAAACCGCATGCGCTTGCCGGTGGAGATCGTCCGCCGCGTGCGTGAGGCCGTTGGCCCTAACTTCATCATCATCTATCGCCTGTCGATGCTGGATCTGGTGGAAGGCGGCAGCACCTGGGACGAGATCGTCCTGTTGGCCAAAGCCATCGAAAAAGCCGGCGCGACCCTGATCAACACCGGTATTGGCTGGCACGAAGCGCGTATCCCGACCATCGCCACCAAGGTACCGCGTGCGGCCTTCACCAAGGTTACCGCCAAGCTGCGCGGCGAGGTCGGCATTCCGCTGATCACCACCAACCGCATCAACACCCCGGAAGTGGCTGAGCAGGTGCTGGCTGAAGGCGACGCTGACATGGTCTCAATGGCGCGCCCATTCCTCGCCGACCCGGACTTTGTCAACAAGGCCGCTGCCGGTCGCAGTGATGAGATCAACACCTGCATCGGCTGTAACCAGGCCTGTCTGGACCACACCTTCGGCGGCAAGCTGACCAGCTGCCTGGTCAACCCGCGCGCCTGCCATGAGACCGAGCTGAACTACATCCCGACCACCACGGTGAAAAAAATCGCCGTGGTCGGCGCTGGCCCTGCCGGGTTGTCCGCGGCCACGGTTGCTGCCGAGCGTGGCCACAGCGTGACCCTGTTCGATTCGGCCAGCGAGATTGGCGGCCAGTTCAACGTGGCCAAGCGTGTGCCGGGCAAGGAAGAGTTCTTTGAAACCTTGCGCTACTTCAAGCGCAAGCTGGAAACCACGGGTGTCGATCTGCGCCTGAACACCCGCGTATCGGCCGATGACCTGGCCAAGGGTGGCTACGACGAAATCATTCTGGCCACCGGTATTGCGCCGCGCACCCCAGCCATTCCGGGCATCGAGCACCCCAAGGTGATCAGCTACCTGGACGCCATTCTGCAGCGCAAGCCAGTCGGCCAGAAAGTGGCGGTGATTGGTGCGGGCGGCATTGGCTTCGACGTTTCCGAGTTCATCACTCATCAAGGCGAAGCGACCAGCCTCAACCGCGACGAGTTCTGGAAGGAGTGGGGCATCGACACCGCCCTGGAAGCCCGCGGTGGTGTGGCGGGCGTGCAGGCCCATCCGCATCCGGCGGCGCGTGAGGTGTTCCTGCTGCAGCGCAAAAAATCCAAGGTCGGCGACGGCTTGGGCAAAACCACTGGCTGGATTCACCGCACCGGCCTGAAGAACAAGAACGTGCAGATGCTCAACGCGGTCGAGTACCTCAAGGTCGACGACGCCGGCCTGCATATCAGCATCGCCGGTGGCGAGCCGCAGGTATTGCCGGTGGATACGGTGATCGTCTGCGCCGGTCAGGACCCGCTGCGTGAACTGCAGGAAGGCCTGGAAAACGCCGGCCAGGTCGTGCACCTGATTGGCGGTGCCGATGTCGCCAGCGAGCTGGATGCCAAGCGCGCAATCAACCAGGGCTCGCGCCTCGCTGCCGAACTCTGATAACAGACGCCCCGCCTTGTGCGGGGCTTTTTGCATGTGGCTCACAACAATAAGGAGAAGCCCGTGACTGAGAATGCTCAACTGCAACCGGCCGCCGCTGCCACCCTGGCGCGCTGGCACACCCTGATGCAGAACAATGACTTGAGTCCGTTGCCTGAACTCTTGCACCCGCAGGCGGTGTTCCGCTCGCCCATGGCGTACAAGCCTTATGCCGGCGCACCCGTGGTGTCGCTGATTTTGAATACGGTGAGCAAGGTGTTTGTCGACTTTGCTTACCACCGCGAGCTGGCCAGTGCTGATGGCCTCAACGTGGTGCTGGAGTTCAGCGCCAAGGTGGGGGAGCGCGAGCTCAAAGGCATCGACATGATTCGCTTTGATGAAAGCGGCAAGATTGTCGATTTCGAAGTAATGGTTCGCCCCATGAGCGGCCTGCAGGCCTTGGGTGATGAAATGGGCCGACGCCTGGCTCCTTTTCTGGCGGCGGCCAAAGCCTGACGCGTTGCACCAAATCCATCACAGTTTCGCCCTGTCGGTCGGTTTTTAGCGGCTGGCTGTCAGGGTGACTGCCAACCCAGTCACATTGCTGGGCTTGGTTTATCCCCTAGACTTGCCTGAACTAAGGGTGCAGCGTCTGCTCCGCAGGTCTTGCTTGGCCCGTCAGAATGTTGTCAGTCTTGCTATGCGCGCCAATTTTTGCGCAGCATGTGCACGATGCGTCACAGCTGAGCGGATCGTGCCGTTTCGGCCTAGAGGAAAACCAATGAGCATGCAGAGCAAGCCGCAGATGGTCGAGGCCGTACTGTTCTTCAGTGAGCGCGGCGGCATCTGCAAGCAAATGTTTTTCCCCGAGTTCGAAGCGCTGCTCGACGGTGTGGTGAACATGCCGGAGTTTGCTGACCAGCAGATGCGTGTGGCTTATGCGCTGATCAACCCGCGTTTGCTGATCAAGTCACTGGTGTTCTTCTACCTGGATTTCGATGAGAAGGGTGCGCCGGATTCTGGCTGGAACATCCCTCTGCAGCACCTGGCTGAGCGCGCAGGACGCGGGCCGGACCTGGGGGCTGGGCCGATTCGTCTGGCGTGCCGCAGTCAGTGTCCGGTGTCCTGGCATCAGATGCACCTCTGGGACCCGAGCCTGGTACCCGGCAACAATGATCTGGCGTTGCTGCGTGATGTGGTCAAGCGCAACAGCCTGGGTCTGCTGGTGGAAGATGAACTGCCTGCGGCCGTTGCGCCCGAGCGCTTGCAGATGGCCTCCGAGGACAAATGGTATGCGCCCGATCTGGCGCAGGAAGATGCGCTCAGGGCGAGTGACAAGCTTGACCAGGAGCACCGCCTGAAAACGGCGCAGTTGATCAAGCAGCAACGCCTGCGCATCAGCAGCCTGACCCAGCAGCATGAAGAAGAATTGGCCAAGTTCAAGTTGGCCAGTGACGAGCAGAGCAAGAACCTGCAGGCGCAGATTCAGGGTTTGCATCAGGCCTTGCGCCTGCAGGAAGAGCACAATGCGGCACTGAAAGCCCAATTGGCCGCACAGGCTGTGAGTTTCCAGCGGTCCCGCGAGGAAATGACCGCACAACTGCGTGAGCTGGAACGTGATGGGCGCAGTGAAACTGACAGCCTGCGTGCCCAGTTCGAGAGCGAGATGCAGGCCAAGATTGCTGCTGCCGTGATCGAGTACAAAGAGCAGATTGCCATTCGTGATGTTGAGCTGGCCTACCGTAGCGAGCAGGACACCCAGGCGTTACAAGAGATCAACCGGCTCAAGAGCGCTTACACGGAACTGGCCAGCCAGGGTGGCGAGCAGATTCTTGAGCGTTTGGCCAAGCTCGGCGTGGTGTTTGTGGTCTATCACCCGGGGGCCGGGCACCTGACCATCCCACTGCAGGATATTGCCACCTATCAGGACAATCCGTTGGCCTATGCCGCGGCCAAGTGTTTTGTCAGTGAACAGCAATACCGGCATTGGCTGGCACACTATCAGCAACCCAGTTGTGAGTCATTGCTGCCCAGTGGCGAACGCTGTGCCATCCCGATTGACCGTATCGATACGCCCAGCCGGTTTGTCCAGGGTGAATCCAGCTGCTGTGCACGGCACAAGGCCAGTAGCCGTTTGCGTACTGTCAGTTAGCCTTGTCTGTCCTTCTGCCAGACTGGGCGCCCTGTGCGCCCTTGCAGCCGTTGCCGCTGGATTGGGCTCAGGCGGCCGGGATTGAGTTGGCGGTGTTGCGTCTGGACCTGCTGGACCCGCTGATCAGCGGTAACAAGTGGTTCAAGCTCTCCCAGCACTTGGCCGCCGCCCAGAATGGCAGGGCTGCGGGTGTCATCAGCCTGGGTGGTGCCCATTCCAATCATCTTCATGCATTGGCTGCCGCCGGTAAGCGCTTTGCCTTTCAGACGGTCGGGCTGCTGCGCGGCCATCCGCAGCAAACGCCAACGGTCAGTGATCTACAGGCATTTGGTATGCAGTTGCATTGGTTGGGCTATGCCGGTTATCGAGCTCGGCATGCCGCCGATTTCTGGTTGCCCTGGCAGGCGCACTATCCACATTTCTACGCGCTGCCGGAGGGTGGTGGTGGTCTGCCGGGCGCTTTGGGCTGCATGAGCCTGGTGCAGCAAGTGCGCGAGCAGTTGTCCGTATTGGGGTGGGCGGACTATGACGCCTGGTGGTTGGCGGCCGGAACCGGCACCACCCTGGCTGGCTTGCTGCTGGGTGAATCGACCGAGCGTCCTGTGCATGGCGCTCTGGCTGTGCCGGCCGATCACGGCGTCGAGCAGCAAGTACAGGCGATTCTGCAGGCGGCTGAGCGACCGGTAGGGCGCTATCACCTGCATGAGGCTTGTCGGGGTGGCTTTGCGCAGGTGGATGACGCGTTGCTGGATTTCATGCAGGCGACTGAAGCCGCCAGCCGTATTCCGCTGGAGCCGCTGTATACCGCCAAGGCGTTAATGGCATTGCGCCGGCAGGTCGAGGCCGGTTACTTTGCTCGCGGCAGTCGCCTGGTGTTCGTCCATACCGGAGGCTTGCAAGGCCGTTTGGCAGCGTTGGCGAAGCACACAGGCGTAACGCGGCTAAACTGAATTCCACCAGCGGAGCCTGGATATTCCATGAGCGAACCCCTCAATCCCGAACAGTTGCGTAGCCTGACGCCACTCAACGTGCTGTCCGAGCAGCAATGGCGCGAGCTGCGTTCACAGCTGGTGCCGCAGCCATTGCTGGCGGGGCAGTTGCTGTTTCGCTCGGGGGATCAGGCGCGCTTGACCTACTACCTGCTGGCGGGCGAGTTGCTGCTGCAGTCGGTTGATGGTCAGGAGCAGCGATTACAGGCTGGCAGTGAAGCCAGTTGCCACCCGTTGTCGCCAAGTTTGCCGCGTTTGCACGAGGCGCGTGCGATAACGGATGTCAGTGTGCTGGCATTGGATACTGCAACCCTCAACCGACTGCTGACTTGGCGTCTGGCCTATCACGACCTGTTACTGGAGCTGGGGCAGAACCATGAAGAGGTCGAGTGGCTGGAGCGGATGCTGGAAAATCCATTGTTTGCCAAGGTGCCGCCCTCAAATGTGCGTGCGATGCTGGAGCGCCTGCAGCGCATCGAGTTACCGGTCGGCAGTACCGTGCTGCAAGAGGGGGATGTGGGCGATAGCTGTTACTTCCTGAAAAATGGCCGTGCTGAGGTGATTCGCGGCGCAGGCAGCGCTCAGCAGGTGTTGGCTGAGCTGGAGATCGGTGCCTGCTTTGGTGAGGAGGCCTTGTTGGCCGACAGCCCGCGCAATGCCACGGTCACCATGCTGGACGATGGCGTGGTGCTGCGCCTGGATCGTCAGGACTTCTTCGCCCTACTCAAGGCGCCGGTGGTCGATGAGGTGTCGTTGGGGGAGGCTTCGCGTTTGCTGGCGGCGGGGGCGCAATGGCTGGATGTGCGCCTGCAGGACGAATATGAGCGCGCCCATGCGCTGCAATCGTTGAACATGCCACTGCAGTTGCTGCGCCTGAAAGCCCGTTTGCTCGATAAGCGGCGCACCTACCTGTGCTACTGCGACAGCGGTAAGCGCAGTAGCAGTGCCGTGTTTCTCCTTTCGCAACTGGGGTACAGCGCCTATGCCCTGCGCGATGGAGTGGATGCCCTGCCGGCGGTGCAGCGTGATGCCTTGCTGTGCGAGAGCGGCTCGGGTTATCTGGCGCGCTCGGGCGGGCGTACCGAACGCAGTCTCTGAACTAGCTGGCCGGCTGCGTCGGCCAGTGATCGTTGACCAAAAATACCCGCTCAGCTTCCTGCCAGCTGTGCTCTGAGCCCTCGACCAAACGTACAAGCAGCTGCGCATTGGCGTCTGCGGGCAGCGCCGTCAACCATTGCTTGAATTGCTCGCGCGACCACCGCTGTCCTTCTTCGATCTGTGCCGGTGCCAGCCAGGCGTGCCGTGCCAGCGGCTGCCAGTGGCCGTCGTGCTGTGCGGCAAAACGCGCCCAGTCGGCGCGATGCAACCAGCGTCCACGTAGATGCGCGGGGTTGCCGGTCAGGGGGGCAGCGTACGACTGCTGCCAGGGGGCGAACAGGTAACCGCCTAACCACAATGCGGCCTTGGGCGAGCGAATATTCAGTTCCGCCAGCCGCTGCTGGGCTTCGGGGCGGGCTGAAAGGGGCAACTGGTGCTGGCCCAAATGTGCCAGCTTGAGATCCAGGCGGTCGTGGCTGCCAGGGCCGAGCCAGTCGGCCAGGTTGCTGCCGCTGGCCTGTTGCTGGCCTAGGTACAGTTTGATCGCCAGCTCGAGGTGATGCACACCTTCCTCGTCACGCAGCAGCATATCCAACTCACCTAGGGTGTGACCCTGCTGGCGGATGGGCAGGTTGGCGGCCAGCACTTCGATACCCGGTGCAGCATGCAGGGCAAACTGCCAGAGGCGCTCGTAGTAAAGCCCCAGGCGGCGTACCGAGCTTTGGCTCAGCCATTGCTGCAGGGGCTGGCTGTCGGCATCCAGGCTTATTAACCAGTCAGCCAGCGCCTCCGGTTGCTGGCTCCAGGCGCTGGCCTTGAGAGGATAACGCTGTGGCCAGGCGCTCTGCTCCAGCAGGGGCGGTGAAAGCAACGCCCAGGCCAGGTCACGCACGGCGGGCTGGCGCAATTGCGAGGGCAGGTCGGTGAGTGAGGGAAAGGGCGTCATGTGGCGAGCATAGCGCAGAGCCGGACGGCGGTTTGCTGCTGCCATGGGCTTTCGCCCATAATCTGGCCCTCTAGATCCAGAGCCTGGCGGGAGCACCATGGAGCAATTTCGTAATATCGGCATCATCGGTCGGCTGGGCAGCACCCAGGTTCTCGACACCATCCGCCGGCTGAAGAAATTTCTGCTCGCTCGTCATCTGCACGTGATCCTTGAAGACACCATCGCTGAAGTGCTGCCGGGGCATGGTCTGCAGACGTCCTCGCGGAAGATTCTCGGGGAGGTCTGTGACCTGGTGATCGTCGTTGGCGGCGACGGCAGCATGCTGGGTGCTGCCCGCGCTCTGGCGCGACATAAGGTGCCGGTGTTGGGCATCAACCGAGGCAGCCTGGGCTTTCTTACCGATATTCGCCCCGATGAGTTGGAGGTGAAGGTTGCTCAGGTGCTGGAAGGGCATTACCTGACCGAAAACCGCTTTCTGCTGGAAGCCGAGGTGCGGCGCAGCGGCGAAGCCATCGGCCAGGGCGACGCCCTGAATGATGTGGTGCTGCACCCCGGCAAATCCACCAAGATGATCGAGTTCGAGCTGTATATCGACGGTCAGTTCGTCTGCAGCCAGAAGGCTGATGGCCTGATTATCGCCACGCCGACCGGGTCAACTGCCTATGCGCTATCGGCCGGTGGCCCGATCATGCACCCCAAACTGGACGCCATCGTCATCGTGCCGATGTACCCGCACACCCTGTCCAGCCGACCGATTGTGGTGGATGCCAACAGCGAGCTGAAAATCGTCGTCTCCAAGGACCTGCAAATTTATCCGCTGGTTTCCTGTGACGGGCAGAACCACTTCACCTGTGCGCCGGGAGACACCATCACGGTGGCCAAACGGCCGCAGAAACTGCGCCTGATTCACCCGCTGGACCACAACTACTATGAGGTCTGCCGCAACAAACTCGGTTGGGGCAGCCGGCTTGGAGGAGGGGATTGATGCACCTCGATCCTGCTCGTGGTTATGACCTGATCGGTGATATTCACGGCTGCGCGAAAACTCTGGAACGCCTGCTGAGCACCTTGGGTTACCGGTTACAGGCCGGTGTTTGGCGGCATCCGCAGCGCATGGTGATCTTCCTCGGTGATCTGGTTGACCGTGGTCCGCGGATCCGCGAAACCCTGCATCTGGTGCGTGACATGGTCAGCGCCGGGCAGGCCCTGTGCATCATGGGTAACCACGAATTCAATGCCTTGGCTTGGAGCACGCCGGCGGCGCCGGGCAGTGGACGGCAGTTCGTTCGCGAACACAACCCGCGGCATGCGCGGTTGATCAAGGAAACCCTGGAGCAGTTCGACGCCTACCCGGCTGAGTGGCAGGCGTTTCTCGACTGGTTCTACGCGTTGCCGCTGTTTATTGATGCCGGACGGTTCCGGGTGGTCCACGCCTGTTGGGACGACAGCCTGATCGAGCCGCTGCGGGCGCAGTTTGCCGATGGCTGTATTGATGAAGAGTTCCTGCAGCAGGCGGCTGTATACGGCAGCTTTGCCAACACCGCGCTGGATCGCCTGCTGCGCGGCACCGACATGCGCCTGCCACACGGCATGACCCTGACCAGCGACGACGGTTTTACCCGCGCGCATTTCCGTACCAAATTCTGGGAAGAAGACCCGCAGACCTACGGCGATATCGTCTTTCAGCCCGATGCCTTGCCGGAACTGGCGGCGCAGATGCCGCTCAGTGAGATGCAGAAAACCGAACTGCTTAAATACGGTGCCGATCAGCCACTGTTGTTTGTTGGCCATTACTGGCGCAGCGGCAAGCCTGCACCGATTCGCAGCAACCTGGCCTGCCTGGATTACAGCGCCGTCTTGAACGGCAAACTGGTGGCCTATCGGCTTGACCAGGAAGAGCGCCTGGAGGCCAGCAAGTTTGTCTGGGTCGATGTCGACAGTCCGGAGGCGCGGCCATGAGTGCTGTTGCGGCAATGCGTTTGCCTGAGGATGTCGATCTGACAGGTTTTATTACCTTGTTGCAACGCTTGCAGGTGCCGCACCGGGTTGCGGAAGAGGCAGGCGAGCAGGTGCTCTGGGTGCAGGGAGAGCCGTTGGCCGAGCAGGTGCGTGAGCTTTATGGGCGCTACCCACAGGGTGATGCCGAGGTATTGCTTGAGCCATCACCGGCTTCTGTGCAGGCCGCTCCGGGCTTTGTCCAACAGCTGAAAAGCAGTCCGTTGACTGCCATGATGCTGGCACTGACCTTCTTAGTCTTTGCTGTCACTGGTACAGGTGAGAATTACACGACAATTCGCTGGTTTAGCTTTGTCGATTTTCGCATTCAGGATGACCATATCTATCTTGCTTACCTGAATGAAACCCTGGCTAGCAGCCAATGGTGGCGCTTACTGACACCGATGCTGATTCATTTCGGTATTCTTCATCTGGCCATGAACAGCCTCTGGTACTGGGAGCTGGGTCGGCGGATCGAGGCGCGTCAGGGTGCCATGATGCTTCTGGGGTTGACGCTGCTGTTTAGCCTTGCGGCCAATTTTGCCCAATACCTGCACGCTGGCCCCTCACTGTTTGGTGGTCTGTCCGGGGTGCTGTACGGCTTGCTTGGGCATTGCTGGATTTTCCAGCGCTTGGCGCCCACGCCGGCCTATCGGTTGCCGCCGGGCGTATTGGTGATGATGCTGGCCTGGCTGCTGATTTGCATGACCGGCATCTTCGAGTTGCTGCAATTCGGTGCAATTGCCAACGCGGCGCACGTCGGCGGTTTGCTGAGCGGGTGTCTGACCGGGCTGCTGGGCGGTCTTTGGGCGCGTCGGCGATACGCGTAGTAGCGTGACAGGCTGGTAAACTGCCACTTTGCATTTGGAGGCGCGTATGTCGTCCTTTCTCGAAGCGATTGAAAACATCACCCCTGAGATTTATCAGAACCTCAAACTGGCTGTGGAAATCGGTAAATGGCCGGATGGCCGCAAGCTGACCCAAGAACAGAAGGAACTGACCTTGCAGGCCTTGATCGCCTGGGAAATCCACAACCTACCGGAAGAAGAGCGCATTGGTTACATGGGCCCGCAGGAATGCAGTTCCAAGTCCGAGCCGATTCCCAATCTGTTGTTCAAGTCCTCGGATACCCTGCACTGATGAGCGAGTTGGCCCGTGGTGCCCTGAGCAAAATGGCGGCGCAGCTGGATGCGCCGGTGCAATACAGCTTTCGTCTGGGTGATGACCTGCTGCCGGTAAACCCGCTGATCGGCAAGACCCTGCGCCTGGAATATTTGGGCGCAATCCATTGCACGCATTGTGGACGCAAGACCAAGAGCAGCTTCAGTCAGGGCTATTGCTACCCCTGTATGCAGAAGCTGGCGCAGTGCGACGTCTGCATCATGAGTCCGGAGCGTTGCCACTATGAGGCGGGCACCTGCCGCGAGCCGAGTTGGGGCGAGCAGTTCTGCATGACCGATCATGTGGTCTACCTGGCCAACTCCAGCGGCGTCAAAGTCGGCATCACCCGCGCCACGCAGATTCCCACGCGCTGGATCGACCAGGGCGCAATGCAAGCGCTGCCGATTTTGCGCGTCGCCACCCGTCAGCAGTCCGGCTTTGTTGAAGACTTGCTGCGCAGCCAGGTGGCGGACAAAACCAACTGGCGCGCGTTGCTCAAAAGCGATGCCGAACCGGTGGATTTGTACGCTGTGCGCGAGCAATTGTTTGCCACCTGCGCCAGTGGTCTCACCGAGCTGCAACAACGCTTTGGTCTTCAAGCCATTCAGCCGCTCAGTGATCAGCCGGTGGTGCAGATCAGTTATCCGATTGAGGCCTATCCGACCAAGATCACCAGCTTCAATCTGGACAAGAATCCGCTGGCCGAAGGTACCTTACTGGGCATCAAGGGCCAGTACCTGATGTTCGACACCGGCGTGATTAATATCCGCAAATACACCGCTTACCAGCTGGCCGTCCACGAACTGGCCGCCTGAGTTACTTATTCGCGAACCCGGCGCCCGCGCGCCGCAGACAAAGGGCCACAAGCCATGCGCACCGAACAGCCGAAGATGATCTACCTCAAGGACTACCAGGCCCCGGATTATCTGATTGATGAAACGCACCTGACCTTCGAGTTGTTCGAGGATCACACTCTGGTGCATGCGCAACTGGTGATGCGCCGCAACCCGGCGGCGGGCAGCGGTCTGTCGGACGCCCGCATGCCGCCGTTGGTGCTGGACGGTCAGCAGCTTGAGCTGCTCAGTCTGGCGCTCGACGACCGCGAGCTGAGTGCTGGTGATTACCAGTTGAGCGACAGTCATCTGACGTTGCAGCCAACAGCGACCAGCTTTGTGATTGACAGCAGCGTGCGCATCCACCCGGAAAGCAACACCGCGCTGGAAGGGTTGTACAAGTCCAGCGGCATGTTCTGCACCCAGTGCGAGGCCGAGGGCTTTCGCAAGATCACTTATTACCTCGACCGCCCGGATGTGATGAGCAAGTTCACCACCACCCTGAGCGCGGTGCAGCACGACTACCCGGTGCTGCTGTCCAACGGCAACCCGATTGCCAGCGGCAGTGAAGAAGGCGGTCGGCATTGGGCGACCTGGGAAGACCCCTTCATGAAACCGGCCTACCTGTTTGCCCTGGTTGCCGGCGATCTCTGGTGTGTGGAAGACAGCTTTACCACCATGAGCAAGCGCGATGTGGCGCTGCGCATCTATGTCGAGCCGGAAAACATCGACAAGTGCCAGCACGCCATGGACAGCCTGAAGAAATCCATGAAGTGGGATGAAGAGGTGTATGGCCGTGAGTACGACCTGGACATCTTCATGATCGTTGCAGTCAACGACTTCAACATGGGCGCCATGGAAAACAAGGGCCTGAATATCTTCAACTCCAGCTGTGTGCTGGCCAAGGCTGAAACGGCTACAGACGCCGCCCACCAGCGCGTTGAAGCGGTTGTGGCCCACGAGTATTTCCACAACTGGTCGGGCAACCGTGTGACCTGCCGCGACTGGTTCCAGTTGTCGCTCAAAGAAGGTTTTACCGTGTTCCGCGATGCCGAGTTCAGCGCCGATATGCACTCGCGCACGGTCAAACGCATTGAAGACGTGGCTTATCTGCGTACGCACCAGTTCGCCGAAGATGCTGGCCCCATGGCCCATTCCGTGCGCCCGGATGCCTTTATGGAAATTTCCAACTTCTACACCCTGACGGTGTACGAGAAGGGCTCGGAAGTGGTGCGCATGATCCGCACCCTGGTCGGTGCCGAGGGCTTCCGCAAAGGCAGCGACCTGTACTTCGCACGCCACGACGGTCAGGCTGTGACGTGCGACGATTTTATCCGCGCGATGGAAGAGGCCAATGGCATCGACCTGAGTCAGTTCAAGCGCTGGTACAGCCAGGCCGGTACGCCGCGCCTTGAGGTCAGTGAAAGCTACGACGCTGCTGCCAACAGCTATCGCCTGCACTTTCGCCAAAGCTGCCCGGCCACGCCAGGGCAGGCAGATAAGCAGCCGTTTGTCATCCCGGTCGAACTGGCCTTGCTCAATGCTCAGGGGCGTGAGCTGCCGCTGCAATTGGTCAGTGAAGACGCCGCAGTTGGCACTTCCCGTGTGCTGCAGATAACCGAGACGGAGCAGGCATTCACCTTCGTCAATCTGGCGGAAAAGCCGCTGCCGTCCTTGCTGCGCGGGTTCTCGGCACCGATCAAACTGAGCTTCCCCTACAGCCGTGATCAGTTGATGTTCTTGATGCAGCACGACAGCGACGGCTTCAACCGCTGGGAAGCGGGGCAACAACTGTCGGTGCAGGTGCTGCAGGCGTTGATTGGTCAGCATCAGCGTGGTGAACCGCTTGTGCTCGATCAGCGTCTGGTTGAGGCCTACCGCACGTTGTTGGCTGATGACTCGCTGGATCAGGCCATGGTCGCCGAGATGCTTTCGCTGCCCGGTGAAGCCTACCTGACAGAAATCAGTGCTGTGGCCGATGTTGAAGCGATCCACGCGGCCCGTGAGTTTGCCCGCAAGCAACTGTCGGACGCGCTGTTCGATTTGCTGTGGCAGCGCTATCAACGTAACCGCGAGGTGTCCCGCGCCAGTGTCTATGTGGCAGAGGCCGAGCATTTTGCCCGGCGCAGCCTGCAGAACATTGCCTTGTCCTACTTGATGCTTAGCAACAAAGCCGAAGTGCTGGCGGCCTGCCTGGAGCAGTTCGAGAATGCCGACAATATGACCGAACGTTTGACTGCGTTGGCGGTGCTGGTCAATTCGCCGTTCGAGGCCGAAAAGACCACTGCCCTGGCCAGCTTTGCCGATTTCTTCAAGGACAACCCGCTGGTTATGGATCAGTGGTTCAGTGTGCAAGCCGCCTGCGCCTTGCCGGGTGCGCTGCAGCGTGTTGAACAACTGATGCAGCATCCGGCGTTTACCTTGAAGAATCCGAATAAGGTTCGTTCACTGATCGGTGCGTTTGCCGGGCAGAACCTGCTGGGTTTCCACCAGGCTGATGGCAGTGGCTACCGCTTCCTGGCCGAACAGGTGATTACCTTGAATGCCCTCAACCCGCAGATTGCGTCACGCTTGCTGGCGCCGCTGACTCGCTGGGCCAAATACGGCAGTGCCCGTCAGGCTCAAATGAAAGCTGAGCTGCAGCGCATTCTTGATTCGGGGGAGCTGTCCAGTGATGTATATGAAGTGGTCAGTAAGAGTCTGGCGGGCTGATGGTTGTGCAGTAACAGTATGGATGCGTAGTTAGCAGCCTTGGTATTGACGCTGTTGGTTTTCTGAACAGTTTCGCTAGCACTAAAGACCGATACTGCGAAACGCTATGCAGTGCGAAGGACTACAGGTTCTTGATTGGGCTCTTTTCTTCGTTGAAAAGTGTTACCTGCATTTGTTGGGTAACACTTTTGGTGTTACCTGGCTAAGTGTAAGTAAAGTTTGCGCAATTTAGAGTGGCCTGCTTGGCTTGACCTCAGCCGATTTGTTTGAAACTCATGCTTGTACAAAAAGGCACTGGGGCGACTGATCGCGCCAGATGGTAGGACAAAAAAGGAAAAATTTGCCAAGGCAGCGGCTATCTGGTTACTGAATGATCAGTCACAAGATGGATGTCTGGTTGGTCTTCAGGTAAGCAGCACTTTTTTATACGTTCGTTTGAATTGGCACTATGGTTGCAGGTGTTAATCTGATTTTGACCTTGCTTTGGTGTTATGCCAATCGTGAGGAGCGTTTCAACGCGTTGGGGGATTGCCTTCCAATCAACATTTAAGGCCGTCATCAGTATGGCCATAGCGTGCCCCAGTGTTTGGGGTACAAAAAAGATGATCTGTCCACGGAGTAACGTTTCGATGGAAATTAAGTCCCGTAAGCCCGTATTGCGTTTCGCACCTGCCAAGGCAGGTTTTGCTTTTGTCGGCCTTCTGCCCCTGCTGGTTGCGGCGCATGCCCAAGCTGTGGAATTCAGTTTTGCCGACGATGAAATCAGCGGCTCCATCGACACCACCGTGTCCTACGGCCAACTTTGGCGCGTACAGGGTCAGGACAAGACCAACAACGATATCAACACCAACGACGGTAACCGTAACTTCAACACCGGCCTGGTTTCTGAAGTATTCAAGGTGACTTCTGATCTGGAAGTGACTTATCAGAACTACGGCGCTTTTGTGCGCGGTACTGCGTTCTATGACACCCAGATCATGGATAAGCGCAACGACTACTACGACACCAGTCTGGCCTATCAGCCAAGCCAGAACGTGCCGAAAGATGACAGCTTCACCCGTGGCACGCGCCACTCGGCCGGTCGTAACGCTGAAATCCTTGACGCCTATGTTTACGGTAACTGGGATATCGCCGACATGCCGGTCGGTGTGCGCTTTGGTAAGCAGGTATTCAACTGGGGTGAAGGCCTGTTCTACCGCGGTGGTGTAAACACCACCAACCCGGTTGATGCCGGCAAGTTCCGTCTGCCTGGCGCAGAAGTTAAAGAAGTGCTGGTGCCGGTTGAAGCGCTGAGCTTTAGCGTCGGCCTGACTGACAATATTTCCATGGATGCGTTCTACCAGTTCAACTGGAAAGAGTCGGCGATTGATCCGGTTGGTACTTATTTCTCTGAGACTGACTTGTTTGGTGAGGGTGGTAATACTGCGTACAACGACTTTTCGAGTGTGGCGCCCATACGTGCTGCTATAGCAGGGTATAACAATTTGGCTGCCGGTGCTTTTGGTGGGCCTGCTCTTGCTGGTGCTCGCGCAGCGGGTCTCTATCAGAATGGCGTGAACACTTCATTCGGCAATATTCTAAAAGTTGCTGATGTTAGTAGTGATTTGAATGCCAAGAATGATGGTCAATATGGCCTGTCTTTCAAATATATTGCTGAGGAGCTGAATTCCACGGAATTTGGTGCTTATTTGGTTAATTATCACGCCAAAGAGCCGACGATTTATGCTGATTTGAATGGCTATAAAGGTGTCAATGTTAATAGTTTGGCTACTGCTGTTGGTGGTTTAAATAATGCCGTTGGTTTTGCCACTGTAGATATTCTTGGTGCTACTCAGGCAAAGCGCGAGTATGCTGAAGATATTCGTATGTATGGCTTAAGCTTCAATACAACCCTCAATGAAACCTCAGTTTTCGGTGAGGTGGCATATCGGCCTAATCTGCCAGTCGGTATTGCGGCTACTAACGATCTTTTGGGTGATCTTGTAATCCAAGGCGCTAAGCTAGCGAATAACTCTGGCCTTATTCCGGGTAGTGGTACAGCTATTATTTCAGGTGAGCAAATTTCGCGTGATGGTTCTGTAAGTAACTATCGCCGCGTTGAGTCTTTCAATCTTTCACTCGGTGCAATTCATAATTTTGGCAACGTCCTTAGCTTTGATTCGCTGTTCGGTGTTGCAGAGCTTGCTTCCGAGCATTTGCGTGGCGACAGTTTGAAATACACCGGTGTGCGTTCCTCAGCAAACCCGTTTGCTCCACAAACTTACACTCGTTGTATCGCCGGTCGTGCTAACACCTCTTATTCGACCGATGAGGCTATGGCTAAGCAGGATTGTGCGTCTAGTGATGCTTACGGCTACACGCTGGTACTGTCCGGTACTTGGAACGATGTTTACGCTGGCGTAAACCTGTCGCCGTTCACTGTCTTTAAGCACGACTTCCAGGGTAACTCGCACCAAACCGGTAACTTTATTGAAGACCGCAAGGCTTACACCGTAGGTCTTCGCGCCAGCTACCTGAACAGCCTGGAAGCTGAAATTCAATACACCGAGTTTATGGGTGCAGGCCAGAGCAACTCGGGCCGTGACCGTGACAACGTCGGCTTGAACGTCAAGTATTCCTTCTAAACATAACTAGAAAATACCGAGCGCTCGCGGGCGCTCGGTTGATGTCTTATCACGGAGAATCAAGATGCTGAAAAAGCACACGCTGATTGGTGCCGCCATTGCGCTGGCGCTGTCCGCTGGCAGCGCGCTGGCTGCAGTTTCGCCCACAGAAGCCGCCAAGTTGGGCGCAAGCCTCACCCCATTCGGTGCCGAGAAAGCCGGTAACGCTGCAGGCACCATCCCGGAGTGGACCGGTGGCATCACCAAGGCGCCGGCGGCTTACAAGACGCCAGGCCAGCACCACGTCGATCCGTTTGCTGATGACAAGCCGCTGTTCACCATCACCAAAGCCAACCTGGATCAGTACAAGGCCAACCTGACCCCGGGTCAGATTGCCATGTTCAACACCTACCCGAACAGCTACCAGATGCCGGTCTATCAGACCCGTCGTTCCGGTTCTGCGCCGCAGTGGGTGTATGACAACACCGTCAAGAATGCCACCACGGCCAAGTTGCTGGACGGCGGTAACGGTTTTGCTGATGCCTATGGCGGCATTCCGTTCCCGATTCCGCAAAATGGTGTAGAAGCGCTGTGGAACCACATCGCACGCTACCGCGGTACCTACATTGTGCGTCGCGCTTCGGAAGTGGCCGTGCAGCGTAACGGCAGCTACTCCCTGGTGACCTCGCAGCAGGAAGCCATGTTCAAGTTCTACAACCCGAAAGGGACTGCAGCCGACCTGAACAACATCATGTTCTACTACCTGTCCTTCACCAAGAGCCCTGCGCGTCTGGCTGGTGGTGCGGTACTGGTGCACGAGACGCTGGATCAGGTGAAAGAGCCGCGTCAGGCTTGGGGTTATAACGCCGGTCAGCGTCGTGTACGCCGCGCGCCGAACCTGGCCTATGACACCCCGATTGCTGCCGCTGACGGTCTGCGCACTGCAGACGACACCGACATGATCAACGGCTCGCCTGATCGTTATGACTGGAAGCTGATCGGTAAGAAGGAAATCTATATTCCTTACAACAGCTACAAAGTCACCAGCCCGGACGTCAAGTACAAGGACCTGCTGCAGGTCGGTCACTTGAACCCGGCTGTGACCCGCAACGAACTGCACCGCGTATGGGTCGTTGAGGGCACGCTGAAATCCGGCGCTCGCCACATCTACTCCAAGCGTACCCTGTTCCTCGACGAGGACAGCTGGCAAGCAGCAGTGGTTGATCAGTACGACGGTCGCGGCGAGCTGTGGCGCGTATCGATTGCCTACCTGAAAAACTACTACGACCTGCCGACCACCTGGTCTGCGCTGGATACCTTCCACGATCTGCAGGCCCGTCGTTACCACGTACAGAACCTGGACAACGAAGAGCCGAGCACGATCGACTTCAGTCAGCCGGTTCCGGACGATGGTTACTTCAAACCAGCTGCTCTGCGCCGTCGCGGCACGCGCTAATTCGCGTGTAGGTTGAACAAGGGGCCGCTACTGTTGTAGCGGCCCTTTGCTATTTGTGGGTCGGACAGGGCAGGGTAGACGGTCTGGTTTAACAAAACATAACGTCGCACCGATTGTCAGGCCTTTTGAAAGCTCAGTAGGATAGGTGGACTGCTATTAGGGTAGTGCTACCTATAAGAATAAGGGGGAAGGTATATGAGTGAGCCCATTATGCGGCGCACCCAGGCCGGTCATGTTGTGGGGTCGTCCTGCACGCCGGCGTTCCGCGTTCACTCGCCACTGACTAAAGCGCTTTCGCTGTGCAGTGTGCTGTCCATACTGATGCTCGCCAGTGCGCCTGTGCACGTGCAAGCCGAAACTGCCAAAACCGAAGTTCAGTCGGTAGTCTCCGCCAAGGCGCAGCACAGCTTGCTGCTTGATGTTGCCAGTGTCGGTAAGCGCCTGGTTGCCGTAGGCGACCGTGGCCATATCCTGTACTCCGATGACAATGGCGATAGCTGGACTCAGGCCAGCGTGCCATCCAAGCAGATGTTGACGGCCGTTTTCTTTATCGACGATAGCCACGGTTGGGCTGTCGGTCATGACGCCCAGATTCTTGCCAGCAGTGATGGTGGCAGCACCTGGGTGAAGCAGTTCGAAGACCTCGAACGCGAAGCACCATTGCTGGATGTCTGGTTCAAGGACCGCAACAACGGTTTTGCGGTGGGGGCCTATGGCGCCTTGCTGGCAACCACCGATGGTGGTGCGACCTGGGACGATGTCAGCGATCGCATGGACAACGAGGACGCCTATCACCTCAATGCCATTGTCGAAGTGAAGGATTCCGGTCTGATCATCGTCGGTGAACAGGGCGTGATGTTCCGTTCGCCGGATTGGGGGCAAACCTGGGAACAGCTGGAAAGCCCTTATGAGGGTTCGCTGTTCGGCGCCTTGGGTGTCGGCGAACCAAACGCGCTGATGGTGTATGGCTTGCGTGGTCACCTGTTTCGCTCGGCTGACTTCGGCAACACCTGGGAGCGTATTTCGCTCAAGGGCGCGAACAAGGGAGAGCTGGAGTTTGGCCTGGCCAATGGCAGCGTCTTCAAAGATGGCAGCATCATGATTGTCGGCCACGGCGGCAGTGTGCTGCGCAGCATCGACAAGGGGCGCAGTTTCAGCGTGCTGAATCGCCCGGATCGTTTGTCTTTGGCTGGCGTGGCCATGGATAACAATGGCCGTCTGATCCTCGTCGGGCAGGGTGGCGTACATGTTTCCGCGTCGACTGATGCCAGTCTTGGCCAACAATAATAAGCTGGGGTAGCGTTTGATGAGTAACCATCACCAGGACAAGGCGAGCTTTCTTGAACGCCTGATTTTCAATAACCGGCCGGCAGTGATTTTGATCTGCTTGCTGGTAAGCATTTTCCTGTTCTACCAGGCGACGCAAATCCGTCCTTCGACCAGCTTCGAAAAAATGATCCCGCTGAGCCATCCGTTCATTCAGAACATGATGGAACACCGTAATGACCTGGCCAACCTGGGCAACACGGTGCGTATTTCGGTGGAAGCCAAAGATGGCGACATCTTCACCAAGGAATACATGGAGACCCTGCGTCAGATCAACGACGAGGCGTTCTATATTCCAGGTGTCGATCGTTCTGGCCTGAAGTCCCTGTGGACGCCGAGCGTGCGCTGGACCGAAGTAACCGAGGAAGGTTTTGCCGGCGGCGAAGTGATTCCGCAAACCTATGATGGCAGCCCGGAAAGCCTTGAAGAGTTGCGCAGCAACGTACTCAAGTCCGGTCAGGTTGGCCGTCTGGTGGCGAACAACTTCAAGTCCAGCATCGTCGATGTGCCGCTGCTGGAGTCCTACCCGGACCCGAACGACCAAGGCAAGCTGATCAAGCTGGACTACCAGAAATTCTCCCACCAGCTGGAAGAGAAGATTCGCGAGAAGTACCAGGCGCAGAACCCCAATGTGCAGATCCATATCATCGGCTTTGCCAAGAAGGTGGGGGATCTGATTGATGGTCTGGTGATGGTCGTGGGCTTCTTTGCCATCGCGCTGCTGATCACCTTTGTCCTGCTGTACTGGTTCAGCTGGTGTATCCGCAGTACCGTCGGCGTGTTGGTTACCACACTGGTGGCTGTGGGCTGGCAGCTGGGGCTGATGAACCTGGTTGGCTTCGGCCTCGACCCTTACTCGATGCTGGTGCCGTTCCTGATTTTCGCCATTGGTATTTCCCATGGCGTGCAGAAGATCAACGGTATTGCCCTGCAATCCAGCGGTGCTGAAAACTCCCTGATGGCAGCACGGCGTACTTTCCGGCAGCTGTTCCTGCCGGGGATGATCGCAATTCTGGCTGACGCCGTGGGCTTTATCACCCTGTTGATCATCGACATTGGTGTGATCCACGAGTTGGCTATCGGTGCGTCGATCGGTGTGGCGGTTATCGTTTTCACCAACCTGATTCTGCTGCCGGTGGCAATTTCCTACCTGGGCATCAGCAAAAAGGCCATCGAACGCAGCAGGAAAGATGAATCGGCCGAGAAGCCAATGTGGCGTCTGCTGTCCAACGTTGCTCACCCCAATGTTGCGCCGTTCATGGTTGTGTTGGCGCTGGTGGGTGGCGTCAGCTGCTTCTTCTACCAGAAGGCCAACCTGCAGGTCGGTGACTTGGATCAGGGTGCGCCTGAACTGCGTCCGGACTCGCGCTACAACCAGGACAATGACTTCATCATCAAGAACTATTCGACCAGTTCGGATGTACTGGTTGTCATGGTCAAGGCGGCACCTGAAGGCTGTTCGGCCTTCAAGACGCTGTCGGCCATGGATGAGCTGATGTGGAAGATGGAAAACACCAAAGGCGTGCAGTCAGCGGTTTCCATGGTCACGGTGTCGCGCCAGATGATCAAGGGGATGAACGAAGGCAACCTGAAGTGGGAAACCCTGTCGCGCAACCAGGACGTGTTGAACAACTCGATTGCCCGTGCTGACGGCCTGTACAACGCAGATTGCTCGGTCGCGCCGGTGCTGGTGTTCCTCGAGGACCACAAGGCCGAGACGCTCAAGCGTGCGGTGGGTGCGGTGCAGGAGTTCGCCAAGGTGAATAACCAGGATGATCTGGAGTTCCGCCTGGCCGCTGGTAACGCAGGTATCGAGGCGGCTACCAACGAAGTGATTTCCACCTCTGAGCTGACCATTCTGGTGCTGGTGTATATCTGGGTGGCGGTGATGTGCATGATCACTTTCCGCTCTGTACCGGCAACCATCTGCATTGTGTTGCCGCTGATCCTGACCTCGATTCTGGGTAACGCGCTGATGGCGTTCCTGGGCATCGGCATGAAGGTTGCCACGTTGCCGGTTATCGCGCTCGGTGTCGGTATCGGTGTGGATTACGGCATCTACATCTACAGCCGCCTGGAAAGCTTCCTGCGCGCTGGTCTGCCGTTGCAAGAGGCCTACTATCAGACGCTCAAGTCCACCGGTAAGGCGGTACTGTTCACCGGTCTGTGCCTGGCGATTGGCGTAGCGACCTGGATCTTCTCGGCTATCAAGTTCCAGGCCGACATGGGCCTGATGCTGACCTTCATGTTTATCGTCAACATGTTCGGTGCTTTGCTGCTACTGCCGGCACTGGCACGTTTCCTGATCAAACCAGAGAAACTGGTTGGCAAGACGGGCGGTTCGCTGCTGGCGCACTAAGCGCAGGCGATGCTCCGGGTGCCCTAGGCACTTGGGCCATGACTCAACAGAAGCCCTCGGTGAAGCGATTCCCGAGGGCTTTCTGTTTTCGCCATGGGCTGTTGCCTGGGCTTGAGGGAGAACAGCGCTGCTGATTAAGTAGGTGTGCGGATGTGATTGGCTCTGCCGCGTCGCCTGCTGGCGGCGGCCTGGCCAAGGAGCCGTCCGCTATTGCCTGGAGTCGATAGGCCGCATGGGCTGTATGTAGGCTGCACAGCCGCGTCGCACGAGCGCCCTAAGTACCTTTAGGATTGGGTGCTGTTTTTAGCGTGGATACAGTGGCGGCAGGGCACTGGTATCCGGGTTGGTGCTGCTTTCGAGGTCTTCTATGGCAGGCAGGCTGCGAATCGCCAGCCACAGATTACGGCCCTGCCAGTGCTGGCCACTCTCGCTGTACAGCGCGCCATTCAGGCCATCGAGGGCGTCGGACAGCGGAGTAAAGCGCGCGGCCATATCCGCGAGGGTTTCCGGCTGCTGGCGGGCCCAGGCGTCGAGTGCGTGCCGAGTAGCTTGCGAGTCGTTGGCCATACAGCTGCGTTTGAGGTCATCCAGCAGGTTGCGTTGGCTGGGGCCAGTTTGCTGGCTAGGTAAAACCGGGGGCTGACGTCGCGCGCGCCACCACAGGGTAAAACCGAGCAGGGTGGTAAGGCTCAGTAGCGCAGTGCTGAATTGCCAAGGCCAGAGGTGTACGTTGTCCACCTCGTTGACTGTGGAGCGCGCTGCCTCAATCGGCAGGGTTTCCAGATTCGGGTTGGCAGCCACTTGCAGCTTGCGTGCGGGCAGGCTGCTGCGTTCGAGTTGATCGGTCGTGGTGTTCCACCACAGCACTTCGATTACCGGCAGGGTGATTTCGCCTTCACGGTTGGTCACCAGTGCTTCACGCTCTTCACGGCTGGCCACCAGGCCGTTTTCGCTGGCCTGGTTGGTTAATTGGGGTTGATCGGGGTAGCGGCGCAGGCCGGCAACCTGGGTGGCTGGCAAGGGCGGTAATTGCGCGCTGGCCAGGCCTTCGACCTTGAGCAGCAGGCTGCGCGTCAGCGAATCGCCGACGCGTGCAGTTTCCGGCTGTGGGCTCCAGACTTCACTCAGACTAAGTGCGCGTGCTGGCAGCCAGGGCGCGTCGGCCGGGTAGCTGGCCGGCTTGGCTTTTACCATCAGCGGGATTTCCGGCGAGCGGACTCGCACCACCTTGCCCGGGCGCGGGCCGAACGGGTTGTAGGCATTGCTGGCGGAGCGATCAACCGCAGTGGCGGTAAAGGCCTGCGAGGGGATCAGCAGGTCGCCACTTTCCTGGGGGAAGATCGCGTAACGCAGCTCGATCACGCCATGGCGCACACCGTTGATGTCTTTCTCATAGGTGCGTGGTTCACCAAGGGCTTCAACGCGTGCCAGGGGCATGTTCAGTTGGGTCAAGCTGCTGTCGTCGTAAAGCGAGACGGAATGGTAGATGCGCAGTGTCAGCACGGTTTGCGCCTGCACGTAGACGCTTTCCTGATCCAGGCTGGCGTCGATAAATACCGGCGCCAGGCGGCTGTCATCGGCATTGGTGGCTTGTTGTACATGCAGCGTGATGGGGGCGCTTTGCAGCTGGCCAAGGCTCAGCGGCGGTATCACCACGTAACCGCTGTGTTTGGGTTGCAGGGTGACGATCCAGCGCGTGCTGGCCTGGGCGCCATTGCTGCCGCTGGTCAGGCGATTGACCTGGCGCGTGCCGAGCACGTCAAACAGTTCATTGAGCGGCTGCAGATCAGGTTTGCCGAACAGCGTGGCGTCATCCGATTCCAGGGTCAGCTCAACGCTTTCGCCGGCATTCAGGCGGGTGCGGTCGACACTGGCGGTGAGGCTTTGCGCGCTGACATTCAGGGCCAGCAGGCCAAGCAGAAGGGTACAGAGCAGTCGGCTCATTGCAGTTGTTCCTGGCGCTGTTGTTGTTCCAGCCTGAATTTACGCCGCAGCAGCTCGCCCGGATCATCGGGGATCTGCCGCAGCCATTGTTCCAATGCCTGACGCCGCTCGCCGTCGAGGCTCGGTTCGGCACTGGCGATCTGTTCTTCACTGGTGTTGTCGTCTTCTGGTTGCGACGGCGGTGTCTCCGTGTCTTCGTCGGTGCCGGGTTGTGCGGGTTTTTCGCCCTTATCCTTTGGCTCTGACGGCTTGCCCGGCGATTGTTCGGCCTGCTGCTGGGCGTCTGGATCGGACTGGCCTGCCTGCGGCTGGCTGCTGGGCTGATGCTGCTGCTCGTCGGGTTCTTGTGCGTTGTCGCTTTGATTCTGCTGTTGCTGTTGCTGCTGGTTCTGGCGCAGCAGTTCTTCGACCAGGGCTTTGTTCTTTTGCGCCTGAGCCAAGTCGGGTTGCAGTTCCAGCGCCTGGGTGTAGGCGTCTAGGGCGGCTTCCAGTTCATTGCTGCGCGCCAGGGCGTTGCCACGGTTGTAGTGGTCGCTGGCGCTTTCGCCATTGGCAAAGCGTTCGGCGGCTGCGGCGTAATCCCCGGCCTGGTAGAGCGCCTGGCCTTGCCAGCGCGGATCATTGAAACGCTGCGCGGCAGCCGCCGGTTGCTGCGCCTCCAGCAGGCGCTGGCCTTGCTGATCGGCACGTAGCCAGAGGTCGTCGAAGCTGAAGGCGTAGCTGTTCTGCGGCAGGCTCAGCAGCAACAGCGGCATGCACAGCAGCCAGCCGCGGCGTGCGGCGCAGGCGGCCAGTAACAACAGCGGCAAGAGCAACCAGTGGCTCTGGTCAGCCCAGGCTTGCAGCTGGGTCAGCTCGCCGTCGCGGCGCAGCTGTTGTGGGGCATCCAGTAGGCCCAGGTTGCGCAGATCGCGTTCATCCAGCGTCACAGCCTGATACAGGCCGCCCAGCTCACTGGCAAAACGCTTGAGGCCGTTGCTGTCCAGGCGCGGTAGCAGGATGGTGCCCTGGGCATCCTTGAGAAACGAGCCGTCCTCCCGAATGATCGGTGCGCCCTGGGTGCTGCCAATGCCGAGAATGTGCAGGCGCTCGCCGCGGCGGCCGAGGGCCTGGCTGATCGCCTGGCGCTGGGTTTCATCGAGGCTACTGGTCAGCAGCAGCAGGCGGCCATTGCCCTGGGCGCCCTGTTCGAGCAGTTGCAGGGCTTTGGCCACCGCCAGGTCGGCACGCTTGCCAGGCTCCGGCATGATCTCTGGACTCAGCACATCGAGCAGATTGCGGCTGGTGGCCAGGTCGTCGGACAGCGGCACCAGGGTATGCGCGCTGCCGGCATACACGACGATGGCGGTTTGCGCATCCTGGCGTGCCTCCAGCAAATCGAGCAGTTTGCGCTTGGCCTGGGCCAGGCGATTGGGCGAGGCATCGCTGGCGAGTATCTCGGGTGTCAGTTCGAGCATTACCACCAGCGGGTCGGCTGGCTTGGGGTTCTGCTGCTCGATGCGTTGCCAGCTGGGGCCAAGTAGCGCCAACAGTGCCAGCAGCCACGCCAGGCCGAGGGCCAACCAGGGCAGACGACTGTTGCGCCCACCGGTGGTCGTCAGCAGTGCGGCCTGGAAGGCGGTCGGCAGCAGGGCTTGCCAGCGGCCGCTGCGCTTTTCCCGGTGCCAGAGCTGCCAGAGCAGAAAGCCCAGCAGCGGCATCAGCAGCAGCCAGAAGGGGCGCTGCCAGTGCGGCCAGAGGCTGATCAGTTCGCTCATGACTGTGTCCTCCGCAGCCGTGTCAGCTGAGTGCGCCAGCGTAGCGGCAGGCTCGGCCAGAGTGTCTTACCGACCAGCAGCAGGCTGAACAGTAAGGCTAGACCCAGCGGCCAGGGATAGAGCGGCAAGGTGGGCCGTGCCAGGGTCGGCTTCTGCGCCACCGGTTCGAGACGGTCGAGGGTGGTTTCGATGGCTTGCAGCTCTTCGCTGTCGCGGGCGCGGAAGTATTCGCCGCCTGTGGCCTCGGCAATCGCCCGCAGGCTCGGTTCGTCCAGATCGATGCCGGGATTAAAGCCAAGCATGCCGAGCACGCCACCTTGCTCAGGATCGGCACCGATGCCGATCGGGTAAATGGTGATGCCTTCCTCAGCGGCCAGGCGGGCGGCGGTCAAGGGATCGATTTCGCCACCATTGTTGGCACCATCGGTGACCAGTACCAGCACGCGGCTCTGCGCCGGGCGTTCACGCAGGCGTTTGACTGCCAGACCAATGGCGTCACCGATGGCGGTCTGTGGTCCGGCGATGTTTTTTTGCGCCTCATCCAGCCAGGTGTGCACGGTCTGTCGGTCGAAGGTCAGTGGCGACTGCAGGTAGGCGCGGCTGCCGAACAGGATCAGGCCGACCCGGTCACCCTGGCGGCCGTCGATAAAGTCGCCGAGCAGGTGCTTGACCAAGGTCAGGCGGCTGACTTCCTGCTCTTCCCAGAGCATATCGGCGTAATCCATGGAGCCGGATACATCCACCGCCAGCAGCAGGTCGCGGCCGCTGGCGGGCAACGGCAGCGGCTCACCCAGCCATTGCGGACGCGCACTGGCGAGCAGCAGTAACAGCCAGATCAGCGCAAACGGCGCCTGTTGTTGCAAGGCTGGCAGTCGCACGCGGGCGCGGCGACCGCTCAAGCCTTCGAGTTCTGCCAGAAAGCTGATTTTCAGCGCCGCTTCGCCGCTGTCCGCAGGCGGCAGCCAGCGGCGCAGCAGCCAGGGCAGGGGGGCGATCAGGAAGACCCAGGGCCAGGCAAACTCAAACATGTTTGCGAATCCAGATTGACACCGCCTGGTTGAGGCCGGTGATAGCCTTGTCATCCAGGCTGCAGCGCGGGCGATAGGCGCCCTCCACCAGGATCATCCAGCGGGTCAGGCCGGCGGCAGGGCAACGGCTGTCGAGAAAGGCCAGCCAGGCGCGGCTGCTCAGGGTGTGGCTGTTGCTTTGTGGGTAGCGCTCGCGGCACAGACGTTTGAGGATGGCATTGAGTTGCTGCAGCCAGGGGCCGGCGTCGATGCCGTCATAGGGTTTGCTGAGGCGTTCGAGTTCGTTCAACGCAGCCTGGCGCAACGGGTCAAGCGGCGCTTCGCTCGACCGCTCGGCAGCTTTGCGTGGCAGGCGTTTAAGCAGTTTGAAGGCGGCCCATAACAGCAGCGGCACTAGAACCGCGAGCAGCCACCAGCCCGGCGCCGGTGGCCACCAGCTGATCGGCGCAGGGGTGATCAGCGGTTCGAGTTGGTCCAGCGGGTTCACAGGGCCTTCCTCGGCCGTTGGGCATTCAGGTGCTCGCGCAGCTGCTCGATCATCTCGCTCTGGGTATTCAGCGCCAGCAGCGGCACGCCAAGCTTTTGCGCCAGGCGCTGCCAGCGTGCCTGGCGGGCATCGGCCAGGCTACGGTAGGCCTGGCGCAGTTCGGCGTCCTGGGTATCCAGCTCCAGCTGCGCGCCGTGTTCGGTAAAACGCAGCAGGCCGGCATTCGGCAGGGCATGGTCGAGCGGGTCTGACAGGGGTAGCAACAGCAGGTCAGTGTGCCGCGCCAGCAGCAGCAACTGTTGTTCGCTGCTGTCGCTCAAGGTGCGTTCATCACACAGGATCACCACCAGGCTGCCGGGGCGCAGTACCTCGCGGGCGCGACGCAAGGCCAGGCCAAAGCTGTCGCGGCCGCCCTGGCTGTCGCTGCTCAGGGCCTGATTGGCTTTGGTCAGGCGGCTGAGCAGTTGCAGCAGGCTCTGCTTGCTGCGCCGTGGTTTGATTTCGTGGTGTTCCAGATCGCCAAATACCAGGCCGCCGATGCGGTCGTTATGGCCCAGGGCGGCCCAGCCGATCAGGCTGGCAGCATGGGCCGCGAGCACCGACTTGAACATCAGCCCGGAGCCAAAAAATAGCTGCTTGCTCTGCTCGACCATGATGTAGATCGGCCGCTCGCGTTCTTCATGGAACAACTTGGTGTGTGGCTCCTGGGTGCGCGCGGTCACCCGCCAATCGATGGTGCGCACATCATCGCCGGCCTGATAGACACGCACCTGATCGAAGTCCACGCCGCGTCCGCGCAGTTTGGAGTGGTGCAGGCCAATCAGCGGGCTGCGCCGCGCCGGGGTGGAAAACAGCTGCACCTCACGCACACGGTGGCGCATCTCGATCAGTTCACCGAGGCTGACGCGAATGCCGGGCTGCGTGGGTTGGTCGTGCATGGTGCTCAGGCGACCGCCACAACATCGAGAATACGCTGTATGACGCGGTCCTGATCGATGCCGGCGGCTTCGGCTTCAAACGACAAGATGATCCGGTGGCGCAGCACGTCGAACAGCACGGCCTGGATATCTTCCGGGCTGACGAAGTCGCGTCCGGCCAGCCAGGCGTGTGCCCGTGCACAGCGGTCCAGGGCAATCGAGCCGCGTGGACTGGCGCCGTAGGCTATCCACTCGGCCAGCTCAGGGTCGAACTTGGCCGGGGTGCGCGAGGCCATTACCAGTTGCACCAGGTATTCCTCCACTGCGTCGGCCATGTACAGGCCGAGAATCTCCTGGCGTGCGGCGAAGATTGCCTGCTGGCTGACCAGTTGCTCGGGCTTGGTTTCGCCATTCAGCGCTTCGCCACGGGCCTGCGCGAGGATCTTGCGTTCGACACCGGCATCAGGAAAACCGATTTTCACATGCATCAGAAAACGATCAAGCTGAGCTTCGGGCAGCGGGTAGGTGCCTTCCTGCTCGATCGGGTTCTGCGTGGCCATTACCAGAAACAGCGGCGACAGCTCATAAGTGCTACGGCCGACACTGACCTGGCGCTCAGCCATGGCTTCAAGCAGCGCCGATTGCACCTTGGCCGGCGCGCGGTTGATTTCATCGGCTAGCACCAGGTTGTGGAATATCGGCCCCTGCTGGAACACGAAGCTACCCGTTTCCGGACGATAGATTTCGGTGCCGGTGATATCTGCCGGGAGCAGGTCGGGGGTGAACTGAATGCGGTGAAACTCGGCTTCGATACCTTCGGCCAGCTCCTTGATCGCCTTGGTCTTGGCCAGACCCGGTGCGCCTTCGACCAGCATGTGGCCATCGGCAAGCAAGGCAATCAGCAGCCTTTCGATGAGTTTTTCCTGGCCGAGGATCTGGCTTGAAAGAAAATGTCGCAGCGCGACAAGCGCTTCACGGTGTTCCATCGTTAAGCTCATCCGGCAAATGTGACCAGCGAGTCTCGAACCTCGCCAGAGTTAAGTGGCAGCCACTTTAATGCAATCGCTGCCTCCTAGACTAACGTTGAACAACAAGGTTGTGGCGAAGGTCCTTCTTGCGACTGCCCCGATCACGTCACCAGTCGAACAACAAGCCAAATGGAGCACACCATGGCGTTCTTTACGGCGGCCAGCAAAGCCGATTTTCAGCACCATCTGCAAACGGCCCTGGCGCAGCACGTCAGCGAACAGGTTCTGCCACAAGTAGCCCTGTTCGCCGAGCAATTTTTCGGCATTATCGCGCTTGAAGAGCTGACCCAGCGGCGCCTCTCTGATCTGGTCGGCTGCACATTGTCGTCCTGGCGCCTGCTGGAGCGTTTTGTCCCGGCCAAGCCCGAAGTGCGGGTGTTCAACCCGGATTATGAAAAGCACGGCTGGCAGTCCACCCACACGGCCGTGGAAATTCTGCACAGCGACATTCCCTTCCTGGTCGACTCGGTGCGTATGGAGCTGAACCGCCACGGTTACAGCATTCATACCCTGCAAAACAGCGTATTCAGCGTGCGCCGCAACAAAGCCGGTGAGCTGCTGGAAATTCTGCCCAAGGGGGCTCAGGGCAAGGATGTGCAGCATGAAGCGCTGATGTTCCTGGAAATCGACCGCTGCGCCAATGCCGGCGAGCTGAAGACCCTGGAAAAAGCTCTGCAGGACGTGTTCAGCGATGTGCGCTTGAGCGTGGCTGACTTCCAGCCCATGAAAGCCAAGGCCAAGGAACTGCTGGCTTGGCTGGACAAGGCCAAGCTCAAGGTCGAAGGCGCTGAGCTGGAAGAAATCAAAGTATTCATGAGCTGGTTGCTCGACGACCACTTCACTTTCCTTGGCTATGAAGAGTTCACCGTTGCAGACAGTTCCAGCGGTGGCAGCCTGGTCTACGACGAGAAATCCTTGCTCGGCCTGTCCAAGCGTTTGCGTGCAGGGCTCAAGGCCGATGAGCTGCATATCGAGCCGGAAGCGGTGGCCTACCTGCGTGAGCCGCAGCTGCTGTCCTTTGCCAAGGCCGCTGTACCGAGCCGGGTGCACCGTCCGGCGTATCCGGACCTGGTATCGATCCGCGAGCTGGACGCCAAGGGCAAGGTGGTCAAGGAATGCCGCTTCATGGGCCTGTACACCTCGGCGGTGTATGCCGAGAGCGTGTGGAATATTCCGTTTATCCGCCGCAAGGTGGCGGTGATCAAGCAGCGCTCCGGTTTCGACAGCAGCGCGCACCTGGGCAAAGAGCTGGCTCAGGTATTGGAAGTGCTGCCGCGTGACGACCTGTTCCAGACCCCGGTGGATGAGCTGTTCAGCACCACTATCGCCATTGTGCAGATTCAGGAGCGCAACAAGATTCGCGTGTTCCTGCGCCGCGATCCGTACGGCCGCTTCTGCTACTGCCTGGCCTATGTGCCACGCGATGTGTACTCCACCGAAACCCGCATGAAGATCCAGCAGGTGCTGATGGAGCGCCTGCAGGCCACCGATTGCGAATTCTGGACCTTCTTCTCCGAGTCAGTGCTGGCGCGGGTGCAGTTCATCCTCAAAGTCGATCCGGCCAAGCGTGTGCAGATTGACCCGCTGCGCCTGGAGAAAGAAGTCATCCAGGCGTGCCGTTCGTGGAAGGACGATTACACCAGCCTGATCGTCGAGAGCCTCGGCGAAGCTCAGGGCACCGAAGTGCTCAGCGAATTCCCGGGTGGTTTCCCTGCCGGTTACCGCGAGCGTTTTGCTCCGCACTCGGCCGTGGTAGACATGCAGCACCTGCTCAGCCTGGACAGTCAGCGGCAGTTGGTGATGAGCTTCTACCAACCGCTGAGCCAGAGTGATCAGCAGTTGCATTGCAAGCTGTATCACGCCGATACACCGTTGCCACTGTCAGATGTGTTGCCGATTCTGGAAAACCTTGGCCTGCGCGTACTCGGTGAATTCCCCTATAAGTTGCGGCATTCGGATGGGCGGGAATTCTGGATTCATGATTTTGCTTTTACCTATGCCGAGGGGTTGGATGTTGATATCCAACAACTCAATGACACCTTGCAGGACGCTTTCGTCAACATCGTCGGCGGCGCGGCGGAGAACGACGGCTTCAACCGTCTGGTGCTGATGGCCGCCATGCCCTGGCGTGATGTGGCGCTGCTGCGCGCCTATGCCCGCTACCTCAAGCAGATTCGCCTGGGCTTTGACCTCAGTTACATCGCCAGCACCCTGGCCAATCACGCCGATATTGCCAAGGAACTGGTGCGCCTGTTCAAAACGCGTTTCTACCTGGCGCGCAAGCTCACCGCCGATGATCTGGAAGACAAGCAGCAGAAGCTTGAGCAGGCGATTCTCGCCGCGCTGGACAACGTTGCGGTGCTCAACGAAGACCGCATCCTGCGTCGTTATCTGGACCTGATCAAAGCCACCCTGCGCACTAACTTCTACCAGACCGACGCGTCTGGACAGAACAAGTCCTACTTCAGCTTCAAGCTCAACCCGCGGGCGATTCCGGATATTCCGCGGCCCACGCCAAAGTTCGAAATCTTCGTCTACTCGCCGCGTGTTGAAGGCGTGCACCTGCGCTTTGGTGACGTCGCCCGTGGCGGCCTGCGTTGGTCGGATCGTGAGGAAGACTTCCGCACCGAGGTGCTGGGCCTGGTCAAGGCACAGCAGGTGAAGAACGCGGTCATCGTGCCGATGGGTGCCAAGGGCGGTTTTATCCCACGGCGCCTGCCGCTGGGGGGCTCGCGTGATGACGTGCTGGCTGAAGGCATTGCCTGCTACCGCATTTTTATCAGCGGCCTGCTGGACATCACCGACAACCTCAAAGACGGTGCCGTGGTGCCGCCGCAGAATGTGGTGCGTCACGATGGCGACGATCCCTACCTGGTGGTGGCGGCCGACAAAGGTACAGCGACCTTCTCCGACATCGCCAACGGCATTGCCCAGGACTATGGCTTCTGGCTGGACGATGCTTTCGCTTCGGGCGGTTCAGCCGGTTACGACCACAAAGGCATGGGCATCACCGCCAAGGGTGGCTGGGTCTCGGTGCAGCGTCACTTCCGTGAGCGCGGTATCGACGTGCAGAAGGACAACGTTACGGTGATCGGTATCGGTGATATGGCCGGTGACGTGTTCGGCAACGGTTTGCTGCTCTCGGAAAGCCTGCAGTTGGTCGCTGCCTTCAACCATATGCATATCTTTATCGACCCCAACCCGGATGCGGCGAAGAGTTTTATCGAGCGCAAACGGCTGTTTGATCTGCCGCGCTCCAGCTGGGCCGATTACGACGCCAAGCTGATCTCCGCGGGCGGTGGGATCTTCCTGCGCAGCGCCAAGAGCATCGCCATCAGTCCGCAGATGAAAGAACGCTTTGATATCAGCGCCGACAAGCTGGCCCCGACCGAGCTGCTCAACGCGCTGCTCAAGGCGCCGGTGGACCTGCTGTGGAACGGCGGCATCGGCACCTACGTGAAATCCAGCAAGGAAAGCCACGCCGATGTCGGCGACAAGGCCAACGACCTGCTACGTGTGGATGGTCGCGAACTGCGTGCCAAGGTGGTGGGTGAGGGCGGCAACCTGGGTATGACCCAACTGGGTCGCGTCGAGTACGGCCTCAATGGCGGCAAGAGCAACACCGACTTTATCGACAACGCGGGGGGGGTGGACTGCTCCGACCACGAGGTAAACATCAAGATCCTGCTCGGCGAAATCGTCGGTGCGGGTGATATGACCGGCAAGCAACGCAACAAGCTGCTGGTGGAAATGACCGATGCAGTCGGCGGCCTGGTGTTGGGCAACAACTACAAGCAGACCCAGGCGTTGTCGCTGGCCGAGCGCCGTGCGCGTGAGCGGGTTGGCGAGTACAAGCGCTTGATGACGGATCTGGAAGCGGCGGGCAAACTGGACCGCGCGCTGGAGTTCCTGCCCACCGACGATGAACTCAACGAGCGCGCCGCCAATGGCTTGGGCTTGACCCGGCCGGAGCTGTCGGTGCTGATCTCTTATAGCAAGATCGACCTCAAGGAAGCCCTGTTGAAATCCCTGGTACCGGATGACGAGTACCTGGCCCGTGAGATGGAAACCGCCTTCCCGCCGTTGCTGGCGAAGAAGTTTGGTGAGCCGATGCGTCGTCATCGTCTCAAGCGCGAAATTGTCAGCACACAGATTGCCAACGATCTGGTCAACCACATGGGTATCACCTTTGTGCAGCGCCTGAAGGAATCCACCGGCATGAGCGCAGCGAATGTCGCCGGCGCCTATGTGATCGTGCGTGATCTGTTCCGTCTGCCGCACTGGTGGCAGCAGATCGAGGCGCTGGACTACCAGGTGCCTGCCGAGCTGCAACTGCAGTTGATGGACGAGCTGATGCGCCTGGGGCGCCGTGCGACCCGCTGGTTCCTGCGCAGCCGTCGCAACGAGCTGGATGCGGCCCGCGATGTGGCGCATTTCGCGCCGCGCATCGAAGCATTGGTTGGTCGACTCGACGAACTGCTTGAAGGTCCGGCCCGTGAACAGTGGCTGGCCCGCTTCCAGGGGTATGTCGAAGCCGGTGTGCCGGAAGAACTGGCGCGTGTGGTCGCCGGCACCAGCCACTTGTACACCCTGTTGCCGATCATTGAGGCGGCGGATGTAACAGGCAAGGATGCTGGAGAGGTGGCCACCGCCTACTTCGCCACCGGTGGAGCGCTGGAGCTGTCCTGGTATCTGCAGCAGATCACCAGCCTGCCGGTGGAAAACAACTGGCAAGCCCTGGCCCGTGAAGCCTTCCGCGATGACCTGGACTGGCAGCAACGCGCCATCACCGTCTCGGTACTGCAAATGGCCGAAGGCCCGGCGGATATCGAAGAGCGGGTCGGCGTGTGGCTGGACCAACACCGCCGTCTGGTTGATCGCTGGAAGGTCATGCTCGGCGAGCTACGTGCGGCCACCAACACCGATTACGCCATGTACGCTGTGGCTAACCGCGAGTTGATGGACCTGGCACAGAGCGCTTGATAAAGGCAGCGCAGGCTTGTCCTGCGCTGCCTGCAGTATTAAAAAGCCCCGCGATTGCGGGGCTTTTTTATGCGCGATGGATATGCGGCGACTATGGTTGTCAGTCGTCGAAATCCATCCAGCCGCCCATCTCTTTCCAGCGGTTGACGATGCCGCAGAACAGTTCGGCGGTTTTCTCAGTGTCGTAACGGGCCGAGTGTGCTTCCTTGCCATCGAAATCGATGCCAGCGGCCTGGCAGGCCTTGGCCAGTACGGTCTGGCCGTAAGCCAGGCCAGCCAGGGTGGCGGTATCGAAGCTGGAGAACGGGTGGAACGGGTTGCGTTTGATGCCGCAGCGCGTCACGGCCGCATTGAGAAAACCCAGGTCGAAGCTGCTGTTGTGCCCGACCAGAATCGCCCGTTTGCAGCTGTTGGCCTTCAACGACTTGCGCAGCCCTTTGAAGATCTCGCCAAGGGCATGCTCTTCACTCACCGCCATGCGCAACGGGTGATCGAGCTTGATACCGGTGAAGTCCAGTGCCGCTTGTTCGATATTCGCGCCTGCGAACGGCTCGATACGAAAGAAGTGGGTGTGTTCCGGATAAAGAAAACCGCCTTCATCCATGCCGATGGTGGTAGCGGCAATCTCCAGCAGGGCATCGGTGGCGCAGTTGAAACCACCGGTTTCCACGTCCACGACTACCGGCAAGTAGCCACGAAAGCGTGTCGCCATCGGGTGGCGTGGGCCGGAGTGCGGGCTGCTCTCGAGCTCGTCGTCGTACAGGTCTTCACTCACGCTTGGCGCTCCAGCAGACGCCAGCGCAGGGTTTCACCGGCGCGCAGCGGGATAACGGTTTGCTCGCCCAGTGGCAGGCTGGCAGGTGCAGTCCAGTCTTCACGCACCAGGGTGATGCTGTCGCTGTTGCGCGGCAGGCCATAGAAATCCGGGCCGTTCAGGCTGGCGAAGGCTTCCAGCTTATCCAGCGCGTTGCGCTGCTCGAAGGCCTCGGCATACAGCTCGATGGCCGCATAGGCGGTGTAGCAACCGGCGCAGCCGCAGGCTGCTTCTTTGGCGTGCTTGGCGTGCGGCGCCGAGTCGGTGCCGAGGAAGAACTTGGCGTTGCCACTGGTGGCCGCATCCAGCAGGGCATCCTGGTGGGTGTTGCGCTTGAGGATCGGCAGGCAATAGAAGTGTGGGCGGATGCCGCCAACCAGCATGTGGTTGCGGTTGTACAGCAGGTGATGGGCGGTGATGGTGGCACCTACGTTGGCCGAGGCGCCTTGTACGAACTCCACCGCATCGCGCGTGGTGATGTGCTCGAACACCACTTTCAGGGTCGGGAAGCGCTCGACCACACGGCTCAGGTGTTCGCCGATAAAGATCTTCTCGCGGTCGAATACATCGATCTCGCTGCGCGTCACTTCGCCGTGTACCAGCAGTGGTAGGCCGACTTCAGCCATGGCTTCGAGCACCGGGAAAATCTTGTCGATGCTGGTCACGCCAGAATCGGAGTTGGTGGTCGCGCCGGCCGGGTAGAGCTTGGCCGCATGCACAAAGTCCGAGGCTTTGGCTGTGCGAATGTCTTCAGGCTGGGTCAGGTCGGTGAGGTACAGCACCATCAGCGGCTCGAAACGGCTGCCCGCAGGGCGGGCGCTGAGAATGCGCTGGCGATAGGCATCCGCTTCGCTTGCGTTGCGTACCGGCGGCACCAGGTTGGGCATGATGATGGCGCGTCCGAAGGTGCGGGCTACATCGGCGACGGTGTGGGGCAGAACGCCACCGTCGCGCAGGTGGATGTGCCAGTCGTCGGGACGCAGCAGGGTAAGGCGGTCAGTCATGGAAGCTTCCAGGCGGGCAAAACGTGGCGAGAATGCTACCGGAAAAGCCCCGTGGCAGCACGTTGAAAGCAGGCGTGTTGGACAAACTCGGATGGATGTCGATGGCTACCGCCTGGCCGCTTCCTGGGATGGCGGCACCTGAGCGTGGCTGCGTGCTCAAGTTTTCTGGCGCGGCACCGATAGACAGAAGGTAAGCCGTATTCCCTGGAGTCTGTCGTGCGACCCTACCCACTCGCAGTGCTTTGCCTGCTGGCAAGCCAGTCGGCCCTTGCTATCAGCTTCCAGACTCGTCTGGAGAAGATCGAGTGGCAGGTTGAAGGTGATCAGTTCGAGTGCCGCCTGTCGCAACCTATCACCGATTTCGGCTCCGGGGTGTTTGTGCGGCGAGCTGGGGAGCAGGTGATATTCAGTCTCAAGGCCCGCGAGCGCTGGATGAGCAAAGGCAACGCGACGCTGTTGGCTGCTGCTGCACCGTGGCAGCCAGGGCGAGGGGACATCAATCTCGGCTCGGTCAATGTGCTGTCGGCCGAAGTGCTGTTCAACAGTTCTCAAGAGCAGGGTGTGCGGTTATTGACTGGATTGCTTGAGGGGCGCAGCCCTGTGGTACGACACCGTACAGCCATGGGCGGTGACAGTATTGAAGTGCGTCTACTACCGGCCAAATTCGATAAGGCGTATGACGAGTACCTCGCGTGCACCGCAAAGTTGCTGCCGGTGAATTTTGATCAGGTACGCAAGAGCTTGGTGGGTTTTCCGGGGGGGGGCATCGTCCTGGAACCGCTCGCACAAGCCAAGCTTGATATCATTTTGAGCTACCTCAAGGCTGATCCCAGTGTTAATCGAATTCAGCTTGACGGCCATGCGGACAACAGCGGCAATCGCCTGACGAACCGCGATATGTCACGGCGCCGGGCACTGGCGGTGATGGAGTACCTCAAGGCTAATGGTATTCCGGCTGAGCAGATCACCATGCGTTTCCATGGCGAGCGTTATCCCCTTGCACCCAATACCAACGAAGCCAACCGGGCGAAGAACCGCCGGGTGACCATTCTGCTTGATCGTGTGCCTGAGGCGGCAGTGCCGCCCGAAGCAACGCCTGCACCCACTGCTGCGGAGCCTGCAGCCACCTCCTGATGCATGCTGTTCATCCGTTGTCCAACAATTAACCGTCGCTTGGTCATCACAAGCTGTCGCGCCTCTATAAATCAGACGGCATGGGCAGTAGAATCGTCGGTTTTCCCGCACAACCCCGTGGAGTTGATGGCATGGCCGACGTAAACAAGGTAGTCCTGGCATATTCCGGTGGCCTGGACACTTCCGTGATCCTCAAGTGGCTGCAAGATACCTATAACTGCGAAGTGGTGACCTTCACCGCAGATCTCGGCCAGGGTGAGGAAGTCGAGCCGGCACGTGCCAAGGCTCAGGCCATGGGCGTCAAGGAAATCTACATCGACGACCTGCGCGAAGAATTTGTGCGTGACTTCGTTTACCCGATGTTCCGTGCCAACACCGTTTACGAAGGTGAGTACCTGCTGGGCACGTCCATTGCCCGTCCACTGATCGCCAAGCGCCTGATCGAAATCGCCAACGAGACTGGTGCAGACGCCATCTCCCACGGTGCCACCGGCAAAGGCAACGACCAGGTTCGTTTCGAACTGGGCGCCTACGCGCTCAAGCCCGGCGTGAAAGTCATCGCCCCGTGGCGCGAGTGGGACCTGCTCTCGCGTGAGAAGCTGATGGACTACGCCGAGAAGCACGCCATCCCAATCGAGCGTCACGGCAAGAAGAAGTCGCCGTACTCCATGGATGCCAACCTGTTGCACATCTCCTATGAAGGCGGCGTGCTGGAAGACACCTGGACCGAGCACGAAGAAGACATGTGGCGCTGGACTAAATCGCCAGAAGCCGCACCGGACACCCCGACCTACATCGAGCTGACTTACCGCAAGGGCGATATCGTTGCCATCGACGGCAAGGAAATGAGCCCGGCGACCGTATTGGCTGAGCTGAACCGCATTGGTGGTGAGAACGGTATCGGTCGTCTGGATATCGTCGAGAACCGTTTTGTCGGGATGAAGTCCCGTGGCTGCTACGAGACCCCCGGCGGCACCATCATGCTCAAGGGCCACCGTGCCATTGAGTCGATCACCCTGGATCGCGAAGTGGCTCACCTGAAAGACGAGCTGATGCCGAAGTACGCCAGCCTGATCTATAACGGTTTCTGGTGGAGCCCTGAGCGTCTGATGCTGCAACAGATGATCGACGCCTCGCAGGCCAACGTGAACGGCGTGGTGCGCATGAAGCTGTACAAAGGCAACGTGATCATCACCGGCCGTAAGTCCGACGATTCGCTGTTTGACGCCAATATCGCCACCTTCGAAGAAGACGGCGGCGCTTACAACCAGGCCGACGCTGGCGGCTTTATCAAACTCAATGCACTGCGCATGCGCATCGCGGCGGGTAAAGGGCGCAAGATGCTCTGATAGACTCAGCGCCTGAGCCTACCAAGCCCCGGCCATAAGCCGGGGTTTGCATTTATAGGTCCGTGTCGTCGGGCCAGTGATGAGGAGAGAACAGATGAGACTGCTGCACACCATGCTGCGCGTGGGCGATATGGATAAATCCATCGCGTTCTACACCGAAGTGCTGGGCATGACCCTGCTACGTCGTAAGGACTATCCCGAAGGGCAGTTCACTCTGGCATTCGTCGGTTACGGTGACGAGGCGCACAACAGCGTGATCGAACTGACCCATAACTGGGGCGTGGACAGTTACGAGTTGGGCACCGGCTATGGCCATATCGCTTTGGAAGTGGCCGATGTGTACAAGGCTTGCGAAGACATTCGCACCCGCGGCGGCAAGATCACCCGTGAGCCGGGCCCCATGAAGCACGGCACCAGCATTCTGGCGTTTGTTGAAGACCCGGATGGCTACAAAATCGAGCTGTTGTCGCCTTCGCGCGCGGACTGATAGCCGCTGATGGCTAAAGGTCAGCCCCGTGTCGCGTCATAAAAAAGCCCCGCAGATGCGGGGCTTTTCGTTGCTGGCGGGTTTAGAGGTCGAAGTCGTATTCGGCCAATTGCTTGTGCAAGCGTCGCTCTTCGAGGAAGTTGTCGATGATGCGGCGCTTGGTCAGGTTGGTTTTGGCTACTTCTACCGGCGCTTCTGTTTCATCCGCTTCTTCGGCAACAAAATCTTCGTCGAGCTCAAGATCTTCTTTATCAGTGCTCATGTGTTTCACTCCAGGCTACAAGGGCCATTTGCGCACCTTATAACGGCAAAACCTGGTCGGGTAAAAAAGATTTTTTCAATCAGCTTATTGAGCAGATGAATAGCGGCTCAATCGTCGGAGGTTTTCTGTTTGTATTCGCATAGATCTTCGATACGGCAGCTGCCGCAACGTGGCTTGCGCGCCTGGCACACATAGCGGCCATGCAGGATCAGCCAGTGGTGCGAGTCGAGCAGAAATTCCTTGGGCACAAACTTCATCAGCTTCTTTTCCACCTCCAGCACGTTCTTGCCGGGGGCGATGCCGGTGCGGTTGCTGACACGGAAGATGTGCGTGTCCACCGCCATCGCCAGCTGGCGAAACGCCGTGTTGAGTACCACGTTGGCGGTCTTGCGGCCGACGCCGGGCAGGGCTTCGAGGTCTTCGCGGTTGTCCGGCACCTGGCTGCCATGTTTCTCGATCAGGATGCGGCAGGCCTCGATGACGTTCTTCGCCTTGCTGTTATACAAGCCGATGGTCTTGATGTATTCGCTCAGCCCCTCGACGCCGAGTGCGTAAATCGCCTCGGGCGTATTGGCCACCGGGAACAGCTTGGCGGTGGCCTTGTTCACGCTGACGTCGGTGGCCTGGGCAGACAGCGTCACCGCGACCAGCAGTTCAAACGGCGTGCTGTAGGCCAGTTCGGTCTTGGGTTCGGGGTTGTCTTCGTGCAGGCGGCGGAAGATTTCATAGCGCTTGGCTGCGTTCACTCGATCACTCCAGTGACGCGTACGCGACGGCTTTGCACGGGGGCTTCCGGTTCCTGCGCCTTGGCTTTGGCCGCGAGGTGTTCATCGATGCGGTTTTTGCCTGCCACCAGCAGGCCCAGCACCAGAAACGCCCCCGGCGGCAGGATCGCCAAGAGGAAGCCTTTGTAGTCACTGAACAGTGTCAGTTGCCAATTTGCGGCGATTGGGCCGAACAGCAGCTGCATATTGGCAAACAGTGCGCCGGTGCCGAGCAGTTCACGCACAGCCCCGATCACCACCATCACCAGGCCGAAACCAATGCCCATCATCAGCCCATCAAAGGCGGCATGGCTGACCTTGTTCTTGGCGGCAAATGCTTCGGCGCGGCCGAGGATGATGCAGTTGGTGGTGATCAGCGGAATGAAGATGCCGAGGATCTGGTACAGCTCGTAGGTGAAGGCCTGCATCAGCAACTCGGTGCAGGTGGTCAGCGCAGCGATGATCATGACAAATACGGGCAAGCGCACGGCATCGGTTACCGCATTGCGGATCAGCGACACGGCGGCATTCGAACAGGCCAGCACCAGGGCGGTGGCCAGACCCATGCCCAGGGCGTTGACCACCGAGTTGCTGACGCCCAGTAGGGGGCACAAGCCAAGCAGCTGGACCAGGCCAGGATTATTCTTCCACAGGCTATTGACGACGATTTCGCGGTAACTAGTCATTGTCAGTCTCCTGGAACGTGAGCAGTTCTACCCGGTGCGCATCGAAATACTGCAGCGCCTTGTGCACCGCTTTGACCACGGCGCGCGGGGTGATGGTGGCCCCGGCGAATTGATCGAACTGGCCGCCGTCCTTCTTAACCGCCCAGCCGGAGTCATCCGGGCTCTGCAGCGAGGTGCCCACGAAACTGTTGATCCAGTTGTTCTTGGCCAACTCGATCTTGTCGCCCAGGCCCGGTGTCTCCTTGTGGCTGATCACCCGCACGCCGGCCAGGCGGCCATCGGCCAGGATGCCGATCAACAGGCTGATGCTACCGCTGTAACCGTCCGGTGCTGTGGCCTGCAGGATCACCGCACTGGGTTCGCCATTGCGGGTGGCCAGGTAGGCCGGAGTAGGGCCTTTGTTGCCCAGCAATGGGTCATGAACGTTGCGGACGTTGTCCAGCAGGTGGTTGTCATAGCTGCCGGCGGGCAGAATCTGCGCCAGGGCCTGGACCTTGGCTTCACGCTGAGCGGCCTCAATGCGTTTGGCCGTACCCAGTTGCGTCGTGGCGACGATGCCCACGGTCAGAATGGCGAAAGCCCCCAGTACCAAGGCATTTTTCAGCATGGAACGGCTGATTTCAGGCAGGGCCACGGTCACTCTCCCAACTTGAAGCCGCGTGTCGGCTTGCGATGACCGTAGGTGCGCGGCCGTGTGTAGTAGTCGATGGTCGGCGCGGCCAGGTTCATCAGCAGCACGGCGAACGCGATGCCGTCCGGGTAGCCGCCCCAGGCGCGAATCACATACACCAGCACGCCGACGCCAACGCCGAATATCAACCGACCGAGGTTGCTGGTGGCGCCGCTGACCGGGTCCGTGACGATAAAGAATGCACCGAGCATGGTCGCGCCGGTGAGCAGGTGAAACAGCGGCGAACCATTGGAGTCCGAGCCCGAACCGTTCCAGAACAACAGGCTCATCACCGCCAGGCCCGCGAGCATGCCCACCGGCGCATGCCAGGTGAACAGGCGTTTGTGCAGCAGGTACAAACCGCCGGCGAGGAAGGCCAGGTTGACCGCCTCCGTGGCGGCGCCCCCCAGGTAGCCGAACGCTGGATTTTGCGCCCAGAGCTCTTCCATGGTCAGGCTTTTATTCAACTTGAGGGCGTCCAGTGCGGTTGCCTGTGCCCAGCCATCGGGCAGATTAGCGATGCCGAAAATCTGCTGCAGGCCTTCGAGCAGGCCAACGCTATGCGGCGCTGGCCAACTGGTCATTTCCATCGGAAAGGAGATCAGCACCACCACGTAGCCGAGCATGGCCGGGTTGAACGGGTTCTGCCCCAGACCGCCGTAGAGCTGTTTGCCGAACACCACGGCAAAGCCGGTCGCCACCAGGGTTAGCCACCAGGGCGAGTAGGGCGGCAGCGCCAAGGCCAGCAACACGGCGGTGACGAGAGCGCTGTAGTCTTTAAGGAAGAACAGCACGGGGCGTTTGCGCAGCGCCAGGATGGCCGCTTCAAAAGCCAGCGCGCAGGCACTGGCCCACAGCAGGTTGATCAGCGTGCCCGCGCCGAATAGCCAAGTCAGGGCCAGGATGCCCGGCACGGTGGCCAGCAGCACCTGCAGCATCACTTGCTGGGTACGGTTGCTGCCCTTGGCGTGGGGCGATGTGATACGTGGCAGGGCCATTGGCGCTCCGGTCGATTGTCTTGCTGTGCATGGCGTTATCGCGCCACGCGCAGTTCTGTAGCCCGGGTGCAATCCGGGGGAATTCTTGGCGCCATGTGTTGCCGCGAACCGGGGGCGCTGTCCCGGAGTGCATCCGGGCTACGTCTGGTGTTCGCTCAGTTTCTGTTCGGCATCGGCTAGACGTACACGGGCCTGCTCCAGCGCATCGGTTGCGGCATGTTCATCACGTTCCAGCTTGCGCAGATCGGCGCGGGCAAAGGCCACCTCCGTTTTCAAGGCGCGGGTGATTTCATCGATCGGCTGCTTGTCGGTGCGCACCAGCTCTGGCACGGGCTTGCCGGAGGCTTCTTCTGCTTGATGCAGCGATTGCTCGGCCGCCGCTAAGGCCTCGCGCAGGCCATTCAGAGTCGCCTCATCGCTGCCGGCTTTCTCAGCTTTCTTCAGCTCAGCACGCTTCATCGCCAGTTCGATCTTGGCTTTTTTCAGCGCACCATCATCGGCGGGTGCTTTAGCCGCAGTCGGAGCTGGTGCACTGTCGAAGCTGGCCAGCAGTTTTTCAGCGGCGTCGAGTTGGCTGCGCAGTTGCGTGAGTTCACTTTGCTGTTCGGCGCTCGGGGCGTCGAGTTTTTCCAGCTTGCGTACCTGTGCGCGGAGCATGGCGGCGTCGATTTTGGCCTTTTTCAGTGCGCCGTCATCGGCAGTCGCCGCTGGCGCAGGCGGATTAGCCGCTGTGGCGGTGTCGAGTGCTTGTTGTGCTGCCGCGGCGGCGAGGCGCAATGCGTCGACCTGGGCCTGCAGCTCCGCAGTGGCGTGAGCCGCCAGTTGTTTCTCAGCTTTTTTCAGCGCGACTTGCGCCATGCTGGCTTCGATTTTGAGTTTCTTCAGTTCATCACTTAACCCGGCTGGTTTGGCGGCTACGCTTTCGCTGCTCTCTGGGCCGGCTGCTGCTTGAGCCTGAGCGGCTTTGGCTTGCGCCGCTTTGGCGGTGCGGGCTAGGCGTTCGGCTTCTTTCTGTTCTTCAGCGCGGCGCAGGCGCTCCTGGCGTTGCTCGAAGCGCTGCTTGGAGTGTTCGGCCTTGAGCTGCTTTTGTTCCAAGTCGCGAATTTCCGCCTTGGCGGCGCGGTAGTACTGCACCAACGGAATGCTCGACGGGCAGACATAGGCGCAGGCGCCGCATTCGATGCAGTCGAACAGGTTGTGCGCCTTGAGTTGCTCGTGTTCTTGGCCCATGGCGAAGAAGTGCAGTTGCTGCGGCAGCAGGCTGGCTGGGCAAGCTTCGGCGCATTCGCCACAGCGGATGCAGGGCAGGGCCGGTGGCGGCGGTGGTAGCTCGGCGGTGGTGGAGGCCAGCAGGCAGTTGGTGGTTTTGATCACCGGCACGGCAAAGTCAGGCAGGGTGAAGCCCATCATCGGGCCGCCCATGATCAGCCGGTTCAGCTTGCTGCGGTCGAGGCCGGCAAATGCCAGCAGTTCACCCACCGGGGTGCCGAGCAGCACCTCAACGTTCATCGGTTTGGCCAGGGCTTCCCCGGTGAGCGTGGTGATGCGTGAAATCAGCGGTTTGCCATGGATGATGGCGTCGTGAATGGCCACGCATGTGCCGACGTTCTGGCAGAGCATGCCGATGTCTGCCGGCAGGCCACCGCTGGGGACTTCCACGCCGGTGAGAATCTGGATCAGCTGCTTCTCGCCGCCGGACGGGTACTTGGTGGGGAAAACCTTGAGTTCATAACTGCGCTCGCTCAGTGCAAGGCGCACCGCGGCGATGGCTTCAGGTTTGTTGTCCTCGATGCCGATCAGCACCTGATCCGGCTGGATCAGGTGCACCAGAATGTCGATGCCGCTGATCAGCTCCGCGGCGCGCTCGCGCATCAACAGGTCGTCGGCAGTGATGTACGGCTCGCACTCGGTGCCGTTGATGATCAGGGTGTGGATTTTTTGCGTCGGCCGCGCGTTGAGTTTCACCGCAGTCGGAAAGCCCGCTCCGCCCAGGCCGTTGATGCCAGCCTGGCGGATCCGCTCAATCAATTTGCCATGATCAAGGTGGCGATAGTCAGGACAGGGCTCAAGCGGGCACCACTGCTCAAGGCCGTCCGTTTCAATGACGATGGCCGGCGCGAGCATCCCGGATACATGCGGGTAAGGCTGCGGGCCGATAAAGCTCACGGTGCCGGAGGTTGGCGCGTGCACTGGTACACTGACAAAGCCGGTGGCGGCGGCGATCAGCTGGCCTTTCAGCACGCGCTCACCCACGGCGACTATAGGTTCTGCGGGCGCGCCGATATGCTGGTTGAGCGGCAACGTCAGGCGCTTGGGCAGCGGTGCCGGCTGGATCGGCGTGCGGTTGGACAGCTCCTTGCGCTCGGCCGGATGAATGCCGCCGGGGATATCCCAGATACGTTCCTGCGCACTCATGCCGCGTGCTCCCGATCAGTGGCAATCAACTGCCCAGCCGGCAGGGGTTTCTCCCATTTCCAGCTCTGCAGGTTGCTGCCGACCTCGACCATGTCGATGCAGTCCACCGGGCAGGGCTCTACGCACAAATCGCAGCCGGTGCATTCGCTGACGATCACGGTGTGCATCTGTTTGGCTGCGCCAACGATGGCGTCCACCGGGCAAGCCTGGATGCACTTGGTGCAGCCGATGCACTCGGCCTCGCGAATGTAGGCGACCATCTGCGGCTTTTCACCTTCGACGGCGTCCAGCGGTTCGGCCTCTACGTCGAGCAGATCCGCCAGCGCTTGAATGGTCGCTTCGCCGCCGGGGGGGCATTTGTTGATTTTGTCGCCGTCGGCAATCGCCTCGGCGTAAGGCTTGCAGCCCGGATAGCCGCACTGACCGCATTGGGTTTGCGGTAGCAGGGCGTTGATTTGCTCGGCAATCGGGTTGCCTTCGACTTTGAAGCGCACCGCGGCAAAACCGAGAATGGCCCCGGCCACCAAGCACAGGGCGAGCAGGGCGAGCACCGCAATCAGCACCAGACTCATAGCTTGATCAGCCCGGTAAAGCCCATAAACGCCAGGGACATCAGCCCTGCGGTGATCATGCCAATCGCTGCGCCTTGGAAGGATTTGGGCACGTCGGCAATGGCAATGCGTTCACGCATGGCCGCAAACAGCACCAACACCAGGGAAAAGCCGAGGCCGGCGGCAAAACCGTTGGCGGTGGCGGTGATAAAGGTGAATTCAGCCTTGTTGGCATTCAGCAGCGCCACGCCCAGGACGATGCAGTTAGTGGTGATCAGCGGCAGGAAGATGCCGAGCACGCGGTACAGCAGCGGACTGGTCTTGTTCACCACCATTTCGGTGAACTGCACGACTACTGCAATCACCAGAATAAAGCTGATGGTGCGCAGGTATTCGATATCCAGCGGCTTCAACACGTACTGCTGCACCAGGTAGCTGCACATGGCGGCCAGGGTCAGGACGAAGGTGGTGGCCAACGACAGGCCGATGGCGGTTTCGATTTTCTTCGAAACGCCCATGAAGGGGCACAAGCCAAGGAACTGGACCAACACGAAGTTGTTAACCAGGATGGCGCTGACCATGATCAAGGCGAGTTCGGTCATCGATAACACCGTGTGCGCTGGCCGGGGCCGGGGAAATTGGGGGCGCTTATTATCGTGAAGGCGCCCATGCCGGACAAGTTGCTCGGCGGGTTATCTAAGCCTAGTGCAGTGGGCCACTATGGTGTTCGGTGGTGCAGTGCTGCTCGTTTGAATCAATACACCATGCAGGCTGCGTTGAGCAGACCGACGACCAGGGCTAGGCCGCCGAGGAATACACCGTGTGCCAGTTGGCCATTAGCGATGCCGTGTTTCAATTCCGGTAGCAGACGCGCTGCGGCCAGGTACACCAGTGCCTGCACCAGCAAGGCGATTACGCCCCAGATAACCATGTCCTGCAGGCTGACGCTATGGGCGATGCAACTGGCCAGCGGCAGGGCGAAGCCGAGCATTGCACCTAGCAGCGCCACGGCGGCGGCCAGGTTGCCCTGGCGGATCAGTTTGAGTTCGGCGTAGGGCGTCAAGCGTAGATAGATGATGGCAAACAGGCCGAACAGCGCCAACGCGACGGCGAAATAAAGGAGGAAGTTACCCAGGTTCTGCAGTATGGCCATGACGATCACTCGATGAAGTAATGGGGGAGGAAGCGACTGCTGTCGCGGGTGATGGGGGTGGCGTCCTCGCGGATGCCGAGGCCTGCAGGCTGCTCGCCGACCATCCAGCAGCCCAGCACGGTGTAGCTGTCGCCGTAGCGCGGCAGCGGCGCGTAAGCCTGGTAGATGCAGGCGTCGGCGGCGTGTGGCCCGTCGCTCTCCAGCGTCAGCCCGGCACCGACTATCTGGATGTTCTGCCCCTCCCTTGCATACAGCGGTTTGCGTACATAGGGTTCGGGCAGGTCGGCAGTGAAGCTGGCTGGCAGTAGGTTGGGGTGGCCGGGATTGCGCTGCCAGAGGATCGGCAGCATGGCCTTGCTTGACAGCAAGAGTTTCCACGCCGGCTCCTGGAAGCGGATACCGCTTGCGCCGACATGAGCGCCGAACGCGTCCTGCAGTAGCCACTCCCAAGGGTAGAGTTTGAAGCAATGTTCGATGGGCTGTTCGTGCTGGTCGACGAAGCCACGACGCTGCTGGTCATAGCCGATCGCTTCGATCGGTACATACTGGGTCGACAGCCCAGCCTGGTGGGCAACATCTAGCATATAGAGGACGTTGCCGGTGTCTTCCTCATGGCCCTCGATGGCGGTGAAATGCACGCGGCCGCGGCCGATCTGACGCCAGCGCTCAATCAGTTTCTCGTGCAGCGAGTTGAACTGGTCGGCCTCAGGCCGCATGTCGCGCAGCCAGTACCACTGCACCACGCTGGCCTCTAGCAGGCCGGTGGGCGTGTCGGCGTTGTACTCGAGCAATTTAGGTGCGCCCTGGCCGTTCCAGGAAAAGTCGAAGCGACCATAGAGCGCCGGCTCATGACGCTGCCAGGAGTCGATGATCAGTTGCTGCGCGCCAGGTGGCAGAGTGAAGGGGGCGAAGTGGCGTTGCTCGATCACCCACCGCGTGGCCTCCAAGTAGAGACGATGCAGCTCTTCGGCGGCATCCTCCAACATCTCGACCTGGGCCAGGCTCAGCTCGTAGGCGGCCGACTCGTCCCAGTAGGTACCGTCGATGCTGTGGAAGGTGAAACCTAGTTCTTCGCATTGCTTGCGCCAGTGCGGGCGTGGAACGAAGTCGACCCGTCGCATCAACCGCCCGCCGAATAGCGTGCGCCGCTGAAGCCGAAACCGCTGCGTTTGATCGTCTCCCGGCTCGCAACGTTGTAAGGCTGCCTGGTTACAGGGCGGGCACTGTGCTCGTAGCTGGGGCCATAGTAGTAGCGTCCGCTGTAGCTAGCCGAAGAGCCTTCCTGGCAGTAGCCTGCGTAGCTGCCCCAGTCGGCTTCGCATTCGGCCTTGGTCCGGTACTGATCGCGGTAGACATCGCCGTGATGGAGAGCTGCCAGCAGAACTCCGCCGGAGAGCACGAAGGTGGTGACAAGTTCGGACTTCTTCATCGAATGTCTCGTGCGCAGTTACCGGTGATGCACCGCCACAGCCAGCTCAGCAGCCGGGTTGCCGTCCTTTTTTCCATTTTCAGCATCCTTGCTTTGGTGGGGCTTACTTGACCCGCTGTCCTGGCTTGGCACCGCTGTCCGGGCTGAGCAGGTAGATTTCTTCGCCGCCAGGGCCGGCCGCCAGAACCATGCCTTCGCTGATGCCGAACTTCATCTTGCGCGCGGCCAGGTTGGCCACGTACAGGGTCAGGCGGCCTTCCAGCTTGCTTGGGTCTGGGTAGGCGCTCTTGATGCCGCTGAACACGTTGCGCTTGGCGTCACCGATATCCAGGGTTAGACGCAGCAGCTTGTCGGCGCCTTCAACGAATTCGCACTTCTCGATCAGTGCAATGCGCAGATCGACTGCGGCGAACGCATCGAAGGCGATTTCGGCGGCCAGTGGGTCTTTCGTCAGCTCGCCGTTACCAGCGGCTGCTGGAGCGGCTTCACTGGCGGCCAGGTCTTCTTTGGAGGCTTCGATCATGGCGTCGATTTTCGCGGGTTCGATACGGGTCAGCAGAGCGCTGAACGGGTTCAGTTGGTGGTCGGCCAGCAGCGTCTGGTGATCGTCCCAGGTCAACGGAGCGACATTGAGGAAGGTCTCGGCGTCGCTGGCCAGCTGCGGCAGCACTGGTTTCAGGAAGATCACCAACTGGCGGAACAGGTTAACGCCCAGGGCGCAGATGGCCTGCACCTCATCCTGCTTGCCGTCCTGTTTGGCCAGGGACCAGGGCGCTTTGTCGGCGATCCAGGCGTTGGCGCGATCGGCCAGGGCCATGATCTCGCGCATGGCGCGGGCAAAGTCGCGGGCCTCGTAGGCTTCAGCGATGCTCGGTGCGGCGGCCTGGAAGGCGTCGGTGAGTTCCGGTGCGGCATTACCGGCCACCAGCAGGCCATTGTTGCCTTTGTGGATAAACCCGGCGCAGCGGCTGGCGATGTTGACCACCTTGCCGACCAGATCCGAGTTGACCTTCTGCACAAAGTCTTCCAGGTTCAGGTCCAGATCATCCACGCCACGGCCCAGCTTGGCGGCGTAGTAGTAGCGCAGGTACTCGGGGTTCAGATGATCCAGGTAGGTGCGCGCCTTGATAAAGGTGCCGCGTGACTTGGACATCTTCTGGCCGTTGACGGTCAGGTAGCCGTGTACGTTGACCCCGGTCGGTTTGCGGTACCCGGCACCTTCGAGCATGGCCGGCCAGAACAGGGCGTGGAAATTGACGATGTCCTTGCCGATGAAGTGGTACAGCTCGGCAGTCGAATCCTTACCCCAGAACGCATCGAAGTCCAACTCCGGCGTACGTGCGCAGAGGTTCTTGAAGCTGGCCATGTAGCCGATCGGCGCATCCAGCCAGACGTAGAAGTACTTGCCCGGCTCGTCGGGGATTTCAAAGCCGAAGTAGGGCGCATCACGGCTGATGTCCCACTCCTGCAGGCCGGAATCGAGCCATTCGGCGATCTTGTTGGCTACTGCATCCTGCAGAGCGCCGCCGCGGGTCCAGCTTTTCAGCATGGTCTCGAAGTCCGGCAGCTTGAAGAAGAAGTGCTTGGAATCGCGCAGTACCGGTACGGCACCGGAGATGGCCGAGCGTGGGTTCTTCAGCTCGGTCGGCTCGTAGGTGGCGCCGCATTTCTCGCAGTTGTCGCCGTACTGATCTTCCGCCGCGCACTTGGGGCAGGTGCCTTTGATAAAACGATCAGCGAGGAACATGCCCTTTTCGGGATCGAAGTACTGGGTCACCGAGCGGGTGGCGATATGCCCAGCATCACGCAGCTTCAGGTAGATGGCCGCCGACAGTTCGCGATTTTCGTCCGAGTGGGTGGAGTGGTAATTGTCGAAATTGACCCCGAAATCGGCAAAGTCGGCGGTGTGTTCGGCCTGCACGTTGGCGATCAATTGTTCCGGGGTAATACCTTCCTTCTCGGCGCGCAACATGATCGCCGAGCCATGGGCGTCATCGGCGCAGACGTAGATAGCCTGGTTGCCGCGCAGCTTCTGGAAACGCACCCACATGTCGGTCTGGATGTACTCGAGCATATGGCCAAGGTGGATCGAACCGTTGGCGTAGGGCAGGGCGCTGGTGACGAGAATCTTGCGGGCTTGGCTCATGGGATCGGCTGCATTGGTAACTCAGAGGAGCCGGCAACTATATAGGGGCGGCGGATTTTTTTCATCCTTGCGCGGGCAATGCCTGCCGATGCGTACCTATGGGGTTGGCCTGGGGTAATATGCCCGCCTGCTTTACTCAGTCTTTCGGAGCCTTCCATGAGTGTTGTTACCCGTGCAGCGGTCGAAGCCGCCTTGTCCCACTACACCGATCCGCACCTGAATCAGGACCCGGTCAGCGCCGGTTGCCTGCGCGAGGTGGATATTCAGGGTGCTCAGGTCAAGGTGCGTCTGGTGCTTGGGTATGCCGCGGGGTTGTTCAAGAGTGGCTGGGCGCAGATGCTGCAGATGGCCCTGGAAAACCTGGATGGCGTTGAGCGGGCTCAGGTGCAGATCGACTGTGTGATCGAAGCGCACAAGGCGCAGGATCAGGTGCCTGCGCTGGCTAATGTGAAGAACGTGATCGCTGTGGCCTCTGGCAAGGGAGGGGTGGGTAAATCCACCACCGCAGCCAATCTGGCGCTGGCGTTGGCCCGTGAAGGCGCCAAGGTCGGCATTCTCGATGCGGATATCTATGGGCCAAGTCAGGGCATCATGTTCGGTATCCCTGAAGGCACGCGGCCGCAGGTGAAGGATCAGAAGTGGTTTGTGCCGCTCAAGGCCCATGGTGTGGAGGTCATGTCGATGGCTTTTCTCACCGACGAGAACACTCCGGTGGTGTGGCGCGGGCCGATGGTGTCTGGCGCGTTGCTACAGTTGATCACCCAGACCGCCTGGGATGATCTGGATTACCTGGTGGTCGATATGCCGCCAGGTACCGGTGATATCCAGCTGACCCTGGCGCAGAAAGTACCGGTGGCTGGCGCTGTGATCGTCACTACGCCACAGGATCTGGCACTGCTCGATGCCAAGAAGGGCGTGGAGATGTTCCGTAAGGTGAATATTCCGGTGCTTGGTGTGGTGGAAAACATGGCCGTGCATATCTGCTCAAACTGCGGGCATGCCGAGCATCTGTTCGGCGAGGGTGGCGGCGAGAAGCTGGCGGCGCAGTTTGGTGTCGATCTGCTGGCGTCGCTGCCGCTGTCGATGGCCATTCGCATGCAGTCCGATGGCGGTAAGCCGACCACGGTGGCTGACCCAGAAAGCCAGATTGCGATGATCTATCAGGAAACGGCGCGCAACGTCGGTGCGCGGATTGCTCAAGGTGGTGTGCAGCAGGCCATGCCGACCATCGTGATCAGCGAAGACTGATTCTGTTGTGGCGCACGCCAGTGCGCCCTATCCCTTGCGCAGATAAACCAGCGTCCATAAAAAAGCCCCGCACTAGGCGGGGCTTTTATCAAGCTAGGTTAGTGCAGGTTATACAACCTGAACTTCCTCAGCTTGCATGCCTTTCTGACCACGGGTGGCCACGAAAGTCACTTGTTGGCCTTCTTTCAGGCTCTTGAAGCCATCGCTCTGGATAGCTTTGAAGTGTACGAACAGATCGTCACCGGATTGTGGGGTGATGAAGCCGTAGCCTTTCTCATCGTTGAACCACTTAACGGTGCCAGTTTGACGATTGGACATGTGAATGTCTCCTAACAAAAGTAATAACAGCCCTGGAAAAGCCCAGGCCGGGACTGAGTGCAACGAGTACTAGGAGTCGGACGATGTTTGATCGAAATCTAGGCATCAGGTAGCGATTCGCGGTGACACATGCAGCACAGTGAGCTCACCATACCCGCTTTTAGCGCTAAGCGCGAATGCTCTGTGCATCTTTCTGTTATTTACCGATCAATAGGTGGTTTTTCCGCTGCGCACGCGGGCAGGCGCAACAGCCTTTGAACCCTGCCGTCAGCCCCGGTAAGATGCGCTCACTTTTTCATCATCTCGCCTATAGCAGGACAACCGCCATGAGCATCAAATCGGATAAGTGGATTCGCCGCATGGCTCAAGAGCACGGCATGATCGAGCCTTTCGTTGAGCGCCAGGTGCGCAACGAGGGGGCTGAGCGGCTGATCTCCTACGGGGTTTCCAGTTATGGCTATGACGTGCGCTGCGCCGATGAATTCAAGGTGTTCACCAACATCAACTCGGCGACTGTTGACCCGAAGAACTTCGATGAGAAGAGCTTTGTCGATGTGAAAAGTGATGTGTGCATCATTCCACCGAACTCCTTCGCCCTGGCTCGCACCGTGGAGTTCTTCCGCATCCCGCGCGACGTGCTGACCATTTGCCTGGGCAAGAGCACGTACGCCCGTTGCGGCATCATCGTCAACGTCACGCCGCTGGAGCCGGAGTGGGAAGGCCACGTGACTCTGGAGTTCTCCAATACCACCACCTTGCCGGCGAAGATCTATGCCAACGAGGGTGTAGCGCAGATGCTGTTCCTGCAGTCCGATGAAGCATGCGAAGTGTCTTACAAGGATCGTGGTGGTAAGTACCAGGGCCAGCTGGGTGTGACCCTGCCCAGGGCTTGATCGGTCGCGGTAACGAAAAAGGCCGGGCAATGCCCGGCTTTTTCATGGGTTTCAGAAACTCAGGGAACCAGCGGTAGTTCGCGCTTATGGCGAGTGGCGTCATAGGTGCGCACGATGATGGCGTAGGCTTCCTCGCGCACGGGCTGGCCGTGCAGGAAGGCATCGATTTCCGCGTAGCTGACGCCGTGAGCTTCTTCGTCCGGCTTGCCGGGGCGCAGTTCCTCCAGATCGGCCGTAGGCACTTTAAACACCAAGTTTGCCGGTGCGCCCAGGTGTTGGGCGATGGCGCGCACCTGGCCTTTGACCAGGCCAGATAGCGGGGCGAGGTCGCAGGCACCGTCGCCAAACTTGGTGAAAAAGCCCATGACCGCCTCGGCCGCGTGGTCAGTGCCGATCACCAGGCCGTTGTTGGCGTTGGCGATGGCGAACTGGGCCACCATGCGGATACGTGCCTTGATATTGCCGGTGACGAAGTCGCGGCGGGCATCGCTGAGCTTCTTCAGGTGAGTCACCTGCTCGCTGAGGCCCACTACGCTGTCTGCGATATTCACTGTGTCCTCTTCATCGGCGCGTATGAATTTCAGCGAATCCTGAGCGTCCTGCTCATCATGCTGTGTGCCATGGGGCAGGCGCACGGCGATAAAACGATAGGCCTGATCACCGGTTTCCGTCCGCAATTCTTCTACGCACAACTGAGCCAGGCGCCCGGCAGTCAGTGAGTCGACGCCGCCGCTGATACCCAGTACCAACACCTTGAGGCCGGCGTTCTGCAGGCACTGTTTGATAAAGGTCTTGCGCTTGTCGATCTGCGCCACCAGCGCAGCGGTATCGGCGAAAGACGCGACTACATCGAGGGCGGCGGCGATTTCGGCTTGGCGATTGCTCATTTCAAAGTCCTCACTGGGCGTCGCTGACGCGAAAAACATGTTTTAGATAGCTGACAAAGTTGTCGTCGCGGCATTGGGTCTTACCCGGCGCATCGGAAATCTTGGCGACTGGCTGGCCATTGCAGGCGGTCATCTTGATCACGATGTTCATTGGTTCGACCCCGGGAATGTCGCAGGTCAGCTTGGTGCCGATGCCAAAGCTTACGTTGATCCGTCCGTAAAGTGCACGGTAGAGCTGTAGCGATTTATCTAGAGTGAGTCCATCGGAAAACACCAGCGTCTTGCTCTTAGGGTCGATACCCAGTTTTTCGTAGTGGGCGATGGCCTTTTCTGCCCAGCGCAGTGGATCACCGGAGTCGTGACGCAGGCCGTCGAACAGTTTGGCGAAGTACAGGTCGAAGTCGGCCAGGAAGGCATCCATAGTGATGCAATCGGTCAGGGCGATGCCAAGCAGGCCGCGGTATTCGCGTACCCAGCAGTCGAGCGCGGCGCTTTGGCTGTCGATCAGCCGCGGGCCTAGCTGCTGGTGCGCCATCAGCCATTCGTGGGCCATGGTGCCGATTGGCTTGAGGTCGAACTCGCGGGCCAGGTGCACGTTGCTGGTGCCGACGAAACGTCCAGGGAAGTCGTGCTTGAGAATGTGCACCATCTGTTCCTGTACCCGGTAGGAAAAACGCCGGCGGGTGCCAAAATCGGCGATCTGGAAACCTTCCAGCTCGGCGGCCGAAGCCTCGCCCTTGAGCCAGTCGAGCTTCTGGTAAAGACGCTCGCTGGCTTGCTCCAGCAGCACTTCGCGGTAGCGATAGCGATTACGCACCTCGCTGACGATGGCCAGCAGTGGGATTTCGTAGAGGATCACATGCAGCCAGGGTCCGCGCAGGCGGATGCATAGCTGGCCGTCTTCGATGCTGGTGTGCACGTAGCGCAGGTTGAAGCGAAACAGGCTGAGAAAACGGGTGAAGTCTGGCTTGATGAACGGAATGCGTTCGAGGAAGGCCAGCTGGTCAGCACTCATGCTCAGCTCGCTCAGGCGCTCGATCTGATAGCGGATCTCGGCCAGGTAGGGCGTCAGGTCCTCGGCGTTGCGGCAGCGGAACTCCCATTCCACCTCGGCGTTGGGGTAGTTGTGCAGCACCGCCTGCATCATGGTCAGTTTGTAGAAGTCGGTATCCAGCAGGTTCTGCACGATCCGCTCGGCAAATACGCTTTCACCCATGATCAGATCCTCTTATCCGTGTTGAGGGCCGCGTCCAGCTCGTTCAGGCTGGCGTACAGCTCGATGCCTGCTGCGCACATCTCGCTGCAGGCGTTTTGCGCGGTTGCTTCGGCAATGGCGCGGCAGGCCGGCAGATAGACGCCGACCTCGAAACCGGCACGGCGCAGTTGCAGGGCGGTGGTCTTCACGCAGTAGTCGAGGGCCAGACCGCCCACCAGTACGCGCTGCACGCCATTGTGCAGGAGAAACTCGATGGCGCCCGTGCTGCGCTTCTCGGCCAGGTCGTGGTAACAGGCGCCGTAGGGATGCAGGTCCGGCTCGACGCCTTTCCACACGAAGTAGTCGTAGTCCAGCGGCAGTGGCAGTTCATCCAGCAGCTCGAATCCAGGCGTGCCCGGTACGCAGTGGCTGACCCAGCTGAGATCGGCGTTGACCAGCGGCAGCGGCTTGAGCATCTCGGCATGGCTCGGTGCGATCCAGGCGGCTTGCGGGCTGTGCGCGTCCTTGCTGCCCAGGCGCAGGTGAGCGCGGCTGGCCAGCTCATTCAGGGCGGGGGCGATCTGTTCGCCACCGGCCACCGGCAGCTCATCTGGACACAGCGGGGTAAAGCCTTTCTGTGCATCGACGTCGAAGCTGGCGATTTTCATGGGTAGCGCTCCTTGTTGCGCGTTTGCATGACCACATATTCCATCTGATGTAATATGTGGTCAAGCGCTTTTCTGCGAAATACGTGAATTTCGTCGGGTTATTGGTCAAGATGAAATAAGTCGAAGGAATTGGAGGGATGATGGGATCTGCAGAAGTGCTGGCCAGCGTGGATATCGTTGCGCTGCGTCTGAGCGGGGCGGGCGAGTTGGAACTGTTACTGATTCGTCGTGCCCAGGCACCGTTCGCCGGGCAGTGGGCGTTGCCCGGTGTGCTGGTCAACGGTCGCTGCGCCGACCTCAGTCTGGATGTCGCTGCGACGCGTGCATTGCAGGAAAAGGCGCGGGTGCAGCCGCAGCACCTGGAGCAGGTGGCGACAGTGGGCAACGCGGTGCGTGACCCGCGTGGCTGGTCGTTGAGCACCTTCTACCTGGCCCTGTTGCCCGCCGATACCGCGTTGCTGGGCGAGGACCTGTGTTTTGTCAGCCTGGCGCAGGTGCTCGACGAGCGCTTCGCGCTGCCATTCGACCATGTGCATTTGGTGGCGCAAGCGCTGGAGCGGCTGGCCAGCAAGTCGGTGTACACCTCGCTGCCGCTCTATTTGCTGCCCCCGCGCTTTACCGTGACCGAGGCGTTGCTGGCGTTTCAGGCCTGCCTGGGGCAGGCAGTACAGCACACCACCCTGCGTGGTCGCCTGGAAAAAATGAAGCAGCAGGGCTGGATCAGTGATACCGGCGAGAAGAACTACCCGAAGATGGGCCGGCCTCAATCGCTCATCGCACATGAACCTCAGGCATCTGGAGTTTTTACCTTTGATCGCAGTTTGCTGAGCTAAATTGCGGGCAAAAGAAAGGGCGCCAGAGGCGCCCTAAAACGATGATGTGTGGAGTAAGTCCGCTTTATCTGAGCAGCAACCGCTGAATTGGTTCAGCGGTTGCCGACGAATGGTCATTTGGCAGTTGCTCAGCTCAATTGTCCGGCATCAGCAGCAGGCGCTTGCTGCCGTAGACCTTGTCGAGGTTTTGTGACTGGAATGGGAAGCTCATGTAGCTGCCTTTCAGCCAAGCGTCGATACCGTCAGCGTAATGCTTACTGGCTGGGTTACTGGATTGCCCGGAGCTATTGAGGCCGATCAGCGGCTCTTCGCGGCCGAAGTCGACCACGATGCGCATGGCTGGGATCAGCCAGGTATCGAAATTTTCCCCCCATTTGTAGGCTGCAACGTTCAGCGTGCCGTGATCACCGCCGGCTGGGTAGGGACCACGGTCGAGATAGCCCTTGATGGCGTTGATGCTGGTGCGTTGGCTGGCGCTCATGTACTGCGCCAGCTGGGTAGTTTCGGTGGTCCAGTTGTAGGTGTGTAGCTTGCCCCACTGCCAGGCACTGCGTTCACTGCCCAGTTTGCTTTCCAGCAGGGTTATGGCACCGGCCAGGCTGCGCGCGAGGATGGCGGGTTTGTCTTCGCGTTGCGCAGTTCGGGTGTCGTTCCAGAATGGGCTGTCCTCGCGGCCCAGCAGATGGTCCGCCTGGGCTGAATAGGAGTTGTTGGCGGTATCGACCAGGGCCTTCCAGGCCGGACTACTTTCTGGGCCCAGTTCATCGAGGAAGGTGTCCCGCGCGCTTTGGTAGAGGAAGGTGCTATACAAGGCAGCATCTGCCGAGCTGGCTGCCATCTTTCCGTCGAATTTCATCAGGCGACCGTAGGCCTCGCGGGCTTTGCTGCGTTCGGCCGCTGGTAGGGCCTCAATGGCGGCCTGCAGGCCTTCGGTCATGCCGGGGGCGCTGAACATGTTCTGCAGCTTGGCCACGAAAGGTGACGTCTGGTCGTACTGCATGGCAATCATGCTTTGCGTGTCATGTCGGCCAGTGGCGGCAAGTTCGGCAATGCGTTCGGCGCGCTCAGGATAGAACCAGGAATTGGACAGCTGCATGCCGTAACCGCGTGGGACTGTGCGGTGGTTGGCGGTGCCCAGCCAGCCTTGCGGCGGGTCCTGATCGTACGGATGCAGCATCGGGTCCGCGAAACCGTCCCAGGCATACTGGCTGTCCCAACCCGGCGAGGGCATGAGGCCCAGGCCGGCACGGCGGTTGGGGAAGCGCCCGGTAACTTGCCAGCCGATATGCTGCGCATCGGCGAAGACAATGTTCAACGGCATGGCGCGGACTTCGCGGGTGGCCTCGAAGGCCTGTTCAACCGATTGCGCCCGCGATAGGTCGAAGAAGGCATCGAGAGTCTTATCGGCTTCGAACTGGGTGGTTTTCAAGGCCAAGCCGTAGCGACTGGTCAGCTGCATGGGCTGCAGCATGTGTTTGCGCTCGCCCAGTACCGAGTTCAGCAGGGGGCCGTGGCGGGTTTCGAAAATGGTTTCGCGGATCGGTCGCTGACCTTTGATAAAGAAGGTTTCCTGGCGTTCCTGCGCGGGCAGCCATTTGCCGTCGGCCAGGTAGTGCAGGCGGCCGCCTTGCTGCTTGACCTGCTCAAGGAACAGATCCTGGTTGTCGCCCATGACCATGGTCATGCCCCAGCCCAGTTTTCCGTTAAAACCAGCAACCACGGCCGGTACGCCGGCAATCGATACGCCTGCGGCTTGGTATTTCGGCGAGCGGATCTGCACGAAATTCCACACCGATGGCATCGACAGCGGCAGGTGGGTATCGTTGGCCAACAGGCTTTTGCCACTGCGGGTACGCTGCGGGGCGAATGCCCAGTTGTTGGAGGCCGCTACGCCGAGCATGTGGGTGTCGGCGAATTGACTGACGGCTGAGCTAATGGCGTTCAGGCCGGCCAGTTGACCCTTGAGATCGAGGCCTTTGAGTTTGTCGGCCTCGTCAAACGGCAATGGCTCGTCGGGGTAGGTTGGCAGCAGCCATGCTAGTTGCTCACTACCGACTTTTTGCGCAAGCACCAGCGAGGCGATTTCTTCTTGCAGGTTGACCGCCAGGCCGAAGTTCAGCAGGCAGAACACCAGCACTGAGTCTTCGGCTTTCCAGTAGTCCGGACGATAACCGGACTCGGCCAGGTCCATCGGTAGTTTGTCGCGGTAGCGGAACAGGTAAGCGTTGACCCCACGGGCATAGACTTCGAAGAATTTCTTGATGCGCGGCGAGGCATTGCTATAGAGGACCTCAGCGCTTTTCTTCAGGTTGACCGCGCGCATGAAGCGGTCCATTTCCAGCACGCCTGGGCCGGCCATTTCAGCCAGTCTGCCTTCTGCCATCAAGCGCAAGCCAATCATCTGGCTGAGGCGGTCGCTGGCGTGTACATAGCCCAGGGCGAACAGCGCGTCGTGGAAGGTGGTGGTTTCAATCAGCGGCATGCCCAACGAATTGCGGCGAATCACCACGCTTTGCGCCAGGCCCTTGACCCGCATGATGCCCTGGTCCGGGTGCACGCTGTCACCGTACCGGCTGTTCAGCAATGATTGGCAGCCACTGAGTGCGACCATGGCCGTAAGTATGGCGGAGAGGCTTAAAAGGCTCACGGGGCGTAACGCGCGCGCTAGCATGCTGCAGGCTCCTTGCGGGTAGAAAGGCTCAACGGGATGTTTGCGCTTATCGACATGCGCGTAGACAAGGCGGAGGCATTACGTTAGCCAGCGGCTATGTGCCTGACAAGCCGCTATTGCGGTAAGTCAGGCGCTTTGCCGCAAGGGTGGCAATGCCTCATCGAGTAACCAGCGAGCGGTGGCGCGAGCAGCGGCCTTATGCTGCAACTCCAGTTCACTGAAGCGCTGTTCATGCTGGCGTCGTATGTTTTTATCAAGAGCCTTCCAGGCCGCATGTGTGGGCACTTCTGCGGTAGCAGCAAACAGGTCATGAAAAACGGCGCAGCGAGGGTTGCGGCTCAAGGCAGTATCGCAGTTGTCCAGCAGCACCTTGATGCGAATAGCCCCTTCGATTAAGGGTAACTGGCCATCAAGCAGGCTGCTGGCAAGGATCTGCAAGTCATCCGCAATGCGGGTACGTTGAGCGCTGAACGCGGCGTTACGGGCTTTCTCCTGGTGCCAGACTCTCAGCCACAGGTGCAGGGCGTATCCGCTCAGTACGAGGACCAACGCACCACCAGCTAACAGTAAGAGTAGGCCAGGATTACTCATCGGCCGTTCAGGCGCCGTGGCATTTTTTGAATTTCTTTTGGCTGCCACATGGGCAGGGATCATTGCGGCCGACGTCCTTCAAGGCATTGCGCACAGGCTCTTGGTGGCCATGATTGCAGTGCGGTCCGTGCACGTGGTCGTGATCATGGTTGTGATCATGGCCGTGATTGCAATCAGGACCATGGACGTGTTCTTGCTGTGTCATGCGTTCTACTCCGGGATGTAATCGCCGGGAATTATCTCGCCATTGCGCGACATGTGCACGCTTTGTCCAAACATCCAGCCGGTTTTTACAGCGCCTTGCAGGCGATAGGGGATGGGCTGGTCGGGTTGATCCAAGGCTTTGACAATCTGGCGCAGATGGCGCCAAAGGTTGGTTCGTACAGGAATAGAGAAACTATGATGGCCATGTGCGGGTACGTTGAAGGAGATGTCAGATTCTCCTTCTGCCAGCTTCACCTGGTTAAGGTGCACGACATAGTCCATGCCACGCACTGGCAGGCTGAAATTATTGGGATTGTCGATGCGAAAGCGCAGCGTGAAATGCTGCTCCAGCAGTTTGGCTTTTACGACGTCGACTTTAACGAGGCGTACTTCGGGCGACTTGAGATCGCCAGGAGAGGAGCAACCGCTAAGGCCTAACAGGAAGCCAAAAAATATCAGTAGGCTGAGAGTTCTTATCGTTTGCGCCTGATAAAACATTGCATACTCCGAATGACGCATCAGTGTAACAAGCAAGTGCTTGGCTGCAACCTGTTGTGACGGTAAAAAAACCTGCGCCATACTGAGCAACGATTAGTACAGGAGTATGACCATGGCTCGCTACGAAGTGGCCTTCAGTGCGCAGTTGGTTCCGGGGGCTCAGTTGGAGTTGGTAAAAGCCAATGTGGCCAAGCTGTTCCAAGCAGATGAGCAGCGGCTCGCCCTGCTGTTTTCCGGTCGGCGTATCGTGATCAAAAGCAATCTGGACGAGGCCGGAGCCGAGAAATATCGCTCGACTCTGGAGCGTGCCGGGGCGGTGGTCGAAGTAGCCGACATGGACAAGGTAATTGAAGAGATTGAACTGGCACCGCCGCCAGCTGTTTTTCCTGCTCCTGCTCCTGCACCCGTCGTGGCAGCACAGCCACAGGCGGTCAGTAGCCCGGCAGGGCGCCTGCAGGTGGCCCCGCGTGATGAGTACATGGCCGCATTTGCCGAGGTAGATGCCCCGGATTTCGGTATTGCCCCGCTGGGTGATGACCTGCAGGACAGCAAGCCGGCGGCACCCGTACTGTCCCTGGATTTGTCGCAGTTCAGCCTGGCCCCCGCGGGTAGCGACATGGGTGAGCTTAAAAAGCCCCAGCAGGGCCGCCACCGGATATCTCACACCTGAAACTGCAAGACTAGTTAGCAGGCTGCAGGGCGCTACCGCACAGTGTTCTGCTGCCATTGCACTAGAAGTAGGCCGAGCAACACTTCTTGAATTTCAGTCCGCTGGCGCAGGGGCAGGCGTCATTGCGGCCGGTCTTAAGTTCGACTGTCGGGTCGATGAAGTACCAGTTGCCAGCATGAGTAACAAAGGCCGAGCGTTCGCGGTGGCTATGCTCGCCGCTGCTGTCTCGCCAGTGGGCGGTGAAGGTGACGTAGGCGTGCGCGGGATCACCCGCGACATCTTCTGCTTTTTCTAGCTCAAGTCGCAGCCAGGTACTGTCCTGGCTCCAGCTATGGATGGCCTGTCGGTCAAGGCCATTCTGCTGTGCAGGTAATGTGCTGCACACCAGGTAGTCGATCAGCCCCAAGGCATAGGCGCTGTAGCGCGAACGCATCAAGGCCTCGGCACTGGGTGCGGGCGTGCCGGTATGATAAGGGCCGCAGCATTGCGCCAGTGACTGCTCACTGCCGCATGGGCAAGGTGGACTGCTCATGGGCTACCACCAGTACTTGCCGAAGTTTTCCGGGTTGGCCCAGAACTTCGCATTCAGCCAGTCCGGCACCTGCTTGTAATCGAGCAGGTCGTAGGTAAACAGGTTGAGGGTTTGCCCATCCCGTTGGAAACGCTCGCTGGCCTGCAAGGCCAGGGCGAAAAAGTCGGTTTCCTGCCACTCGCAGGCGTCCAGATCGACCAGTACGGCGATGCGACTAGCGTTCAGGTTGCGAACCCCGCCCAGCAGCTGCAGAGCAATACGTTTCTCAATATGTTCAAGGCAATCGACCACCAGGGCCAGGTCAAAGCGTTGAGCCGCCAGTTGCGCCGGCAGTGCCGCAGCCGGGGCGTGGGCGATCTGGCAGTTCGGGTGGGCGGTGAGAAAGGCGTCAATCGCCGGGAGTTCGCGGCTGCCAATAATCAACAGGCGTTGCGGTGTATAGCGGGCCAGCAGGGCCGCAAGTGCTTGCTGGGGCGTAAGGGGTGACAGGGGTGCAGGCATGAGATGTCCTCGCTCAGATACGCAAAGACTATCGTGCATGTGTGATGTGGCCTAGTGCGGATCGCGCTAACAATGTCTTTGTACATTCTCTGGCATATTTTGTTACGGGCGTCTTTACTCCCTCAGTATCGGTTTTTACCGATTTACCAATAGGAGATGGATAAATGAGCATCACCAGAAAAGCATTACCCCTGATTGTCGCAAGTAGCTTTTTGACCGGTTGTGCCGGGTTGCAGAAAACGGATTGGCCAACCTGCGCAGCGGTTGGCGGTGTTGGCGGTGCTGCTTTGGGTGCGATTGAAAGCTCCAGCTGGGCAGGCGGCGGTGCCGTAGTCGGTGCGGGTATGGCGGCAGCCTATTGCTGGGTGCATGGTGCCAGCGAAGAGCAAGTTGTGGTGGTAGAGGAGGCGGTAGTCGAAGAGGTTGTTGTGGCCGAGCCTGCTGAAGCTGTTCGAGTGGAACTGGATGTCAAGTTCGACTTCGATAAAGCCCAGGTTAAGCCTGAGAGCTATGGTGACATCAAGAACCTGGCCGACTTCCTCACCCAGTACCCGCAAACTACCACGGTGGTTGAAGGTCACACTGACTCCGTGGGCAGTGATGCCTATAACCAAAAACTCTCCGAACGTCGTGCCAGTGCCGTGCGTGACGTGCTGGTCAATCAGTATGGCGTAGGCGCTGATCGCGTAAACGCTGTGGGTTATGGTGAAACTCGTCCGGTTGCGGACAACGCCTCTGCTGATGGCCGCGCCGTCAACCGTCGCGTAGAAGCGGAAGTAGAAGCACGTCCTTGATTGCCTGAATCCAGGCTTTATGAAGAAAACAGGCCGGCCCCGCGAGGGTCAGGCTTGTACAGCTCAAAGGGTGAGTCTTTACTCCTGTAGTACCGGCAATAGTCGGTATTACAGGAGATTCCTACCATGAGAGTTAGATCCATTCTGGGGGTAGCCCCCGTTCTCTTGGTCAGCAGTGTTCTTTCCGGTTGCGTCACAACTTCCAGTACGGGAGATGCGCCGCTCAACCAAGGGAACTGGCCCCTGTGCAGTGCAATTGGCGGTCTGACCGGTGCAGGTCTGGGCGCAATCGAAAGTTCAACATGGGCAGCAGGTGGAGCCGTGGCCGGAGCGGTCATTGGTACGCTGGTATGTTATGCCCAGGACGGTGATGAAGATGATGATGGTGTGTTTGACCGTCGTGACCGTTGCCCTGATACCCCTCCCAATACGTTTGTGCACCACAACGGCTGCCCTCTCAAGGAGTATGCAGGCGCGCCGGCTGAGCCTGCCGCAGACCCCATAGAGGTTGTCGACTCTGTTCGTGTGGAGCTGGATGTTAAATTCGACTTCAACAAATCCGATGTCAAACAAGACAGTCAGGCCGATATCAAGAGCCTGGCTGACTTCATGAAGCAATACCCGCAAACCACCACGACCGTTGAAGGCCATACCGATGCTGTGGGCAGTGATGCCTATAACCAGGCATTGTCCGAGCGTCGTGCCAATGCTGTGCGCGATGTGCTGGTCAATCAGCACGGTATTGACAGTAGCAGGGTGTCTTCCGTTGGTTATGGTGAGTCGCGGCCGGTTGCTGACAATGACAGTGAGTCCGGGCGAGCTATCAATCGCCGCGTTGAGGCTGAGGTCGAGGCGCAACCTTAAAGTTGCTGCGGCATTGGCAAGTCGTTGATGATGTTATGACCAGCGCGTTCGCGCTTCTCAACGGCCTGCCAGTGGCAAGGCTTTCATCGACCAGTAAAAGCTGTGTGGTGTTTGCTCCTCATGGTTTTTACTGGCCTTCTAGCAGCACTCTCCCAAAGCAGTTAAGGTGCAGCAAAATAAAAACTGCTTGGGGCGGGTATGAAGACCTTTTTACTGCTGGGAAAAGTGCTTACGGCATTGTTCTGGGGTGTCGTACTGGCAAATCTGCTGCAACCTTTCGTACAACCGTTTGCTTTGCTGCTGCATGGGGCTGGTGCATTTATTCTGTTCGTGCATGGGCTTGAGCTGTGGCTTTTTGATAAGCGCATTGCGGCCAGTGCAAAGCCTGCCCAGGAGCGGGTGCAGGTCATGCTGTTCGGGATTTTCCAGTTGCTGGGGCTGCCAGCCGAGCCGGCTGTGCCGCAGCCCGCCGTGGAGCACCCTCAGGAAAAACTGCAGCTGGAGGCGGAAAATGCGTAACTGGCTTGTGCTTGCTGCGCTGGTCAGCCCGTTGGTCATGGCTGAAGCAGTTATCGAAGTTGAACCCAATTCCTTCATGCGTCTGCCCAGCAATACCAGCGTGCTGTTGCTGGATCGTCTGGACATTGCCGATCACGGCACTCTGCTGATACCGGCTGGGGTGACTGAGCTGCGTGTGGCGCAGTTACGTCTGGGGCGTGACGCGCGCCTGTCGGTGGCGCCCAGCGGGCGTGAGTTGCGCCTGGAAGCCGCTACGGCAGAGATTGCCAGCGGTGCGCAGATCAGCGCGCGTGGCGCTCAGGGCAGCAACGAGCAGCCGGCGCTACCTGGGCGCAATCTGAGCCTGCGACTGCAGGTCGTCACCGTCGAAAGCCTGTTGGTTGATGCGCGTGGCGGCAATGGTGCTCCCGGATATGCCGGTCTGGCCGGTGCAGACGGTAAGCCCGGTGGCTGCACTTGGGGCGAGGCTAGCCGTGGTCATGATGGCTTGGACGGTGGTGATGGCCAGCCTGGCGCGGCGGGGGCGCAGGTACGCCTGGAGGTACCGCAGGATTTCCCGGTTGAGTCGTTACAGGTGCGAGTCGAGGGGGGCGCAGGTGGCCTGCCGGGTACCGCCGGTGCAGGCGGCCAAGGCGGCGCTAGCCAAGGTTGCTGGCTCTACAGCACTGCAGGTGCCCGCGATGGCAAACCGGGGCAGGCTGGGCGCGCTGGTGACGTGGGGGCAGCTGGTACGCTGAATGTGGTGCGTTTCTAGGCAGGCTTGATCAGCAACCGCTGCCGTCAGGGCAGCGGTTGCTGCAGTTCAGAAGGTCGGGCGGGCAGCAGCGATGCTGACCACGAGCAGACCGAGCAGCAGGTTGACCCCCACCAGTCGCCGAATGCGACCCAGCACGGCGCCGCCATTTGGCCAGTCTTGCGCTTCCACGACGCGGCGCAGCTCCGGCAGTTGTAAGGCCTGGATGCGCAGGAATAACGCCAGCATGGCGATATACAGCCCCATCATGATGTGTACATAGCGCGGCGCGGTATCGAAGCCGCTAAAGCGCAGATGCAACATGCCAACGCCCGTGACCGGTAATACCAGCACCGCTGCCCAGACCCAATAGAAGAACCGCGGAAACACCTCCAGCCAGAGTTTCAGACGGGCTGGCGCCTCCAGTGCGGCGACTGCGGCCGGACGCAGGATCATCCAGGCGAAGAACATCCCGCCCACCCAGACCAGGGCGGCAAGCAGATGCAGGCTGTAGACAAAGGCATAGGGGGTCATGCGGGTACTCCTATCAGAGCGCTGGATCAATTAGCGCGCTATGATAGCCGCCGATTGCAAACACTGAAAATTTATCCAGCCTTTCTCGTCAAGACTCCATGCTCAGTACTGAACTCAAGACCCAGATCCAGGGCGCCTATTCGCGTTTTCTCGAAGCCAAGTCGCTCAAGCCGCGCTATGGCCAGCGCCTGATGATTGCCGAAATTGCCAAGGTGCTGGGCGCGATCACCACGGACGATGAAGGCCGCCGCCTTGGCGAACCGGCGGTGGTGGCGGTCGAAGCCGGTACCGGTACGGGCAAGACCGTGGCTTACAGTCTGGCGGCTATTCCCACTGCCAAGGCAGCAGGTAAGCGCCTGGTGATCGCCACGGCCACTGTTGCCCTGCAGGAGCAGATTGTGCACAAGGACCTGCCAGACCTGATGCGCAACAGTGGGCTGAATTTCAGCTTTGCCCTGGCCAAGGGCCGAGGTCGTTATCTGTGCTTGTCCAAGCTGGATATTCTGTTGCAGGAAGGTCAGGCGCAGAGTGCCACCGCGCAGTTGTTCGAGGAAGAAGGCTTCAAGATCGATGTCGATGAGCAGAGTCAGAAGCTGTTCACCGCGATGATCGAAAAACTCGCCGGTAATAAATGGGACGGCGACCGCGACAGCTGGCCGGAAGAGCTGGAAGATGCACGTTGGTCGCAGCTGACCACCGATCACAGCCAATGCACCAACCGGCATTGCCCGAACTTTCAGCAGTGCGCTTTCTACAAAGCACGCGAGGGCATGGGCAAGGTCGATGTGATCGTCACCAACCACGATATGGTGCTGGCTGACCTGGCGTTGGGTGGTGGTGCGGTACTGCCGGACCCGCGCGACACCCTCTATGTGTTCGACGAAGGTCATCATCTGCCGGACAAAGCCATCGGTCATTTCGCCCATTTCACTCGGCTGCGCTCGACGGCTGACTGGCTGGAGCAGACCGCCAAGAACCTTACCAAACTGTTGGCACAGCACCCCCTGCCCGGTGATCTGGGTCGTCTGATCGAGCAGGTGCCGGAACTGGCACGTGAGATCAAAACCCAGCAGCAGTTCATGTTCGCTGCCTGCGAGCAGGTGGCCGAGTTCAAACCGGGTGAAGATATGGAAGGCCGCGAGCGGCCACGCCATCGCTTTGTTGGCGGCCTGGTACCGCCTCACCTGATCGAGCTGGGCGCCGAGTTGAAAAAGGGCTTTTCTAAACTCACCGACCTGTTCACCGGGGTGACCGAGCAGCTTAAAGAAGCCATGGATGGCGAGGCTACGGTCGGTATCGCCAGCCACCAGGCCGAGGAGTGGTACCCGCTGTTCGGCAGTTTGCTGGCGCGTGCTCAGGGTAACTGGGAGCTGTGGCTGGCCTTTACCACCGAAGACCCCGAGGAAAGCCCGCCGATGGCGCGTTGGCTGACGCTGGCGGAAAGCGGCGCGCTGTTCGATATCGAAGTCAACGCCAGCCCGATCCTCGCCGCGGAAACCCTGCGGCGTAACTTGTGGAACGTCGCCTACGGCGCGTTGGTGACCTCCGCGACCTTGACTGCGTTGGGTACCTTTGACCGTTATCGTATGCGCGCCGGGTTACCCAAGGCTGCGGTTACGGCTGTGGTACCAAGCCCGTTCCACCACGCCGATGCCGGTGTGCTGCGGGTGCCCAACCTGAACGCCGATCCACGCGATGCGGTGGCCCATACGGCGGCGATCATTCGCGAACTGCCGGGTCTGGTGGAAGGCTCGCGCGGCACGCTGGTGCTGTTCTCCTCGCGCAAGCAGATGCAGGACGTGTTCGATGGGCTGGAGCGCGACTGGCGCAAGCGCGTTTTTATTCAGGGCAACCTGTCCAAGCAGGAGACCCTGAACAAGCACAAGGCGCGGGTGGACTCCGGCGAAGAAAGTGTGTTGTTCGGCCTGGCCAGCTTTGCCGAGGGGGTCGATCTGCCAGGGGCCTACTGCGAACACGTGGTGATTGCCAAAATCCCCTTTGCCGTACCGGATGATCCGGTCGAGGCCGCGCTGGCCGAATGGATCGAAGCCCGTGGCGGCAATCCGTTCATGGAAATTGCCGTGCCGGATGCCTCCCTGCGCCTGGTGCAGGCCTGCGGGCGCTTGCTGCGTACCGAAGCGGATCGCGGCATCATTACGCTGTTAGACCGGCGAGTGGTGACTCAGCGCTACGGTAAGTCGATTCTCAATGCCTTGCCGCCCTTTCGCCGGGAAATCAGCTGAGAGATGAACCTGTCGTGCTGGATAACGTCTTAACGCCACACCACAATAGCCGTGCGGTACAACCAAGCCAGATTGCTGCGGCGGGCGCTCTACCCGTCGTGGCCGTGATCAAGCTGTAAGTCGAGGAGTGAGGTTCGTGAAGGTTAAGTGCAGGCTGCAGGCGGGCGTACTGTTAACAGTCTTATTGGGTTATGGCAGCACAGTCCTGGCTACGGAGCGGCAAGAGTTATTCAACTTTGTCCGGCCTCTGGATGCGGTACAGGTCACCACCAAGGATGCTGATCTGCCCAACCGCATCGGTGAGCCGACTGCACAGGGTGAAGTGCTACGACGTGTTGCTTTCCATCCGGCGCAGCAACCGAGCTTGCGTCTATCGCCGCAAAGCGGCAGTTGGGATTGGTCGCAACAAACCGTAATCAGTCTGCGTGTGCAGAACGCCATGGATTGGGCGCTCACCCTCGATGTACAGATCGACAGTCTGGATGGGCAGCGTTTGCAGACCCGCATTGCCCTACCAGCAGGGCCGGTGCAAACCTTGCTGATTCCGCTCAAGGCCACAACGCCACGTGATCAAGGCATGCGCGCTGGGGTGCCGATGCCATGGACGCACACAGGTCAGCGATGGCTGCTTGCCGATACGGTCAGCGGTGCGCTGGACCTGAGCCAGGTCAGCGCTGTCACAGTGTCCATCCCGCAACCGAAAGCGAAGCAGCAAATCCTGATCAGCCAGTTCGCCGTGAGCAGCGAGCCGCTTTCGCAGGCGGCCTATGCCGGTATTGTTGACCGCTATGGTCAGTTCACCCGTGCCGATTGGCCCGAAAAGGTGAAAAGCGATCCGCAACTGCAAGACGCCATCGCTCAAGAGCAAAAACAACTGCAAGATTGGCTGGCCGAGCGGCCCGCCAAGGACAAATTTGCCGGTTGGCTGGGCGGGCAACCATTTGAAGCCAGCGGTTTTTTTCGTACCGAAAAACGTGATGGCCGCTGGTACTTGATAACCCCAGAGGGTCATCCGTTCTATTCGCTGGGCGTCAATGCGGTCACCGCGCAGCAGAGTGCAACTTATATTGAGGGCCGTGAAGGCATGTTCAGTGAGTTGCCTCCAGCGGGTGATGCCTTGGCCATTTATTTCGGCAGCTCTGACAGCCGCAGTGATACTGGTGCGAATAAAGGTCGGGCCTACGCCTCGGGCCGTTGGTTTGACTTCTACAAGGCCAATGTGCAGCGCAGTTATGGTCAATTCGAGCCGGCTGCCTGGGGCTCGCGCAGTCAGGATCGCCTGCTGGCCTGGGGGTTCAACACGTTGGGCAACTGGAGTGAGCCGGCCCTGGCAGACGACAAACGGATGCCTTTTAGCATTCCGCTGTCGATTCATGGTGATTACGCCACCATCAGCACGGGTGTTGATTGGTGGGGTGCCATGCCGGATCCATTCGATCCGCGTTTTGCCATGGCCACCGAGCGAGCCGTGGCAATTGCCTCGCGCGATCATCGGGATAATCCCTGGTTGCTGGGCTATTTCGCGGACAACGAGCTGGCTTGGGCCGGCCCGGCGGATGATCCCCATGGCCGTTACGCGCTGGCGTATGCCACGCTGCGACTGACCACCGATATTCCGGCCAAGCGGGCTTTCCTCAAGCAGCTGCGCGACAAGTACCGTAACCAAAATGGCCTGTCCCATGCCTGGGGGATCGAGCTGGAAGCCTGGGAGCTAATGGAAGACCCAGGGTTCCAGGCACCGTTGCCGAGTGCTGAGTTCCCGGCCATCGAGCAGGACATGCAGGCATTCCTGCGTCTGTACGCTGAAACCTACTTCAAGACCATCGCTGACTCGCTTGACTGGCATGCGCCCAACCACCTGCTACTGGGCGGTCGCTTTGCCAGCAGCATCCCTGAGGCGGTGAATGCCTGCGCGCGCTTCTGTGATGTGTTGAGCTTCAACTTCTATACCCGCGAACCGCAGCACGGCTATGACTTTGCAGCACTTCGCCAGCTGGACAAGCCGTTGATGGTCACCGAGTTCCACTTCGGCTCGCGTGACCGTGGGCCGTTCTGGGGCGGCGTTGCCGAGGTTTACAAGGAAGAAGAGCGCGGCACGGCCTATGCGCACTTCCTGGCCAAGGCCCTGGAAGAGCCGCAGATCGTCGGCTTGCACTGGTTCCAGTACCTCGATCAGCCGGTCACCGGGCGTCTGCTGGACGGTGAAAATGGTCATTTGGGACTGGTCGCCATCACCGATCGGCCTTGGGACGGTTTTGTCAAAGCCGTACGCAAAGCCAACCTGGATGTGCCGAAAACGCTGCTCAAGCCTGTAGCCGCGCCAGACTCTGCCGCGCCGTAAAGGGCTATTCGCCGGGCTGATAGTAGGATTATCAGCCTTGTGCTGGGTTCACCGCAGGCGTCAGAGCTGAAACAATCTGCCAAGCATTTGGCCGAGTAAGAGAAGGGGCAGAGTGGTGCAGATACAGGGTTATTTCGACCTCAAGTTCGAGGTGCTGAGAGACGCCTTTGCGGCGTTGTTCGAGGAGCCGCAGGAGCGCGGCATGGCGCTCTGCGTGCAAATCGGCGGCGAAACCGTAGTGGATCTGTGGGCCGGGGTTGCCGACAAGGAGGGTCAGCAGGCCTGGCATAGTGACACCATCCTCAATCTGTTTTCCTGTACCAAGACCTTTACAGCTGTGACTGCGCTGCAACTGGTGGGCGAGGGCAAGCTGGAACTGGATGCGCCCGTCGCACGCTACTGGCCCGAGTTTGCCGCAGCCGGCAAGGACAAGATCACCCTGCGTCACTTGCTCAGCCATCAGGCCGGGCTGCCTGCTTTGCGCGAGATGTTGCCGGCCGAAGCCTTGTACGACTGGCAGGCGATGACCACGGCTCTGGCCGCCGAACAGCCTTGGTGGCCATTGGGTGAGGGCCATGGTTATGCGCCGATCACCTATGGCTGGCTGGTGGGTGAGGTGTTGCGCCGGGTCGAAGGGCGCGGGCCTGGCGAGTCCATCGTCGCGCGCACGGTCAAACCACTGGGGCTGGATTTCCATGTCGGCCTGGCGGATGAAGAGTTCGACCGGGTGGCGATTATCTCCCGTGGCAAGGGCAACTTTGGCGACGCCGCCGCTCAGCGTCTGCTCAAAACCATGATGAGCGAACCCGCGGCCATGAGCACGCGGGCCTTTACCAACCCGCCATCGATCATGACCAGTACCAATAAGCCTGAGTGGCGGCGCATGCAGCAGCCGGCGGCGAATGGCCATGGCAATGCCCGTAGTCTGGCCGGTTTCTACAGCGGTCTGCTGGATGGCCAGTTGCTTGAAAGCGAGTTGCTGGCCGAGCTGACCCGTGAACACGCGGTAGGTGAAGACAAGACCCTGCTGACCCGCACCCGCTTCGGTCTGGGCTGCATGCTGGATCAGCCCGAGGTTGCCAACGCCACCTATGGCATGGGCCCGCGCGCCTTTGGTCACCCCGGAGCTGGCGGCTCCATTGGCTTTGCCGACCCTGAGCGGGATGTGGCCTTTGGTTTTGTCACCAACAACCTGGGACCGTTCGTCTTGATGGACCCCCGCGCGCAGAAACTTGCGCGTCTTCTGGCTGATTGTTTGTAGCGGGCTCGGCTAAACTGCGCGCAACCTGGTATGGCCTGAATGGATCAGGCCGTACCCCGTTTTTTTGCCCATCACGATGTGGATTTCCGATGCCTGCCAACAAAATTCTCGCTATTGCCTTGTCTGTGCTAATTACCGGCTGCAGTGCCTTTGATAAAGCCGACAAGCCTGAACCGAAGAAGGCAGTGCCGATGCCGCCCCCGGCAGTGACTCAGGCGTGGCTGGACGTGTATGAACCGAAGGTGCGTGAAGCCATCAAAGGGACTCATTTCGAGTTTGAACGCCGGGAGAATCTGCTGGTGGTTACCGCGCCCGTACAGGGTTCGTTCAATCCGGACCGGCCGCATATGATGCTGCCGACAACCCTGGGGCCGTTGAGCCGCATGGCCAAGTTGCTGGAAAGTGATGAAACCATTGGTGTGCTGATTCTTGGCCACGCCGATAGCAGCGGTGAAGTAAAAGCCAATCGTGAACTGAGTCATCAGCGTGCCCGTGCTTTTACTTCGATCTTTCGTCTCAGTGGTCTCAAGCAAAACCGCTTGATGGTCAAAGGCTTGGGCTCCGACATGCCGCGTGCGGCCAATGACAGCCAGCAAGGGCGTTCACTCAATCGTCGGGTGGAGATTTTGCTGACATCCAAAGACACGCTGAATGCCCTGATTGCCAAGTACAGCCAGCCGGCTCAGGCCACTACCGTGGCGGCAGCCAAGCCGGCCACTGACAAGACCGCCAAAGCAGTGGCTAAAGCTGATAAACCGGCGACCCAGCAGTAGACACTGGCGCAGTGGCGTGTTGCTGTAGATCAAGCCAAACAGAGCGCTCGCAGTTAAGCTAGGCAAACCTTCATCAGAGGATTTGCCGATGACTCAAACCCTGGCTGACATGCGCCGTGATTACACCCGTGACGGCTTGAGCGAAGCGCAGGCCCCGCTGGAGCCCTTTGCGCTGTTCGAGCAATGGTTTGCCGATGCGGTTAAAACCGAGCAATTGCCGGTTGAACCCAATGCCATGACCCTGGCGACTGTCGATGCCCAAGGGCGTCCGCATTGTCGAGTGCTGTTACTCAAAGGTCTGGATGCGCGTGGTTTTACCTTCTTCAGTAACTACGACAGCGCCAAGGGGCAGCACCTGGCGGCCAATCCCTTTGCGGCCATGACTTTCTTCTGGCCCAGCCTGGAGCGTCAGGTTCGTATTGAAGGGCAAGTAGAGAGGGTGACCGCGGCAGAATGCGATGCCTACTTCCAGGTGCGACCCTTGGGGAGTCGTCTAGGTGCCTGGGCATCACCGCAGAGTCAGGTCATTGCTGACCGTGCTGAACTGCAAGGGCTGCTGGCGCAGACTGAACAGCGTTTTCTCGATCGCGCGCCGCATTGTCCGCCGCACTGGGGGGGCTATCGCCTGCTGCCGGAACGCGTCGAGTTTTGGCAAGGCCGTTCCAGTCGCTTGCATGACCGCCTCAATTTCCGTCTGCAGGGCGCGAACTGGCTACGTGAGCGCCTGGCGCCCTGATTGCGCTTCAGTCGCCGGTGTATTGCCTGGCGACTTGCTCCAGCCAGGCAGGCAAGGCATTGCGCTTGACCCCAGCGGCCTGTGCCTCGCTCAGGCAGGCAAGCATGTACTCGCGTTTGGCGGGCGAATCGCCTGCCAGCGACAAAGCCAGATCACGGTCGATCCAGCGTTTTATCCGGACGTACAGCCACCAGTGGAAGTACAGCCCGGCAGCACTGGTAATGACGACAATAAAGTAATCCATACCGCTCCTCATTCAGGCCGTAGCATAGCCAAGTCAATCACTGCACTGTACGTGGCGCAATGTCACGGCATCGCTCTGTAGCGCTGTGTAGCTATAGTCGCAGGACACACAACAAGTGACATATGCGCCCCGCTGGCGTTCTAATGAGAACCTGCCCAATTGGAGAACTGATCATGCGTAAACACCTGCTGCTGGTTGCCTCATTTGCCACTATGGCCACGCTCGCTGGTTGTGCCTCCAGCCTGACCGGAGACACATACTCGCGAGATGAGGCGCGTGCTGTGCAGACTGTGCGTATGGGTACTATCGAGGCATTGCGACCGGTGAAAATTGAAGGCACCAAAACCCCCATCGGTGCTGGTGCAGGTGCCGTGATTGGGGGCGTTGCCGGCAGTGGCGTAGGTGGCGGTCGCGGCAGTGCGGTGGCAGCGGTCGTGGGTGCAGTAGCCGGTGGTTTGCTGGGTGCCATGACCGAAGAGGGGCTGACCCGAACTCAGGGTGTGGAAATCACGATCCGTGAAGATGATGGCAGCATGCGCGCATACGTTCAGGCTGTTGAGGAGAATCAGGTATTTCGTGTTGGGGACCGTGTGCGCATCCTCACTGTGAACGGTACCAGCCGCGTAACGCACTAAGTCGCCCGAAAACCGGATCAGTCGCGAGGCTGATCCGGTTTTTTTATGGCTGTTATTGAGCCTGTCTAGTGGCTTGCCGGGTTCCTGCGAAGTCCGTGCGGATTTTTAGTAATAATTCTATCCATGACGGTTAGGCGATAGTTATGGATAATCGCTACCGCGTTGCATCGCTGCGCATCCGCTATTGGGCAATACTTCTGTGCCGGCTGCGCTGCAGGTAGGTCCTGTGATGGGCAGCCTCTAAGCAGGTTTGGCAGTCAGCAAGCCGGGTGCGTGCACCTGGTTCGTACTAAGGGGTTTTTCTATGACGCTTGCGCTGATCATCGCCTTGCCGTTTCTCGGCATCCTTCTGCCTTTGCTGGCTGAGCGTCTCGGGCGTTCTGCCTGTGCCGTGGCGACTGCAGTCGCGCCCCTGATTGCGCTGATTCTGCTGCTCTCCCAGCAGGCGGCGGTATTTACGGGCGAGCCCCTGGTGGCACGGCTCGACTGGCTGCCGGAGCTGGGCCTGAACCTCAGCCTGCGTCTGGATGGTCTGGGTTTTCTGTTTGCCCTGCTGATTCTCGGTATCGGCCTGCTGGTGATTCTCTACGCGCGTTACTACCTGGCCGACAAGGAGCCGATGGGGCGTTTCTTTGCCTTCCTGCTGCTGTTTATGGGCGCGATGCTCGGCGTGGTGCTCTCGGAAAACCTGTTGTTGATGTTGATGTTCTGGGAACTGACCAGCCTGTCCTCGTTCCTGCTGATCGGTTTCTGGGGGGCGCGTTCGGATGCCCGGCGCGGTGCGCGTATGGCGCTGAGCGTGACCGGCGGTGGTGGTCTGGCGCTGTTGGCCGGTGTGCTGTTGCTGGGTCACATAGCCGGCAGTTTTGAGCTGAGTGAGGTGCTGGCCGCTGGCGAGCTGATTCGTGGCCATGCCCTGTATCCGCTGGCGCTGATCCTGGTGCTGCTGGGTGTGTTCACCAAGTCGGCGCAGTTTCCTTTCCATTTCTGGCTACCGCATGCGATGGCCGCGCCGACGCCGGTATCGGCCTATCTGCACTCGGCGACCATGGTCAAGGCCGGGGTGTTCCTGCTGGCGCGGCTGTACCCGGCGCTGGCCGACTCCGACTGGTGGTTCTACCTGGTCAGCATGACCGGCTTGCTGACGTTGTTATTCGGCGCCGGCATGGCCTTGTTCCAGCATGACCTGAAGGGCTTGCTGGCCTATTCGACGATCAGTCACCTGGGTCTGATCACCTTGTTGTTCGGCCTGGATACCAGCCTGTCGACCGTGGCGGCGGTGTTTCACATCATCAACCACGCCACCTTCAAGGCTTCGCTGTTTATGGCCGCGGGGATCATCGATCACGAGACGGGCAGCCGCGACATGCGCCGCGTCAATGGCATGTGGCAGTACATGCCACACACCGCGTTACTGGCGATGGTGGCGGCCTCGGCCATGGCTGGGGTGCCGCTGCTCAATGGCTTCCTGAGCAAGGAGATGTTTTTCAGTGAAACCCTCAATCAGGGCCTGTTTGGCAGCTTCAACTGGGTAATTCCTGCACTCGCGACCTTGGCCGGGATGTTCTCCGTGGCCTATTCGCTGCGCTTTATCCATGACGTATTTTTTAACGGCAAGCCGATCGACCTGCCAAAGTTTCCGCCTCACGAGCCGCCGCGCTATATGAAGGTGCCGGTGGAGATTCTGGTGTTTCTCTGCCTGCTGGTCGGCATTGTGCCGGCTTATACCGTGGCTCCGTTGCTCGCGGTCAGCGCTTCGGCCGCCTTGGGTGGCGACCTGCCGAGCTACAGCCTGGCCATCTGGCATGGCTTTAACCTGCCGTTGTTGATGAGCTTTATTGCCCTGCTGGGCGGGATTGCGGTCTACACCTGCCGCCAGCCGCTGTTTCGCTGGTACGACCGCTTGCCGAGTCTCGATGCCTTGCAGTTATTCGAGCGGGCGATGCGGGCGCTGCAAGGGTTTGCGCGCAGTATGACCCGGCGCTTGGAAAACGGCTCGCAGCAGCGCTACCTGGCCTGGATGCTGGGAAGTGCCCTGGTGTTGACGGTGCTGGCTTTGAGCCCGCTGCAGCAGGTGCAGGGGCCGCTGGCCCTGACGCCGATTGACGCTGTGACAGCGCTAGGGATGGCCATTTTGTGCCTCACAGCGCTGCTCACTGTGGTGTTTCATCGCCAGCGGCTGATTGCCTTGATGATTCTCGGCGCGGCCGGGCTGATGGTCGCCCTGGGCTTTGCGCGATTTTCCGCGCCGGATCTGGCCCTGACCCAGATATCCGTCGAGGTGGTGACCCTGATCCTGCTGATGTTGGCGCTGTATTTCATGCCGGATCGCACCCCTGTCGAGTCCAGCCGTCTGCGCATACTGCGTGATGTTGGTCTGGCCGGCGGGGTGGGCGTGCTGATCGCGTTGCTTGCCTATGCGGTGATGACGCGGCCGTACCAGAGCATTGCTGCGTTCTTCCTGGAGAACAGCGTGCCGGGTGGCGGCGGTACTAACGTGGTCAACGTCATCCTGGTCGACTTCCGCGGCTTCGATACCCTGGGCGAAATCGGCGTGCTGGCAATTGCTGCCGTCGGCATCTATGCGCTGCTGCATGGGCTGCACCTGCCGCATCCTGAGCGCGATGTGCATGGCCGCCTGTGGTCCACCGACAGCCACCCGATGATCCTCGACAAGCTCTCGCGGGTTCTGTTGCCGCTGGCGCTGCTGATCTCGGCGTTTATCTTCCTGCGCGGCCACAACTTGCCGGGCGGCGGCTTTATCGCCGGGCTGATCACCGCCGTGGCGCTGATTCTGCAATACATCTCCCACGGCGTGACCTGGACGCAAACCCGCCAGCCGCTGAGTTATCACGTGGTGGCCGGTAGCGGCGTGCTGTTGGCCGGGTTGACCGGGCTGGGCAGCTGGTTGTTCGGCTATCCGTTCCTGACCACCACCTTCGGACATTTCCATATCCCGCTGATTGGCGAAATCGAATTGGCCAGCGCCATGCTGTTTGACTTGGGGGTGTACCTGACCGTGGTCGGGGCGACCTTGTTGATCCTTTCCAATCTCGGCCACGTCAGTCAGGACGAATCCAGCCAGGAGGTGCTCTGATGGAGGCGCTATTTGCAATCACCCTCGGCGTTTTGGCCGCCAGCGGTACCTACCTGTTGTTGCGCGCGCGCGTCTATCCGGTGGTGCTGGGGCTGACGCTGCTGTCCTATGCGGTGAACCTGTTTCTGTTGGCCATGGGCCGCCTGGTGACCGGCGGCGCAGCCGTGATCGGCTCAGGCAGCAGCCAGTATGCCGACCCTGTGCCGCAGGCATTGGTGCTTACCGCGATCGTGATCGGTTTTGCCATGACTGCGTTTGTCGTGGTGTTGTCGCTGCGTGGGCTGGGCGAACTGAAAACCGATCATGTTGACGGCGAGGAGCCGCGCCGATGAATCATCTGTTGATCCTGCCGATTCTGTTGCCGATGTTTATCGGGGCCGTGCTGCTGATTGCCCACCGCATGGGTAAGCCGGGCAAGCGTTTGCTGTCACTGCTGGCCACCTGGGCGCTGGTGCCTGTCGCGGTCTGGCTGTTGCTGCTGGCGGGCGATGGTCAGTTGCGGGTGTACGCGCTGGGTAATTGGCAGCCGCCGTTCGGCATCATCCTGCTGCTGGATCGCCTGAGTGCGCTGTTACTGCTGTTGACGGCGCTGCTGGGCGGCTTTGCGTTGCTCTACGCCAGTCGTGGTGATGATGAGCGTGGCCCCAACTTCCACGCCCTGTTCCAGTTTCAGCTGCTCGGTATCAACGGCGCGTTTCTCACCGGCGATCTGTTCAACCTGTTCGTGTTCTTCGAGATTCTGCTGATCTCCTCCTATGCCTTGCTGGTGCATGGCAACGGTGCGGCGCGGGTCAAGGCGGGCATGCATTACGTGGTGCTGAACCTGCTCGGTTCCTCGTTCTTCCTGATCGGCGTGGGCATGCTCTATGGCCTGACCGGCACCCTGAACATGGCCGACCTGGCCGCCAAGGTCGCCGCTGCCGACCCTGAGCAGGCCCCGTTGCTGGCCGCCGCCGGTTATCTGCTGTTGGTGGTCTTCGCGCTCAAGGCGGCCATCCTGCCGCTGTATTTCTGGTTGCCGCGTGCCTATGCCGCCGCCAGTGCGCCAGTTGCCGCGCTGTTTGCGATTATGACCAAGGTCGGCCTGTACGCGATCCTGCGGGTGTTCACCCTGATTTTTGGCAGCGCGGCCGGTGCCTTGGCCAACCTGGCGCATGAGCTGCTCTGGTGGCTGGCGGCCCTGACCATTGTCGCTGGGGTGCTGGGCGCGCTGGCGGCGCGGCAGCTGCAGGTGTTGCTGGCGTACCTGGTGGTGGTGTCGGTCGGCACCTTGCTCGCGGGTATTGCTCTGGGCAGCGCTGAAGGCTTGAGCGCGGCGCTGTATTACCTGCTGCACAGCACGCTGGTGGCCGGTGGCCTGTTCCTCCTGGCGGACCTGATCGTGCGTCAGCGCGGCGAGGCGGGCGGTGAGCTGTTGCAACAGCGCGCGCTGCGCCAGCCTCTGCTGCTGGGCAGTCTGTTCTTTGCCGCGGCTATTTCAGTGGCGGGCTTGCCGCCGTTCTCCGGTTTTCTCGGCAAGGTGATGCTGCTGCGTGCGGTGCCGCTGGACGGCCATGCCCTGCTGCTCTGGCCGCTGCTGCTGGTCGGCGGCTTGGGTCTGCTGATTGCCCTGAGCCGGGCGGGCAGTGCGCTGTTTTGGGCAGGCCAGCAACAGCCAGCGGCAAGCGCCGAGAAGGCTGATCCGCGGCGCCTGTTGGCGGCCTGCGGTCTGCTGCTCGGCAGTTTGCTGCTGGTGGGCGCGGCGCAGCCGATTACCGCGTACCTGCAGGCAACCGCCAATCAGTTGCTGGACCTGCAACCCTACCTGGCGATTATTCGTGGAGGTGAAGCATGAAGCGCTGGCTGCCCCATCCGGGCCTGACCCTGCTGCTGACGTTGATCTGGCTGCTGCTGGTCAACAGTTTCAGCCTGGGCCAGTTGCTACTGGGGGCTTTCCTGGGCTGGGGAATAACTCTGCTGACCCGGCATTTCCTCCTCGACGTGCCCCGCGTGCGCAAGCCGCTAAAGCTGTGCCTGTTTATGCTCAAGGTGTTCTACGACATCGTCGTGGCCAACCTGCATGTCGCCAAGCTGGTGTTGGGGCCGCGCAATCAGCTGAGCCCGGCGTTCGTCGAGGTGCCCATGGCGATCGACAACAACTTCGTTCTCGCCGTGCTGGCCAGCGTCGTCACACTGACTCCGGGCACGGTGTCCGCTGGCCTTAGCGCCGATCACAAGACCCTGTTGCTGCATGGCCTCGATGTGCCGGACGAGCAGGCCCTGATCGACGAAGTGAAGAGCCGTTACGAAGCGCCGCTGCTGGAGATATTCGAATGCTTGCCTACGTAATTCCCCTGTGTTTTTTCCTCCTCGGCAGCGCGGCGCTGCTTAACGTGCTGCGCCTGATTCAGGGGCCGAGCATGCCGGACCGCGTGCTGGCGCTGGACACCCTGTACATCAGCGGCCTGGCCCTGATTGTGCTGTTCGGCATCTGGCTGAACTCGGATGTGTTCTTCGAAACGGCGCTGTTGATTGCCGTTATGGGCTTTGTCAGCACTGTGGCAGTGGGCAAGCATTTGCTGCACGGCGACATCATTGATTGAAGGAATCACCATGCCTTTATGGATCGAAGTACTGGTTTCGCTGTTTCTGGTTGTGGGCAGTCTGTTCACCCTGATCGGGGCTATTGGCCTGTATCGCCTGCCAGATTTTTTCACCCGCCTGCACGGCCCAACCAAGGCCACCACTCTGGGCGTGGGCGGGGTGATTATCGCCTCGATGATTTTCTTCAGCAGCCAGGTACCGGGCCTGAGCCTGCACGAGCTGCTGATTACCCTGTTTCTGTTTATCACTGCGCCGGTCAGCGCGCATATGCTGTCCAAGGCAGCGATGCAGAAGAAGGTCAAGCTCTACGAGCGTACCCGCGGCAAACCCTGGGAGTCCTGAGAACCTTTTTACGATCTGCTGCGCGTCGGCCCTGCTGCGTTAAAAACAGACTTGGAATGCTCATGTACAAAAGTACACTCCGCTTCCTCACCTTTTTTGCCTTGCATGTTCCTGGCTCGCGAGCTCGTAAACAGGTTCTGCTACTTGTTGAGGTACAGCTTTACTCTGCCACTGTGTCTGTTGCCCCAGATGCTGCCTGGTTAGACTGGCGTTTTAAGCGCAGCGGCGGTTGGTATGCAAAGGCAAGGGCAAGGCGTAGCTATCGGTTGCCTGATCGTGGCCATGGCGCTGTGGGGCAGTTCCTTTATTGCGCTGAAACTGGCCTTTGCCGAATTGCCGCCGCTGTGGGTGATCTTCGGCCGTATGGCTTTGGGCAGCCTGGTGTTTCTGCTGGCCTGGCGCTGGCGCGGGCAGATGCACTACCGCACCGGTGATTGGAAGTACCTGCTCGGCCTGGCCGCCTGTGAACCCTGTCTGTATTTCCTCTTTGAAGCCCTGGCGCTGCAGCACACCAGTGCAGCGCAAGCGGGTATGGTCACGGCCTTGCTGCCGCTGTTGGTGGCGGTGGGGGCCTTTGTCTTCCTGCGCGAACGGATCAGCCGCACGATGCTGGCGGGTTTTCTGCTCGCGGTGGTGGGTGCGGTGTGGCTGAGCCTGGCCGGTAGCGCCGACGAGCATGCCAGTAACCCGATTCTTGGCAACTTCTACGAGCTGCTCGCGATGCTTTGCGCCATGGGTTACACCCTGCTGCTCAAGCATCTGTCATCGCGCTACTCGCCCTTTCGGCTGACCGCCATGGTGGCCTTTGTCGGCACTCTGTTTTTTCTGCCACTGGCGCTCGTCACTGAGCCACTGCCCACAAACATCAGCCCGATGGGCCTGGGCGCGGTGGCGTACCTGGGGATTCTGGTCACGGTGGGCGCTTACGGGTTGTACAACTTTGGCGTCAGCCGCTTGCCGGCCAGCCAGGCCTCGGGCTTTACCAACCTGATCCCGGTATTCACCCTGCTGTTCGCCATACTGTTATTGGGCGAAAGCCTGAATGGCATGCAGGTGCTGGCTGCAGTCTTGGTATTTGCTGGCGTGTTGTTGAGTCAATGGCGTGGGGCACGTGTGTTACCAGCCGGTGTTCTGGATTAGGGGGTAAGGTATGAGCGATTCAAGAAGCTGGGCGCGCGAAGCCATTCGCATCATTGCGGCGGATTTTCAGCGCAGCGCCGACACCCACCTGATTCCCTTGGCGTTGCCGGGTTTGCCGGGCGTTGAGCTGTATTTCAAGGACGAATCCAGCCACCCCACCGGCAGCCTCAAACACCGCCTGGCGCGCTCGCTGTTTCTTTATGCGTTGTGTAACGGCTGGCTCAAGCCCGGTGCTCCGGTGATCGAGGCGTCCAGCGGTTCCACGGCGATTTCCGAGGCCTATTTCGCCCGCTTGCTGGGGCTGCGGTTTATCGCGGTGATGCCGGCCAGCACCTCAAAGGAGAAGATCGCGCAGATCGCCTTCTACGGTGGCCAGAGCCATCTGGTGGACGACCCGACGCTGATTTACGCCGAGTCCGAGCGCCTGGCCCGTGAAACGGGTGGGCATTTTATGGACCAATTCACTTACGCCGAGCGTGCCACCGACTGGCGGGCCAACAACAACATCGCCGAGTCGATCTTCCAGCAGCTGCGCAGCGAGCGCTTTCCCGAGCCGAGCTGGCTGGTTTCCAGCCCTGGCACCGGCGGTACGTTGGCGACCCTGGGACGCTATGTGCGCTATCGCTGCCACAGCACCCAAGTGCTGTGCGCCGATGCCGAGCGCTCGGTGTTCTTCGATTATTACCGCACGGGTGATGCCAGCCTGTGTTTGAACCATGGCTCGCGCATTGAAGGCATCGGTCGTCCACGGGTCGAAGCGTCGTTTCTGCCGTCTGTGATTGATGCCATGTGCAAGGTGCCCGATGCCCTGTCATTGGCTGCCATGCACTACCTGGCGCAGCGTTTGGGGCGCAAAGTGGGCGGCTCCAGCGGCACCAACCTGATTGGCGCACTGCTGGTGGCGCAACGCATGGTCGCGGCGGGGGAGTCCGGTTCGGTGGTGGCGATTCTCTGCGACGGCGGCGAACGCTATGCCGACACCTACTACAACCAACCTGGCTCAGCGCTCAAGGTTTCGAGCTGACTGAGCTAATCGAAGCCGTGGCCGACTGCACCGAGCGTGGCACCCCATTGCCCATCGATCTGCCCAGCGCAGGGCTCTAACGCAAAAAGGTGCGCCGCTCTGTGGGAGGTGCTTTAGCGGCGAGCAGTTGCCAGCCCATTCGCGGCTAAAGCCCCTCCTACAAAGCTGGAGTGACTGAACCGCCGTAACCCGGATGCAATCTGGGCTACGGACTGCGCCGTTTTGTGAGCGGCGCTTCAGCGGCGATCAAGTTTGGCATCAGCCGTGGGTCAAGCTTCTGCAATCCCCAGCATGTCGCGAATCACCGCCTCGGCCACGCGAATGCCATCCACCCCGGCGGAGAGAATGCCGCCGGCGTAACCCGCGCCTTCGCCAGCCGGATACAAACCGCGCACGTTAAGGCTCTGCATATCCGCGCCACGGGTGATGCGCAGCGGCGAGGAGGTGCGGGTTTCGATGCCAGTCAGCACCGCGTCATGCAGGTCAAAGCCTTTGATCTGCTTGCCGAAGGCCGGTAGCGCTTCGCGGATTGCCTCGATGGCAAAGTCCGGCAGCGCCAGAGCCAGGTCACCGAGCTTGATTCCGGGTTTGTACGAAGGCTCTACGCTGCCCAGTTCGGTAGAGGGCTTGCCGGCAATAAAGTCGCCAACCAGCTGTCCCGGTGCTTCGTAGCTGCTGCCGCCGAGCAGATAGGCCTGCGACTCCAAACGCTCCTGCAATTCAACACCGGCCAGTGGGCCGCCTGGGTAATCCTGCTCTGGAGTGATGCCAACGACGATGCCGGCGTTGGCATTGCGCTCATTGCGCGAGTACTGGCTCATGCCGTTGGTCACCACGCGATTCGGCTCCGAGGTGGCCGCGACTACGGTGCCGCCAGGGCACATGCAGAAGCTGTACACCGAGCGGCCGTTTTTGGCGTGGTGCACCAATTTGTAATCGGCTGCGCCCAATTTCGGGTGGCCGGCGTATTTGCCCAGGCGGGCGCGGTCGATCAGGCCTTGCGGGTGCTCGATACGGAAGCCCACCGAGAACGGTTTGGCTTCCATAAAGACCTCGCGCTTGTGCAGCATGCGGAAGGTGTCACGCGAGCTGTGGCCCAGGGCCAGGATCACCTGGCGGCTGAGGATCTGCTCGCCACTGTCGAGCACCACGCCCTTGAGCTGACCGTCTTCAATCAGTACATCACTGACGCGTTGCTGGAAGCGCACTTCGCCGCCCAGCGCCTTGATTTCTTCGCGCATGGTGGCGACCACGCCGGTGAGGCGGAAGGTGCCGATATGTGGCTTGCTGACGTAGAGAATTTCCTCTGGTGCGCCGGCTTTGACGAACTCCTGCAGCACCTTGCGCCCGTAATGTTTGGGGTCTTTGATCTGGCTGTACAGCTTGCCGTCGGAGAAGGTGCCGGCACCGCCTTCGCCGAATTGCACGTTGGACTCGGGGTTAAGCACGTTCTTGCGCCACAGGCCCCAGGTGTCTTTGGTGCGCTGGCGCACTTCGGTGCCGCGTTCCAGCACGATGGGCTTGAGTCCGGCCTGGGCGAGAATCAGCGCGGCGAAAATCCCGCACGGGCCGAAACCGACTACCAGTGGACGCTCTGCGAGGTTCTCGGGCGCCATGCCAACTGGCTTGTAAGCGGTATCCGGGGTGACGCTGATATGCCGGTCATCGCTGAACGTGGCCAGCAGCGCCGCTTCATCGCGCAGCTCGCAGTCGAGGGTGTAGATAAAGTGCATTTCAGTGGATTTCTTGCGCGCATCGTAGCTGCGCTTGAACAAGGTGAAGTCGAGCAGCTCGCTGTCGGCAATCCCCAGGCGCTGGACGATGGCCGGGCGCAGGGCCTCGTCGGGATGATCGAGGGGCAGCTTGAGTTCGGTGATACGAAGCATGAGGGACGATCCACTTTCAGGGCCGGAGGCAACCCGGCAGCTTTTAAAAGGCGGCGATTATACGCCTGATCGGTGGTTAAAGGCCGCCACCGATCTCGGGCAGCGGCTTGGCATGCTGAGGGTTAGCGTGCTTCAGGTTTAACCCAGGCCAGCATCACATCGAGCATGCGGTTGGCGAAGGCCCATTCGTTGTCATACCAGGCCAAGACCTTGACCAGATCGCCCTGTACGCGGGTGTGGCTGAGGTCGACCACGCAGGACACCGGGTAACCATTGAAGTCGCTGGACACCAGTGCCAGCTCGTTGCACTCCATGACTCCAGGCGGTAACTGCAAGGCACCGGCTTGTAGCGCGACGTTGATCGCTTCACGGCTGGTCGGGCGTTCGCTGGTAAACGTCAGGTCGACCAGCGAGACGTTGGGGGTCGGTACGCGTATCGACAGGCCATCCAGGCGGCCAGCCAGCTCCGGCATGACCAGGCCGATGGCCTTGGCCGCGCCGGTGCTGGTGGGGATCATCGACAGGGCGGCGGCGCGGGCGCGATAGAGGTCGCTGTGGGTCTTGTCCAGCAGGTTCTGGTCATTGGTGTAGGAATGGATGGTGTTCACCAGCCCCTGACGAATGCCCACGGCCTCGTGCAGCACCTTGGCCATCGGCGCCAGGCAGTTGGTGGTGCAGGAGGCGTTGGACACGATCTGCTGATCCCCCAGCAGTTGGTGATTAACGCCGTAGACCACAGTCAGGTCAGCGCTGTCCAGCGGGTGTGAAAGCAGCACACGTGGGCTACCGGCGCTGATGTGCTGTTCGACCTGTTCGCGCTTCTTCAACTTGCCAGTGCATTCGAGCACCAGATCCACTGCTTGCTCACGCCAGGGTAAGTGTGTCACTTCGCGCTCGCGCAGCAGCTGGATCGGATGACCGTCTACCCGCAAGGTGTCGCCGTCCAGGCTGATCTGCCCAGGAAAGCGGCCGAACGTGGAGTCGAAGCGGGTGAGGTGGGCGAGGGTGCTTTGCTCACCCAGGTCATTGATGGCGGTGAGGTGGATCTGCTGCTGCAGTTTGCGCTCGAACAACGCGCGCACCAGGCAACGACCGATACGTCCATATCCATTGATGGCAATGCGCAGCATAGTGATCTTCCTTTGGCTGACTTCCCTCTCAGCTTAGGTCAATTGCCTGTCAGGTAACTGATCTATCTCAGCTCACTGCGCATTGATGTGGTGTGGTTAGTCGTTACGTGCGCCGCCCAGGTAGCCGCAGCCGCGCAGGATTTGACCGTTGAGGCGCAACTCGGCACTCAGGTGCTGGATGGCGCCACTCATGCTGTCGACACAGCGTTGTTTGGCTACCCAGAGTTCAAGGCGCTGGCCATTGGCCTCGCTGCTCAGGTTCAGCCGGCCTTCCGGCAGTTGTTCTTCCAGATAGGGCAGCGCCTGAGGCTCTTGTCCCGGGCGGTGCAGGACCAGTCCCTGGTTACTCACCGCAATGCTCCAGTCCGGTTCATGGCCGCTGGCACGCAGCAGGGTGCGGGCAAAGTTGATGTCCTTACAGCCATGCCCTTCGGCCTGCAAGCGATACACCTGGCTGGGGAGAAATTTGCCGTCGACATCTTTCTGGGAGCTGGCCTGCAACTGCCCACGCATATCGACATACAAGCTGCTAGGGCCGTTAGCCAGAAGGCCGACCGCATCGCGGCTCAATCCACTTGCTCCGGCATCCTCAACCACAAACTGGCGCTGCTCCTGGCAGGGGCGAAAGCGCAGTTGTCCGGCGTTCAGGCTCAGCTCACCCTGCAGACGGCTCTGTGTGGGCGCGGTTTCAGTGGGTTTGTCGGTAAACACCTGGCAACTGGCGAGTAGTGGCAGCAAGGCAAGGCAGAACGGACGGCTGAAACGCATCGTGACACTCCTGAAAAGTGCGCTCACGTTACCTAGGCACCTGAATGATCACAAGGGGAATGGAGGAGCAATTGAGCGGATTATGGTTGAGAAAAATCAGTGGTATAACCAGTCAGTAATTAGCCGTTCATGGTTTAAATAATAACGAAAACTGAATGCTGGGTTGCACCGAAATAGTTGCTGGCAAACTTTAATAGGTTGCCGGCCTGGTATTAACATGCAGGCAAAGCGCTGTGGCCGATGAAGAATTGCGAGTATCGACCCAGAAGAGAACGGATGTCAGTCATATAACGAGCCGAAACCAAATGAACTCAGATAATTTGTAAAAGCAAAGGGCTGACTTGGATGTTGCGATTTTGTGTCCTGCACATATTTTTATGCTTCCTTACATCTTAAGTCCGCTGATTTTATAGCCGCTTCTAACGTTTGGCTAAGGGGGCACGTTCAGTGAGCACAGCGAACAGTTCGAACCAGTTGTTACGTGCTTGCGGGCTCATTAAATAGCACTTTATTTGAAAACGGGTCCGTAACGGTAAAACAACGATCACCCCATGGGGCCTGCTCAATTTCTGGCTTATTGTACTTATACGGCCGGGAGGTTACCTCATGATAAAGAGTTTCAATGTCACTTACGTTGACAAAAACCTTACTGCCTGGCGTGCAATCACCTGAGTGCTCGCTGAGATGGAAAACAAGATTTCCTTTTGACACCTGCATGTATATCGGAAAATTTTCCTCAAAGCGATGTTCCCAATCGAGGTTCATACCCAAAAAGTCGAGGTAGAACTCTTTCGCTTTACCTTCATCGAAAATCCGCAAAATGGGTATTGTTTGAAATTCCATGATTGATCCTTGATTGTACATAGGGCCGAATTCAGCGGTGGTTTTTAAATTGTGGTTTATGGGATGCATTTGCGCAGCAAAAACATAAAGCTGAGAACTAAAAGCTGTCCAGTCACGAAGTCGCGATACTGGAGCGACTTGTTATGTGTTTTTAGAAGAAGCTTAACTAATTTTTATAAATAAACGGTTGATGAGTCTGGTTATTCAGCTATCTGTTTTTTTGTAAAAAATATAACAAGTGGAGTGGCAATAACCAAAAACAATATTTGATAGAGAGGTATAAATATGAAGGCGAGGCCGCCTTGTGCGTCTGGGTGATAATATGATATGTCAACCATGCAAGCTATACCTATCCCGCCAGCCACTAGCTCTAACAGAGTAATGGTTTTTAAAAAGGTGACGTTTTTATTTACAAATGCAAGAAATAAAACATAAAGCCAAGGGGAAATTCCCCACAGGCTAAAATATACCGCCTCCAAAGAAAAAAGTTTATTTATCATGCTAAGAATTAAAAATAGAACAACGCTAATAATTAGCGCAGACAGCAAATAACATAATTTTCTCATTCTGGCCCCACATAACGCTTGATTAAGGAGTGGGCTTAGCCCGTCCCAGTGAGTGCTGTAATGGACTCTCCCCGCACCACAGTTCTATACCCAGAGCCGTGGTGACTGAACAAAGGGCGAGGCGCGATGAAGCGAATTGCAGTTGATCTGGCCAAGTCCATTTACCACGTTGCCAGAGTGTCCGTTCCGGCCAGGTGGTGCAGCGCAAGCGGCTGAACCGAGAGGCATTATAGGCGATAGATACAGGAGCAGGCCGAACCGGTCGAGTGGGTGATGGAGGCCTGTGGTACAGCCCACTACTGGGGGCGCGTAGCGCAGTCCTTGGGGCATCGGGTGAAGTTGATCCGTGCGCGCTATGTGCGGCCCTATCGCCGGCGCAACAAGACCGACCGTACGACTGCGACGCAATACTGGAAGCGGCGCGCTGCAAGGATATCTATCCCGTCCCGGTGAACCCCCACGAGCATCAACTGCTGCAGCAACTGCACGGGCTGCGCGAGACCTGGAAGAAAAGCCGCACCCAGCGTATCAACTTGTTGCGCGGCATCCTGCGCGAGGCGGGTATCGAAGCCCCAGCATCGACAGCGGTTTCTATCCGTGCCGCCCACGCGTTGGTTGACCGCCCAGAATTGGCCCCCTTGCGGCATCAACTGCATATCGATCTGGCGGAAATCAACCTGTAAGAACCATGCATGGTCGAGTGCGAGCAGCAGCTCAAACGTTGGCACGCTGACGATGAAATCGTGCGCAAGCTGGATGAAGTCAGCGGTATTGGCCTGCTGATGGCCGGCGCCCTGACAGCGGCTGTCGGCAAGCCGGAGCGCTTTGCCAGTGGCCGCCAGCTGAGCGCCTGGCTGGGCATGACACCGCGTGAGTTCAGCAGCGGCGACCGCCGCAAGCTCAGTCATATCAGCCGACAGGGCAACGTCTATGTACGCACCCTGTTGATCCATGGTTCCCGAGCGGCCTTGCTGGCGGCGCAGCGCTGCCAGGCACGCCCGCCGGAGAAACTGACCGAGTTACAACGCTGGGCAGTCGAAACGGCAGCCCGTATTGGCCACAACAAAGCGACTGTGGCGCTGGCCAACAAATTGGTCAGGATCTGCTGGGCGGTGTGGTGCCATGAGCGGCGTTTCAATGGCACTTGGCAGAGCACAAAGCCCGTCTGACGCCGGGGGTAATCAGAAGGGAGTGATGGTTTTCTTGTGGTTGCGGTGAGCAGCACTGTCGGAACAGGCGAGTCCTGCAGCGGAATAAGGCCGATAACAATCATGATCCGCATGATCGATTGAACGCTTGGCCCCCGCTGCGCGAACTACAGAATGGCCAGGGCGGAACAGCCCAAAACAGGCCGCATATACGAATGCAACCGCGCTGACGACAAGTGCAAAAGAAAAGCTTTGCTCACTACTTGAGGGGAGATTCCATATACGCATTGTTATGTTGCATTGCGCTGTTGGCTTTTTCTGTGAGCTAGGCAACCGCCTATATAGGCTAAAATCATAGCTAAGCCAACACTTGACCAGAGTCTGATTTTTGCCGCTACCTCTACTTTTGCGTAAGCCTCTGGAGGTACTTTTTTGAGCAGGGTGAGAAGTTTTGTATCTAGTTCTTCTCTGCTGGTTAGGTTGCTGCGAATAGCTTCATATTCGGATGAAAGATCACCGGAAAAGAAAACGTGATCCATATACTTTTGATAAGCCATTTTCATTAGCCCGTCAGCGCAAAAGAAAGCAAAACTGAGAGTGATGAAAATTATTGCTGTAGTTATTTTTTGCTTTGATGGCTTAAGTAGATTCATTGATTATGCTACATAACGTTTGGTTAAGGGGCGGGCTTTAGCCCGTCCCAGCGAGCGAAGCGAACGGTTTGAACCAGTTGTTAAGAGGAGCTAAGCACTTAAAGGCCAAGGCAACCACCCACAGAATCCTCCAAAATCTCTACGAGCTCGGGATCCATGTATTTGTACTCGTCTGGGATTTCCAGCACATGAATAGGCTTGTGATCTAGAAGACGAGTAAATTCCGCAACTAACCTGTTCTTATGCTTCTGCTCCATGACAATAATGACATCAGCCCAGCGGATGTCCGCTGGGCCTACTGTTTTTCGAGCATTTGGGCTTGTACCCGCAGACCGAACACTGATATCTGGGTGTTTACGCCAGACTGTTTCAGCTGTGGGGCTTCGCCACTGATTGCGACTACAGATAAACAGCACATTTTTCATGGTTCTATTTGTCTTCCAAAGGCTGCTCGTTGTCCAGAATCTGACGCGATGTCTTTATCGGATAGTCTATTCCTAGTTGCTTTGCTCGAATGAGTTTCTCCGACCGTATGTACATCAGTTTCCAGTTCTTCTCATGCTTTTCTTTGGAGTCTTGAGATTGACCGCTTGTTTTAGATTTCATTTTTGTTTTAAAACGCCTCCAAGCTCGATTTCTTTCTTTGTTCATTGCTCTTCCTCATTCCTTTATCGGGTTCAGCAGTCGCGATAATACGGAGAGGAATTCACTACGATTTTCGTGCGCCCCTTAACGATTAAGCTAAGGGGCCGGCTTTAGTCGGTCCCAGCGAACGAAGTGAGCGATTTGAGCGCATTATTAGAGGCCGTGTCGCTCAATAATTAGCGTGCTGTAGACATCGCTGAGAACAAATGGATTCCCCATTCCTGATTTCAGCCTCCATTCACTGCCGGTCTTTGTAACGGTAAATGTTTTTTTCAGAAAACCGCCGCTAGGGTGTTTTTCAATTTGCTGACCTTGAATATTGCTTGTATTTAAAAGCTCATAAGTTACCGTTGAAACACATACTGTAGGGCGACAAATGGGATCAGAGAACGCGTATGAAGTTATAACTGTCATCATGTCATACCCAGATTCATCATAGAACTCACTGACATCTAAGTAGGTTTTTACATAGTTTTTCCAGTCACTACCACCAAGCCGATAGCCAGCCGCGTCATATTTTAAATATTCTGCCACCGCTTGTTCAGGCGTTTCCCAAGCCCAAGCATTGAAAGTTAAACAAGCTGCTAGGGTGAACACGATAACTCGCATAAGGCCTCTAACGTTTGGTTAAGGGGCGGGCTTTAGCCCGTCCCAGCGAGCACAGCGAGCGATTTGAACCAATTGTTAGACGCTCGGATGTACGCATAATTTGAAGCACCGTATTCCTGCTTGTAACGCGTTACGCGAAATACCTGGCGAAACGCGATAAATCCAATGTTTCGATATTGCTGGCAAACCGCAATCTCAACGTGCCCCGATGGTGGCGGCGATGGTTCAGTAAACACAAAATTTTAAACTGTGTGAAGCCTAAAGCATTGGAGCGATATTGCTGATGTACGCGATTAAAAACCAAACAAGCTGAAAGCGATTGGCTAACGATTAAGCTAAGGGGCGGCGGAACGCCGTCCCAGCGAACGAAGTGAGCGATTTGAGCGCCTTGTTAGGCGCCATAGACGCGAAGTAACTCAGTGACGAGAATACCGTTAATTGCCATGCCATTTAAATTTGCGTCTGTGATTGTAACGTTGCTTAAATCGACATTATTGAGTTTGGCCCCGGTTAACGAAACGTCGGTGAACGTTGAGCCAGAAAGGTTGACGTCATTGAATTTAGCGAGTTGCAGGTTTACGTCGTTGAAGCTCGCCTCAGGTAATGAGACTGCCTTAAATTCCGATAATTTTTTAGTCACGTTGAACTCTCCATGTTTGGTGCCTAACGTTTGGTTAAGGGGCGGGCTTTAGCCCGTCCCAGCGAGCACAGCGAGCGATTTGAACCAATTGTTAGACGCTCGGATGTACGCATAAATTGAAGCACCACATTCCTGCTTGTAACGCATTACGCGATAAACCTGCGAAACGCGATAAATCCAATGTTTCGATGTTGCTGGCGAACCGCAATTTAGACGTGCCCCGATGGTGGCGGCGATGGTTCAGTAAACACAAAAATTGAAACTGTGTGAAGCCTAAAGCATTGGAGCGATATTGCTGATGTACGCGATTAGAAACCAAACAAGCTGAAAGCGATTGGCTAACGTTTGGTTAAGGGGCCGGCTTTAGCCGGTCCCGAGTGAGCGGAGCGAACGGCTTGAACCATTTGTTAGGCTGTTGCACTCGGTTCTAAAGTGGAAATTACAACAACCCATAATCCAAGAGTGGCTAGAAAGTTGATTGTGAAAACTAAGCCGCGCAACCGTACGTTTGTGGTGAGTATTTGTACGCAGCTATGAACCACACGCCCCAAAATGAATATCCACGCTAGCCAGACTGCAGCAGCTAAAGCTGATTGGTTTTGAATTAGTAGAATGCACGCAGCATAGAAAAATACGGGCCACTCGAACTGGTTTGAAAGATTTGCGCTAATTCGAGGTTCTACTACTACCCAAGGATTGCTTCCATCTGCTTTTTTGCCTATGCCCCACACCTTAGGTGCGCGTGCGATAGTTAATAGCACGTAAAGGAAAGAGGTGAGAGCTATATGAGCTGCCATAGGAAGTATGAGCGGATTCAATGTGGTGGTCCTCCGTGACGACGATTTAAATCAACAGTCTAACGTTTGGTTAAGGGGCGGGCTTTAGCCCGTCCCGAGTGAGCGAAGCGAACGACTTGAACCACTAGTTAGGCTGGTTACCTATCAGGATATAGCCTTGATCGTTGCTGCATTTAGTTGACTCCCCTTTTTTGAGAGTGGTAGTCGTGCTTAGGGAAATTTCCCGGGTTTCATTTGATGAACTAATGTACCCGTTTTTACTGATGCACCACGACCAATAAAAGTAGCGTACTCCGTGAAGCATGAATGGATACATAATTTCCCACTCAGCTTCTCTGCTTAGCTTTGCTATTCCATGCGAGTCAGTGATGAGGGTGCTTTTCTTGTGTAAGACTCTGTGAGGATTAAATGCGCTGATTATTAATATATTTGCGTCAGGTATAGGCATGCCAGTCTGGTCATTTACTTGAATAGTTATGTCTGGTTGGGTTGTGATATACCGAGGAAAAGGAATGCACCCAGTTAAAATTAACGTTATAGCTATGGATGAAATGATGAGCTTCATGTGATGCCTAACGTAGAAGTGAGGGGCGGCCGGAGCGAAGCGTAGGGAACCACAAGCGCAGCTTGTGGCCGTCCCTCTCGACTGCCGGGTTAGGCGATGTTTGCATCGTGAATGCGCTTTACCGTTAAGAGCATTTCTGTCTCTGTGCGTTATGGAACATAAACCATATAGACCTCAAAAACGAAACCAGAACTTGATTCTGACACCTTGGCACTCAGAATCATGTCGCTGCGCCCCTCTCCTTCAGTCCATAGGTCTATGAGTACATCCCATCGTGTGCCCATCCAAATGCACACAGAAGTCTCCCATGTGTCTTCCGGTAACTCGATAAGTGTCTCGCCATAGTCTTGGATATATTCTTCTATCTGATTGGCTGTCTCTGACGTGATAGGCAAAACACCTAGAACTCCAAGATCAACCTGATAATCTTGCTTGGTGAAAGCGCTAACGATCCTACGAAACACAGGTCTCCAAATCAAAGGGACTGGCAACTCATGCTCTTCATCTTTGACTACAGAGACATCGCTAATTCCGTTCAGGTCGGTCATAGAGTTGTTCGCCTAACGTTTGGTTAAGGGGCTGGCTTTAGCCAGTCCCAAGTGAGCGAAGCGAACGACTTGAACCAGTAGTTAGAGGTTGACATCGCAAACTGGCCTGTCGGTGTGCGCTTTACCTGTTTCTATGTCGATAAAAAGCCCCGACTCTGAAAATTTAAACCCATACCAGCCGACCCACAAGCAACCCTCTTTTTCGTAGGGCTCAAGATCCGTGAATTTCGCTGCCATAGATTGAACCTCGTCCTTTGTTTTTCCCATGAGCGAAATTTTTAGCATGCCCACTGCTTGAGTTTTTGAACCGTTCAGCTCATAGAGCTCTTGATTCATATATGTGCGAGTTACTGCGGAGTCAATCGTGGTGCACAGCCAAAAGATATTAGTTCCTACCAGCAGTAGGCTGAGCGTGATTATGGCGATGCGAATTTTCACGCAAACCTCTAACGATTAAGCTAAGGGGCCGGCTTTAGCCGGTCCCAGTGAGCGAAGCGAACGATTTGAGCGCATTGTTAGGTGCGATCGTGATTTAATACTTGACTGATAATTCAATATTGTTACTTCCAAAATTGAACTCCACTGTGCAGCTTGACCAGGGATTTTCGGCTGTGCAGTAGTTGTTATGGATAAAAATTTTTCTTAGCTCAACAAAAAGATCGAGTAATTCCGAGTCTACGCTGGCAGTTGCAGGGATGAACCAGTCTTTTACTCCGGAGTTGTCGATATAGTCATAAGATATTTTGGCGTGATCATTATTTACAGATAATTCTGCTGTGCAGACCGTTCGGGTTGAATTGCTGGGCGTAATTTCTTTTAAGATAAGTGCAATTCTATTGTAGATATCGTTTTCGGATGTATTGCTCATCTGTAAGACACCTAACGTTTGGTTAAGGGGCGGGCTTTAGCCCGTCCCAGTGAGCGAAGCGAACGATTTGAACCACTTGTTAGGCAAGCGGTTGGCCTGCTTGAGGCAGGACGTAATTGCTAATTATTATCTGACATATTTTTGCACAAGCTCTTACAGTCGGCCTCATTTCTAACCATGCATTTAGGGAATTTTGTAACGCCTCTTGAGACAAATGCGCAGTAATCATCATTGTATCTCTTGACTTCATTTCTATTTTTGTAAGTTTGAAATACTGATAAGTAAGACTTTGCGTTGAGAAGTAACTTGTGTGTTTCTCTGTATTCGTCGGGCGTGTCATTACCTTTGACTATTTGCGGACTTATACATGCGTTATCGAAAACTCTACTATTTTCTTCTGCGTTTTCTATTTCAGTTGCGACTAATTGCGTGAGTTGATCTGGTGTTGCGGATATTAACTTTTTAGGTAGTTCTGTGGCGTAATAGTTTAAAAAAGTATAAGCGTCATTGTCACATCTTGGGTTTGCATGAATTGGCGCAGAAAGAAATATCGTAAGCACGAAAATATAATTTCTCAATTTTAAATCCTAACGTGCTTGTTTGGCATTATTACTTGTTGTCTAAAGTTTGGTTAAGGGGCGGGCTTTAGCCCGTCCCAGCGAGCACAGCGAGCAATTTGAACCAATTGTTAGACGCTCGGATGTACACATAATTTGAAGCACCGCATTCTTGCTTGTAACGCGTTACGCGATAAACCTGGCGAAACGCGATAAATCCAATGTTTCGATGTTGCTGGCGAACTGCAATTTCAACGTGCCCCGATGGTGGCGGCGATGGTTCAGTAAACACAATTTTTGAAACTGTGTGAAGCCTAAAGCATTGGAGCGATATTGCTGATGTACGCGCTTAAAAACCAAACAAGCTGAAAGCGATTGGCTAACGTTTGGTTAAGGGGCGGGCTTTAGCCCGTCCCAGTGAGCGAAGCGAACGATTTGAACCGGTTGTTAGGGGATTCATATGCAATTAAAGAAAATGTGAGATTCAATTTCTGCTACTTTCCCGTTTTCTAGCTTGGCGATTGCCCGCCATTCACGCGCACAGACAATGAATATGAGTTTTGATTGTGTTGCGTATACATAGTCGCGTTGATCATCAAAGTATTTCTCTGCTTTGTGCTGGCTAGCTGAGAAACCCTTATCTTCAAAGACTTTAATGGCATCTGCTGCAGTTCGCCCTTCAATTTTCCATGAGTGCACGACCTTCTTAAAGTCGCTGATTTTTGCTGGATATGGGGAGCATCCTGTTGTTAGCAGTATCAGCGAGCCTGCGAAAAGTATGCCTGCGATGCGGTTCGACATGTTTTCCCTAACGTTTGGTTAAGGGGCGGGCTTTAGCCCGTCCCAGCGAGCGCAGCGAGCGATTTGAACCAATTGTTAGACGCTCGGATGTACGCATAATTTGAAGCACCACATTCCTGCTTGTAACGCGTTACGCGAAATGCCTGGCGAAACGCGATAAATCTAATGTTTCGATATTACTGGCGAACCGCAATTTCAACGTGCCCCGATGGTGGCGGCGATGGTTCAGTAAACACAAAAATTGAAACTGTGTGAAGCCTAAAGCAGTGGAGCGATATTGCTGATGTACGCGATTAAAAACCAAACAAGCTGAAAGCGATTGGCTAACGTTTGGTTAAGGGGCGGGCTTTAGCCCGTCCCAGCGAGCACAGCGAGCGATTTGAACCATTTGTTAGGCTACCCAATATTTAATCTGGGCTGCTCACGTAGGGGTAGTGTTTTCTTCCTTGTTCTCTTGCAGACTTTATTAGCTCTTCGGACGGCATTTTTTTTACATTCGGATTGTTCATTTTTGCAAACATTACTGAGTAATGAAGAAAGTAAGTTCTCATTCTTTCTTTTTCTATCTCACCAGCTTTATGAGCGCTCAAAACCTTTGTGGCGATGTCCGAACCTTCGTTGTCGGCGCACTCTTGGATTTTTGCCGTCGTTGCGGCGTCGTAAGCTCCAGAGGGGTTTGGTGTGACTTTCAGTTTTCCCATGCACCCTAGCGCCACTAATTCCTGTGCTGCAATTAAATCTTCATGGATATTTTTTTTCTCATGAAGGTTTCCGGCCGATGCGATGCTGGAAAGCAGCAAGGTTAATACTAGTGCATATTTTTTAAGCTCTAAATTCACAGTAAATTTCCGATTCGTGGTACGGCTCTTTCTTTTTTGCCTAACGTTTGGTTAAGGGGCGGGCTTTAGCCCGTCCCAGTGAGCGAAGCGAACGGTTTGAACCATTTGTTAGGCACAAACCAAAATTGCTTCGTCGGATGATCCGGAATTTAGTATTTTGAGATCAGTAATAAAGTTATCTAGAAGTACCGGCTCTGTGCTGAGATACATTTTTGCTTCACTAGCCACCTGTGTTTTTGGAAATTCCTCAAACTCCGATTGCTGATACGTGGATATAAGTAATTTTCCTTGGTTGTGGAAGTGTAGCCGGGCTTGGAATCCAACATTGGCGTACTCCGCGCCAAACTCACCAAGTTTTATATCATACAAGCCGCCATGAATATGATTTCGAAAAATACTCAAATCTTTAATTAGTTGAGTCAATGCATCTGGGTCAGCATAAATATTGTTAGAAAATATAGATTTTCCGTTACAAACCGTCACCGTTAATTCGATGAGGTCATCGTCGTTCCATATTTTCTTTAAGGCAACGCATGGAGTCATTGTTTTGCCTAACGTTTGGTTAAGGGGCGGGCTTTAGCCCGTCCCAGCGAGCACAGCGAGCGATTTGAACCAATTGTTAGACGCTCGGATGTACACATAATTTGAAGCACCGCTTTCATGCTTGTCACGCGTTACGCGATTAACCTGGCGAAACGCATTAAATTTAATGTTTGCAATGTAACTGAACGGCTGGGGTTTTACCTGTGCCCCGATAGTGGCGGCGGACGTTCAGTAAATGCAAATTTCGAACCGTTGTAAACCCGAAAGCAGTGGAGCGATGTTGCTGATGTGCGCGGTGCAAAACCAAACAAGCTGAAAGCGATTGGCTAACGTTTGGTTAAGGGGCGGGCTTTAGCCCGTCCCAGCGAGCGTAGCGAGCGATTTGAACCATTTGTTAGACGCTCGGATGTACGCATAATTTAAAGCACCGCTTTCCTGCTTGTAGCGCTTTGCGCGATGAACCTGGCGAAACGCAATAAATTTAATGTTTGCAATGCAACTGGCAGCCCGCAATTTCAACGTGCCTCGATAGCAGCCTGCGTACGCACAGCAACCGCAAGACTAAACCCGAGAAAGCCCCGAAAGCAATCGCGCGGCCTTACGAACAACAATTACGCAACGAACGAAACGCGATAAATCCAATGTTTGCAATGTGACGATCTGAACGCAGTGTTGAAAAATGCCACAAATATAATGGGCGTCCGTTCAGCCAATACACATTTCAAACTGTGAAAACCTCGAAAGCAAACGTGCGTTGTTATGGGTGTACGCATTACTAAAAACAAGCTTTGGAAAGATGGACGTCTAACGTTTGGTTAAGGGGCGGGCTTTAGCCCGTCCCAGCGAGCGCAGCGAGCGATTTGAACCAATTGTTAGACGCTCGGATGTACGCATAATTTGAAGCACCACATTCCTGCTTGTAACGCGTTGCGCGAAATACCTGGCGAAACGCGATAAATCCAATGTTTCGATGTTGCTGGCGAACCGCAATTTAGACGTGCCCCGATGGTGGCGGCGATGGTTCAGTAAACACAAAAATTGAAACTGTGTGAAGACTAAAGCATTGGAGCGATATTGCTGATGTACGCGATTAGAAACCAAACAAGCTGAAAGCGATTGGCTAACGTTTGGTTAAGGGGCGGGCTTTAGCCCGTCCCAGCGAGCACAGCGAGCGATTTGAACCACTTGTTAGGCAGTTATACGTTATTCGCTTGTCGTTCACTATGAAGCTTTTGAATGACTTGATGGATTTTTTGATTTTCTTTCGTGAGCTTTTCGAGGCCGTTTGGAGTTATGGTTCCTCGCTCCATTAACTTTGCTAGTTCTAGATGGTAGTGAAAGTACAAGGTTGCAGGCGGTATTTGGCCATACTTCCCACTAGCGCGTGCTAGTTCGATATTGTGTTTATAGTCAGCCATGGCAATTTCGGTAACTAAACGAATGCGCTCTCGTTTTGCTTGAGAGGTTGCTTGAATCCAAACGGTAAGAACGGAAGCTCCGGCTCCGATTAGAGCGCCGATGAGTGCTGAAAGTAGCGGATCCATACAATGCCTCCTTGCGATATTGCCTAACGATTAAGCTAAGGGGCGGGCTTTAGCCCGTCCCAGCGAACGGAGTGAGCGATTTGAGCGCATTGTTATGCGCCGCCATTTATATTGAATTGACCGGTTAAATATAAGCCAACAAGTACGACGAAGGTGAAACCTACGAAGCTACACAAAAGCCCTTGCCGCGTATCGGTGTGTAGATAGTCATGCGTAACTTTTTTGGGATAGATGCCAAGAGACAATATTTTGCATATTGGCCATCCGATGTAATAAAAGACGAAGTTGAAAAGTACTTCGACGAGGAAAAAACCGATGGCTCTCAAGAAGCCTTTCCCTATTTCACTGACTATGTCTTCCATTGGCGACTCAGATACTCAGAAAGGTGCATAACGATTAAGCTAAGGGGCCGCGGAACGCGGTCCCAGCGAATGAAATGAGCGATTTCAGCGACTTGTTATGTTGCATGGCGCGATGTCTTTTTTGACAAAATTATGCATGCGGAAAGATAAGCGCATGCGAGAAGAATAAGAAAGTTTGCTGCAAGCCATTTGTTTCGGACTGACAGCATTTCGCCGGAATTCTTCTCTGCAAGTTCAATGCTGATATCTGCAATTTTTTGGTCACGTTCGCAGGGGAAAGCCTCACTGATTTGTTTTATCTTTGTGGCTAGTGGCTCGCCAAGAAAAGCCTCATTCATCTGCTTCGAGGTTTCTTTCGTGAGTGCGGTGTTTAAAACACCATATATCATGGTTGTTAAAATTATTAATACAGTGGCCCCAAGCTTCGCGAAGCTCGGTTTTAGTGCGGCGAAAAACATAGTTGCTCCTGTAACATAACGTTTGGTTAAGGGGCCGGCTTTAGCCGGTCCCAGTGAGCGAAGCGAGCGATTTGAACCAATTGTTAGGCTTACTGCTTGACAATGACGGGAATAGGTTCAGCTTTAAGTTTGTACTGACTGACTATTGATAATGCTTCAGCTTTGCTTAGTACGTTGAGCTGCAAATTATTTATTGTTTCTTCTGGAGAGTACATTGAGCGGAGCAGCAAGGTGCGATAAACATCCATTCTTTCTTCTGGGCTTGTGCAGCGTGCCGCGCAGAATGCGGTGTAAACTCTAGCCATCTCTTCCCAGATAACAAGATTACTCTCTGGATTTAGATCTCTCTTGTACAGATCCACTGCTTGCTCGTAGCTAATGCCATCAACTGGTTCAAATACATCTGTAGTAGCCTTTATTCTTGGTAGTAGCTCAGGAGGTAAACTGCTGTAAACATGCTCGTTAAGGCTAACTTCATTCGGGTCAACGGTTATGGTTTCAGCTGCTGAGGTATTAGCTGTGGCTAGTAATGCCAGAAGAGCAATAATTTGATACTTCATAGTTCCCTCTAGGGCCTAACGTTTGGTTAAGGGGCGGGCTTTAGCCCGTCCCAGCGAGCACAGCGAGCGATTTGAACCAATTGTTAGACGCTCGGATGTACGCAGAATTTGAAGCACCGCATTCCTGCTTGTAACGCGTTACGCGATAAACCTGGCGAAACGCGATAAATCCAATGTTTCGATGTTGCTGGCGAACCGCAATTTAGACGTGCCCCGATGGTGGCGGCGATGGTTCAGTAAACATAAATTTTGAAACTGTGTGAAGCCTAAAGCATTGGAGCGATATTGCTGATGTACGCGATTAAAACCAAACAAGCTGAAAGCGATTGGCTAACGTTTGGTTAAGGGGCCGGCTTTAGCCGGTCCCGCAGTGAGCGAAGCGAACGACTTGAACCAATTGTTATGTGCGGGGCTCAAGTGGAAACCCCTCCGGCTGCTTAGGGAATGCTTTGGTTGGGGAGGGTAGTAATGAGTTGGTTACCCATATTTTAGCGTCAGGCTCAAGCTGCAAATAAATTACTCTGCGTGAGAATGGCCCCCAGCCAAACCACTCAACCTGTATGTGTCCGTAAGTTGGGTGTTCATATTTGTATAGTGCCGAGCCTATAGTTATTGCAATGGCGTAGTACTCAGTATCGTGAATCTCTTCGGTTTGACCTTTTGCTAGATTGATGGCTGTTTGGTCAATTTCAATTTTTACGTCTTGGCCTGAATTGTTGTAGAGGCGAACGGTTACAGGTATTGAGCAGGACGAAATGACTGCTAGCAAGGTGAGTGCGATTAGAGCTTTTATGAGTTTCATAGGCACATAACGTTTGGTTAAGGGGCGGGCTTTAGCCCGTCCCAGTGAGCGAAGCGAACGGTTTGAACCAGTTGTTATGTGTTTTGTTCACTATTTAATCGTGATTTAGTAATTTGTGTTTTGACAAAGCGACTTTGCTGCATCGTAGTATTCATTGGTTTTTGTTTCTGTGGAATATATTTGCATCCACTCAATACCATTCGAAGCTGGTAGCAACAGTGCGGTCATATTTGATAAGGCAGCTTCCTTGCATTTTTTTATTGCTGAGGGTGTATTTCCAGAATTTGGCGTAGTGGATAATCCCGGAGCATGGCAGTGTGGGAAAAGATTAATGTAATTAAAGTTATCATTTTTTAGTATAAAGACAATGGATCCGCGCTTCCATGCGCATGAATTCCATAGTTCTTCATGCGCTGCTATGCATTCCATTTCTAGATTAAATTTAAATTTCCCTTGGTCGCTAATTAGTATTTTTTTGTTTTTTATATATAGTGGGTTGTCTTTTTTTAAGCCATATACATAAGCGTTTTCGCATGACTTGATTAATGGTTTTAAAACTAAATCATGACATGGTTGCTTTCTAAGTGCGTCATAGTGATGTCGCACTTCTGGTGGTGTTAGCCCAACGATAAGTGGCATGTAGTAATTTTGAGTGTTCAATGGGAAACCCGTAAAAACACATAACGTTTGGTTAAGGGGCGGGCTTTAGCCCGTCCCAGTGAGCGAAGCGAACGGTTTGAACCATTTGTTAGGGCTTCTCATCAGTACAGGAAAACTCTGGGTAAGCGTGATCCACGCAAATGGCCATGTTTTTCAATGCGGGCTGATTGCACCTTGCCCACGTACATTTTTTGCTGCCGACGCCACCATGAAATTGGATGAAGAACTCTCTTCGATATGGACGATCATCAAATGATTGCCAAATTTCAGGCTGCGACACTTTTATAGCAAAGTCAGATCTATCGTCTACATCGAGCTGCCAGTATGTTTTGCACTCGCTGCATTGATATAGACGCAACCATGGGCGCTCCGAAATAAGGTGAAAGCTACTACAAAAATCTTTTTCTGACTCTCCATAGCTAACGCAGCTAGATAAATTGGCGCAGTCGCACGGCATGGTTTGCCCTAACGTTTGGTTAAGGGGCGGGCTTTAGCCCGTCCCAGCGAGCGCAGCGAGCGATTTGAACCATTTGTTAGACGCTCGGATGTACGCATAATTTAAAGCACCGCTTTCCTGCTTATAACGCGTTACGCGATGAATTTGACGAAACGCAATAAATTTAATGTTTGCAATGCAACTGAAAAACCACGATTTCAACGTGCCTCGATGGCAAACGGCGTAAGCACAGCAACCGCAAGACTAAACCCGAGAAAGCCCCGAAAGCAATCGTGTGGCCTTACGAACAAAAATTGCGCAACGGATGAAACGCGATAAATCCAATGTTTGCAATGTTACGACCTGAACGCAGTGTTGAACGATGCCACAAATATAACGGGCATACGTTCAGCCAATACACATTTCAAACCGTGAAAACCTTGAAAACATACGTGCGTTGTTACGGGTGTACGCATTACAAAAACAAGCTTTGGAAACATGAACGTCTAACGATTAAGCTAAGGGGGGCTTTAGCCCGTCCCAGCGAACGAAGTGAGCGATTTGAGCGCATTGTTATACGGCTATTTCGCATGCAATGTTTTGGTGTTGAGGTATTTTAGTATTTCTTTGCAATCGGATTCGTAGCCGTGGTTAGGCATGTTATTTATAAATTTTGCCCAATTTTTAAAGGTGTCGCGGTTTTCAGTGTTCGCAACAATTTCCGCATCAGAGCCGAGCTTTGACAATATATCGGAATAGCACATGTTTTGACTGAATGAATTTGAAAAGACACCAGCATAAAAAATAATGGCGGCAGCAATAATGCTTACGGCAACAGTGTTAACTATTTTTAGGTACACCGCAGACTCTCCTTAGCCTTATAACGTTTGGTTAAGGGGCCGGCTTTAGCCGGTCCCAAGTGAGCGAAGCGAACGACTTGAACCACTAGTTAGGTGGGTAGCTCGATGCAGCCTGCAAGCTCATTCCAGGTATTTGCAATTTTTTGTGCGTAACGAGCTTCCATGCCTATGAGCGGCAGCATGAATACCTCTCCCTGTGAGTTGAAAGCCAGTATTTCTCCGCCTCCGTTACCTGCAAAAGCAAGATAGCCGGGGGCAAGCTCTTTAATCTGTATGTCCTCGCTATTTCTAGCAATATCCTCTGGAAGCCAGAGCTCAACGTAGCCAGGTTTGCCTTCTGTAAAGGACTCTATGGCACCGTGCAGGGCAATAAATTCTAGATACTCGGGCGGAATGCGAATTTCCATATTCACCTAACGTTTGGTTAAGGGGCGGGCTTTAGCCCGTCCCAGCGAGCACAGCGAGCGATTTGAACCAATTGTTAGACGCTCGGATGTACGCATAAATTGAAGCACCACATTCCTGCTTGTAACGCATTACGCGATAAACCTGCGAAACGCGATAAATCCAATGTTTCGATGTTGCTGGCGAACCGCAATTTAGACGTGCCCCGATGGTGGCGGCGATGGTTCAGTAAACACAAAAATTGAAACTGTGTGAAGCCTAAAGCATTGGAGCGATATTGCTGATGTACGCGATTAGAAACCAAACAAGCTGAAAGCGATTGGCTAACGTTAAGTTAAGAGGCGGGCTTTAGCCCGTCCTAGTGAGCGTAGCGAACGACTTGAACTTGTAGTTAGACGCGGTGGCAAGTCGGACATCGATTTGGTAAGCGACGAAAACTTTACCTTAAGTCGAACCAAAATGGTGGGCAACGAACGTGCTGACGTTTGCCGATAAAGCAAAATCTTGCAAGCAAAGCGTTGTGCGCCGATGAAGGGACGCGAGTACCGACCAAAAAGAGAACGGATGTCAGTCATTTTGCGAGCCGAAGAGGAGGGGATTCAGTTCGTTTAGCAAAATTAAAGTATATAACTGGATACTGCGATTGTGAGACTTTGACATAATTTTGATGCTTCCTTGCATATTAATACCGCCAAATTTATAGCCGCTTCTAACGTTTGGTTAAGGGGCGGGCTTTAGCCCGTCCCAGTGAGCGAAGCGAACGGTTTGAACCTATTGTTAGGCCGTTAGCAGGCTTGATGCAGCAGCGTACTGACATCTTATTTAGATAATCCTGGAAAGATGATAGTAAGCATTAAAGCTGCTGACGCAAGTGCTAGCGGAAATGCCAAACATGTCTTGTGTATTTTCTTGGTTTTTTCTCTGAACACGTAGGTTAGAGAGAATGCCGCTGCGATAGTGGTTAATGACCAACATGAAGCGACCCAAGCTATTAGGTTTAACTCACCCTTTAGGCTGTCATCTTGCGTTGCAAGATACTCCATTGACGCCCATGCGAATATGGCCAGTGCGACCAAACCGATTGAGTAGAGCAGGCACGACGCAGTGGCGCTGATTATCTGAGTTTTTGTCATTGGCCTAACGTTTGGTTAAGGGGCGGGCTTTAGCCCGTCCCAGCGAGCGCAGCGAGCGATTTGAACCAATTGTTAGACGCTCGGATGTACGCAGAATTTGAAGCACCGCATTCCTGCTTGTAACGCGTTACGCGATAAACCTGGCGAAACGCGATAAATCTAATGTTTCGATATTACTGGCGAACCGCAATTTCAACGTGCCCCGATGGCGGCGGCGATGGTTCAGTAAACACAAATTTTGAAACTGTGTGAAGCCTAAAGCAGTGGAGCGATATTGCTGATGTACGCGATTAAAAACCAAACAAGCTGAAAGCGATTGGCTAACGTTTGGTTAAGGGGCCGGCTTTAGCCGGTCCCAAGTGAGCGAAGCGAACGACTTGAACCACTAGTTAGGTGGGTAGCTCGATGCAGCCTGCAAGCTCATTCCAGGTATTTGCAATTTTTTGTGCGTAACGAGCTTCCATGCCTATGAGCGGCAGCATGAATACCTCTCCCTGTGAGTTGAAAGCCAGTATTTCTCCGCCTCCGTTACCTGCAAAAGCAAGATAGCCGGGGGCAAGCTCTTTAATCTGTATGTCCTCGCTATTTCTAGCAATATCCTCTGGAAGCCAGAGCTCAACGTAGCCAGGTTTGCCTTCTGTAAAGGACTCTATGGCACCGTGCAGGGCAATAAATTCTAGATACTCGGGCGGAATGCGAATTTCCATATTCACCTAACGTTTTGGTTAAGGGGCGGGCTTTAGCCCGTCCCAGCGAGCGCAGCGAGCGATTTGAACCAATTGTTAGACGCTCGGATGTACGCATAATTTGAAGCACCACATTCCTGCTTGTAACGCGTTGCGCGAAATACCTGGCGAAACGCGATAAATCCAATGTTTCGATGTTGCTGGCGAACCGCAATTTAGTCGTGCCCCGATGGTGGCGCGATGGTTCAGTAAACACAAAATTTGAAATTGTGTGAAGCCTAAAGCATTGGAGCGATATTGCTGATGTACGCGATTAAAAACCAAACAAGCTGAAAGCGATTGGCTAACGTTTGGTTAAGGGGCGGGCTTTAGCCCGTCCCAGTGAGCGAAGCGAACGATTTGAACCATTTGTTAGGCTCTCATTGAGTGCGAGGCATGATAGTGAATGAAATTACAATTTGTTCTGGCACTTGCTTGAAGTTGTATTTAACTGATTTTTCAACAAGCTCTGAGATTTCTTCTAATTGTTTTGAGCTAGGTATGCTTGGAAAGGTAACACTTACTGTTGTTAGAGTGCCGTTATGCCAATTGAACCCAACAAAAGGTTTAATTCCTATGTTCTTCTCTAGGTCTTTTGCAGACAATTCTGAATATTTAAGGCCATCCTTCATGCTGCTTGCGACGTCGCAACCTGCAAGTAACATGACTAAGAGAACGATGAATATATTACGCATTCAGTGATCCTGTTGTATGCCTAACGTTTGGTTAAGGGGCGGGCTTTAGCCCGTCCCAGTGAGCGAAGCGAGCGATTTGAACCAGTTGTTAGGCTTTTCATTTGATAGGCATTGAGAGCGGCCCACACCACATAACAGTATTGCAAACAACGGTTTGATTCATTAAGTAGCCAATAAGTAAGCCGCCTAACCCCATTGATAAGGAAGTATAAGGTAATGTGATGTTTTTTCTCTTTGCTGTTACTGCGGCTAATAGGACACCAATAATAGCGCCTGGAAGTGAGGAGACATGACCCAGACCTAGCAGCCCTTCAGGGTGTGATGAGCTCCAGTTGACCGACATTACGCAAAGTAGTGTTATGGCAATTCCTAGCGAAGCACCTGTAAGAAAGAGCGGTGCAGGTCGAATGACTGCACACAAACTCAAAATGACAGCCGGAACAGTGAAGTAGTACCAAATGCCTAAATACAGCGCATCTCCTTTTATTGATGTAATAAATATAACTGCTAGCGAAATAAGTGCTGCTAGAAATATGTCATTTGAACGTGATGGATGCATTGAAGGCCTAACGTTTGGTTAAGGGGCCGGCTTTAGCCGGTCCCGAGTGAGCGAAGCGAACGACTTGAACCAATTGTTAGAGGTTAATTACGCAATTGGCCCTTAGAGCGTAGACCCTCGCTAAAAATAGAGCTAACAGTGGCATGCTGTTTATCTCTCTCATGAGACCCGGCAAAGACACTACCACCACTGACTTAGTAATGTTAGTGAGATAAGCATAAGGCTGATAGCAACAGCCTTAGGAAAGGTGGCTCGCAGGATAAATATCGCGCACGCCAGCATCAGTAGAAAATAAACAGTATTTAAAAATATTATGCTTGTAACAATGCCAGAGAAAAATAAGCCTAAATACAGGCAGATAGTGATAATTGAAGCTATGAAGCATTTTGTAAAGCTACGATCTTCGATTTTTAATATATATGCAAAAAACTTTAGAATTACAGAGTTGAGCGCTGATCCTAGAAAAATAACCGCGATAGAATTCATTTTTAATCTCTAACGTTTGGTTAAGGGGCCGGCTTTAGCCGGTCCCGAGTGAGCGAAGTGAACGGCTTGAACCAATTGTTATGCATGCAGACGCTCAAGCGTTAGTAGTGCTAATGAAATATAGTGGCCATGCTGCTCTGAGATATATTCTAGTGTTGATTCTAGACATTGAATTTGAGCTTTGCTGAGTGTGCCGTATCGTACGTCGATATTTTGCACGCGACTTTCATCGGACTCAAGATCGTTTATTAAGCATTCTGTGAGGGTGTCATATTTATCCGTGCACCTGATGATTGCACGGACAAGTGAAGGCAGAAACCATTGCATGCCTTTTGCAGAAAGATTTGAAAGCTCACTATGTAAATATATGACTCCGTCCTTGGGTAGCGAAGGTCCTGTGTAAGCCTGCATGTGTGCTTTTATAAATTTGCAGCGCCAGTCAGAGTCATCAAAGTACATGAGTTCGGAGTCGGATGGTTTGCCCACGAAAGGAAAAGCCTCGTCCACCAAATTGAGGAGTTGCTCTTTGTTTAGGTATCCGAGATAAGTCATGGGTTTAGTGCATAACGTTTGGTTAAGGGGCCGGCTTTAGCCGGTCCCGAGTGAGCGAAGCGAACGGCTTGAACCAGTAGTTAGGTGCCGGCCACATGTTTAGCCCAAAGCAACTCAAATTCGTGGCTACTAATTTCTATACCCTGAAATTCTGGATCTAAATTTATCTCTTTCAGGTCCGGTACGGCCATTAAGCCTAAATCAGTGCCAGGAGTTGCTCCAATGATTGAGGCGTAACCGACCTCACCATTACGGAAAAACTCCATCTTACGTGTCTCAAACCGCTGAGCATCAAGCTCCGATACCAAACGTATTGGTTCAGATTCAAACTCGTGATTCCAGGCTACATCGATGTATTTCATGGCACCTAACGATTAAGCTAAGGGGCAGGCTTTAGCCTGTCCCAGTGAGCGCAGCGAACGGTTTGAACCAATTGTTAGACGTTCGCCGGTATTAACCGTAATTCTAATGCCCAATTCGAAATGAAATGACTGATTCTTTCTTCTTGGAGCTTCAGTGAAAGATCAATTATTTTTTGCTCTGTCTCTTTGTATACAAATTGACCTTTGTACATGTCTGCAAATTCAAATTTACTTGGAATTATGAGGTGAGCAATTGATGAATATTCAAAAGGTTGCCCCCATGTACCGCCGTCAAAAACACCTGTGTCTCCGTACTCCCCTTTTCGCGGCAGCCCGCATTTCCAATAACCTGCGTCGCTGAGTATCCGGTCAAAAGTTGTCCAAGAGCACCAGTTTTCTGAAAGATATAACGAGTGGCTACCTTCACCAAGAATCTCATTACAGAGGTCGAGAAATTTTACCCATTCTTGAGTATTCATATGACGTCTAACGATTAAGCTAAGGGGCGGGCTTTAGCCCGTCCCAGCGAACGAAGTGAGCGATTTGAGCGCATTGTTAGAGAATACCTAACTCTTCGGGCCATGCTTCGTCGCCTAATGCTTTTGCAGTTTGGATTAAACACTGCTTTTCTGCCTCCGATGCTGCGCCAAGTTCGGAAGCAATTGTTTCTAGCAATGCGACGTCTTCATCGTTGTCCGAGTTGCTTCGATCATTGATGTATTTGCAGGCAATGATCAGTGTGCGAGCGAGGACTTCCATAGTGTTCTCTAACTATAAATAGACACCAATTGGTGTCATAACGTTTATGGGGTGTGGTGGATAACATTCCTTGTCATGCGATAAGCTTTTGAATTCCTTGCATTTCCCAAAAGAAAATACGACACAGCAAAAATGAAAAGCGGCATGGTGCTGAAGACAAGCTGGACTCATACTTTAATGGTGATAGAGGCTACTGGTCGGTGTTGTGGCTGTCTAGCCAGCGTGTCGATAAGTGTCGAAATCACTAGCCAGAGAAGGCCGGCATTGGACAGAATGGTGGTGTTTAGCTGTGCTGGCTTGCTGGTTTTATCCAACAAAGGTCAGCTACGGAGGGGTGTCGAAACGGGTTCGAATCCCACCCCACCTTCACCGCCAGATTGATTAACGAAAAGCCCGACCCTGTGTCGGGCTTTTTCGTTTCTGCATTCAGCGGTCGGCTTGGCTACTTCTATGGTGTGTTTTCTGGAGTGGAGCATGCGTGCAACCTGGGACATTTTCTGCCGTGTGGTCGACAACTACGGTGATGTTGGCATTACCTGGCGACTGGCGCGGCAGTTGGTGGCTGAGCATGGGGCTGCTGTACGTTTATGGGTCGATGACCTCGAGGCTTTTGCCTGCTTGTGTCCGCAGGCCGATGTGCAGGCGTTATGTCAGGCACGACATGGTGTTGAGATACGGCTATGGAACGCTGATTGGCAGGTGGTTGAGCCGGCCGATGTGGTGATTGAAGCATTCGCTTGTGAGTTGCCCGCATCTTACATCGAAGCAATGGCCGGGCGTGGGCGCAAGGTTTTGTGGCTCAATCTTGAGTACCTCAGTGCCGAGGCTTGGGTTGAGGGTTGCCATGGTTTGCCCTCGTTGCAGTCGAATGGGTTGTCGAAGTTTTTCTTTTTCCCAGGATTTACGGCCGGCAGTGGCGGTTTGCTACGTGAGCGCGAGCTGTTGGCGCAGCGGCGAGCTTTTCAGGCCGATGAGGCTGCGCGTCGGATATTTTTACGCAGCTTGGGGGTTGAGTTTGTGGCGGGAGCCCGACTTATTTCTCTGTTTGCTTATGAAAATAACGCGCTGGACGGTTGGCTTGAGGTGTTGGCGAGGGGAGGGCAGCCAACTCAGTTGTTGGTGCCTGAGGGGCGCATCCTCGGTAGTTTACAAGCATGGCTGGGCGGTTCTGCATTAAATGTTGGCGATCGCATTCAGCGCGGTCAGTTGCATGTCCAGGTGCTGCCATTTATGCAGCAGGATCAATACGACCGTTTGTTGTGGTGCTGCGATTTTAATGCGGTGCGCGGCGAAGACTCCTTTGTGCGTGCGCAGTGGGCGGGCCGGCCGCTGCTTTGGCATATTTATCAGCAGGCAGATGATGTGCATCTGGAGAAGCTCGATGCATTTCTGGCTCTTTATAAAGAGGGCCTTTCGGCGGATGCGCAGGTGGCCTTGACCGGGCTGTGGCATGCCTGGAATGGCGGCGGTGCGATGGCGCAAAGCTGGAATCAGTTGCTGCAGAGCTGGCCAGAGCAGCAGGCGCATGCTGAAAAGTGGTGCCTAGAACGGGGCTCTCAGGCTGATCTTGCTACGGCGCTGGTGCAGTTTTATCTAAATTGGCTATGATATGCGGCCAAGAATTCTGTCACTCCATCCAAATCCGGATATTCGTATGAAAACCGCACAAGAAATGAAGCCTAACAGCGTGGCGCTGATCGATGGGCACCCATGGCTGATTCAAAAGGCCGAATTCACCAAGTCCGGCCGTAACAGCGCCATCGTAAAGATGAAGCTGAAGAACCTGATCAACGGTTCCAAGACTGAAACCGTCTACAAAGCTGACGACAAGATGGAACCGGTTATCCTTGAGCGCAAGGAAGTGAACCTGTCCTACATCAGCGGTGAGGACTACGTGTTCATGGATCCGGAGTACAACTCCTATGAACTGCGTGCTGAAGATCTGGAAAGCGTTCTGCCCTTTATTGAAGAAGGCATGACTGACGTCTGCGAAGCGGTGTTCTTCGAAGGTAAAGTGATTTCCGTTGATCTGCCGACCACTATCGTGCGCCAGCTGACTTACACTGAAACTTCCGCTCGTGGCGACACCAGCGGCAAAGTGATGAAGCCGGCCAAGCTGAGCAACGGCACCGAAGTGAAAGTGGCTGATTTCTGTGAAATCGGTGACTGGATTGAAATCGACACTCGTACCGGTGAGTACAAGTCGCGCGCCAAAGCTCCGGCCTAAGCCTGCGTCGACGGCGAATAATTAGTACGCCAGACCGTTCCGTAGTGCTGCAGATTTTTGGCTCAGCAGTACTACGGGCGGTTAATTTAAAAGCTGCATGTTTTGCCCTCTCTTGCTGGCTTCAGCCAGATCAGTTTGCCGTTCTCTACCTTTATCGAAGCCGTTCTTCTTGCCTGCGACTGCGCAGGCGTGTTCATGGCTGTGCCTGATCAAAAAAACGTGAGCATAAAAAAGCGAAGCCTGATGGCTTCGCTTGGGGGGCTATGGTCACGGTTTGCGTGGTACGGGCTTGAGTAGCTCGTCTGGTGGCATTTCGCAGGCGATCTTGCGGCCCAGTAGGGCTTCGATGGCAGGCAAGGCGTAGGCGTCGTCTTCCCCGGCAAAGCTGATCGAGGTGCCGTTGGTGCCAGCGCGCCCCGTGCGGCCAATGCGGTGCACATAATCGTCCGGGGTTTCCGGCAGGGTGAAGTTGATTACGTGGCTGATGGCGTCGACGTGGATGCCACGGCCGGCCACATCGGTGGCAACCATCACGCGGATCTTGCCTTCACGGAAGCCTTCCAGGGCGCGGATACGCTTGTGTTGCGGCACATCGCCGGACATTTGTACGGCGCTGATGCCGTCGCGGGTCAGGCGTTCTTCAATGCGCCGCACTTCATCCTTGCGGTTGGCGAAGACCATCACGCGAATCCAGTCGTTCTGGGTGATCAGGTTGTACAGCAGCTTGTACTTGTCGCTGCCGGCTACGGCGTAGACATGCTGCTCGACGGTGTCGCTGGCAACGTTTTCTGGTTCGATCTCAACGATGGCCGGGTCGGTGGTCCACTGCTTGGCCAGGTTCATCACATCGTCGGTGAAGGTGGCGGAGAACAGCAGCGTCTGGCGTTCGCCCTTCATCGGGGTCTGGCGGATGATCTGGCGGACCTGCGGGATAAAGCCCATGTCGAGCATGCGGTCGGCTTCGTCGAGCACCATCACCTCGACCATGTCCAGGTGCACTTCGCCGCGCTGGTTGAAGTCCAGCAGTCGGCCGGGCGTGGCTACCAGGATGTCGCAGAAACGCGATTCCAGCAGCTTGAGCTGTTTGTCGAAGTCCATGCCGCCGACGAAGCTCATCACATTGAGACCGGTGTATTTTGTCAGGGCGGCGGCGTCTTTGGCGATCTGCACCACCAGCTCGCGGGTGGGCGCAATGATCAGGGCGCGGGGTTCGCCCATATAGCGTTCTTTCGGTGCCGACGTCTGTTGCAGTTGGGTGATGATCGAGATCAGGAAGGCTGCCGTTTTGCCTGTACCGGTCTGGGCTCGGCCAATCGCATCGCGACCGCTGAGGGTGTAACCCAGCACCTGAGCCTGGATCGGTGTGCAATAGGGGAAGCCGAGATCATGGATCGCGTGCATCAGCTCGGGGGAGAGCTTGAAGTCGTGGAAGCGGGTCTTGCCTTCAGCCGGCTCGACGGCAAAGTCTTCCAGCTTCCAGGTATCGACAGGCTTGGCTGGGCGTTCGCGACGCGATTTTGCCGGTTTTCCCTGGCGCGGCGACGGTGTTTCAGTCGTTTCTGTTGCATGCGGTTTGCTGTTGCGACTGTCGTTGTCCGCGTGTGCATCCTGCTTGGCGCGCGGTGCGCTGGGCGTTTCGTGCGGGCTTGCTAGGCTGGGCTGCTCGCCCTCGGCTTTGCCGAATATTTTCTTGAGTGCTTTGAGCACGGTCATCTCATCAATTGGTTAAGGAGTGAACGGACGCCAGTGTAAAGCAAGAAGCCGGCGCGGCGAAGTGCCATGCCGGATTGCGCTCGGTGGCGGGGTTTCAGTTTGTAGGCAGGTTACTCAACAGCAGGCGCTGCACATTACCTCCCATGATGGCTGTAATGTCCGCCCGACTGAACCCAGCCTTGAGCAGGCCTTCGGTTAGTTGCGGCAGGCCGGTAACATCAAATGGTGCATGAATGGTGCCGTTGAAGTCTGAACCCAGCGCTACGTGCTCCACACCGATCAAGCTGGCGGTATAGCGAATGGCGTTGACGATGGCCTCGACCGAGGTGGCGCATACCGCAGCATCCCAGTAACCGATCCCGATGACGCCGCCAGTGGCCGCGATGGCTCTCAGATGCTTGTCGCTGAGGTTGCGCGGGCCTTTGCAGGTACCTTCGACACCGGTGTGGGAAACCAGAACCGGGCGTGTGCTGATGGCCAGTACATCATCGATCAGCGGGCGCGAGGCGTGAGCCAGATCGATCAGCATGGCTTTTTCTTCCAGGCGCTTGATCACGCGTCTACCTAGCGGAGTCAGGCCGCCTTTCTCAAGGCCGTGTGCTGAGCCACCGATTTCGTTATCGAAGAAGTGGGTCAGGCCCGTGATGCGAAAGCCTGCCTCATAGAGCGCGTCGACGTTTTCCAGTTTGCCTTCGATCGGTTGCAGGCCTTCGGTGGCGAGAACTGCCGCGACACGCTGCGGGTCTTTCTGCCAGGCGCTGACAAAGCTGGTGAGGTCGCTTTGGGTTTTGATCAGTACCAGGCGGCCGTTACTGTTGATGCTGGCGTCATTGAGCTTGTGCGCCTGATAGAGCGCACGCTGTAGCAGACTGCTCCAGGTTTCTTTGGGCCAGCGCTGGGCCATCGCCAACATCGTGATGTTGTCGGTGTCGCCGCTGTTACGTTCGTAGTTGATGCCACGCGGCGTTTTGGTCACGGTGGAGAACACCTGCAGGCCGACGCGGCCTTCGAGCATGCGTGGCAGGTCGGAGTGGCCAAAATCGTAGCGCTTGAGCACGTCGCGCTCCCACAGCAGCACGTCGTCATGCAGGTCGGCGATAAACAGCTGTTGATGCAACTGGTTGGCCGACTCGCTGGCGGGATAGGGCGCGGGGGATTCGACGCTGTTCATCTTGCGGTCAAGCAAGGAGGGGAGGGCGAACACGCTGCCTGCAGCGATCAACAGGATTATCAGTAAGGTGATCAGCATTTTGCGCATAGAAGGTGATCCGGGCGTTGTTGTTATGCGCAGCACTTTAGGGGGTGGTTCTGTGTCGTCGCAAGCCGTGATTCGGCGGCGCGTGCTGTTGGGTGGAGCGCGTACCAGCTAATAGCACAGGCAATTGCGCCCTTGTTGCTTGGCTCGATACAAGGCGCAATCGGCGCGGGCGATCAGGCCTTGCAGGCTGTCTTTGGGCTGCATCTGGGCCAGTCCGATTGACATGGTTACACCAGGCAGGACGCCAATGGGGGAGTGGAAGGAGTTGACATGGCGCAGCCCTTGGCACAGACGCTCACCGATTGTGCGGGCTTCGTCGATGGCAATTTCCGGGAGCAGAATGACAAATTCTTCACCGCCATAACGGGTCAGGCTGTCTTTGGGGCGCAGCTGGCTGCGTAATGTATGAGCCACCAGGCACAGTGCGTAGTCGCCAGCAAGATGGCCGTGTTGATCGTTGTAGGCTTTGAAGTGGTCGACGTCGAGCATCAGCATGCACAACGGTTTTTCATTGAAAGCGCTGCGGGTACTTTCGCGTTCGAAGATATGCTCCAGCCAGCGCCGGTTATAGGCGCCGGTCAGGGCATCGATGTTGGCGGTCTGTTCGCTGTCGAGGATGAGCCGGTTGCCCTTGCGTACGCGGTCGCAGAGCAGTTCAAGCAAGTTTTGCATCAGCTCAGGCGATTGCCGGAATAGGTTGAACAAGGATTCACGGTGCAGGCGGAGCACACAGGAGGATTCAGTGGCAACGACATAGGCGGATGGATGTTCATTGTCGATGAAGCTGATTTCGCCAGCACAGTCGCCGACTTTCAGGGTGCTGACAGCTTGGCTGTCGAGGGAGCCAAGGTAGACCTTGAGTTGCCCTTTGAGCAGAACATAGAGGTACTGATTGCGGTTAAACGGTGAGAGGAGGATTTCACCGGCATCCAGATCGCAGGCGCGAAATGCCTTAAGCAGCTGGTTGATGCTGCTGGCGGCGACATTATTGAACAGTCGCATATGACGAAGTTGCTGCAGGTCAGCCTGCCACTTGGCATTTTTCATTGCGCGTGCAGCTGTGGCCGAATTGTCGAACCGATGGGCATCGCTAATGCTCCCTACAAGAAGGGCGAACACCAGCTCTGACCATATTCCGCTGTTTGAGGGCTGACAATCCTTACAGTGGGTGGCGCGACCAATGGTCTACAAAATGAATGGTTGTTCACAAAACTGGCGCGTTCCTTGCGCCATTCGCTGCTAGTGGGTGTGGTGCAGTTCGATGGCGACGGCAAAGCCAGCCAGGCGTTGGGTAACGGCTTCGGCCAGCGCAGCCTGATCTGTGGGCAGGTAGATGTGGGCGACCTGGCCGCGCTTGTCGTCGCTCAGCACCTCCACGCGCAGGTGTGCATCCAGCTCTGTCAGTGCAGCTTGATAGACGCGCGTAATAGCATCAAAGCGCAGCGCCGGTTTGAAGGTTTTACCCACGGCGGTCAGCGGGATTGCGTCGATGACCCAGGCATCCTTGGGTATCGCTGCGCGCTCGGGAATGTGCTCGGCCGCATGGGTCAGCAGTTCGGCTTCGCTGACCTGTATGCCGGGCTTGAGTTGCACGTATACCACTGGCAGCTCGCCGGCTTTCTCATCGGGTTTGCCGACCGCAGCGGCGAGTGCCACGGCGGGGTGCTTGTGCAGCGCGTCCTCGATCATCTGTGGGTCGATATTGTGGCCACCACGGATGATCAGGTCCTTACTGCGCCCGGTCAGCCAGATATAGCCGTCGGCATCCACGCGGCCGAGGTCGCCGGTGTTGAACCAGTCGCCATCGACCCAGATGCCGGCATTCTTGCTGGCCTGCAGGTAGCCCTTGAATACCGTGGCACCGCGGATGCACAGGTTGCCGATTTCATTGTTTGCCGCATCCCTTAAGTAGTTGCCCTGTTCGTCGAGCACCTTAATGCTCACCTCACAATAGGGCATTGGCAGGCCGATGGAGCCAGGGCGGCGTTCGCCAGCGGGTGGGTTGGCGCAGCTGCCGCAGGTGCCTTCCGTGAGGCCGTAGCCTTCGATCAGGGTCAGTCCGGTTTTACTTTCGAACTGGCGGATCAGCTCCACTGGCATCGGTGCCGCGCCGCACAGGGCGTATTTCAGCGAGCTGAGGTCATGGCCTTCGCTCGGCACCTGCAGCAGGCCGGCGTAGATGGTCGGCACGCCGCTGAAGAAGCTGACCTTGTAGCGCTCGATGATTTTCCAGAAGTTGCTGATCAGTGCTGTGTTGCGGTAACCCTGCGGGGTGGCCAGGAGGATTTCGGCGCCGCCGATAAAAGCGGTGAGGCCGGTCACGATCACGCCGTTGACGTGGAACAGGGGCAGGCCGCAGAGGGTGACATCGCCGGGCTCGAAGCGGGTGACCAGGTTCATGCTGTAGGCCATCGCCACTTCGTTGCCATGGCTGTGCGGCGCGAGTTTCGGCGTGCCGGTGGTGCCGCCGGTGTGGAAGTAGCTGGCAATGTCGTCGGGTGCGATGACGCGGCCGCTTTCCAGGTGATCATCCGGGCAGCTGGCGATCAGCACATCGAAATCCAGTACGCCGGCAGGCAAGGCTCCGCGCTGGGCCTTGAGGCCACTGCGCTGCGGTTCTGGCAGCAGATTGGCCATGTCGACGCAGATAATCGCCTTGAGGTTTGGCAGCTGATCGCGCAGGCCTTCGACCTTGGCCCACAGGTCGGTGCCGGGGAAGGGCGCGAGGGTGACCAGCAGTTCGGAGTCGGATGCCTGAATAAGCTCGGCGATATGTTCTGGGTCGAGCAGTGGGTTGATTGCGTTGACGATCCCGGCGGCTTCGCCACCCCAGATGGTGAAGTGGGTGTGCGGCAGGTTGGGCAGCAGGAACGACACCGCCTTACCTGGACGCAGGCCCAGGCGGTAAAAGGCGTTGGCGGTCTGGGTGATCTTGCCCAGCAGTTGGCGGTAGCTCAGGCGATATGCCGGCTCGTCCACGTTGCCCTGCAGGATGAAGGACAACGCCGGCGCGTCACCCAGTTGCGCTGCACTGCGACGGATCAGCTCATAGGTACTGGTAGGCAGGTCGCGCTCTGCCAGCGGAGTTTGCTCGATCAGTTGGATATCGTGCTGGGTCTTGATTTCAGGGGTGACAGGCATATTTTCACTCGCAGGCAGTCAGCTGGTGAGCTGTTGCTCCAGCCAGTCGGCGATGTCGCGGATTTCCTCATTTACCACTTCGTGGCCCATCGGGTAATCACGCCATTGCACGCTGACGCCAGAGGCACTCAGGTAGTCATGGGCTGCGCGGCCCATGGCCGGCAACACGATGTCATCGAATGTGCCATGCAAACACAGGACTGGCAGTTGTTTTTTTGTATCTGCCAGGCGGATTTCGTCACTGAAGGTCGGCGCATAGGTCGATAGGGCCATGACCCCACCGAGGTCAAATTGCCAGCGCAGGAAGGCGGTGTGCAGCACCACCGCGCCACCCTGGGAGAAGCCCGCGAGGACGATACGCGCTGGGTCAATACCGCTGTCGCGCTGCGCTTCGATCAGTGCGATCACTTGTTGCGCCGAGGCTTCCAGCTGTTCACGGTTGATCGCTCGGGCCGGGCTCATGGCCAGAATGTCGTACCAACTGGGCATGGCATAACCGCCGTTGATGGTCACCGCCTGGGTCGGCGCTTGCGGCAGAACGAAGCGGGTACTGTGCAAACGCTTCTGCAGAGCCTCGGCAACCGGCATAAAGTCGTAACGGTCTGCCCCTAGGCCGTGCAACCAAATGACGCACGAATCAGCTGCAAGTGTGGGTTGAAGAATCAAGGGTTCGCTCATCTGAAGCTCCGTTGTGGTGCGCTTGCGCCGATTTGGTGCGTGACTACATTTTAGGGGTGGTGATTCTAGAAAGAAGTTGTCGCCAGGGTGCAAGATTTGCTCTTGACCTCTCCGTATGGTGCTCCTGGCGTGGTGCTGGTACGGGCCTTGCTATGCACCTCAGGGGCTGATGACGTTGTCCGCCGGTGGTAACACTGCCACCTGATCGGACGCGCAGCAGACTGAAACGCCTTGTACCAGGCTTTTCAACCGGTTCGCCAGGTGCTGCATGCTGTGCGACAAGTCACTTGCTATCTGTCTCTGGCCCATTCAAATAATGGGCGGGTACGAGTTTATGGCCGCTGGAGCAATCGGCAACTAGACTCGACCAAGGTCTGAATCCCGGCTGATTGTGTTGCTGCCGACACAGTCAACGCGCCCCATAAGGGTACGGTGCTAGGGCCGAGACTCCAAACACAACAAAAGCAACTGGAGGTTTTAATGAAGATGGTGAAATCCACACTGGCAGTACTGACCACCGCCGCTGTTCTCGGTGTCAGCAGTTTTGCTCAAGCAGGCGCTACGCTGGACGCAATCCAGAAGAAAGGTTTTGTTCAGTGCGGTATCAGCGATGGTCTGCCTGGCTTCTCCTATGCCGATGAGAAGGGTAACTACCTGGGGCTCGACGTTGATGTATGCCGTGCCGTTGCTGCTGCAGTATTCGGTGACGCGACCAAGGTCAAATACAGCCCGCTGACCGCCAAGGAGCGCTTCACTGCGCTGCAATCCGGTGAAGTCGACATCCTCTCGCGTAATACCACCTGGACCAGCTCGCGTGATTCGGGCCTGGGCCTGAACTTTGCCGGCGTCAACTACTACGACGGTCAAGGTTTCCTGGTTAACAAGAAGCTCGGCGTTTCCAGTGCTAAAGAACTCGATGGCGCAACTGTCTGCATCCAGGCAGGTACCACCACCGAGCTGAACCTCTCCGACTACTTCCGCGCCAACGGCCTGAAGTACACCCCGATCACCTACGATACCTCTGATGAGAGCGCCAAGTCGGTTGAAGCAGGCCGTTGCGACGTGCTGACGTCCGACCAGTCGCAGCTGTATGCACAGCGTATCAAGCTGGCTGATCCGGATTCCTACGTGGTACTGCCGGAAGTGATCTCGAAAGAGCCGCTGGGCCCGGTCGTACGCCAGGGTGACGAAGAGTGGTTCGACATCGTGCGCTGGTCGCTCTACGCCATGATTAACGCTGAAGAGCTGGGTGTGACTTCAGCCAATGTTGAAGAACAAGCCAAATCCACCAAGAACCCCGACGTAGCACGTCTGCTCGGCGCTGAAGGTGAATTCGGCAAAGATCTGAAACTGCCGAAAGACTGGGCCGTAAAGATCGTCAAGCAAGTGGGTAACTACGGCGAAAGCTTCGAGCGCAACGTCGGTACCGGCAGCGAGCTGAAGATCGAACGTGGCCTCAACGCCCTGTGGAACAAGGGTGGTCTGCAGTACGCACCGCCGGTGCGCTGACCGTCCGCTGCCAGCCACTCGTCCTGAGTGGCTGGCATTGTTCTGATTGATGTGAACCTCATGCCCGCTAATGCGGGCATGAGGGTTCCAAGAGGGCTCCTATGCAAACCACTGCAAATGTCCCGCGCCCAGGTGGATCGGTTTGGACCGACCCCAAGGCGCGTGCCTGGCTATTTCAAATTCTTGCCGTTATCGCCGTTGTGGCGCTCGGCTGGTTCCTGTTTGACAACACCCAGACCAACCTGGAAAAACGCGGCATCACGTCCGGCTTTTCCTTTCTCAACAACAGCGCCGGTTTCGGCATTGCCCAGCACCTGATCGACTACAACGAAAGCAACTCTTACGGGCGTGTTTTCGTGGTGGGTTTGCTCAACACCCTGCTGGTGTCGGTGATTGGTATTGTCCTGGCGACGCTGTTGGGGTTTCTGCTCGGAGTGGCGCGTCTGTCGCCCAATTGGCTGGTCAGCAAGCTGGCCACCGTGTACATCGAAACCTTCCGTAATATCCCGCCACTGCTGCAAATCTTCTTCTGGTACTTCGCGGTGATGCTCGCCTTGCCGGGACCACGGCAGAGCCTGGGCGTGGGTGAAACGTTCTTCCTCAACAGCCGTGGCCTGTATATGCCGGCCCCTAGCCCGACCGACAGCTTTGCGCTGTTTGCTGGCGCGGTGATCGTGGCGATCATCGGCGTGGTGCTGTTGTCGCGCTGGTCGAAGGCGCGCTTCGAGGCCACCGGCCAGTTGTTCCCGGTATCGCTGGGGGCGATTCCGCTGCTGATCGGCCTGCCAGGTCTGGCGATTTTGCTGGGCGGCAACCCGCTGCAATGGAGTGTGCCGGAATTGACCGGTTTCAACTTCAAAGGCGGCTGGGTGCTCATCCCTGAGCTGATGGCATTGACCCTGGCGTTGACCATTTACACTGCCGCCTTTATCGCCGAGAACGTACGCTCCGGGATCATGGCCGTCAGTCACGGGCAGACCGAGGCGGCGCGCTCTCTGGGCCTGCCTGCCGGCAAGACGCTGCGTCTGGTGATCATTCCGCAGGCGCTGCGGGTCATCATTCCGCCGCTGACCAGCCAATACCTCAATCTGGCAAAAAACTCTTCGCTGGCGGCCGGTATCGGTTATCCGGACATGGTGTCGCTGTTTGCCGGCACGGTGCTCAATCAGACCGGTCAGGCCATTGAGGTGATTGCTATCACCATGAGTGTGTACCTGGCGATCAGTATCAGCATTTCCATGCTGATGAACTGGTACAACAAGCGCATTGCGCTGATCGAGCGGTAAGGGGCAGCCATGCAAACTCATACATTCAAACCTGATCTCCCGCCACCCGCGCTCAGCGTCGGGGTGGTCGGCTGGCTGCGTGCCAACCTGTTCTCCAGCTGGTTCAACACGCTGCTGACGTTGTTCGCGGTCTATCTGGTCTGGCTGATGCTGCCGCCGCTGATTCAGTGGGCGTTTATCAACGCTGACTGGACGGGCACTACCCGTGCCGATTGCACCAGCGGTGGGGCCTGTTGGGTCTTTGTGCAGCAACGCTTTGGCCAGTTCATGTACGGTTTCTACCCCAGCGAGCTGCGCTGGCGAGTAGACACCACGCTGTGGCTGGCGATCATCGGTGCTGCACCGCTGTTCGTGCCGCTTATGCCACGTAAGGCGCTGTACGGCCTGGGCTTCCTGGTGGTTTATCCGCTGTTGGCCTTCTGGTTGCTGCACGGTGGTTTCTTCGGTATGTCGACCGTGTCGACCAGCCAGTGGGGCGGCCTGATGCTGACCCTGGTGATCGCTGCTGTGGGTATTGCCGGGGCTTTGCCGCTGGGCATTCTGCTGGCGCTGGGGCGGCGTTCGGACATGCCGGCAATCCGCGTGATCTGCGTGACCTTCATCGAGTTCTGGCGTGGCGTGCCGTTGATCACCGTGCTGTTCATGTCCTCGGTGATGCTGCCGCTGTTCCTGCCGGAGGGCCTGTCCTTTGACAAGCTGATGCGTGCGCTGATCGGGGTGATCCTGTTCCAGTCAGCCTATATCGCCGAAGTGGTACGCGGTGGCCTGCAGGCCATTCCCAAGGGCCAGTATGAAGCCGCTGCGGCCATGGGCCTGGGCTACTGGCGGATGATGGGCCTGGTGATTCTGCCGCAAGCCCTGAAACTGGTGATCCCTGGCATCGTCAACACCTTTATTGCGCTGTTCAAGGACACCAGCCTGGTGATCATCATCGGCCTGTTCGACCTGCTTAACAGCATCAAGCAAGCCACCACCGATCCGGCTTGGCTGGGCATGGCCACTGAAGGCTATGTTTTTGCCGCGCTGATTTTCTGGATTTTCTGTTTTGGTATGTCCCGCTACTCCCAGCATCTGGAGCGCAAGCTGGACACCGGCCACAAGCGTTAGGAGTGAGTTATGAGTGAAGCCAACAAGCAACCCAGCGCCGAGCCGATGATCTTGCTGCAGGGCGTGAACAAGTGGTACGGGCAGTTCCATGTGCTCAAGGACATCAACCTGAGCGTGCAGCCGGGTGAGCGGATCGTGTTGTGCGGGCCATCAGGCTCGGGCAAATCGACCACCATCCGTTGCATCAATCGTCTGGAAGAACATCAGCAGGGGCGCATCGTGGTCGATGGCACTGAGCTGACCCAAGACCTCAAGCACATTGAAGCGGTGCGCCGCGAGGTTGGCATGGTGTTCCAACACTTCAACCTGTTCCCACACCTGACTGTGCTGCAGAACTGCACCCTGGCGCCCATGTGGGTGCGCAAGATGCCTAAGCGTCAGGCAGAAGAGATTGCCATGCACTTTCTTGAGCGAGTGCGCATTCCGGAGCAGGCCCATAAGTACCCAGGGCAACTCTCTGGCGGTCAGCAGCAGCGTGTGGCGATTGCCCGTGCGCTGTGCATGAAACCCAAAATCATGCTGTTTGACGAGCCGACCTCGGCCCTCGATCCGGAAATGGTCAAGGAAGTGCTGGATACCATGATCGGCCTGGCCGAAGACGGTATGACCATGCTCTGCGTAACCCACGAAATGGGCTTCGCCCGGACGGTGGCGAACCGGGTGATCTTTATGGACAAGGGTGAGATCGTGGAGCAGAACGAGCCCAACGCCTTCTTCACCAATCCGCAGAACGAGCGCACCAAGCTGTTCCTCAGCCAGATCATTCACTGAGTTTCAGCCGCAATACAAAGGGAGCCTTAGGGCTCCCTTTTTCTTTGCGTAAAGTTTGTGCGCTTAGAGTCTGTTTCAGCGCTTGCGAGCTGGAACCAAACACGGCGCTACGTAGGTAAAAGTCTTTAGCTGTTACTGCGTTGCAAGGCCGTTTGGCCAGCGCGCAGCAGATCCAAGACGGGCTCTTATTTGCTTTGCGGCCATAGGCGTAATGGCTTGCCTTCGGCGGGCCACAGCTGCAGTTGCTCGGTGGCGGAGAAGTCCCAGCGCTCTACCTTGCTCAGGCTGTCGAGAAAGCGCGCTTCCTGCTCCATCAGCGCCGGTGCGCACAGCTTGCGGGTGCTGCCGGCGGCGCTGAAGCTGAGCTTGTCGCCCTCCAGGGTGTAGCCGGCAAACCAGTGGTTGCAGCCGGCGTTGCCATAGGCGCGGCCGTCGTCACCAAGGGTGATAGTCAGATGACTGCGGTCGATCAGTGGACGTTCGCCGATCCATTCCACCTGGTAGCTGTGCTCGGTTTCCAGCTGCGGTGCGGATGTGGCGCAGCCCACGAGACCGGCAGCCAGCAGGCTGATAGTCAGTACGCGTTTCATATAGCCTCCTTGTTGATGCATTTCGGGCACAGGTGCTTGGCGTTTTTCGATTGCCAGCCCAGTTCCTTGATTCGCGCTTCGGCGGCTGGTGCCTGGGCCTTTTTGCCAAGAGCGGCGTCGACGGCGAACTCGAAGTCCAGCTGCGTATTGCAGCTGTCGCAGTTGGCCTGCCAATTGAAGATCGCCAGTTCCTTGAAGGCCGGGCCGGTGGCCACGGCGACCCACTGGCCACGCGGGTTGATCAGGTGACGAACCTTGTCGGCCAGCAGGCGCATGGACAGCTCACGGCTACCCTTGAGAGTGACCAGCAGGGTGTCACCGCTCTGGATTGAGCCGCCATTGCCGGTCACTTGATAACGGCCCGGTGCCAGCGCGCGGCATTCGATCAGGGTGTGCTCGGGGTTGAGCAGGTTGTAGCGAAAATCGTGTTCAGCCATGGGTCCTCCAAATGGACGCAAATGCTATCACGCAGTGGCGTGCACCAGATTGATTGGTGTATTGGCCAGCCAGGCGGCGATATTGTCGCGGGTGGTGCTGGCGATCGCGGCCAATGCTTCGTGGGTGAGAAAACCCTGGTGCGCAGTAATCAGCACATTGGGGAAGCTCAGCAGGCGCGCCAGCACATCATCCTGCAGGGGCTGTTCGGAGCGATCCTCGAAGAACAGCTCGGCTTCCTCCTCATAGACATCCAGGCCCAGATAGCCCAGTTGCCCGCTTTTCAGCGCGCCGATCAGCGCCGGGGTATCGATCAGGGCACCGCGCCCGGTATTGATCAGCATCGCGCCGCGCTGCATCTGCTGCAATCGCGCGGCGTTGATCAGGTGGTGGGTAGCGGGGGTGAGCGGGCAGTGCAGGCTGATGATGTCGCTGCCTTCCAGCAGCTGATCCAGCCCGACCTGCTGCGCGCCGGCAGGTAGCTCGGCGATAGGCGTTGGATCATGGATCAGCAACTGGCAGCCGAAGCCGGCCATGATCCGCGCAAAGGTCAGTCCGATCTGTCCGGCACCGATAATGCCGACCTGTTTGCCGTGCAGATCGAAGCCAATCAGCCCGTGCAGGGAGAAGTCGCCCTCGCGGGTGCGGTTGAAGGCGCGGTGAGTACGCCGGTTAAGGGTCATGATCAGCGCCAGGGCATGTTCGGCGATGGCGTGTGGTGAATAAGCCGCTACTCGTACCACAGTGAGCCCGAGCGCGCGCGCGGCGTGCAGGTCGACATGGTTGTAGCCGGCCGAGCGCAAAGCAATCAGCCGTGTACCGCCAGCGGCCAGTTGCTGCAGTACGGCGGCGCTGAGGTCGTCATTGATAAAGGCGCAAACCACTTCGTAACCGGCGGCCAGGCCGGCGCTGTCCTGGCGCAGGCGTGCTTCCTGAAAACTCAGCTGCCAGTCGCACGGGAAACCCGCTGCACTAAAGCTCTGTTGGTCGTAAGGCTTGCTGCTGAACAGGAGGATGCGCATGGGGCTCCTTGACGTCTGGTTTCGCAGCGCCTGAATCAGGCGCTGACCTGGGCGTGCCGCGCCAATCGTTCAATGGCGGCATCCAGCTCATCCAGGGCGTGCTGGGCGGCGGGCGCGTTCTGTTTTAGCAGGGTTTCGCTACGCTGGCAGGCAGCGCGCAGCTGCGGCACGCCGCAGTAACGGGTCGCGCCGTGCAGGCGGTGTACGCGCTCGATCAGGCTGTTGCGCTCGCCGCTGTCACGCGCCTGACGGATGGCTTGACGGTCGCCCGGCAGGCCGGCGAGCAGCATGCTCAGCATGTCGGCGGCCAGATCCGCCTTGCCGGCAGCCAGGCGCAAACCTTCGTCGGCATCCAGCACGCTGAGGGTGTTAGGCGTGGCGCTGATGCCTGTGTGTTCATCGCTTTGGTTGCGCAGGGCCAGGCCGGTCCATTTGAGTACCACCTGGGCCAGTTGACGCTCGCTGATTGGCTTGGTCAGGTAATCGTCCAGACCGCTTTGCAGCAAGGCGCGTTTCTCGTTGGCGAGCGCGTGGGCCGTTAGCGCAACAATCGGTACCGGGCCCTTGCCGCGTTCGTTCTCCAGTTGGCGAATGGCTTCGGTGGCCTGGCGGCCGTCCATGCCGGGCATCTGCACGTCCATAAAGATCAGGTCGAAGGTCTGCTCGGCGGCTTTTTCCACGGCCTCATAGCCGCTGTTGGCGATGCTCACCTGTGCGCCCATGTCGTCCAGCAGGGTTTGCACCAGCAGCAGGTTGGCCGGGTTGTCGTCGACGCAGAGAATGAGTGGCGGGCGGCTAGGGGCGCTTTGCATGTTTTCTGTGCGGTTCTGCCGTGGACTGACCAGCTCGGCCAAGCCACGCTGCAGCTTGCGCGTGCAGGCCGGCTTGGCCTGCAGCTGACTGTACGCATCCGGCAACAGGCTGTGGTACAGCGATTGTTCGGTGGTGGGGCACAGCAGCAGGGTTTTGCAGGCCAGGCGTTCGAGCTCCCAGATGCGTTGATCGAGGCGCTCCGGCGGCAAGGTCTGGGTGCTTACGCCGAGTACCGCCAGTTCGATTGGCTGGGCGCTATGTCGTGCTTCGGCCACGGCGTTGAGCAGGCTGTCGAGGTTATCGAAGCCGCTGACTTGCAGGCCGCAGTCTTCCAGTTGATGTTGCAGAGCCTGACGCGCCAGGTCGTGGTGTTCCAGGGCGGCCGCGTGGCGGCCCAGCAGCGGTGGCCGCGGCAGGTCTTCGGCATCGTCGCGGGCCTTGGGCAGGCTCAGGGTGATCCAGAATTCCGAGCCTTCCTCGGGCGTGCTGTCGACGCCGATTTCGCCACCCATCTGTTCGATCAGGCGCTTGGAAATCACCAGGCCCAGGCCGGTGCCGCCGGCCTGGCGGCTGAGCGAGTTATCGGCCTGGCTGAAAGCCTGGAACAGCTCGCGCAGGTCGTCATCGGAGAGGCCGATGCCAGTGTCCTGCACGCTGATGCGCAGCTGTGCGCGGTCGGCGCTTTCGTCTTCAAGCATGGCGCGAATCACGATGGTGCCAGCGCGGGTGAACTTGATCGCGTTGCTTACCAGGTTGGTCAGCACCTGCTTGAGCCGCAACGGGTCGCCAATCAGTGACAGCGGCGTGTCGCGGTAGACCAGGCTGAGCAGCTCCAGCTGCTTGGCGTGAGCGGCGGGGGCGAGGATGGTCAGGGTGTCCTGCAACAGATCGCGCAGGTTGAACGGGATGTTTTCCAGTACCAGTTTGCCGGCTTCGATCTTCGAGAAATCGAGAATCTCGTTGATGATCGCCAGCAGGCTGTCGGCGGATTTTTCGATGGTGCCCAGGTAATCCTGCTGGCGCGGCGTCAGTTCACTTTTCTGCAGCAGGTTGGTGAAGCCGAGGATGCCGTTGAGCGGCGTGCGGATCTCGTGGCTCATGTTGGCGAGGAACTCGGATTTGATCCGGCTGGCCTCCAGGGCTTCTTTACGCGCCAGATCGAGCTCGATGTTCTGGATTTCGATGGTTTCCAGGTTCTGCCGTACGTCTTCGGTGGCCTGATCGACGCTGTGTTGCAGTTCTTCCTGGGCGTTCTGCAGCGACTCGGCCATGCGGTTGATGCCCGAGGCCAGTTCGTCCAGTTCATGACTGCCGAGTGGCGGCAGGCGGGTTTCCAGGTGGCCGTCTTTAAGTTGGGCGACGCTCTGTTTGATCTGCCGCAGCGGGTCGTTGATGGTGCGGCTCATACGCACGGCGAGCAGGGCGGTGACCATTAGTCCGGTGGCAATCAGCAGCAGGCTGGCCAGCAGGCTGCGGTAGCCGCTGAGCAGGGTGCTGTGATGCGACAACTCCAGTTCGACCCAGCCGAGTAACTGGGTGCCGGGTTCGTTGAATGTACTGCCAGTCAGACTCAGGTGTTGCTGATACACGGGCATGAGAAAGCGTGTGGCGTCCTGGCTGCTGCTCTGTACTGGCTGTAATTCTGCGGTCATGGGCAATGGGGTGAGCATACGTGGTCCGGCATGGGCCACGGGGCCGCGCTCGGCGCTGAGAAAACTCACTGCGCGTACGTCAGGTTGCTCTAGAGCCTGGGTGGCGATGCGTTGCAGCAGGGGGGCATCGCCCGCCAGCAAGGCCGGGGCAGCCAGGGGCGCGAGCTGTTCGCTGATCATCTGGCCGCGCTGCAGCAGTTGCCCTTGCAGGCCCGAGAGCTGCACCCAGGTAAAATACCCGCCCAGCACTAATGCCAGCAGGCTGGTGGGCAGCAGGGTGAGCATGAGCACACGGCCTTTGATGCCTAGATCCTTTAACACGCGACGCCTCCTGGGGTGTGATGTCGGCAGTGTAGCGATTCGGCGAGTGAGAATCTGTAGGTGAGTGTGGGGGGAGTAGCATGTAGAATAATTCTCATTTGCTATGGTGTCGGTCTCGTGTTGAGCTGTGAAATTTCCATCGCACGCATTCTTCTGGTTGAAGACGATCCTTTGCTGGCCAGCCACATGCAGCGCCGCCTGGAAGACTGCGGTTACAGCGTCTGCCATAGCCGCGATGGCGGTGAAGGGTTGCGGCTGGCGGCGGATGAGCATTTTGATCTGGTTCTTCTGGACATTCTGCTTCCGGGGCTGAACGGTTTGCAGGCACTACAGCGGTTGCGCCAATGCCGCAGCGTGCCGGTGATTCTGATTTCCGCCTTGGGTGGCGAGCAGGATCGGATTGCCGGTTTCAGTCAGGGCGCGGATGACTACTTGCCCAAGCCTTTCAGCATGGATGAGTTGAGTGTCCGGGTTGCGGCTGTGCTGCGGCGCGTGGCTTATGAGCGGCGTGAATGGCTGCCTGCTGGGGTGGATCCCCATTTGCAGTTTGATGAGGTCCGTATGGATATCTCGCTGCAAGGGCGCTGGGCTGAGCTGACCCATACCGAGTTTCGCCTGCTGGAGCTGTTTGTCCGCCACCCCGAAGAGTTGTTGAGCAAAGCCTTTCTTTATCAGCAGGTGCTGCGCCGAGCTTTCTCGCGCCACGACCGTAGCCTGGACATGCACATCAGCCATGTGCGCCGCAAACTGCTGGCGCTGGGGTACACCGCTGCGCGTCTGGAAACGATCTGGGGCAAAGGCTATCTGTTCACCCGTGAGGGCGTTTGAGCCATGCCAGGACGTCACTCATTGTTCTGGCGACTGGCGCTGCTGGTCATGGCGTTTTGTTTGCTGATCATCTGGCTCAGCTGGTCATGGGGCGGGCGTATCGAGTTTCGCGGCTATCTGCTCAGTGAAGCGGCGAAGCAGCAACTGCTTGGCTATGCCACTGAGGCAGAGCAGGTCTGGCGCAGTGCCGGTGCCAAAGGCGTCGAGCGTTGGCAGACGCAGATGCAGCAGCGCGAATCTGTCTGGTTGAAAGTGATTGGCCGTGATTTGCGTGCGCTGGGTACACAGGCCTTGAGCCTTGAAGAAAGCGAGCGTTTGACGGCCATGCGCCGTATCGATTGGCCGATGAGCAAGCGCGCCAGTGGCCTGCCGGTCATTGCCTTGCCGTTTCTGCAGCAGCCACAGGATGGCCAACTGGTGATCGAGTTGCCGGAGCGTTTTCTGCCGCAGGGTTTTACCTGGCATGCCCAGTTGTTGGTGCACGGCCTGTTGCCTTGTGGGCTGGCGCTTTTGCTCTGTGCCTTGTTGTATCGCCTGCTGATTACCCCGTTGCAGCACCTGCGTGAGCAGGCCAACGCCCTGCGTGATGAGCAACTGAGTGTGCGCATGGCCAGTCAGATCAGTTCGCGCCGGGATGAACTGGGCGAGCTGGGCCGCGCCTTCGACCATATGGCCGAGCGCCTGCAGGGCATGCTCAGCCTGCAGCGTCAGTTGCTGCGCGATCTGTCCCATGAGCTGCGCACGCCCTTGAGCCGCTTGCGGGTGGCCTGTGAGAGTGGCCTGGATGCCGAGCAAATGCGCCAGCGCCTGGAGCGAGAGGTCAACGGCATGCAGTGCCTGGTGGATGACACCCTGGAGTTGATCTGGCTGGGGACGGAGCGTCCGCAGCCTGAGTTAGAGCCGATCAGCCTGCCATCACTATGGGCCGTGTTGGTCGAAGATGCCTGCTTTGAAAGCGGCTGGCCGCAGGCGCAGGTGCGCTGCCTGTTGCCTGACGACTGCTGCGTGCTCGGACACCTCAATGGTTTGGCGCAGGCGCTGGAAAACGGCTTGCGCAATGCCATTCGGCATTCCCCCTCTGGCGCAATGATCAGCCTGGGTGGGCGCTTGGAACAGGGCGATTGGCTGTTCTGGCTGGAGGATCAGGGTGGCGGCGTTGCGGCCACGCAGCTTGAACAGATGTTCTTGCCGTTTATTCGATTGTCTGCGGATCGGCCAGGCGGTGATGGCTTTGGCCTGGGGTTGGCGATTGCCCGTAGTGCCATGCAGATGCAGGGCGGAGAACTGTGGGCCGAGAATAGCGGGGCTGGACTGCGCCTGAGTTTTCGGTTGAAAAGTGTATAGATTGTAAATGAACTTTACTGCCAAATAAGAATAAGTATCATCTGCGCCGTTCCCGCGTACGGGGTGGGTTGGCGCAGTGCTTTGCTGTCAGCGCCTGCGCCTGGATGCGGACTAATCGCCACAGGAGAGGGTGTTCATGCAGTCGCGATTCAAGCTCAGTCATCTGTCATTGGCCATTGTTGCGGCCGGTCTTTCCCCCTGCACGCTGTTTGCCGCTGATGCGGTCGATGCTGAGGTGGATGCCCTGAGCGCAACCGCCGAGCCCGCCGATGCGATCACGCTCAAGGACGCCGTGGTCACCGCTAAGCAGGAACTCAAGCAGGCGCCGGGCGTATCGATCATCACCGCCGAGGACATCAAGAAGCGTCCGCCGGCCAATGATCTCTCCGATGTGATCCGCCGCGAGCCCGGGGTCAATCTGACGGGTAACAGCACCAGTGGCAGCCGGGGCAACAACCGCCAGATCGACCTGCGCGGCATGGGCCCGGAAAACACCCTGATTCTTATCGATGGCCGTCCTTCCAGCTCGCGCAACGCCGTGCGTTACGGTTGGACCGGTGACCGTGACACCCGTGGCGAAACCAACTGGGTGCCGGCTGAAGAGGTCGAGCGCATCGAAATCCTCCGCGGCCCGGCCGCCGCCCGCTATGGCTCTGGGGCCATGGGTGGGGTGGTGAATATCATCACCAAGCGGCCGACCGAGGAGTTGCGTGGCTCGGTCACCCTGTACGCGATCCAGCCGGAAGACGATGCCGAAGGGGCCGGCCAGCGTGCCAACTTCAACCTCAGCGGTGCGCTGAACGACAGCCTGGCCTTCCGCCTCTATGGCGGTGCCAACAAGACCAATGCCGATGATGCCGACATCAACGGTGAGCATCAGGTGGGGGCCGATACGTTGGTTGCAGGTCGTGAAGGCGTGCGCAACAAGGACATCAGTGGCCTGCTCAGCTGGCAGTTGAACCCCGATCACAGCCTGGACCTGGAAGCCACCTACAGCCGTCAAGGCAACATCTATGCCGGCGACACCATGCTCAATGGCGGTGGCGCATTCGTGAACCAGCTGTATGGCAAGGAAACCAATATCATCCAGCGCAGCAGCTACGCGCTGACCCATAACGGCAGTTACGACTGGGGCAGCTCCACCGCCTCGCTGGCCTACGACTACACCCGCAACGAGCGCCTCAATGAGGGCCTGGCCGGTGGCGGTGAGGGCGCGCCGGCGGAAGGGGCCGGGGTGTTCATGTCGCGCCTGCGTAACACCCGCGCCAATGCCGAAGTCAACCTGCCGCTGGAGGTGGGCGCGCCGCAAGTGCTGACCCTGGGCGGCGAATATCTTTATGAAAGCCTGAATGACCCAGGCTCCATGCGCGCGCAGACCTGGGACCCGGGTGTCGGCGGTGTGCCAGCGATTCCCGGTTTTGACCGCAGCCAAACCAAGACCACCGCGCACAGCTTTGCCCTGTTTGCCGAAGACAATATCGAGGCGGGTGAGCGCACCATCGTTACCCCGGGGCTGCGCTATGACGATCATGAGGAGTTTGGCGGCAACTGGAGCCCGAGCCTCAATGCCTCCCATGAACTGACCGATGAGCTGACCCTCAAAGGCGGTATCGCCCGGGCCTACAAGACCCCCAACCTGTATCAGTCCAACCCCAACTACCTGCTCTATAGCATGGGTTTTGGCTGCAACGCGGCAGAAGCCAACGCTGGCGGCTGCTACCTGATCGGTAATCCGGACCTGAAGCCGGAAACCAGTATCAACAAGGAAATCGGTCTGGCCTTGGACAAGGGCACCTGGCGTACCAGCGCGACTTACTTTCGCAACGACTACAAGAACAAGATCGTTTCCAGCAACACGGCGGACTTCCGCCTGGCGAACGGTCGTCGTGTACAGAACTGGGAAAACGCCGGCAAGGCGGTGGTCGAGGGGGTTGAAGGCAACCTGTTCGTCACCCTCAGCCCGACGCTGGAATGGAACACCAACTTCACCTACATGATCGAGTCCAAGGACAAGGACAGCGGCGAGCCGCTGAGCATCATCCCCGAGTACACCCTCAACACCAGTCTGGACTGGGCTGCCACCGAGAAGCTGTCGCTGCAGGTCAGTGGCACCTACTACGGTACCCAGGAGTCCCCCAGCTACAACGCTCGGCGCAACGTGGCGATCGACAGCCAGGCACAGAAGGACATCGATCCTTACGGCCTGATGGGCGTCAGCGCCGGCTATGCCTTCAATGAGCAGTACAGCGTGCGCATGGGGATCAACAACCTGTTCGACAAACGCCTCTACCGCGAAGGCAACGCCACCGAAGCCGGGGCCAACACCTACAACGAAGCCGGGCGTGCCTACTTCGCCTCGGTCACCGCATCCTTCTAAGTCATCGTGCTCCTTACCCGTCGCTACGGCGGGTTTCGGCTCCGCCAGGCCTGTCCTGGCGGAGCCTTTTCAGTGCAGGAAAACGCTTAATGCAAGTGTGGAATCAGGGGTATCTGGCCGAGTTGCCCTATCCCCATCATGTGCAGCCGCAGTTGGCACCCAGCTGGTTGGTGGCGCTGCAGACGGCCCTCGGGCAACGCGCAAGCAGCCTGTTGTCGGGGTTTCGCTATTGCGAACTGGGTTGTGGGCAGGGCCTGAACAGCCTGTTGCTGGCCGCCAGCAATCCCGAGGGGCAGTTCGTGGCGGTGGATTTAAACCCCCAACATATCGCCCATGGCCGTCGACTGGCCGCCGCTGCGCAGTTGAGCAATATCGAGTTTGTGCAGGCCGATTTCACCGAGCTGCTCGCGCAACCGGGTGAGGGTTACGACTTTATCGTGGCCCATGGGGTGTACAGCTGGGTGGCACCCGCGCAGCGTGAGGCTATCCGTGGCTTTGTCGAGCAGCGCCTCAACGCCAATGGGCTGCTGTGCCTGGGTTATATGTGTCAGCCCGGCATGGCGCCGTTGGCAGCGGCTCAGCGTTTTATCTGGCAGCACGCACAACACAGCGAAGGTTCACCGCCGCAGCGTGTGCAGGCGGCGCTGGAGGCATTGCAGGCCTTGCAACAAGGCGGCGCCGGCTATTTTATTGAGCAGCCTGAGATGGCCCGGCTGCTGGCGCGCAGTGCCGAGCAGGGGCTGGACTATCTGGCCCATGAGCTGTTGTGTGAGCACTGGCAGCCGTTGCCGGTGGGCGACGTCATGGCGGAGTTTGCCAGCCTTGGCTGTCAACTGATCGGCAGCGCCATTCCACTGGAAAACATCGATGCAGTGTCGTTGCCCGGTAACTGCCTGGCCGCGATTCAGCGTCTGACTGACCCGCTGCTGCGGGAAACCGCCAAGGACCTGGCACGTAACCAGGCCCAGCGCAGTGACCTGTACCAACGCGGCGATCAGGCCCTGTCTGCCACAGCGCATCGGCACGCCTTGCTGGACAGCTGTTGGGCATTGTTGCCCGCAGCGCCAGCACCGGGTGCGATTGAGTTCGCCACGCGCATCGGTCCACTGCAGGGCGCTGCCGAGTTGTATCAGCCGCTGCTGCAGGCCCTTGGCGAGGGGCCGCAGAGCTTTGCCGAACTGGCGAGGCGGCCTGCCCTGGCGGCGCAGGTCGGTCAACTCAGCGGTGCCTTGCAGCTGTTGATGTGGACGGGTTATGCCCATCCATTGCTGCACGCGCCAGTGGATGTCACCCGCTGTCAGGCACTCAACCGCCTGCTGGCTGAGGGCGCGTTGCAGGGCGTCGGTTACGCGCACCTGGCTGCGCCCAGCTTGGGCGCGAGTGTGCCGGCAGACAAACTGGAAATGGCGGCCGCTCGCGTGGTGCTGGAGCACCCGCCGTTACGTGGCGTCTTACTGAGTGAAACCATTCAGGCCCTGCTACGACTTCATGGTGTTGCCGTGGAACAGGCGGCCGAGCGTCTACAGCACTTCGAGCAATACACCTTACCCCGCTGGCAAGTGCTGGGGGTCGTGCCATGAAGCGCTGCTGGTTGTGGTTGTCCTGTCTGTTCTGGCTGAGCATGGTGAACGCTGCGGATTATCCCGGTTACCAACGGCTTGAGCCGTTTCAGGTGCAGTCGGCAGATGCCCAGCGCAGCTATCAGGTGCAGCTGCTGGTACCGGCGCGTGCAGCGCCGGCCAGCGGTTTCCCAGTGCTTTATCTGCTTGATGGCCATGCCGCGCTGGCAGCGCTGGACGCGCAGTGGCTGGACGAGCTGAAGGCTGGGACGCCGCCGCTGCTGGTGTTTATCGGGCATGCCGGAGAGCAGCCCTTCAATGTGCCGGCACGCACCCTCGATTACACCCCGGCACGTCGCGATGGTCAGCCCATGCAGGCCTTCAATGGGGTGCAGGGTGGCGGGTCTGCGGCCTTTCTGGCGTTGCTGGAGCAGCGCATCAAGCCGCAGGTAGCCGCGCTGCAACCGGTTGATCCGGCGCAACAGTCCCTCTGGGGGCATTCGTTCGGCGGGCTGTTCGTGCTCAACACCCTGTTCACCCAGCCGGCCAGCTTTAGCCGCTACATCGCCGCCAGCCCGTCGCTGTGGTGGCAGTCCGGGCTGGTGCTGGAGACCGAACGCGGCTTTGCCGGGGCCACTGCCCAGCTGTTGATCCTACGCGGCAGTGACGAAGGTTTGCCCGGTAACGCTCGACCCGGTGTCGACCCGGCGCAGCTGGAGCAGCGGCGCAAGGCCATGGCCGCGGTTCCGGCCGATGCCGCGCGGCAGATGGCCGAGCGCCTGACGCGCTGGCCGGGGCTGCAGGTGCAGTATCAGGAATTTGCCGGCTTGGGCCATGGGCCGATGTTGGCCGCGTCCCTGCGGCCGGCACTGCGGATGGCGGCCGGCTTGGCGCAGGAGGGAAGCGATGAGTAAGGCCGGAGAAACAATCCAGGCGTGGCCGATCTGTTCACGGGTGTTGGCCGGGCTGCTGGGCGGCTATGTGTTCACCTACGCATTGACCGCCGCCCTGGCGCAGCTGTTGCCGCTGGACCGGGTGGATGCGCTGCTGATTGCCAGCTTGCTGTCATTCACCGTCTACACCCTGGCGATTCTCTGGGCGTTTGCCGCGCGCAGCGTCTGGCGCGCCTGGGCGGTGGTGCCGGCCGCTGCGCCGCTGGCGCTGATTGGCTTCTGGCCACACCTACTGGAGCGCCTGGCATGAAACAGACCCTGACTCAATCCATGGCCTGGCTGCACACCTGGGGTGGCCTGCTGTTCGGCTGGCTGTTGTTCGCCATTTTTCTCACCGGCAGCCTGGCGGTGTTCGATCAGGAGATTGATCACTGGATGCAGCCGGAGATCCAACAGACGTCGGTCAGCAATGCTCAGGCTGTTGAGCACGCCGTGGCTTATCTGCAACGCCAGCATGCCGATGCCAGCGCCTGGAACATCAGCCTGCCCAGCGAGCGCATGCCTGCCTTGCAGGTGACGGCTGGCGATCGGCGTTCGGGTATCAACACCTACCTGGACCCGCAAACGGGCGAGCCGCTGGCGGTGCGCGAGAGTGCCGGTGGCAGCTTCTTCTTTCATTTCCATTACACCCTGAGTCTGTCGCGCAATCCGGGCATCTGGATTGTCGGCCTGGCCGCCATGGCCATGCTGGTGGCGCTGGTTAGCGGCATCATCATTCACAAGAAATTCTTCAAGGAGTTCTTCACCTTTCGGCCCAACAAGGGGCAGCGCTCCTGGTTGGATGCGCACAACGCCGGGGCGGTTTTGCTGTTGCCGTTTCACCTGATGATCACCTACACAGGCCTGTCGATCTTTGCCCTGATCTACATGCCGGCGGCGCTGGACAGCCTTTACAAAGGTGATTTTGCGGCGTTCTATCGCGAGCACATCGAGGTCATGGAGGCGCCGCGTCAGGCGTTGACTCACCCGGCGCCGCTGACGGCGCTGGCCCCGCTATTGGCTCAGGCCGAAGCACGCATGGGACCGCTGAGCGGTGTGGTGATCGAGCACCCCGGCCGCAGTGATGCGCATATCGAAATGCGCCGGGTGCTGGGTAACCGCATTGCCCTGACCAAAGGCCACAACATGGTGTTTGACGGTGTCACCGGTGAGCTGCTGGCCGGACCGCCTGAGCTGCGCCCCAGTGTGCTGGCGCAACGGGTGATGTTTGGCCTGCACTTTGCGCAGTTCGGCGGCTACCCGATGCGCTGGTTGTACTTTGTCTGCGGCGTGCTCAGCAGCGCCATGATCGCCACCGGGCTGGTGCTGTTTACCGTCAAGCGGCGGCGTAAATACGCCAGTGAAAGCCCCCTGGGGCAACAGCTCTATCGCCTGGTGGAAAGCCTCAATGTGGCGGTGATCAGCGGTCTGGCCGTCGCCTGTATCGGCCTGCTGTGGCTCAACCGCCTGTTGCCACAGGAGCTGGCTCAGCGTGCCGTTTGGGAAGCGCGTGGCTTCTTTGCGCTGTGGCTGCTGAGCCTGCTGCACGCCTGGCTGCGCCCGCGCCTGCAGGCCTGGCGCGAGCAGCTGAGCCTGGCGGCGTTGCTGTGCCTGGGCTTACCGCTGCTCAGTGCAGTCAGTGACGGCCAGGCCTGGGGTGACAGCATGCGCCTGTGGCTGGAGGTGACGGTGATAGCACTGGGCCTGCTGCTGGCCTGGAGTGTCTGGCGTTTGCGTCAGCCGCAGGTGCAACACAGCGAGCGGCGGGTGCGGCATGCACAGGCGCAGGTGAATTGAGATGATGACGGCATTCTTGGGCAGTTTGTTGCTGGCCTACAGCAGCATGCTGGCGCTGTGTCAGGGCCTGGAGCGGCACTACAAGCAGGTCTGGGGCAAGGCGCCGACGCGGCTGCAACGTCGCATTCTGCGTGGCAGTGGCTGGTTGCTGCTGGTGGCCAGCCTGTGGGGTTGCGCGCAAGCCTGGGGCTGGGCGATGGGCCCGGTGGGCTGGTTCGGCATGCTGTCGCTGAGCGGCTTTGCCCTGGCGCTGCTGTTGCCTTATGCACCGCGCCTGGCGGTGTACGCACCGGTGCTGGGGCTGCCGTGCTGGCTGTTGCTGTATGCCCTGGCGGGTTAATTTTGCTGCGTTGTAGTGGTGTTCGCTGATATGGCCGAGCGCAGTTTGCCGTTATCATGGCGCTCTTCTTTGCTTCTGGATCATTTCGTTCGCCATGAGCCTGCATTACCCAACCATCGCCGATTGCGTCGGCAACACCCCGTTGGTGCGCCTGCAGCGCTTACCGGGTAACACCAGCAACACCCTGCTATTGAAGCTGGAAGGCAACAATCCGGCCGGTTCGGTAAAGGACCGGCCGGCGTTGTCGATGATCACCCGCGCCGAGCAGCGCGGTGACATCCAGCCCGGTGATGTGTTGATCGAAGCCACCAGCGGCAATACCGGTATTGCCTTGGCCATGGCGGCGGCGATCAAGGGGTATCGCATGGTGCTGATCATGCCCGACAACTCCACTGCGGAGCGTAAGGCGGCAATGACCGCCTACGGTGCGCAGCTGATTCTGGTGGGCGGCATGGAAGAGGCGCGCGACCTGGCCTTGCAGATGCAGGCGGATGGCAAGGGCAAGGTGCTCGATCAGTTTGCCAACGGCGATAACCCCATTGCCCACTACACCAGCACCGCCCCGGAAATCTGGCAGCAGACGGGCGGGCAGATCACCCATTTCATCAGCTCCATGGGCACCACCGGGACCATCATGGGCGTGTCGCGCTTCCTGAAAGAGCAGAAGCCCGAGGTGCAGATTGTCGGTTTGCAGCCCATGGAAGGCTCGGCCATTCCCGGTATCCGGCGTTGGCCGCAGGAGTACCTGCCGAAGATCTATCAGGCCGAGCGGGTGGACCGCATCATCGACATGAGCCAGCAGGAAGCTGAAGACGTGATGCGTCGTCTGGCGCGTGAGGAAGGCATCTTCTGCGGGGTGTCTTCCGGCGGTTCGGTGGCGGCGATGCTGCGTCTGTCCCAGGAAGTGGAGAACGCGGTGATGGTGGCGATCATCTGCGACCGGGGCGACCGTTACCTGTCCAGTGGCGTTTACGACGCCCCGAGCAACTGATGGCCAAGAAAGACGGCGGTCTGCGCTTTCAACCCAGCGGTGGTTCCCGGGCGCCCCAGGTGCCAGTGGGCAAGAAGCAGAAACTGGCTATTGAGCGTTTGGCCAACGATGGCCGTGGCATCGCTTTCAGCGAAGGGCGTACCTGGTTTATCAGCGGCGCACTGGCTGGCGAGCAGATCGAAGCGCGGGTGCTGAGTGCCCATGGCAAGGTGGTCGAGGCGCGGGTCGAGCGCATTCTCACCGCCAGCGCTGAGCGGCGTGACGAGGCCTGCACACATGCCAAAGTCTGTGGCGGTTGCAGCTTGCAACATATGCCCCATGCCGATCAGCTTGCCCTGAAACAGCGCATGCTCGCCGAGCAGCTCAGCCGCTTGGCCAATCTTGAACCGCAAGAGTGGGCGGCGCCACTGGTCGGCCCTGAGCTGGGCTATCGCCGCCGCGCACGGATTGCCGTGCGCTGGGACAACAAGGCCAAGCGCCTGGATGTGGGTTTTCGTGCAGCGGCGAGCCAGGACATTATTGCCATCAGCGATTGCCCGGTGCTGGTACAACCCTTGCAGCCGATCCTGCGTGCATTACCCCAGGTGCTGCGTGAGTTGGATAAACCTCAGGCCATTGGTCATGTTGAGTTGTTCAGCGGCAGCTCCAGTGCTGTGCTGATAAGGCATACCGCCGCATTGAGCGAGACAGATCTGGCCCGGTTGCAGGCGTTCTGCACTGAGCAGGCTGCGCAGCTCTGGTTGCATGGCACGGCGGAGCCGCAGCCGTTTGATCCTGCGCAGCAACTGAGTTATCGCCTGGATGCGTTTGCTCTCGACTTGGCGTATCGACCTGGTGATTTTGTGCAGGTCAACCAGCCGGTGAATGACGCCATGGTCGCGCAGGCGCTGGATTGGCTGGCGCCGCAGGCCGATGAGCGGGTGCTGGATCTATTCTGCGGCCTGGGCAACTTCGCCTTGCCGCTGGCCCAGCGGGTGCGTGAATTGATTGCCGTGGAGGGCGTGCAGGCCATGGTGGAGCGTGCCGCGCTGAACGCCAGGACAAATGGTTTGGGCAATGCGCACTTTTTCCAGGCCGACCTGTCCAAGCCGCTGGTCGAAGCGAGCTGGGCGCAGGGCGGTTTTGCCGCGGTGCTGTTGGACCCGCCGCGGGATGGCGCGTTGCAGGCGGTCAAGCAAATGACGGCGTTGGGCGTCAAACGGGTGCTGTATGTGTCGTGCAACCCAACGACCCTGGCCCGTGACAGCGCCGAGTTGCTGGCGCAAGGCTATCGGCTGGAACGTGCCGGTATCCTCGATATGTTTCCGCAAACCGCGCACGTCGAAGCGATGGCGCTGTTTGTCAGGCAGTAGATAGAAGCGCCGTATCCCGGTGCTGCAGGGGCGTGCAGGGATTTCGCCTTAAGTGGTTAAACCGACCGGCTCAGAGAAGGCGGCGACTGTTCGGTGTGCTTGGCGCGCACCGTAGGGAAGGTAAACAAGATGGTTCAGGTCAGAGCGCATCAGCCGATCAATGACGACGGCAGCATCAACCTTGAAGCCTGGCTCGAGCATGTGCTGAGTGTTGATCCGGCGTTGGATCGTGACGCACTGCGCGAGGCCTGCGAGTTCGCCCGCGAGGCCGAACAGCAGGCCAATGCCGCCAAGAATCTGTGGACCGAGGGCGCCTCGAGTTTCCGCTCCGGTCTGGAAATCGCCGAAATTCTCGCCGACCTCAAGCTCGATCAGGACTCCCTGGTCGCAGCCGTAATCTACCGCTGCGTGCGCGAAGGCAAGGTGCCGTTGGCGCGGGTGCATCAGCGTTTCGGCCCGGTGGTGGCCAAACTGGTGGAAGGCGTGCTGCGCATGGCCGCGATCAGCGCCTCCTTGAACCCGCGTGATTCCCTGGTGCTCGGCTCTCAGGCGCAGGTGGAAAACCTGCGCAAGATGCTTGTGGCAATGGTTGATGACGTGCGCGTGGCGCTGATCAAACTGGCCGAACGCACCTGCGCGATTCGGGCGGTAAAAGAGGCCGATGACGAAAAGCGCCAGCGTGTGGCCCGCGAAGTGTTCGATATCTATGCGCCGCTGGCTCACCGTTTGGGCATCGGCCACATCAAGTGGGAGCTGGAGGATCTGTCGTTCCGCTACCTGGAGCCGGAGCAGTACAAGCAGATCGCCAAGCTGCTGCATGAACGCCGACTGGACCGCGAGCATTACATCAATGAAGTGATGGGTCAGCTGCGCGAGGAATTAGAGGCCACCGGGATCAAGGCCGACATCAGTGGCCGGGCCAAACACATCTATTCGATCTGGCGCAAAATGCAGCGCAAGGGGCTGCAGTTCAGCCAGATCTACGATGTGCGCGCGGTGCGCGTGCTGGTGCCACAGGTGCGTGATTGCTACACCGCCCTCGGTATCGTCCACACCCTGTGGCGGCATATTCCCAAGGAGTTCGACGACTACATCGCCAACCCCAAGGAAAACGGCTACCGCTCGCTGCACACCGCTGTGCTGGGCCCGGAAGGCAAGGTGCTGGAGGTGCAAATCCGCACCCAATCGATGCACGAAGAGGCCGAGCTGGGTGTGTGCGCACACTGGCGCTACAAGGGCACCGACGTTAAAGCCAGCTCCAACCATTACGAAGAGAAGATTTCCTGGCTGCGCCAGGTGCTCGAATGGCATGAGGAGCTGGGCGATATCGGCGGCCTGGCCGAACAGCTGCGGGTGGATATCGAGCCCGACCGGGTCTATGTCTTCACTCCGGACGGTCACGCCATCGACCTGCCCAAGGGCGCAACGCCGCTGGATTTCGCCTACCGTGTGCACACCGAGATTGGCCACAACTGCCGTGGCGCCAAGATCAACGGGCGCATCGTGCCGCTCAACTACAGCCTGCAGACCGGCGAGCAGGTGGAAATCATCACCAGCAAGCACGGCACGCCAAGCCGCGACTGGCTCAACTCCAACCTCGGTTACGTCACCACCAGTCGAGCGCGGGCGAAGATCGTCCACTGGTTCAAGCTGCAGGACCGCGACCAGAACGTTGCCGCTGGCAAGCAGCAGCTTGAGCGCGAACTGCTGCGTTTGGGCTTGCCGCATGTGGACTTCGACAAGCTGGCCGAGAAGGCCAACCTGAAAACCAGCGAGGACCTGTTTGCCTCGCTCGGCGCGGGTGATTTGCGCCTGGTGCAACTGGTCAACCTGGCGCAGCAACTGGTCGAGCCGGATCGGGTCAACGAACAGCTGGAGCTGATCCCGCGCAAGGCGCTGGGCTTCAAGCCGGGCAAGCGTGGCGATATCCAGATTCAGGGCGTCGGCAACCTGCTGACGCAGATGGCCGGCTGCTGCCAACCGCTGCCGGGCGACCCGATCGTCGGCTATATCACTCAGGGTCGTGGCGTGAGTATTCACCGCCAGGACTGCGCCTCGGTGCTGCAACTGGCCGGGCGTGAGCCAGAGCGGATTATCCAGGTCAACTGGGGCCCGGTGCCGGTGCAGACCTACCCGGTGGAAATAGTCATCAAGGCCTACGACCGTTCCGGCCTGCTGCGTGACGTGACCCAGGTGCTGCTCAACGAAAAACTCAATGTGCTGGCGGTGAACACCCGTTCGAACAAGGACGACAACACCGCGTCCATGTCGATCACCGTGGAAATTCCTGGGCTGGATGCGCTTGGGCGCTTGTTGGGGCGTATTTCGCAGTTGCCGAATATCATCGAAGCCCGTCGCCATCGGGTTTCCTGAGGCGATTACGACCTAACGGGATTTGCCATGTACCAACTCGACGACCTGCTGTACCTGATGGCCCGGCTGCGCGACCCGCAGCACGGTTGCCCGTGGGACCTCAAACAGAGCTACGCGACCATCGTGCCGCACACCATTGAAGAGGCGTACGAGGTGGCTGATGCCATCGAGCGCGGCGACTTCGATCATCTGCCGGGTGAGCTGGGCGACCTGCTGTTTCAGGTGGTGTATTACAGCCAGCTGGGGCGTGAAGACGGGCGCTTCGAGTTTGCCCAGGTGGTCGATGCCATCACCACCAAGCTGATTCGCCGTCATCCCCATGTGTTCCCCGATGGCGATCTGTATGGCGCAGTGGACGTGGCCAAGCTGGAAGAGGCCGCGGTCAAACAACGCTGGGAAGAGATCAAGACCGGAGAGCGTGCCGAGAAGGCTGTGGCCCCTGAGCAACTCTCGCTGCTTGATGATGTGCCTACGGCGTTGCCGTCGCTGAGCCGGGCGATCAAGTTGCAGAAGCGTGCCGCGCAGGTTGGTTTCGACTGGCCCGAGGCTTTGCCTGTGGTGGACAAAGTGCGCGAAGAGTTGGATGAAGTGCTCGAGGCCATGAGTGAAAACGACCCCGAGGCGATTGGCGAAGAAATCGGCGACCTGCTATTTGTGGTCAGCAACCTGGCACGGCATCTCAAGGTTGATCCAGAAACCGCTCTGCGTGCGGCTAACGCCAAGTTCGAGCGACGTTTTCGTTTTATCGAGCAGGCATTGCGCGAAGCGGGGCGCAGCATGGAAGATTGCGCCCTGGATGAGTTGGACGCGCTCTGGGGTGAAGCCAAAAAACTGGAAAAGCAGACCCCGAGTTGCTGAGCCCTTAGGGTGGATGACGTTATTCTCATCCACCGTCGGCAGGCACACGCAGGATGGTGAAGCGTCATCCTCTGTGCGAATAATGCGTCACGATTGCGCTGGGTACGCCCAGTTAATATTGAAGGTTGGAAAGGTAGGTTATGGCTCTCTCACTACGCGATCAGCTGCTCAAAGCCGGGCTGGTCAACGAAAAGCAGGCCAAGCAGGCCGGCAAGCAGCAGCAGAAACAGCAGCGCCTGGTGCATAAAGGTCAGGCCGAGAAGGACGAATCGCAAAAGCTTGCCGCCCAGCAGGCCATGGCTGAAAAGGCCGCGCGTGATCAGGAGCTGAACCGTCAGCAGCAGGAAAAGATCGAGCAGAAGGCCCGTGCCGCGCAGATCAAGCAGCTGATTGAAGTCTCGCGCTTGCCCAAGCTGACCACCGAGGATTACTACAACTTCGTTGACGACAAGAAGGTCAAGCGTCTGTCGGTCAACACCCTGATGCGCAATAAGCTCAGCAGTGGCTCGCTTGCCATCGTCCGCCACGGCGGCGGCTATGAAGTGATTCCGCGTGAAGCGGCGTTGAAGATTCAGGAGCGCGACGCCCAGCGTGTGGTGCTGCTCAATATCCCGACTGAAGCGCCGGATGCCGATGATCCCTATGCGGCCTATCAGGTGCCGGACGATCTGATGTGGTAATGGCGCCGAGCCGAACCTACGGACATCAGCCCAATAAAAAGCCGAGCACGTAGCTCGGCTTTTTATTGGTGTTAACTCAGTCCTGGCGGCCTACAACGGCTTTACCGTCGACGGTGCCGTCCTTGAGCATGATCTGGTATTCCTTGCCGTCTTTCTCGACCTGATGCAAGCGCACCAGCAGGAAGTCCCAGTCCTTGGCAAACCAGAGGATGGTCTTGCGGCTGCTTTGCGTCGGGTCGCGCACGCGTTCGACTTTGATTGCGTCGATAAGACCGGCCTTGGTGCGCACGGTTTCCTCGCCGAGCACGCGGAAATCGTAGGTTTCCACTTCATCACCATCGACCACTTGATAGCTCATGGTCTTGGTGCCGGCGGCCACGTCGTATTGCAGGGCCAGTTGGTAGGTTGACTTGTCCAGCAGGCCACGATTCAGCGGCAGGCGCACCGGGGTGTCGCGATCACTGCCAATGACCTGTTTGGCACTCCAGTCGAAGTCGTGCTCGATCTTCTTGCCCTTGCCCAGGCCGTTGCGCTCATACAGGTAGGTCTGCGGCAGGAAGACTTCTTTGTCCACGCGCAAGGTGCTTTGTTCGGTCAGGCTGGCGACCAGCATGGAGGCTTCGAAGTTCAGCTTCCATACGCCGTTATCCAGGGCTTCAAGGCTGCGTTCGGCGCTGCCGCTGACGGGCAGTTGCTTCCAGTCGGCGGTGTAGCTGGCGGAGAAGGGTTTCAGCTCGACGGCCAGTGCCGGCAGGCTCAAAAGTGTCAGTGCGAACAATAAGGCGCGACCCATGGTGTCTCCTTGATTACGTTCGAATTAGCTGTCCAGTGCTCGGTAACAGTTGCTCATCCAACATCGCCCCCTGCGCGGCCAGCTGCAAACGGCCTTCGGCAAACCAGCGCACGGCCAGCGGGTAAATCACATGTTCCTGCTCGTGTACACGTTGCGCCAGGCTGGTGGGCGAGTCATCCGACTGTACCGGTACCACTGCCTGTACGACCAGTGGTCCACCATCGAGTTCCTCGCTGACGAAGTGCACGCTGCAGCCGTGTTCGCTGTCACCCGCTTCCAGCGCCCGCTGGTGGGTGTGCAGGCCTTTGTGTTTCGGCAGCAAGGAGGGGTGGATATTCAGCAGACGGCCGGTGTAGTGGCTGACGAAGGCGGGGGTGAGAATGCGCATAAACCCCGCCAGCACCACCAACTGCGGATCAAACGCATCAATGGCCTCGACCAGCGCGGCATCGAAGGCTTCGCGGCCGTCGAATTGCTTGTGATCGAGCACGGCGGTGGCGATGCCAGCCTGTGTGGCGCGCTCCAGGCCATAGGCATCGGCGCGGTTGGAAATCACCGCGGCGATGCGTGCCGGATTGCCGTCATGGGCGATGCTGTCGATCAGCGCCTGCAGGTTACTGCCGGAGCCGGAGATCAGCACCACCACATTGCACTGTGCCGACATTAGTGCTGTTTCAGGTTGTTCAGCACGACCTGGGCGGCCCCTTCGGCAGCTGTGCCGATTTGGCCGATCACCCATGGTTGCTCGCCAGCGGCAGTCAGGGTCTGCAGGGTGACGTCGACTTGATCCTGCGCCACGCAGATCACCATGCCGACGCCGCAGTTGAGCACGCGGTGCATCTCGTGCTCATCCACATTGCCTTTTTCCTGCAGCCAGTCGAATACCGCCGGGCGCGTCCAGCTGGCCACGTCGACCACGGCCTGGGCGCCTTTGGGCAGCACGCGCGGGATGTTGTCGAGCAAACCGCCACCGGTGATGTGGGCCATGGCTTTAACTGCACCCGTTTCTTTGATCAGCTTGAGCAGCGGTTTGACGTAGATGCGCGTCGGTGCCATCAGCAGGTCGGTCAGCGGCTTGCCATCGACCTGGGTGGTTTCGATATCCGCCCCGGAGACTTCGATGATCTTGCGGATCAGCGAGTAGCCGTTGGAGTGCGGGCCGGAGGACGGCAGGGCGATCAGCGCGTCACCAGTGGCGACTTTTGAGCCGTCAATGATTTCGGCTTTTTCTACTACACCGACGCAGAAACCGGCCAGGTCGTAGTCTTCGCCTTCGTACATGCCGGGCATCTCAGCGGTTTCACCGCCAACCAGGGAGCAGCCTGCCAGTTCGCAGCCGGCGCCGATGCCGGTGACCACGGTGGCGGCGACGTCGACATTGAGCTTGCCGGTGGCGTAGTAATCGAGGAAGAACAGCGGCTCGGCACCACAGACGACCAGGTCGTTGACACACATGGCAACCAGGTCCTGGCCAATGCTGTCATGCTTGTTCAGGTTCAGCGCCAGGCGCAGCTTGGTGCCCACGCCATCGGTGCCGGAGACCAGCACCGGTTGTGTGTAGCCAGCCGGGATCTCGCACAGCGCGCCGAAGCCGCCCAGCCCACCCATGACTTCCGGACGCGCGGTGCGCTTGGCCACGCCTTTGATGCGTTCGACCAGGGCTTCGCCCGCGTCGATATCTACACCTGCGTCCTTGTAGCTGATGGAGGGTTGCTTGCTCATAGATCCAGGCCTTTAGGGGGAAATTCGGATTGGCACCACCGCTTATGGCGGCGGTCTGCGAAGGCGCGCGATTTTATCAGGCTTGCCCGGCAGCGGCCACCCGCGAAGGTTGCCGGTGTAGGGGCGGCTGTTTAAGCTCGAAATGGGGTTGTTCTTGGCTACCTGCGACTGAAAAGGGCTTTGGAATGCGCCTTAACAGCACCTAAACTCGCACTCTTGAGCCAGCGACTCCTGCTTTATGTGGTGTGGGTTGGCCATAACTGTTGTTAAACCTGGCCTGCGCGCCACTTTCCGTCCGTCGAGAATTCATCCATGCGTTTGACCGCTCGCCTGCTTCTAGTCTGTTTGTCGCTGTCTGGCCTGCCGGCGTTTGCTGCGCCGGTGAGTGATCTGTACCAAGTCCGCGAAGCGGTCAGCAGCCAGCAACCGGAAGAGCGCGCTGCGGCTCTGAGCCGCGCGCTGGATACCCTGGTGCTGCGCCTGACCGGCAAGGCCGATGCGGCGCAGAACCCGGCACTGGCGGCGCTGCGCAAGGACCCGCAACAGATCATCAGCCAATATGGCTATGAGGGCGAGCAGCTGCTGGTCGACTTTGACCCACTGAGCACCGATCGCAGCCTGCGTCAGGCGGGCCTGGCGTTGTGGGGCGCCAATCGCCCGAGCATTTTGCTGTGGTGGCTGAGTGATGCCAGCGACGGCAGCCGTCTGCTCGGCGATGGCCAAGCTGCTGCCGCACCTCTCAACCAGGCCGCGCATCACCGCGGTCTGCCACTGCGCTTGCCGTTGGCCGACCTGGCCGAGCAACTGGTGGCGGTGCCAGAGAACCTCATGGCCAATGATCCGGCTGCCTTGCGTGAAGCCTCCGAACGCTACGCCGCCGATGCCTTGCTGGCAGTTGTGGCGCGCGAAGCAAGCGGTCAATGGCAGGCCGAGTGGCGCTTGTGGCTGGGTGATGAGCGTGAGCAGGGCACTGTGCAGGGTGCCGATCAAGCCGTGTTGGCCGATGCTATTCTGTTGGACGTTAACCAGCGTCTGGCCCCCCGCTTTATTGTCGCAATCGGCGCCGCCAGTGCTCTTAATGTGGAAGTGCAGGGCGTTGACCTGGCGCGTTACGCCGAATTGCAGCGCATTCTCGAACCCTTCGCGGCGCAACTGCGTAAGGTTCAGGGCGATACGCTGACCTTTGTGGTCAATGCCAATGCAGAGCAGTTGCGTGCGCAACTGGGGTTGGCGCGCCTGCAGGAAGTGCCGGCAGAAGCACCAGTGGTTGACGCCAGCCAGTCGGTTACGCCGCCGGCTACTGCGGCTGAGCCCGTTTCCGCAGTGGTAGCGCCTGAGAATGTGCTGAGGTTTCGCTGGTAGACTGCGGCAATTACCCCGGTCCCTGATTTGAAAACCGCAGCTATCGAGCTGCGGTTTTCTTATGTAACGGGCCTCGCGGTTTGAGTATTTCTGGATAAAACGTTGGCATATGGAGCGCTGGGCATGATCGATTCGCACCGTTGGATATGGATAGTCGCGGCACTGCTGCTGTGCGGCCTGGTGTACCTGCTGGCGCCGATTCTCTCGCCGTTTCTGATCGGCGTGCTGCTGGCCTATATGGGCGACCCGCTGGTCGACCGTCTGGAGCGCTGGAAGCTGTCGCGGACCTGGGGGGTGGTGGTGGTTTTTGCCCTGATCACCCTGATCATGGCCATTCTGCTGTTGGTATTGGTGCCCATGTTGGGCAAACAGCTGGTGCGTTTGTATGAACTGGCACCGCAGATGCTCGATTGGGCGCAACACCAGGCATTGCCGTGGGTTCAGCTCAAGCTGGGGCTGAGTGATGGTTTCTGGCGCTTTGATCAATTGAAGGCGGCTTTCTCCGGGCAACTGGGTAAAACCACCGATATCGTGAGCACGCTGCTGTCCACGGCCACGGCCTCGGGTATGGCGCTACTGGCCTGGCTGGCTAACCTGGTGCTGATTCCGGTGGTGAGCTTCTACCTGATGCGCGATTGGGATCTGATGGTCGCCAAACTGCGCAGCCTGCTGCCGCGCGGCCGTGAAGGCCTGGTTGTGCAGCTGTTCGGCGAGTGTCACGAAGTGCTCGGGGCTTTCCTGCGTGGTCAGTTGCTGGTGATGTTGGCGCTGGGTGTGCTGTATGCCACCGGTCTGATGGTGATTGGCCTGGAACTCGGGCTGCTGATTGGCGTGCTGGCCGGTTTGGCCAGCATCGTGCCTTACCTGGGTGTGGTGGTCGGCATCGGTGCCGCGCTGACGGCGGGACTGTTCCAGTTCGGTCTGGATTTCTACCCGCTGATGGGCATTGCTGCAGTCTTTATCGTCGGGCAAATGCTCGAGGGCATGCTGTTGACGCCGATGCTGGTGGGCGACCGCATCGGCCTACATCCGGTCGCCGTGATCTTCGCCATCATGGCGGGCGGTCAACTGTTCGGCTTTACCGGCATCCTTCTGGCTCTGCCCGTGGCGGCGGTGATCATGGTGTTAGTGCGTCATCTACATGATTTCTATAAACAATCGGACACTTATGGCGCTACGCCTGAAAACGATTGATTTATAAGAAGTTTATTTCGCGCTGTTTTTCGTGTGTCGAAGAAGTGTCGAAACCATCCAGCGGGTTGAGACGCAGCGCACCACGCAGATGGGAAGGGGACAAGTGGGCATAGCGCATGGTAATGGTCAGCGACGAATGCCCCAGCACCTCCTTTAAGGTCAGGAAATGTCCGTCGTTCATAATGAAGTGGCTGGCAAAGGTATGACGTAGCATGCGCAGCAGCTGCATAACCTGCGCGAGATGTGGAAGAAGTCCCGTACTCAGTAGATCAACCAGCTGCGCGGGATCTTCCGTGAGATGGGCACCGAAGCGCCGGCCAGCACAGCCGCTTTCTTGCGGGCAGCTGGTGAGTTCCTGGAGCGCCCGGAAGTCTGTGTCTTGCGTGGGGCGCTGCAGGTCGATCAACCTGTACGAGCAGTCGATGCACGAGTGCGAAGCGCAGCTGGCATGCCTACGACGAGATCGTACGCAGACTCGACGAAGTCAGCGGCGTCGGCCTGCTGACAGCGAGTGCGCTGAAAACCGCAGTAGGCCGCCCGGAACGCTTTACCAATGGCCGCCAGCTCAGCGCCTGGCTGGGCATGAGCCCGAGAGAACACCGCAGCGGCGAGCGCCGCAAACTGGTGCATATCAGCCGGCAGGGCAACACCTACGTGCGCACGTTGCTGATCCGCGTGATCGATTGAACGCTTGGCCCCCGCTGCGCGAACTACAGAATGGCCAGGGCAGAACAGCCCAAAACAGGCCGGATATACGAATGCAATCGCGCTGACGACAAGTGCAAAAGAAAAGCTTTGCTCACTACTTGCGGAGGAGAGTCCATATACCAGTTGTTAGGCATTTGATCCCTCTATTACATATAGCTCGAAACTGTATGGCTCAGCCAGCATTAAGTACTTGTCGCACTTGGGGAAAGATGCCGCAAACCAATCACCTGAATATGTTCGAAACTCTAACTCACCTGTTGTGCCAAGTATTTCGTAACTTACCACAACGAAATCAGCAGCAGAATAAAACTTGTATGAGATAGAATTTCCGTTTGATTCTAGGGGCGGTGGATAATTGGAAATCCCTAGTGAGTGCGGTGGTTTTTCTAGAAATTCATAAGGGTCATTATCTAAAATTTAGGGCTCGGATAAATTGCCGAATACTATTTTAAACACTTCATCATAATCACATGCGTATATCACGCCATCTTTTGGCAGAGTCACACCTCGAATTCTTTCCGATATTCTTGGCAAGCCTAATTTATTATTGATTGTGCCTAACGTTTGGTTAAGGGCGTGCTTTAGCCCGTCCCAGTGAGCGAAGTGAACGGTTTGAACCTGTTGTTAGGTGAGGCCTCATAGTACATCTAGGCAGTCTTCTTCTGCTGGAACTTCTAGTGAGTGGTAGAGATCCTGGAAAGTAACTGCTGCGATGATTCCATTAATTGCGGCATCTAAACCTCTTGATTGTGGTAAAAAAGGGTCGGCACTACAATAATCATTTCTTAAGTATTCAATGATTTCCGACTTTAACGTACCAATATCTATATCTTGTTTATCAAGATGAATTTCAATACGATTTGTGGTGTTAAGTATGCTAAATATTTTTTGCCAAACAGTATCACCATGAGAACCAAGAACTGATATTTTCGAAATGCGCTTTACCTCGCCTGATGGGTAAAGGATCAAATAGCCAACATTTTCATTATTTAATTTCTTTTGAGACTTGAACTGTGACAGCTCAAACACGCCTGAATTAATTGGTATTAATACTTTTTTGTTACGATCAAGAAATATCATTTGAGGTCTCTAACTGTCTATTCACCTAACGTTTGGTTAAGGGGTGGGCTTTAGCCCGTCCCAGTGAGCAAAGCGAACGATTTGAACCAGTTGTTAGAGGTTAATCGCGCGATTGCCTCTTGTTGGGAGTTTTAAATTTCATAATGAGAAATTATTAACATCTGTAAGATACCAGCAAGTATTCTTCTGTATAAAATTAAATTCAAAGATGTAGTCCGTATCTGGCTTTGTAAACTTTACAGTATATGATGCGTGATCTGAGGAGGTTATTTGCCTAATTAAAGGCACTGACTTTATTTCTTTTTTACTTGGAAAAGAGCGGATCTGCTTAGTGTTAGCCTCTTCGAGGCTTGATACTATTAAATTAATAGTTGCTGGTTCTGGTTCGGTCTCAGTATTTATGTATGAGTAATTAAGTGGAAACTGCATATGCTCTTTCTGGAATTGTGCATTTTCTTGAAATTTTACAAGGTATTCCTCAAAATCTTTTGTGCACAAATTTTCCGCATTTACAGAAAATGAACAGAGCAGAAGGGCAATAGTAAAAATTCGAAACATGATTTCCTCTAACGTTTGGTTAAGGGGCGGGCTTTAGCCCGTCCCAGTGAGCGAAGCGAGCGACTTGAACCACTAGTTAGGTATTACTTGCACCTTTTTCCAAGGATTTCTACGAAACGCATGAGATACCCATCTGGATCTTGAGCTAAAAATTCTATCTGTCCTTCTTCGGTGCTAGGAGATGTTTCATACCAAGACTCTGTAGGCTCTCGAAATAGTGAAATTCCACTATTTATAAAATTTTCCAAAATTGTACTAATGCTTTCTACTTCAACTTGAAAGTTTACTCCACGGCCATAGGGCGGATTTAGATCGGCAGTTTTCCAGTTGTCCGGATGGTCTTCCTCAAGCATTAGTTGAGCATGACCCAGTTCAATGTAAACAAACTCAGGGGATGAGCGTCTGAATCGGATTTGGAAGCCCGCGGCAAGGTAAAAACCCAGAGAAACATCCACGTTCGAAACGGTCAATTCAGGAACAAGAGGATTCCAATAGGTCATCGTGTAATACCTAACGTTTGGTTAAGGGGCGGGCTTTAGCCCGTCCCAGTGAGCGCAGCGAACGATTTGAACCAGTTGTTATGCTTTGCGCGATAAGTTTGTGATTTACTTTTATGTTTTTAATTTATGGTTGATCAGGTATTTTACTTATTGAGCCACGCTGGTTTAGTGCAATGTATAGCGCGCCTAAAATTGATCCGCCAAAGATAAGTATATTAGACGTTAATGACTCAAACTCATATTTTGCATGCTGCATAAATGCTGCGTGAAGAAAACCATGAATAACAATAAATATTGAAAATCCGAGTTGAGTATTTTGGCGGATACTCATGTTTGAACTCGATAGAGCCGCGACCAGCAAAGCAAAAATTGGGATGTGAGCCCAAATAAATACAATTTCACCATGCTCACTAGGGAGCCAACTTGTGAGAGGTAGAACAAGCCACTCATTATTACGCATTGCATCTAGTTCATGAGTAAAGAACATAGCTACGGCTAGATAGAGAACTTTATCTTTCATGGTTGCACCTCACGCATAACGTTAAGTTAAGGGGCGGGCTTTAGCCCGTCCTAGTGAGCGAAGCGAACGACTTGAACTTGTAGTTAGACGCGGTGGCAAGTCGGACATTGATATGGTAAGCGACGAAAACTTTACCTTAAGTCGAACCAAAATGGTGGGCAACGAACGTGCTGACGTTTGCCGATAAAGCAAAATCTTGCAAGCAAAGTGTTGTGCGCCGATGAAGGGACGCGAGTGCCGACCAAAAAGAGAACGGATGTCAGTCATTTTGCGAGCCGAAGAGGAGGAGATTCAACTCGTTTTGCAAAATGAAAGTATATGACTGGATACTGCGATTGTGAGACTTTGACATAATTTTGATGCTTCCTTGCATATTAATACCGCCAAATTTATAGCCGCTTCTAACGTTTGGTTAAGGGGCGGGCTTTAGCCCGTCCCAGTGAGCGAAGCGAACGATTTGAACCACTTGTTAGGTTTATTCGTCATCGAATATTAGCCATGAATGACAGATGGTTTCATGATTTTTTGCTATGAAGAAAACTTCTAATTCTTTCGCGTCGAACACACGATGTAGCCAGTGTTCTGGAATAGGTCCGCGGACTACGTGGTACTCAAGCCCATACTTTACGAGCGGTTGTGACTTAAGAATGTGAGAGTTCAAAAGGATACTCTCGCCTTGTTTTAAGTTCCAAAGTTTATTCAGAGTTTCGCTGTCCGTGACTGTGTCTTCTGCAACAGTTATTAGTGCATTAGATAAAAGCTTTTTCTGAAGACGCACACTTCTAGCCATGAATGAACCTAACGTTTGGTTAAGGGGCGGGCTTTAGCCCGTCCCAGTGAGCGAAGCGAACGATTTGAACCAGTTGTTAGCGCTCTGGCCACTCACCTTTAAGACGAGACTTTTCTTTATTGAAAGTGGCTGATTTAACCGTAGGTAGGTCTTGTGCAAATGTGAACTTTGCCCAGAACTCACATTCGCAAGATGCGTACATGCCAATTGTCGAGTATGGTTCATAAGTTAAATTCAAAGTGCCAGACTCAATTGTGAACGCGGGCTTTTCGCCTGCATCTGCTCCGCATGTGGATGGGTGACGGACTAGAAATGTTAGTCCGTTGTTCGATCCCATCTTCCAAATTTCAGGCTCATGATTTTCTTCAGTCCAGTCGCCGCTACAACCAAGAAATTCAAATGACTTCAGCTCGGGATTTTCAAGGCTCTGCACATCAGCAGCGACTGAAAATGTGCAGAAAATCAGTGTGGGCAATATTGCGGCAGTATTGAGTTTTGATTTCATTATGGCGCTAACGTTTGGTTAAGGGGCGGGCTTTAGCCCGTCCCAGCGAGCGCAGCGAGCGATTTGAACCAATTGTTAGACGCTCGGATGTACGCATAATTTGAAGCACCGCATTCCTGCTTGTAACGCGCTACGCGAAATTACTGGCGAAACGCGATAAATCCAATGTTTCGATGTTGCTGGCGAACCGCAATTTCAATGTGCCCCGATTGTGGCGGCGATGGTTCAGTAAACACAAATTTTGAAGTTGTGTGAAGCCTAAAGCAGTGGAGCGGGGCAGCGGTTTGACGCGGTGCAAAAAACAAACTTTCAAAGTGAATTGTCTAACGTTAAGTTAAGAGGCGGGCTTTAGCCCGTCCTAGTGAGCGAAGCGAACGACTTGAACTTGTAGTTAGACGCGGTGGCAAGTCGGACATTGATTTTGTAAGCGACGAAAACTTTACCTTAAGTCGAACCAAAATAGTGGGCAACGAACGTGCTGACGTTTGCCGATAAAGCAAAATCTTGCAAGCAAAGCGTTGTGCGCCGATGAAGGGACGCGAGTGCCGACCCAAAAGAGAACGGATGTCAGTCATTTTGCGAGCCGAAGAGGAGGGGATTCAGTTCGTTTTGCAAAATGAAAGTATATGACTGGATACTGCGATTGTGAGACTTTGACATGATTTTGATGCTTCCTTGCATATTAATACCGCCAAATTTATAGCCGCTTCTAACGATTAAGCTAAGGGGCGGGCTTTAGCCCGTCCCAGCGAACGAAGTGAGCGATTTGAGCGTCTTGTTAGGCATGATAACTTAGTACTGTAAAAGCTCATCATTAACACAGTCATTCAGAACGCCCGATATTTTTTTGCCGATTATTTTTAATACTTCTGATATCTCATTGTTCTTGGGGTCAACGGTATCGCCAAAGGCAAAGACGATCATCTCCTGGCCTGTAAGAGTGATTTGGTCTGGGGCTGTTGATTGAATGGCAAGCCTTGCATCACAACGCGACAGCTTACGATATAACTCGTCATTTTCGCTTAGACCTGCCCACTCAGCGAATTCTCTATTTTCTTCTGGCACCCACTCTGGATCGTTTTCGATTTGAATTATAAAAGGGATGGGTGTTAGAACCATTAGCTGCGGTACAACTACACCGAAGCCACTCCATTCGGTGGAAATAGTCTTCCAATTCGTATTGCTTTCAACCTGCTCAGCAATTGATTGTAGTTCTACGTGAGCTTCACTGGATTCGTAGCAAATGTGAGCTGAAGAAATCATTCGAAGAATGCCTAACGTTTGGTTAAGGGGCGGGCTTTAGCCCGTCCCAGCGAGCACAGCGAGCGATTTGAACCAATTGTTAGGTTTTATTATGGCTGCGTGCACTTTCTAAGAATTTCAAAAAGGCTAGTCGATGCTTACATTTTTCGCAGTACAAGTCACGAACGGTTTCATGAGCCTCAATCTTTTTTATGAGCTTTAATGGATAGTCTGTTGAAGCATTGTCAGGTAGCCCAAAGTACCTAGGAAAGTAAGAGCCGAAGTCTGAATCGCAAAAATCACAAAGCGCTATTTCGGTAGCCCATAACTCAAATAAATAGTATTCATGCTCTTCTTTTTTGAGATCTTCCAGTTCATTAGTTTCATGGCCGCAGTCATAGCATGGTGCTACTTCAATTTCTTGGAGAGGTCCGGTACATATTGGACACTTCATATGTATTACCTAACGTTTGGTTAAGGGGCCGGCTTTAGCCGGTCCCGAGTGAGCGAAGCGAGCGACTTGAACCAGTAGTTAGAAGCTGACGCCTCGCACAATTTTCCTGATTTTATGTTCGCGTATTGATAAGAATAGTGCAGCTAGAAATCCTGGAAGGGCAAATAGAAAACCGGACCAGAACCATGCAGCTAAGGCACCGATGATACAGGTGGAATAAATGATACGTGCTTCGCGAAGACTGATGAGTTCGGAGATATCCTGCTTTTCTGTTGAAAGGCACTTGACTACAAAATAGCTGGCAGGAATGCAGAGAAGTGCAATGAATAAAGAGTTTTCAATGCTTCTCGATATGACGCCTGATAAAGCCCAAATATCTAATGGCATGACTAAAGATAGCAGGCTGTAACCAACGAATTTGGGGCGAGCGATCATGGGATTCTCGGATTCCATGCGACGGCTTCTAACGTTTGGTTAAGGGGCGGGCTTTAGCCCGTCCCAGTGAGCGAAGCGAACGATTTGAACCTATTGTTAGACACCATACTCGCTGTAAGCAGGGCTTGCGTAATAGGAAACCCAGCCGGAAATGTAAGGCAACAGCGCTATAAATAGGAAGGCCAAAAATAATAGCGCACCTCGCCAGCCTCGCGTATGGATGAGATACGCAGGCAATACAATGGGCCAGAGGAAGAAAATAAAAGCGCCGAACTCATAAGGACGATGGAAATTGTATTTCTTTGCGTCATCGAGGCACCACAACGCAACCATGAGGGCAAAAGACCAAGCCATTAAATTTTCATACTCAGGCGCAGGGTCATAACCCAAGTAACCCATGATTGAGTAATGGGCTATCGAGATTACGACTACGATTGCGATATTGATGGACTTACGCATAACTTCCTTGTTGTGTCTAACGTTTGGTTAAGGGGCGGGCTTTAGCCCGTCCCAGCGAGCGCAGCGAGCGATTTGAACCAATTGTTAGACGCTCGGATGTACGCATAATTTGAAGCACCACATTCCTGCTTGTAACGCGTTGCGCGAAATCCCTGGCGAAACGCGATAAATCCAATGTTTCGATGTTGCTGGCGAACCGCAATTTAGACGTGCCCCGATGGTGGCGGCGATGGTTCAGTAAACACAAATTTTGAAACTGTGTGAAGCCTAAAGCAGTGGAGCGATATTGCTGATGTACGCGATTAGAAACCAAACAAGCTGAAAGCGATTGGCTAACGTTTGGTTAAGGGGCGGGCTTTAGCCCGTCCCAGTGAGCGAAGCGAACGACTTGAAGCACTAGTTAGGGCCTTTTGCGAGATGCTTTTGTAGTGCGCGATGCGCTTTGAATAGCGCAATAGTTAGTAAGCCACAGAATGCAATGTACAGTGCAGATAAAAATGCAAACTGCACAGGTTCATTTTCTATTGACGCTATAAATGCAGTGCTTGCTCCTCTTGGTTTGAAATATATTTCGCCTGAAATAATTTGGCTAAATAGGTGCTGTATGGCTACAGCGACGATTAGTGCGCCACTGGCCAGGAGTATGTAATTTCTGTAGTAGCCCGTCGGTCTTTTTGTTTGCGTAAGCTTAATTACAATAACTACTAACAGAAACGGTATTAGTAGTGCAATTGCCACAAAGACAATGAATATTATTGCGCTACCCATTATTGGCCCTAACGTTTGGTTAAGGGGCCGGCTTTAGCCGGTCCCGAGCGAGCGAAGCGAGTGGCCTTGAACCAATTGTTAGAGCGGTGCACGGCGATGGAAACCTAAATATAGCTCTTTGAGTGGATCAGGTAAGGCGTGCCAGTAGGGCGCTGCCTTCTCACCTGGAACCTGCCAGAACAAGTTCTCAGTGAATGAAACATCAATGCAGGTATGGATTTCTTTTGTGCAGTTCTCAAGGTTATTGCTGATGAATATGAAAAGCGCTGCATGACTATTGGGATTTATGCCTTTGCACATCTCTGTATTGAGTGCATTAGCAAGGCTCTGAAACCAAGAATATGCAAGTTCAGGGTCTAATTCGTCCCAAAGCCGGACGTGCTCACGATCAGCTTTAGCTGTGATTTCAGGGAAATGTGATCTGACCGAATTGTATAGGTTTAGGATTGCTTCCATGCTTTTAGCTCTAACGTTTGGTTAAGGGGCGGGCTTTAGCCCGTCCCAGCGAGCACAGCGAGCGATTTGAACCAATTGTTAGACGCTCGGATGTACGCATAAATTGAAGCACCACATTCCTGCTTGTAACGCATTACGCGATAAACCTGCGAAGCGCGATAAATCCAATGTTTCGATGTTGCTGGCGAACCGCAATTTAGACGTGCCCCGATGGTGGCGGCGATGGTTCAGTAAACACAAAAATTGAAACTGTGTGAAGCCTAAAGCATTGGAGCGATATTGCTGATGTACGCGATTAGAAACCAAACAAGCTGAAAGCGATTGGCTAACGTTTGGTTAAGGGGCGGGCTTTAGCCCGTCCCAGTGAGCGAAGCGAACGATTTGAACCACTTGTTAGGTTTATTCGTCATCGAATATTAGCCATGAATGACAGATGGTTTCATGATTTTTTGCTATGAAGAAAACTTCTAATTCTTTCGCGTCGAACACACGATGTAGCCAGTGTTCTGGAATAGGTCCGCGGACTACGTGGTACTCAAGCCCATACTTTACGAGCGGTTGTGACTTAAGAATGTGAGAGTTCAAAAGGATACTCTCGCCTTGTTTTAAGTTCCAAAGTTTATTCAGATTTTCGCTGTCCGTGACTGTGTCTTCTGCAACAGTTATTAGTGCATTAGATAAAAGCTTTTTCTGAAGACGCGCACTTCTAGCCATGAATGAACCTAACGTTTGGTTAAGGGGCGGGCTTTAGCCCGTCCCAGTGAGCGAAGCGAACGGCTTGAACCACTAGTTAGGTTTCACTTGCACAAGTTGTCCCTCACCAGAGTTGCCGCAATTTGTTGAGCAGACCACTGGCGAGTAACCCAGATGGTTAGTGCCGCGCCAGACGTGTGCCACCAAGTATTGTTGCCCATACGATGAGCAGCATTATAGGTGCTCGCAATTCTCCATGCGGCGCGTTCTCCTGGTGTCGTACGCATTGGATTGCCAAAGAGAAACTTACTCGCTACAGCCCACGGGTTGGTAGGTTTAACAGTGACAGGCAGCTTCTCGCTGCATTGGCTCCATACTTTATCAATGACCTCCTGACTGTAGTTCTCAGGATTTGCAGGGACTGGGCGGCCGTCAACTCTGTATATGCCGATGATATAAACAATTCCAGGGAATGCGGCAGCCAATAGAAAAGACACGAGCAGTATTGAAAGGATGACCCGGCGCAAGATAAGCATGGGGTGATACCTAACGTTTGGTTAAGGGGCGGGCTTTAGCCCGTCCCAGTGAGCGAAGCGAACGATTTGAACCACTTGTTAGGAAACGCTATTAGAAGCCACAGTGCATTACTGTGCTGCATACAAATGTTTGATTAATGGCAAGGCCGATAAATGTACTCACGGCAATGGCCGCGCCAACGTAAATTGGCTTGTTATTAGTCTTGCTTTTTAAATATAGCGCACCTGCTCCGGCCCCAATAGCGGCTCCAGGCAAGGAAAACAAATAGCCAAGCCATGTCAGAGATTCTGGGCCATTAGAAACATTCCATGAGTTGAATGCTGCAAGATACAAAGCTAAAACTAATGCTGCACCGGAGATAACAGCTGGACGTGAGTATATTATTGCAGGAATTAAGAATACCCCAGCTTGGGGTAGCCAGAAATAAATAAAATTTTCAAAAAAATATGAGCCTGATGGAGAAATTGTAGCTGCAACTAGAATGCTTATAAATACGCAAAATAAAGCTGCCTGTTTTTCATTAGTAGGGTAGCGCATGACGTCCTTGTGTTTCCTAACGTTTGGTTAAGGGGCGGGCTTTAGCCCGTCCCAGTGAGCGAAGCGAGCGACTTGAACCACTAGTTAGGTATTACTTGCACCTTTTTCCAAGGATTTCTACGAAACGCATGAGATACCCATCTGGATCTTGAGATAAAAATTCTATCTGTCCTTCTTCGGTGCTAGGAGATGTTTCATACCAAGACTCTGTAGGCTCTCGAAATAGTGAAATTCCACTATTTATAAAATTTTCCAAAATTGTACTAATGCTTTCTACTTCAACTTGAAAGTTTACTCCACGGCCATAGGGCGGATTTAGATCGGCAGTTTTCCAGTTGTCCGGATGGTCTTCCTCAAGCATTAGTTGAGCATGACCCAGTTCAATGTAAACAAACTCAGGGGATGAGCGTCTGAATCGGCTTTGGAAGCCCGCGGCAAGGTAAAAACCCAGAGAAACATCCACGTTCGAAACGGTCAATTCAGGAACAAGAGGATTCCAATAGGTCATCGTGTAATACCTAACGTTTGGTTAAGGGGCGGGCTTTAGCCCGTCCCAGTGAGCGAAGCGAGCGATTTGAACCAGTTGTTAGCCCTTGCCGCAGATGTCAGCAATGTTGGGTACCACGAATACCAACCTGGGCCCAGATGACTCGACGTTCATTTCCCTTGCGATCATATTGCTGATCAGCGTCCCAAAGGGATACCAGCTGATTGGGGAATAAATACTCATATTCATCAAACATATGCGCGCCTGAGTTGTCGTGTCTTGTAATTATGGCGAATAGTTCAGAAGCATCTATGTCGAAGACGTCGAGTCCGTATATATGGGCTGCAAAGCGTGGGCTGGAAGAAACACCAATGAAGTTGGCTTGCTCGCTTGGATTGTACTCAACCTGGATAGATGCATCGCAGAAATAATCCGATGATCCGAGAGAGTCCTCTAAAGGGAATCCCTCGCGCAAAAATGCAGTTCGAATTTCTGCGCGTGATGCGCCGAGAACTGCAGGACCAAAGCTATGAAGTGGTACAAATTCAAAAGTTGGCACTGTGATATTCATATGAGGGCTAACGTTTGGTTAAGGGGCGGGCTTTAGCCCGTCCCAGCGAGCGTAGCGAGCGATTTGAACCAATTGTTAGACGCTCGGATGTACGCATAATTTGAAGCACCACATTCCTGCTTGTAACGCGTTGCGCGAAATACTTGGCGAAACGCGATAAATCCAATGTTTCGATGTTGCTGGCGAACTGCAATTTCAACGTGCCCCGATGGCGGAGGCGATGGTTCAGTAAACACAAAAATTGAAACTGTGTGAAGCCTAAAGCAGTAGAGCGATATTGCGGATGTACGCGGTGTAAAAACCATTAAGCAGAATGCGGTTAGCTAACGTTTGGTTAAGGGGCGGGCTTTAGCCCGTCCCAGCGAGCGCAGCGAGCGATTTGAACCAATTGTTAGACGCTCGGATGTACGCATAATTTGAAGCACCACATTCCTGCTTGTAACGCGTTGCGCGAAATCCCTGGCGAAACGCGATAAATACAATGTTTCGATGTTGCTGGCGAACCGCAATTTAGACGTGCCCCGATGGTGGCGGCGATGGTTCAGTAAACACAAAAATTGAAACTGTGTGAAGCCTAAAGCATTGGAGCGATATTGCTGATGTACGCGATTAGAAACCAAACAAGCTGAAAGCGATTGGCTAACGTTTGGTTAAGGGGCGGGCTTTAGCCCGTCCCAGTGAGCGTAGCGAACGGTTTGAACCAGTTGTTAGAGGGCAATTGCACGCTTTCCTCTAAGGGATTCAAAGATTTTGAATGAAAGAAAAGGTGAAGCGACTATTTGGCGGAATGAATATATGATGAAAATTATTAGGTAAACCAAGTAGTAACCGAGCAGGCTAATTGCAATTATGTATTTTGATAGTCCGCTTGATACAAGTGGAATAGTGAATTCGCCATCGTGAGCGACAATTAATAAAGCCGAATTTAACAAGCCAAGAGTGAATGCTAGGGCTAGCAAGGAAATAGAAAGGTCGAATATTTTTAATGCCGTCAATTGTGCTTGGCTGGCAGCGATTTTCCTATAAATGAAATAAAGAGCTATTGGGGTTATTAACATTGCCCATGGGGCGATAGCGCCGGAGGCGAAAATTATAATTGGGGTTGCTGCGGAAATGTACTTGTCTTTTTTTGTTGCTTCCAAGGTAAACTCCTTTTGACCTCTAACGTTTGGTTAAGGGGCGGGCTTTAGCCCGTCCCAGCGAGCACAGCGAGCGATTTGAACCAATTGTTAGACGCTCGGATGTACGCATAATTTGAAGCACCACATTCCTGCTTGTAACGCGTTGCGCGAAATACCTGGCGAAACGCGATAAATCCAATGTTTCGATGTTGCTGGCGAACCGCAATTTAGACGTGCCCCGATGGTGGCGGCGATGGTTCAGTAAACACAATTTTCGAAATTGTGTGAAGCCTAAAGCAGTGGAGCGATATTGCGGATGTACGCGATTAAAAACCAAACAAGCTGAAAGCGATTGGCTAACGTTTGGTTAAGGGGCAGGCTTTAGCCCGTCCCAGTGAGCGAAGCGAGCGATTTGAACCAATTGTTATGCGCCTTTTGCTTGGATTCCAATAAATAGCTTTAAGCTTGGCCAAGACAAGAATAACCCAAATGCCATGAGGCTAACCCCTAACCATGGGCAGTAACTGTTTTCTGTGGCCCAAAGGCCAGCCTTGTGGATGAGATTTTTTGAATCGCCATCATTCATAAGGAACAGGCAACTTTGCGCTTCAATTGCATGATATCCAAGTGTAATAAATCCTACACCAACTGATAAGAACAATGCTGCATGGCCAAGAACAAGATACTTAGCCTTACTGGGAGTTCTTGAATAACCCCCTAGCCAAAATAAAATTAGAGATAATGAGAATGCGTTAATCGCTAGAAGTGAAATTATAAGCGTGACACCACTAAGGCTCTCGGATAACACCGCAGCATTTAAAATTAGCGTTACAAGGGTAATGAAAATTGCAAAGAAGTATCGAGTCATATTATTTTTGCATAACGTTTAAGCTAAGGGGCGGGCTTTAGCCCGTCCCAGCGAACGAAGTGAGCGATTTGAGCGCATTGTTAGGCCGTTTGAAGTTTTTGTAGGAGTTTATGACCCTCGGGCCAGGCACCCAAACCGCTAGAGCTATTGATATGACCGGCCTCACCGATGTTAACAAGATCACTACCCCATATCGAAGCGCACTCTTCAGCGTACGAGATACCACCGTAGGGATCATTGGTGCTTGCGACAATAATAGATTTGAAAGGCAAGCGCTGGATTGGCAATGGCTCGAACCCTGCTGCTTGAGTTGGAAATATTGGATTTTTGGGATTTGGTACAGCGACTAGTAAAGCAGCTTTGATTTGTAGATTTGTTTTTACCGCCCAGTGCGCGACGAGCAGACATGCCAAACTATGAGCTACCAGAATAGTGCTTGGGCCAGCAGATCTAACGCTTTCTTCAAGAGATTCGACCCATTCTGAGCAGTTTGGATTGTCCCAGCTTAATTGATTGACGCGAATATAATTATTATTAAGTTGTTCCCAGCGACTTTGCCAGTGTTCTGGCCCCGAATTTCCAATGCCTGGTAGCGTGAGTACTTTCATGTTGGCGAATCTCCTTTTCGCAAAGGCCTAACGTTGGAGCTAAGGGGCGAATTTGGCGAAGCCAAAGACGTCCCACTTGAGCGACTTGTTAGAGTGCATAGCTCTTGCACTCACGATAAAGGCTCTGCATGCGCTTGTTGCCCTCTGTTTTTGGTTGAAGGCCGCGAGTAAGCATGATCTTAAGCAAGGGGCGCGCGATGCCGACAGAATAACGCCCCTTTTGAAAAGGGAACTCCTCTACTACCCAAGTGAAGCCAGCGGACCTGCAGAGGATCTCTCCGTAGTAGAAGCCAATAGCATGAGGAATTGAATAGCTACCGGCCCCAATCTCTGGAGAGCCAGACTCAATAAACCACTTTTCCAGTGCTTTTAAGCTTTCTGGGGTGAAGTCTAGATTGAGGGCGGTGCCCAGCTCCGCAATAAATGCGGATAGAGTTGCATCTTTGAGCTTGAACAAGCTTTCTTGTGCTTGGTTAATGCTCTGGAAGGCAGGCAATTCCTGAGCATGTTGCAATGCGGCATTCATTCCTTGGCGCGACATTTACTTGCACTCTAACGTTTGGTTAAGGGGCCGCGGAACGCGGTCCCAAGCGAGCGGAGCGAGCGACTTGAACCAATTGTTAGGCTGGCTCCGCGCGCGACCTGCTTCGGATGCTTAAAAATGAAGAGGCTACCGAGGCTAGAAAGATAAAAGGGAATATATAGGCAGTTGCTTCAAGATAAAAATACAAGACTTGAGGGTGGCTAAATGCGTATAGAGAGCCTTCCCATGAATCCTCTATCTCTTTTTGGGGAGCGCTTGATATTAATTTTTCAAGCTCTTCTGTAGTGGAGTTTTCTAACTGCTCTTCTGAAATTGCGGAAAGGTCCATAACGACTTCGCCTTCCTCTGGCGCCGAAGACTGCATTGTTAAGCCTGGAGCAACTAGAGAGAGCAAAAGGCTGATTATGGTGCATCTTAAAAGGTCAAGAGCTTTCAAAGGTTCTTCCTTGTGGCCTAACGTTTGGTTAAGGGGCCGGCTTTAGCCGGTCCCGAGTGAGCGGAGCGAACGGCTTGAACCAATTGTTAAATGACAATTTCACGGATGGCCCCTGTGTCATCAAGATATTGTAAGCCATTGAATGTTCTTGAGGTGCCACTCCATGTTGCTGTTGCATGCGCAGGTAATGCAAGGCGATTAACAGTTAGAAATTCTTTGAATTCGGCAATGGTATTCTCATTTGGTTTTGAAATGCCGAACCAGAAGGAATACCAATTGTCATTGTGGCAAACTGAAAAAGACTCTGAGCCATCAAAGCTGCCTTTCAAGATTTTGCCATCAGGAAAGGTAAAGTGTGCCAACTCGATTTCGATGGCGTGCTCTGAAAAGTTAAGATGAGTGTCAGGTATGGCAAATTCAAAGCTGTCATAGCCTTCTTCGTCGTTGTGGTATACACACCAACGATTACTTTCTAGATCAGCAACTGTTAATTCTTCTATGCGTTTTGGCACGGAGCAGGCCATTGTCATTTAACGTTTGGTTAAGGGGCGGGCTTTAGCCCGTCCCGAGTGAGCGAAGCGAACGGCTTGAACCACTAGTTAGGCTGGTGAGAGAAAACTTGGCTGCTCATTGGACACTGAACCCAAGTTGAAGGCAGCTTTCGGAGAGCTTGCTGCGGAATAGTTGCGCGTCGAAGCCGTTGAGTCGCTTTTGCTTTGAGAGGAGCATCTCCGTGGACTCGTGGATTAGTTTTATCACGTACGCAGCGGCCTCGGGTATGGGCAGAGAGTGAAGATGGTGAAAATCGGGTCGAACGCTGTAGTGCCCAACGTTCATTTGATCCTCTATTGCGGGCAGGCCAAACCTCCCACGACCAGACACTCGCTTTTGCAGCCTAAATGGATGGCGAGGACTACCGTCAGGCTTTGAGTGATGTTCAATCAGTTCCAAATCAATCCAAAGATGCTCCATAGAACCGCCGTAGTTTCCCTCCAGCTTGTCAGCGAGTGTTCTGAATATCGGGCGCAGGGTATCGGCCAACTTGGCTGTAGATTGATCAACGATATTTGCGTGAATAGCTACGTGCATATTCGAGTTGCCTAACGTTTGGTTAAGGGGCGGGCTTTAGCCCGTCCCAGCGAGCACAGCGAGCGATTTGAACCAATTGTTAGACGCTCGGATGTACGCAGAATTTGAAGCACCGCATTCCTGCTTGTAACGCGTTACGCGAAATGCCTGACGAAACGCGATAAATCCAATGTTTCGATGTTGCTGGCGAACCGCAGTTTATACGTGCCCCGATGGTGGAGGCGATGGTTCAGTAAACACAAAAATTGAAACTGTGTGAAGCCTAAAGCAGTGGAGCGATATTGCGGATGTACGCGGTGCAAAAAACCATTAAGCAGAATGCGGTTAGCTAACGATTAAGCTAAGGGGCCGGCTTCGCCGGTCCCAGCGAGCGATTTGAGCGCATTGTTATGTTCACTTTGCACTAGCTTCGGCTTTTATAGATATTTTCTCTGCCTCACCGGTACAGGTGTTGAATTTTACCAGTTCGCCTGCGATCTCCTTTACCTCGTAGCATTTTGTTTGGGGGTGTAAGTGTCCATCCCACTTCAATGCTGCAGGTGAGAGTGCTAGCGCTAAGAAAACTGCCGCTATTGCCATTGCAGCAATTCCCCAGCCTAGGCCGTGACCAATTGCTTCAAGCCCTTTGCTGTCCGAGACTTTCTCGAGAGAACGTGCGATGACTTCGGCTTTTGTTGTTCTATCTTCGCTCACGGCCAGCCTCGAAATTAATTAGTGATACATAACGTTTGGTTAAGGGGCGGGCTTTAGCCCGTCCCAGTGAGCGAAGCGAGCGATTTGAACCAGTTGTTAGGGTGCCCCCCCACTCAACATGTAGTGCTGAATTGACTTTCGTGCTGTTGATGTCTGCACATTCGTGAATGTTGCCAAAGCATAAGAATCTGTTTTTTCCGGTTAAATAATAAAGATAATCAGCTTCTGTCGCGTATTGAGCAGGTGGGATTTTTTGTTTTACCTGCTCGGAGCTGAGCTTTGCTTGCTGCATGATCTTTGCCGCGTCTTCGAAGCTTATAAGCTGCGGATCACTGGGTGTTCCATACAACCAGCCACAGAAGCCATTGTGTACGAAGTAGGCAGCCATTTGAGTACCCTAACGTTTGGTTAAGGGGCGGGCTTTAGCCCGTCCCAGTGAGCGCAGCGAACGATTTGAACCACTAGTTAGGCTCTCGCGCCGTATTACCTTCATAAAAATACCAGAAAGCAAATGCTGCTGGAATGCCAAATAGTACTCCGGGAGTAAATGTCTCTTTTAGGTATATTAACCACCCCCACAGGGTTGGCACACCATTTATATTTTTGACTACGTTGAATCCATATATTTGTGTTTCTATTGTCCCGATGAACTGGCCATCTGGGAGAGGCCATCTATAGATGCCGGTTGGGATGATTGCTATTAAGAACCCGGCCAATATCACATGCTTTAATTTGAGAAGGTTGAATTTATTTAGCAGGGTTAGAGTAGGTAGCCCCATTACGATAAAGTGAGCAGTAGAAATAATTAGACCATATAAGATCAATGTTGGAATTAAACCATCTGAGGGCGACCCGCCAAGCGCTACAGCAGTTAGAGCAATGATGAGCGAAGGCGTAACTATGGCTGCAAGGCTTGCGAAGAACATTAAGATTAGCCTAACGTTTGGTTAAGGGGCGGGCTTTAGCCCGTCCCAGCGAGCACAGCGAGCGATTTGAACCAATTGTTAGACGCTCGGATGTACGCATAATTTGAAGCACCGCATTCTTGCTTGTAACGCGTTACGCGATAAACCTGACGAAACACGATAAATCCAATGTTTCGATGCAACTGAAAAAACTGCGATTTCAACGTGCCCCGATGGTGGCGGCGATGGTTCAGTAAACACAAATTTTGAAACTGTGTGAAGCCTAAAGCAGTGGAGCGATATTGCTGATGTACGCGATTAAAAACCAAACAAGCTGAAAGCGATTGTCTAACGTTTGGTTAAGGGGCGGGCTTTAGCCCGTCCCAGTGAGCGAAGCGAACGGTTTGAACCAGTTGTTAGGCTCTGTCGTTTGGTGCGTTCATAATTCATGTTATTTTGTTCTAATTTTTATAATTGCTATAGATATACAGGCAGCGATAAGAGGCGCTGCACCTAATACAAACCTCCCGCCCTGTGATAGTCCCGCAATTAAAAAAGCCAAGAAGCCTGCTATGACTCCGACATATATGTGGGTAGGTACTTCTTAATCTATGTATTCTTTCATTCTGATTGCGATGCTCCATGCGCTATATAGGCCATAACCTGCAAGTAGGTACCATAAAAAAACACCTGGACGAGCAAGTGACAGCAACAAGGCGAATGGAGCGCCAACTATATATTTTAATGTATCAGGGAGCATCACTGCGCCCAGTATAAGTAGCAAGATTAGATTTGCGTAGTTGCTTCGCACTTCCTGATGCACGAATTTTCTCCAAGGTTTACAGCGTAAGCCTAACGTTTGGTTAAGGGGCGGGCTTTAGCCCGTCCAAGTGAGCGAAGCGAACGGTTTGAACCAATTGTTAGGGACATAGACGCGAAATTTCACTAACAGCAGCCTGCTTTCGGTTTTGCACCCATTCAACTGTATGGGTAGAGTGCATTTCTATAACTGCACTGTAGTGCTTCACTGCCTCCTTCTTATTTCCAAGAGAAGCGAAGCAGTACCCTAGATTGAATTCACGCCACCCTGCATCAACGCCAAGCGCACGAGAAGTATCTAGCTCACCACTTTTGACACCTGCCAGGATGCTCTCTATTGAGTTATATTTGTCTAGGTAGGGTAAAACTACTTTTTTAATTATTTCACTAACTGCACTGAAGTCGGATTCCAGGTTTTCATCTTGCCGCGAAAACCAAGTATCCCCGCCGCCAGTGAGCGCTCCGATACGAGATGTACCATGCATTGACATGCCCTCATCTAAGGCATGTGTGAAACTCCAAAATACATTTAAAGTGTATTTGCCGGATAAGTGTCCAGTTCCAGGCTGAAATTCAATGCCTTGCCTTAGCCCCTTCAAAAATCTCTCTGGAATTCTAGGTTTCTTCAACACAAAACCTTTTGATTCCATCTCATCTTTAAATATTCGCTTTATTCGCGATTTTAGTCTTGCATCACTCATGGTCGAGTACCGAACTTTTTCATGCGTGCCTAACGTTTGGTTAAGGGGCCGGCTTTAGCCGGTCCCGAGTGAGCGAAGCGAACGACTTGAACCAGTTGTTAGAGCTCATTGCACTAGCTCTGGCGAAAGATACCATTCGATGAACTTATAGAAATTTGGCCATTTTGGCTCTGGTGCCACCAAGAATTGGGTACGTTCGGACAAAGAAAAATCGTATACGGCATGGGTGCGCACAGAATAGAGAAAGCCACCTTCTCCTTGGCAACTGGTGAAGCATATATATTCATTCGGAAGCCCCCAGAACTCATGTGCAAAATTAGTGCTGACAGCTACTTCTTCTGTTGGCTCACAGATATCTACAAGTTGTTCTTCAGCGAAAGGGCTCAGCAAAGAGCTTAAGCAATAAGCAACACAAAATTCGTGGAGTTGGCTCTCTACACCAATACCTAGTCTTTGCAGAGCTTTTTTCGCTGTCTCTACATTGCTGCGTTCTATGTCACCCAGTCGATTTTTGTTCGCAAGCACGTGGATATTTTCCGGGATCATCTTCTGGGCTCTAACGTTTGGTTAAGGGGCGGGCTTTAGCCCGTCCCAGTGAGCGAAGCGAACGGTTTGAATCAGTTGTTAGGAGGCCTTATTGCCGAGCTTTGATAAGTATAGAAGATGTGCTGTGGCAATTATTGGGCCGGCGAAAACAGTGAAAATCATATAGTGCTCCGTGCTAGTTAGTAAACCGGCACTGCAAGCAGCAAGACCCAGTATGATTCCAAACCATTGTATTGGTCGTCCAGGCCAGCTTCTTTCTTTACTGTATGCATAGCGCGCTAAACTGGCGAATGAAATTGCGCCCCATGTTCCGCAAATTGTGATAAGTGCAGCTATTGGCAGAACACCACTACTTGATGGTGAAAAAATCAAGGCAATCAAAGAAGTGGGTAAGAACATTATTCCTAATGCAAGGAGAGCTATCGCTGGCCCGCAAAGAAGAATTAGCTCCATGGATAATATGATGCGATTCAACGTGGCATCCTAACGATTAAGCTAAGGGGCCGGCTTTAGCCGGTCCCAGCGAACGAAGTGAGCGATTTGAGCGCATTGTTAGGCGTACTCACTGTATTCTTTGCTTTCCCACCCATGCTTTGGGCTGAGATGAGGCAATTTCTTGAGAAGATTTTCGGCTATCACTTTGGCCTCATGATCCCTATAAGAGTCTGAGAGTTCGAATAATTCACCAGAGTTTAACTTTAATGTGAAGCTTGTTTTTGTGGTGTGGCGGTTCCGGGTTCTTGTAAATGCGGAAATGGCACTGTATTCGATATTACGCGCTTCTGAATTGCGTTTTTTCCTGATGTATATTTCTTTATCAGTAAATCTAATAAGCGGAGCTTTGGCCAGCTTTCTAAGTTTGGCGTGGCGGTTTATTTCAAACGGAATTGCTGCCGTTAACAGTGTTGTTGCCAGAAGCGCAGCTGTGTTGCCGCTAGCGTAGGCGAGGAATGTGAAAAGGAGCATTGGCGGGAGCAGTAGAGCGTACAGGATGATTGTTCCTGTTGTGCCTTCTTCCTTTATCTCGATGTCCGACATGTTTGCCTAACGTTTGGTTAAGGGGCGGGCTTTAGCCCGTCCCAGCGAGCGCAGCGAGCGATTTGAACCAATTGTTAGACGCTCGGATGTACGCATAATTTGAAGCACCACATTCCTGCTTGTAACGCGTTGCGCGAAATCCCTGGCGAAACGCGATAAATACAATGTTTCGATGTTGCTGGCGAACCGCAATTTAGACGTGCCCCGATGGTGGCGGCGATGGTTCAGTAAACACAAAAATTGAAACTGTGTGAAGCCTAAAGCATTGGAGCGATATTGCTGATGTACGCGATTAGAAACCAAACAAGCTGAAAGCGATTGGCTAACGTTTGGTTAAGGGGCGGGCTTTAGCCCGTCCCAGTGAGCGCAGCGAGCGATTTGAACCAATTGTTAGACGCTCGGATGTACGCATAATTTGAAGCACCACATTCCTGCTTGTAACGCGTTACGCGATAAACCTGGCGAAAGGCGATAAATCCTATGTTTCGATGTTGCTGGCGAACCGCAATTTAGACGTGCCCCGATGGTGGCGGCGATGGTTCAGTAAACACAAATTTTGAAACTGTGTGAAGCGTAAAGCAGTGGAGCGATATTGCGGATGTACGCGATTAAAAACCAAACAAGCTGAAAGCGATTGGCTAACATTTGGTTAAGGGGCGGGCTTTAGCCCGTCCCAGTGAGCGCAGCGAACGGTTTGAACCATTTGTTAGGCTTTGTCCAATTTTTCTGGTGCTACTACAGTGCACTTAAAAGGGAAGCCTTGGTCTTCTGCGGCTGATGTAATTAACGCACAAATGCTCTCCGCTATATCGAGATCTGTTCCAAACCATGTGGCTTCACCATTTTCATGGATTTCAGCCATGAGGCTGAAGGCCTGTGATTGGTTCAATTTCAAATATTTTCTAAATACACCGGTAACAAAGTCCATTGGTGTAGTTTCATCGTTAAAAAATATAATGCCGTGACCACCTGCTTTGGAGAAAAACGGTTTCTCTAACTTCGGAAACTCTTCTTCTCCATTGAATGCTTTTGTGAGCCAGTTGGTAAGGGCTTTGGTGATCATGCTCTGAGCCTAACGTTTGGTTAAGGGGCGGGCTTTAGCCCGTCCCAGTGAGCGCAGCGAACGGTTTGAACCAGTTGTTATGTAAAATTCACCTGGTATTTAAAGAAATTTATTTTAATCAAATAAATATCAGAAGCTAAGCACTCAGATTCGTACTTTTTTAGTTTTGCCCTAGCCTTATCAAGGAAAAGCTCATTGTTTAGGAGTTCGCGTGCTTTATGGCTAATATAGTCCAAATCCCAACTTAACTTATTAATGCCTCTTTCGAGGGCTGCCTTAAGAAGAAGAACATAAAAGCATAGCTGCCAAGTCGTGTCATCTGTGTTCCAAGGAAAATATTCTTCTTCTATAAAGCAAAGAGATTGCCCAAGTGAAAATCCCCTCTCCGATTGGCAGTTATCAAAAAGTGAATTTATAGCATCTTTTGTATCTTCGTATGAGCGCATCGCTTTTTACATAACGTTTGGTTAAGGGGCCGGCTTTAGCCGGTCCCGAGTGAGCGAAGCGAACGGCTTGAACCATTTGTTAGGCAGCAGTACTGATGTGCTCAAGACTTATACCTTTCTCGGTAGATATAAATTCTACTAGGAGTTTTGCGCCAGAGTCTGTTTCTACAAGGCATTCAATGACAGCCTCTATGCCTGAAGAGTTTTCGGTGAGGAAAGAAATTTCAATTTCAGGCTGCGTGGACAGAGGTGTAAACCCATGTGCCCCAAGCTCATGTAAGCATGCTCTGAGATCCGCGTGGATCGCTTGGTGCGCCGGCCTTCCAAAGGCTAAGGCGTAGCCATATTGGTTAGCCAGCAGCTCAATGTGCCCTAACTGTAAAAGCTGAATAGCTTCCGAGCATTTAACTCTCAGGTCTGCACTGTCTTCCATATGCTGCCTAACGATTAAGCTAAGGGGCGGCGGAACGCCGTCCCAGCGAACGAAGTGAGCGATTTGAGCGCCTTGTTAGGCGCCATAGACGCGAAGTAACTCAGTGACGAGAATACCGTTAATTGCCATGCCATTTAAATTTGCGTCTGTGATTGTAACGTTGCTTAAATCGACATTATTGAGTTTGGCCCCGGTTAACGAAACGTCGGTGAACGTTGAGCCAGAAAGGTTGACGTCATTGAATTTAGCGAGTTGCAGGTTTACGTCGTTGAAGCTCGCCTCAGGTAATGAGACTGCCTTAAATTCCGATAATTTTTTAGTCACGTTGAACTCTCCATGTTTGGTGCCTAACGTTTGGTTAAGGGGCGGGCTTTAGCCCGTCCCAGCGAGCATAGCGAGCGATTTGAACCAATTGTTAGACGCTCGGATGTACACATAATTTGAAGCACCGCATTCTTGCTTGTAACGCGTTGCGCGATGAACCTGGCGAAACGCAATAAATTTGATGTTTCGATGTAGCTGAAAACCCGCAATTTCAACGTGCCCCGATGGCAACCGGCGTAAGCACAGCAACCGCAAGACTAAACCCGAGAAAGACCCGAAAGCAATCGTGCGGCCTTGCGAACAAAAATGACGCAACGGATGAAACGCGATAAATCCAATGTTTGCAATGTAACGACCTGAACGCAGTGTTAAACAATGCCCAAAATATAACGGGCGTCAGTTCAGTAAATGCACATTTCAAACCGTGAAAACCTCGAAAGTAAACGTGCGTCTTTACGGGTGTACGCATTACAAAAAACAAGCTTTGGAAACATGAACGTCTAACGTTTGGTTAAGGGGCGGGCTTTAGCCCGTCCCAGTGAGCGGAGCGAGCGGTTTGAACCAGTTGTTAGGTTTCTGTTTAGCCATGAAACCAAGACTTGGCGGACTGCGTGCGTAGCGCGAAGAAGAGAGCTAAACACACCAATGCCTCGGAAACGAATTGGGTTTGAATAACCCATGTCCATTGACCGTACTCGCTCGAAAATGGGCTGAAGAGAATGCTGATAAGTACCGCTACAACACAATATGTGGACAGCCAAGACAAAGTACCTGAACGACGCCGAGAGAAAGCCCAGATGAGCCAGATTAGCGATGCGTCGATTGCCATGGGAAGAAGAAATAGGAAGCTTTCCTCAACGATCGGAGCTAGGCATGCATGCATAACAAGCAGTATCGAAAGAGCAATGCAAAGGACGCGAATTGCTAGAGGCATAGAGTTTGAAACCTAACTATAAATAGACACCAATTGGTGTCGTGACGTGTTTTGGGATTTGGTGGATAACATTCTTGTCCGGTCCGGTGGTGCCGTCTAGGCTGAGGGTTGCTGCTAGGAATTGGCTGAAAGGGGAGTTATCCACCATGGATGGAAAGCCACGCTTGCTTGATCAGGTTCGTGAGCAGACTCGTCTGAAACACTACTCGATTCGTACGGAACACGTCTATTGCGAATGGGTAAAGCGCTTTATTCGCTTTAACAGTTATCGGCATCCGCAAGAAATGGGTGCGGTAGAGGTGGAGGCATTTCTATCAGATTTGGCACTACGGAAGAATGTCTCGGCCTCAACGCAAAATCAGGCGCTTGCGGCGTTGCTGTTTCTTTACAAACAGGTCCTTAAACTGGATTTACCCTGGTTAGGTGATGTGGTGCGGGCAAAGAAGCCAAGCCGTTTACCGGTTGTGTTGAGTGTTTCCGAGGTGCAGCAAATATTGGGCAATTTAGAGGGCGAGGTTGGGTTGGCTGCGCATCTGCTTTATGGTTCCGGTATGCGCTTGATGGAAGTAATGCGTTTGCGAGTAAAAGATGTCGACTTTCCGCGCGGTGAAATTTTGGTCCGCGATGGCAAGGGTATGAAGGATCGGGTGACGGTGTTGCCGCGTCGCCTGGTTGAGCCGCTCAAGCAGCACCTGGCGTTGGTCAGGGCGCGTCATAACGCTGAGCTGAAAATGGGGCGTGGTGATGTTTATCTGCCTTTTGCTTTGGAGCGTAAGTATCCGAATGGTCCGTGGGAGTGGGGGTGGCAGTATGTATTTCCGGCCCCGGGACTTTCGGTTGATCCGCGCAGTGGCAAATCGCGTCGGCATCATTTGGACGAGAAGCGCGTGCAACGCGCGTTCAAGTTTGCATTGAGGCGCAGCGGTATTGTGAAGCTGGCAACGCCGCATACGTTACGGCATTCCTTTGCTACGCATTTGTTGGAATCTGGCCAGGATATTCGCACAGTGCAGGAGTTGCTGGGCCACTCCGATGTGAAAACGACCATGATCTATACCCATGTGCTCAATCGTGGTGGGCTTGCGGTGTTGAGTCCGCTGGATAGGGTCTGAGTTGAGCCGAGTGTGTGGGGGTTAGGTTTATTCCGTGCATTGGCTGCGTTAAAATTTTGGCGCTATTTATGTGACGCCCGGCCTTGGCTGGGCGTCATGCTGTCAGTCCGGGTTAAGCCTGGCGCTTGATTCCTTTCTATCTTTCCGCCGAGCCCTCGGTGGTTCTGTCCAGACGCGCTGCAACAACAATAACTCCAGCTGCTGATTTGGCTTTTGATACGTACGTTGGAGATATGCCGTTTATGAATACCTGGTTTGCCAATATCAGCGTAACCCGCAAGTTGCTGATAGGTTTTGGTGTTGTGCTGGCGATGACGGTGCTGATGGCCTGGACGGGCTGGAGTGGTTTGGGCAGCGTGATTCAGCGCGCCAATTGGATGAGCGACATCACTTACCTGAACAGCAGTCTCACTAACCTGCGCATTGCCCGTTTGCAGTACATGATTGCCAACGGTGATTTGCCTACGGCCGAGCGTTTGCAGTCGACCCTGAGTACTTATATCGCCAAGCAGGAGGCATTGCAGGCGTCGTTCAAGAACCCGGTCAATTTGGCATTACTCAAGCAGCAGGGTGCCATTAACGATGATTATCAAGTTTCCCTGAATGCCATGAAAGCGGCCTACAAAGACGTCAGTGCTGCCAATGCCATGTTGGCGCGTACGGCAGATGAGGCTGTTGAACAGATTCGCCAGATCATGGCCGGGGTGGTGCAGTTACCAGAGTTTGATCCGCAGCGTTTTGTTCAGTATCAGGCGATCACTGATAGCCGTGCGGAGCTGCTGCAGGTTCAGCATCTGGTCAGTCTTTACAGTGATAATGCGAATCCCGGTAATGAGTCGGCAATGATTCAGGGGGTTGAGGCGATCATGGCTGGGCTGGCGGATCTGGATCGGGCATTTGCCGGGTCGCAGCAGGCCGCTGTATTGCAGATTGAGCGTACGCTGGCGCAATACCGGGACGCGGTGTTGGCGCTGCGTAATGCCACGCAGGCCATTGCGCGTACGCGTCAGGAAATGACCGTGCAGGGCGCTGAAATTGTCAAAATCAGCGATGAGCTATACAGCTTTCAGCTTGATCGCCTGGCCGTCGAGAGTGCGGCGGCGCGCTACCTGCAGTTGGCGGCTACTGCGTTGGCCTTGTTACTTGGTCTGCTGGCGGCTTGGTTGATCACACGGCAAATCATTCGTCCGCTGCGTGCAACCTTGTCGGATGTCGAGCGCATTGCCAGTGGCGATCTGACGCCGGGTTCTGTTGTGGTGCGTCAGGATGAGCTGGGTGTGTTGCAGCAGGGTGTGCAGCGCATGGGCAGCACCTTGCGTGAGTTGATTGGCGGGATTCGCGATGGGGTCAGCCAGATCAGCAGTGCTGCCGAAGAACTGTCCGCCGTAACCGCGCAGACCAGTGCGGGGGCCAACAACCAGAAAAGTGAAACTGATCAAGTGGCCACTGCCATGCACGAAATGTCCGCCACGGTGCAGGAGGTTGCGCGCAATGCCGAGCAGGCGTCTCGCGCGGCCACTGACGCTGATATTGAAGCGCGCAATGGCGACAAGGTGGTGGCGCAGGCCATTGCTCAGATTGAGCGTCTGGCTGATGAGGTCGGGCGCTCTACGGGTGCCATGAGTGCCCTGCAGCAAGAAAGTCAGAAGATTGGCAGTGTCATGGATGTCATCAAGGCTGTGGCGGAGCAGACGAACCTGCTGGCACTCAACGCGGCTATTGAGGCGGCGCGAGCGGGTGAAGCGGGTCGAGGTTTTGCGGTGGTCGCAGATGAGGTGCGTGGTTTGGCGCAACGCACACAGAAGTCCACTGAGGAGATCGAGGGCTTGGTTGCTGGGCTGCAGAATGGTACGCAACAGGTGGCCAGCATCATGTTGAGCAGCCGTACCCTGACGGACAGCAGTGTTGAGTTGACTCGTCGCGCGGGTGATTCGCTGGAAAGCATTACCCGTACAGTGTCGAATATTCAGTCGATGAATCAGCAGATTGCGGCGGCGGCTGAGCAGCAAAGTGCGGTGGCTGAAGAGATCAGTCGCAGCATTATCAGCGTGCGGGATGTGTCTGAGCAGACGGCGTGTGCCAGTGATGAGACCGCTCGTGCCAGTGTTGAGTTGGCGCGTTTGGGTAACCAATTGCAGATGATGGTGAGCCGTTTCCGTGTGTAGCCGTTGAATGAAAACGCCCCGCAATGCGGGGCGTTTTTGTGAGGTGGGCCAATATCGGTTGGATTAGACCCGCTCGGCCCACATGTCGTATTCGTCGGCATCGACGATGCGCACGCGGACTTTTTCGCCCGGCGTGAGATTGGTGCTGGCGATAAACACGCTGCCGTCGATTTCCGGGGCGTCGGCATAGCAGCGGGCGACTGCACCTTGGTCGTCGACTTCATCAATCAGCACGTCCATTTCCTTGCCGACCTTGAGTTGCAGGCGGGCGGTGCTGATGGCTTGCTGGTGGGCCATGAAACGGTCCCAGCGATCCTGTTTGACGTCATCGGGTACCGGGTTGTCGAGCAGGTTGGCCGGCGCGCCCTCTACCGGCGAGTACTGGAAGCAGCCTACGCGGTCGAGTTGGGCTTCGCTCAGCCAGTCGAGCAGGTATTGGAAGTCTTCTTCGGTTTCGCCGGGGAAGCCGACAATAAAGGTCGAGCGAATGGTCAGTTCCGGGCAGATTTCGCGCCAGGCTTTGATACGCGCCAGGGTTTTGTCTTCAAAGGCCGGGCGCTTCATGGCCTTGAGCACTTTCGGGCTGGCGTGCTGGAAGGGGATGTCCAGGTACGGCAGGATCTTGCCGGCGGCCATCAGTGGGATCAGCTCGTCGACGTGCGGGTAGGGGTAAACATAGTGCAGGCGCACCCACACGTCCATGCTGGAGAGCGCCTCACACAGTTCGGTCATGCGGGTTTTCACCGGCTGGCCGTTCCAGAAGTCGGTCTTGTACTTCATGTCCACGCCGTAGGCGCTGGTGTCCTGAGAAATCACCAGCAGTTCTTTGACGCCGGCTTTGACCAGGCGCTCGGCTTCGCTGAGCACTTCGCCAACCGGGCGGCTGACCAGCTTGCCGCGCATCGACGGGATGATGCAGAAGCTGCAGCTGTGGTTGCAGCCTTCGGAAATCTTCAGGTAGGCGTAGTGGCGCGGGGTGAGTTTGATGCCCTGGGGTGGCACCAGGTCGATCAGCGGGTTGTGATCCTGGCGCGGTGGTACGACTTCATGCACGGCGTTGACCACTTGCTCATACTGCTGCGGGCCGGTCACCGAGAGCACGCTGGGGTGTACGTCGCGGATGCTGCCTTCTTCGACGCCCATACAGCCGGTGACAATCACCTTGCCGTTTTCCTTGATCGCTTCGCCGATCACTTCCAGGGACTCAGCTTTGGCACTGTCAATAAAGCCGCAGGTGTTGACCACTACAACGTCGGCATCTTGGTAGGTCGGCACGACCTCGTAGCCTTCCATGCGCAACTGGGTGAGGATGCGCTCGGAGTCCACCAGGGCCTTGGGGCAGCCAAGTGATACAAAGCCGACTTTCGGCGTGGCGGGGGTGGACATGGCGTTAACCTCGGGCGTGTACGGATGGATGCTGGGCGCTGGGGGCGCCTCTGATCAAAAAGTGCGCAATTCTAGCGGCGGCGCTGGCAATTGACCAGCGCTGAGCGTCGCCTTGATGGAGTCGGTTGCGGGGCTGAGTCAGGACTGCTTGCTAGGCAGGATGCGCGTCAAGGTGTTGTCGCGCACGACAAAATGGTGGAGCAACCCAGCGGCGGCGTGCAGGCCGATCAGCCAGTATCCGGCGCTGCCGGCCAGTTCATGCCATTCCTTTATCGTGCCAGTCAGGTCCGGGTTTTTGCCGACCAGGGGTGGCAACTCCAGGCCAAAGAATGGGATGGGTTTGCCGGCTGCGCTGAGGATCAACCAGCCGGCCAGCGGTGCGCCGATCATCAGGCCGTAGAGTGCCAGGTGCATCAGTTTTGCCGGGATGGCTTGCCAGCTGGGCAGTGCGGGTTGGATTGTCGGTGTTGGGGCGATTGTACGGGCCAGCAGGCGCAGCCAGACCAGGGCGAAGACAGCGAGGCCGAGCATGAAGTGCCACTGCTTGAGCAGTTCGCGAGTATCGCTGCCTTTGGGGAAATTGCCTTTGAGTTCGATGCAGGCGTAGACGCCGGCAATCAGAATCAGCATCAGCCAATGCAAGGCGATGGACAGGCTGCCGTAACGTGATTCGGTATTTTTCCAAGACATGGTGGTGTGGGCTCCGGGGCGGTAAGTGAGGATCGGCTCCAGTTTAGACAGGCTGGCCGAAAGCCTTGTTGCGCCTGATCACTTAAATCACGCACAAACAAAAAGGCCACTCGATTGAGTGGCCTTTTTGAGTATCTGGTTGCGGGAGCTGGATTTGAACCAACGACCTTCGGGTTATGAGCCCGACGAGCTACCAGACTGCTCCATCCCGCGCCGGCCATTCTATATGGAAATCGCGTGCTGTCAACAAAATAGTGTTTTTAATCAAATGCTTAGCTTGTTTATTTGGTGGAAACAAAAAAGGCCACTCGATTGAGTGGCCTTTTTGAGTATCTGGTTGCGGGAGCCGGATTTGAACCGACGACCTTCGGGTTATGAGCCCGACGAGCTACCAGACTGCTCCATCCCGCGCCGGCCATTCTATACATCAATGGTCTTTTGTCAATTGATTAGTGGCGTTTAATCAATAACTTAAATAGCTGTGCTGCGGAAACAAAAAGGCCACTCGAATGAGTGGCCTTTTTGAGTATCTGGTTGCGGGAGCTGGATTTGAACCAACGACCTTCGGGTTATGAGCCCGACGAGCTACCAGACTGCTCCATCCCGCGGCGGCAATTCTAGCGGCAAAAAGTTTTGTGTCAACCTAAAATTTCATGGAAGTCTTTTTTATTCAGTCGCTTAGCCTGGTAGCCCCCGCTGGGGTTTAGAGCGAACCTGCTTGTTAGCCTGGCGCGTTTATCGGCGTAGCCCACAACCTAGAGGTTGGGCTAGAGTCCGTGGCCATTGAAGAGGAGCGACACCATGAGTAGTGAATGCAACAGCTGTGGTGCCCAGGTGACAACCGGTGACAAGACTTGTCCCGGTTGCGGGACGGCTGTGGCGCCCAAGACCAAGCTGGTACCCCTTGCGGCTTTTATGTTGATTGTCATCCTGATCATTCAGTCCTACATCAGTAAGCCGGATGAAAGCGCGCCGCAGGCAAAACCTGCGGCGCCAGTCAGTGCGGCTGAACAGTAAGCGGCAGCTGATTGGGCGATGAACAGCCGCAAGATTATCCACGTCGATTGCGATTGTTTTTACGCGGCAATCGAGATGCGCGATGACCCGAGCCTGGCCGCTAAACCGCTGGCGGTAGGCGGCTCGGCTGAACGGCGTGGGGTGATTGCAACCTGTAACTATGAGGCGCGTAGTTATGGTGTGCGCTCGGCGATGCCCTCTGGGCAGGCACTGAAGTTGTGTCCTGACCTGGTAATCGTCAAGCCGCGGATGGATGCCTATAAGGCGGTGTCGCGAGAAATTCAGGCGATCTTTCGCGATTACACCGAGCTGATCGAGCCCCTGTCGCTGGATGAGGCTTATCTTGATGTCAGCGACAGTCCGCATTTTGCGGGTAGCGCCACGCGCATCGCTCAGGATATTCGCCGGCGGGTTTCGCAGGAGCTGCATATCACCGTTTCAGCGGGCGTGGCGCCTAACAAGTTTCTCGCCAAGATCGCCAGCGACTGGAGAAAACCTAACGGCCTGTTTGTGATTACTCCAGATCAGGTTGAGGATTTTGTGGCCGGCCTGCCCGTGACTAAATTGCATGGTGTGGGCAAGGTCACGGCTGACAAGCTTGGACGGTTGGGCATTCGTACCTGCAGCGACCTGCGCGAGTGGAACAAGCTGGCGTTGGTCAAGGAGTTCGGCAGCTTTGGCGAGCGGCTGTGGGGGTTGGCGCGTGGTATTGATGAGCGCGTGGTACATAACGACAGTCGGCGCCAGTCGGTCAGTGTGGAGAACACCTTCGATAAGGATCTGCCAGATCTGACGGCGTGCCTGCAGCAACTTCCCGCACTGCTGGAACAGTTGGCGACTCGTATGCTGCGGCTGGATGAGAGCTATCGTCCTGACAAGCCCTTCGTCAAGATCAAGTTCCACGACTTTAGCCAAACCACGCTGGAGCAGGCTGGAGCCAGCCGAGACTTGCCCAGTTACACGCGCTTGCTAAGCGCAGCGTTTGCCCGCGGTAACAAACCTGTGCGTCTTCTGGGGGTTGGCGTGCGTTTGCACGATTGGCGTGGCAGGCATGAGCAATTGGACTTGTTTACGTCTGATTTAACCTAAGGTTGAACTTTGTTTTGAGCCATATGCCGTAGGTACGCGAGCAATGCCCCGAGCTGTTCGTCGCTCAGCAACTCGGTCGTGAAGCCCGGCATCTGGCCTTGTGGCCAGCGGCGCAGGCTCTGGGGGTTGCGGATATAGCGGGTGAGAAAGTCGCCGCTGAAATACTCCGTTGGGTTGTGCGGAATATTCAGATCCGGGCCGAATTGTGAGTCTCCGGCGCCATTCAGGCGATGACAGGCCATGCAATTTTTCTGGTACTGGGCAAAACCGTCTTGCACCGCCGGACTGGCGTCTGCCGCCGGCAGCAGTTGTGGGAAGCGTTGCGTCACCGGGGCGAGTTTGCGGATGCTGGCGAGTTGAAACGGCCATTGTTCGGGACCGATCTGGCTGGCGGCTGGGTTTTGCCAAACCAGGTAGAAAGGTCCGGCGCTGGGTTTGCCGTTACCCAGTGCAGGCCAGGGGTGCGCCGGGTCTTCGATGGCCAGCCAGGCCTGGCTGCCGGTTTGGCTGAGCGCAGGAGCGGCAGACAGTTCGGCAGCAAAGCCGTCGCTGGCCACCAGCTGCAGGTGATCACTGGGCCGTAAGCCGTTCAGCAGCGCGGCCAAGGGTACGGCGCGGTAGTGCATGCTGCGTTTGTAGCTGACGTCGTCGCGGATCTCGATGTTTTGCGCCTTTGGGTGGGTGAGCAACTGGGCGCTGCTCAGACGCTGGCTGCCGTTGCCCAGCTCCAGGGTCAGCTCGGCTGCAGTCAGGTCAGAGAGGGTTAAGTAGCCGAGCAGGGCCATACAGAGTGCACGCGTCTTCAATCCTGTGCTTCCAGGGCGAGTTTCAGTTCGTCATAGCCGCCAGCGTTGATCAGGTTGCTATAACCCATGGCGCGCAGGCTTTGCTCGGCAATGCTGGAGCGGCGACCGCTGCGGCAATACAGCACGATTGGGGTGTCCTTGTCCGGGGCAAGAGCGCTGATGCGGCTGGCGATCTGCTCATGGTCGATTTGCTCTGCGCCAGGCAATGCGCCTGCAGCGAACTCTTCAGCGGTACGCACATCGATCAGCACGCTTTCCGGTGATTGCAGGGCGACAACGGCGGCGCTGAGTTCGGCTTCGCCGGCCAGCAGTGGCAGGCTAAGCAGCAGACCGACGGTGGCAAGTAGGGGGCGCATGGTGGGCTCCTTGAAGTGATTGCAAATCACCCTAGCATAGGCCCTTGCGTGCGCGCTGCTGGCAAACGCGCTGCCGCTGCCGGCGCGCGCTACGGTGGCCGGCAGAGCAGGGTTTCAGGGGCTGGACGCGAACCATTTGTGGGGAATGGAGCCGCAGCAGGATTCAGGGTTAGCTGACCAGTCGGGTCAGGTTGGGAAGGATCAGGATCAGGGTGGTGGCAAAAACGATCATGCCTGCCTGGCGCATCTTCACGGGATTGAACATGGCGATTGGCCTTGTTGTTTTTTGCGGCGAGGTCGTCGCGCTCCTGCGTACTACGCGGATGCGGCGCCCCGTCTCATGTTGTTCATTCAAGCCGTCCCGGCAAAACCCGGCGACGACGCCTAAAGTGGTCAACCAGCGGAGTAAGCGCCAGTGGCCTGATTCAACTGTAGGGCTGGCTCAGTAGCGACAATAGACGCCTTGATTACTAAGAAAGGCAGGCTAGTTGCCGGTGGTTATGAAGCGCGACCGGTCAGCGATAAACAGCCCTTGAGCTAGACGGGCTTATACGCATTCACCCAGCGTTTGACCGTTTATCTGAGCTGAGCGGTCAATAGGCCTGAGCACTTCGGTCATTGAGCCTGTTCCGGTGCGGCGTATGGTAGGCCCACTCAACAAAAACAGGCGCGGGCCTACCTGCGCCATCAGCCACCCTCCACTGGAGGTCTGAGGACGCCATGACCGAAGCATATATTTTCGATGCCGTGCGCACGCCCCGCGGCAAGGGCAAGAAGGACGGCGCGCTGTACAGCGTCAAACCGGTCGACCTGATCGCCGGCCTACTCAAGGCTTTGCAGGCGCGCAATAATCTGGACACCAGCCAAGTCGATGACATCGTGCTCGGCTGCGTGACGCCGGTGGGTGATCAGGGCGCGGACATTGCCAAAACGGCCGCCATGGTCGCCGATTGGGATGTCAGCGTGTCGGGTGTGCAACTCAACCGTTTCTGCGCTTCGGGTCTGGAAGCGGTGAACATCGGCGCGATGAAGGTGCGTTCCGGTTTCGAGGACCTGGTGGTGGTCGGTGGCGTCGAATCGATGTCGCGCATTCCCATGGGCTCCGACGGCGGTGCCTGGGTGATGGACCCAGCGACCAACATGCACACCCATTTCACTCCGCAAGGTATCGGTGCCGATCTGATCGCCACCCTTGAAGGTTTTAGCCGCACCGACGTCGACAGCTTTGCCCTGCGTTCCCAGCAAAAAGCTGCCCGCGCCAGCAAAGACGGCTCGTTCAGCAAATCGCTGATTCCGGTGGCCGACCAGAACGGCATCGTCCTGCTCGATCACGACGAATTTATCCGTGGTGAATCCACCCTCGAAGGCCTGGGCAAGCTCAAGCCGAGCTTCGAGATGATGGGGCAGATGGGCTTCGATAGCACCGCGCTGCGCGTTTACAGCCATGTTGAACAAATCAGCCACGTGCACACCCCGGGCAACAGCTCGGGCATTGTCGATGGTTCGGCTCTGATGCTGATTGGTTCCGAGGTCAAAGGCAAAGAACTGGGCCTGAAGCCGCGCGCGCGCATCGTCGCCACGGCGGTCACCAGCACCGACCCGACCATCATGCTCACCGGCCCGGCACCGGCTACGCGCAAGGCATTGGCCAAAGCCGGGCTGAACGTCAATGACATCGACCTGTTCGAGGTCAACGAGGCATTCGCTTCGGTGGTGATGAAGTTTATGAAGGACATGGGCGTCAGCGAGGACAAGGTCAACGTCAATGGCGGCTCCATCGCTATGGGCCACCCGCTGGGTGCAACCGGCTGCGCCATCCTCGGCACCCTGATTGATGAGCTGGAGAAGCGCCAGTTGCGCTATGGCCTGGCCACCCTGTGCGTAGGTGGTGGCATGGGCATCGCCACCATTATTGAGCGAGTTTGACGTTTTGTATGGTGGATGACGCGAAGCTCATCCACCGCGCAGCCGGTGAGTGGAAACCTGTGTGGGTTTTCCACCCTACGAGGCTCCCACCGACATTTGGGAAGTGAATAGAAATGACTGACGCCATCCGTTACGAAAAAGGCCAGGACAATATCGTCGTTCTGACCATGGACATGCCCGGCCAGAGCGCCAACACCATGAACGCGGTCTACCGCGAAGCCATGGGCAAGACCGTCGACCGCCTGGAAGCCGAGAAGGATTCCATCGCCGGGGTTATCCTCACCTCCGCGAAGAAAACCTTCTTCGCGGGCGGTGACCTGAATGAACTGATCAAAGTCACCAAGGCCGACGCGCCGGCTTTCTACCAGATGATCCTCAATATCAAAGGCCAGTTGCGCCGCCTGGAATGCCTCGGCAAACCGGTGGTCGCCGCCATTAATGGCGCGGCTTTGGGTGGCGGCTGGGAAATTGCTCTGGCCTGCCACCACCGTATCGCCCTGAACAACTCCAGCATCCAGCTCGGTTTGCCGGAAGTGACCCTCGGCCTGCTGCCGGGCGGCGGCGGTGTGGTGCGCATGGTGCGCATCCTCGGTTTGGAAAAAGCCCTGCCGTACCTGGCCGAAGGCAAGAAGGTACGCCCTGATGCGGCGCTCAAGGCGGGTCTGATCCATGAGCTGGCCAGTGATAGCGACGACCTGCTGGCCAAGGCGCGCGCCTTTATCGCCGCCAACCCGACGGCTGTGCAGCCGTGGGACGTGAAAGGCTACAAAATTCCCGGTGGCACGCCGTCCAGCCCGAATGTGGCGCAAATGCTGGCTATTGCGCCGAGTGTGCTGCGTGACAAGACCAAGGGCTGCTTCCCGGCGCCGGAGAAGATCATGTGCGCTGCCGTCGAGGGTGCCCAGGTCGATTTCGATACCGCGCAGATCATCGAAGCACGCTACTTCACCGAGCTGACCACCGGGCAAGTGGCGAAGAACATGATTGGCACCTTCTGGTTCCAACTCAATGAAATCAATGCCGGCGGCTCCCGCCCACAGGGCTTCGAGCCCTACGTGACCAAGAAGGTCGGCGTACTCGGTGCCGGCATGATGGGCGCGGGCATTGCTTACGTGTCGGCCCTCGCTGGTATCGACGTGGTGCTCAAGGACATTTCCATCGAGGCCGCTGAGAAGGGCAAGAGCTACTCGGCCAAACTGCTGGAGAAGAAAGTCGGCCGTGGCCAGATGAGCGCCGAGAAGCGCGATGGCATCCTGGCACGGATTAAACCCACCGTCAGTGACGCTGATTTTGAAGGCTGCGACCTGATTATCGAAGCCGTGTTCGAGGACCGTGACCTCAAGGCCAACGTCACCGCGGCAGCCGAGCGTGCGGCACTGGCGGATGCGGTGATCGCTTCCAACACCTCGACCTTGCCGATCACCGGTCTGGCCACCGCTGTACAGAAGCAGGACAAGTTTATTGGCCTGCACTTCTTCAGCCCGGTGGACAAGATGCCGTTGGTGGAAATCATCAAGGGCGAGCACACCAGTGACGAGACTCTGGCGCGTGGTTTCGATTACGTCATGCAGATCAAGAAGACCCCGATCGTGGTCAACGACAGCCGCGGCTTCTTCACTTCGCGCGTGTTCGGCACCTTCACCAACGAGGGCCTGGCCATGCTCGGTGAGGGCGTGAGCGCAGCGATGATCGAGAACGAAGCGCGCAAGGCCGGCATGCCGGTGGGCCCGCTGGCGATCAGCGACGAAGTGTCGATGAGCCTGATGAACCATATCCGCCAGCAGACCCTCAAGGATCTGGCAACTGAGGGTAAATCCATCCCTGAGCACCCGGCATTTGCCGTGATCGACATGATGCTCAACGAATACAAACGGCCGGGCAAAGCGGCGGGTGCGGGCTTCTACGATTACCCGGCGGCCGGCGCTCCGGCGGGTGGCAAGAAGCACCTGTGGCCGGAGCTGAAAGCGCGCTTTGAAAAAGCCGAGGCGCAGATTTCACAGGAGGACGTACGTGATCGCATCCTGTTTATCCAGGCCATCGAAACCGTGCGTTGTGTGGAGGAGGATGTGCTCAAGTCGGTGGCCGATGCCAACATCGGTTCGATTTTCGGCATCGGCTTTGCCGCCTGGACCGGTGGGGCGTTGCAGTTTATTAACCAGTACGGGGTGAAGGACTTTGTAGCCCGCGCTCAGTACCTGGCTGAGCAGTATGGCGAGCGCTTCCTGCCACCGGCACTGTTGCTGGAAAAAGCAGCGAAGAACCAGCAGTTCTAAGCTGACATCAGGTCACATCAAAGCCAGCTCAATGAGCTGGCTTTTTTGTATCTGCGCATGGCCAGTTCAGATTGGCTTGTTTAGGCTGTTGTTTTACTCAGGAGTTTTGCATGAAACAGGTCTGGATCGTCGTACTTCTGCTTGGGTTTATGGGCCAGGCCCAGGCAGTCGAGGATAGGGTCTACCTGGTCGCCCTGGCTAACCTAGGCGGCTCTAATCTGGCGCAAGTAGTCTTTCTCCATGAACCGCAGATCACTCAGCTTGAGGGCTGTGAAGAAGCGCGTTTGCAGGGGATTCGCGAGCGCGACTGGTCGCGTTATCACCACATTTTCATGAGCCACCGCATGAAAGGCTACACGGTGCAGATGCAGTACCGTTGCGTGACCAGTGAGCAATCCATTGACGGCTGGTACGACAAGGCGAGGTATGACTATGCCTATCTGGTCGAAATCGAGGCGACAGCGCGCATGCGCTTGCGTCAAAGCGCCAGCCTGGCGCAATGCGGTACTGCGCTTCAGGCGCTGCCGGTGGCTAAGCGCCAGCAGTCCTACTGCGCCATGGCCAACCAGAAGTTGCTGGCCGTTCCATAACCTGAGTCATAACGGAGCGGTTTAACCGCTCAAGGAGCCTATGTGCAGTGTCTGAAAGGTTTTGCATGTGTACTGGTCGGGGTGTTGGCGTCACCAGCCTGGGCCGATGACTGCGCCAATGCCATGGATCAACTCACCCTTAACCAGTGCGCGGCGGCGGACTACGCTGCACAGGACAAACGCCTGAATCAGCTCTACGGCGATTATCGCAAGCGTCTGGATGATGGGCAGAAGCAGCAACTCAAGGACGTGCAACTGGCCTGGATCAAATTCCGCGATCTGGCTTGCGCGTTCGAGTCAGCGTCGGTGGAGGGCGGCTCCGCCTATCCGATGGTGCTTAATGGTTGCCTGACGCAAAAGACCGCCGCGCGGGTCAAGGAGCTGGAACAGCTGGCCGTCTGTGAAGAGGGCGACCTCAGCTGCCCGATGCCAGCGCAATAGCGCGTCTGAGTGATTTTCAGCACACCTGACGGCCGCAAACCAGTTGCTGGATGGCCTGGCGTTCGCTCAGCTGGGTAGGCATGCGCAGGGTGGTCAGGCCACCGTCGCCCAACTGAATGGCCAGCTCGGACTCGAAGTGGATGCCACTGCTGTCGACTATGGCGTAGGTCACGCCATAGACGTTCTGGTTGCTCAGTGTTTGGGCGATGCTCATGGCGATTCTCCGGAAGCGAATGGCGCTGTTATTGGGCGGCGCGTTTTTGTGCGTTCAATGCCTGTTGCGCCTGACGAATGCTGCTGGCGCTTTGGGTGCTGTTGAAGGCTGAGGCGGCCAGCAGGCTGGCGATGGCGGAGAAACTGGTCATGGGGGTGTCCTCTTCTGTGGGGGGGCGCAGTGCCCGATGGCCAGATCATCGGCCTGTGCCATTATCGACAGAAGTGAATGGTGCTTATGGTGACTATCGAGGGCGCTGATGGTCCGTACACCGGGTTGTTACAGCGGCCGCAGAAGCAGCGGGTAATTGGTCGGGTTAGTCCCAGAACTATTGCCATGCAGGCTGGCAGCAGGCACGCTTGCGCGCTGGAAAAACAACCCTCCTGCGCCCTAGGTAACCGCCCATATGCCGCTGCAGATCTGCATCCTGGAAACCGATGTTCTTCGCCCTGAGTTGGTCGATCAATACGACAGTTATGGTCGTATGTTCGAGCAATTGTTCGCCCGTCAGCCGATTGCTGCCGAGTTCAAGGTGTACAACGTGATGGAGGGGCACTACCCGCCGGACAGCGAGCGCTACGATGCGTATCTGGTGACGGGCAGCAAGGCAGATTCCTTTGGTAGCGACGCCTGGATCCAGACGTTGAAAACCTACCTGCTGGAGCGTTATGCCCGTGGCGACAAGCTATTGGGGGTGTGTTTCGGTCATCAGCTATTGGCGCTGTTGCTGGGCGGCAAAGCCGAGCGTGCCGTGCAAGGCTGGGGTGTGGGTATCCATCAGTACCGTATGGAGAACAGACCGGCCTGGATGAGCCCAGATCTGGAAGACCTTACGCTGCTGATCAGCCACCAGGACCAGGTCACCCAATTGCCGGAGAACGCTACCTTGCTGGCCAGCAGCGAGTTCTGCCCGATTGCGTCTTACTGCATTGGTGATCAGGTGTTGTGCTTCCAGGGGCACCCCGAGTTTGTGCATGACTACTCGCGCGCGTTGCTTGACCTGCGTCAGCAGCATATTGGCGAGCCGGCGTATACCCGCGGTGTTGACAGCCTGCAGCATGACCACCAGGGCCATACGGTCGCCGAGTGGATGATGCGTTTTGTCGCTCACGGTCGTGCAGGTCTAGTCGAATAAATGTTGGCAGATAAAAAGCCCGGTCAATGACCGGGCTTTTTTATGGCGTGCTATCCATGGCCGCCCCCCTGGACTGCCGTTCTGCGCCGTTAAAATAGTTCCAGGCGATTTTTTATAGCCAGCCGTAATGCTTGAAGCTGGCATACAGGCTGAGGCAGCCGGTGGTGATGACGCCGAGCACGGCGAAATAGCCGTATTGCCAGGTCAGTTCGGGCATGTTTTGGAAGTTCATCCCGTAGATTCCGGCCACTGCCGTGGGGAAGGCGAGGATTGCCGCCCAAGCGGCGAACTTGCGCTGAGTGACGCTTTGCCGGGACGACTCCAGCAGCAGGCCGATCTCGATGGCGTGGTCGGCCATTTCGCGCAGGGCGGTGAGGTCTTCCAGCAGGCGGTTGACGTGAATCGCCACGTCGCGGAAGTAGGGGCGCATGTTTTTGTCGATAAATGGGAACTCCAGGCGCTGTAGCTCCTGGCAGATTTCCGCCAGCGGCCCGATATAGCGGCGCAGGCGCAGAAGATCGCGGCGCAGCCCCTGGATGCGTTCGACGTCGGCCTGACTGAGTGGGTGTTTCAGCACATGCTGTTCCACCTCCTCAAGTTCGCTGTGGTAGTTGTCCATCAGCGGCCGGTAGTTCTCGATGACGAAACTGAGCAGGGCGTAGAGCACGAAATCTTCTCCGTGCTCAAGCAGCAGTGGGCGTGCCTCGCAGCGCTGGCGAACCTGCGAATAGGGCGCCGAGTCACCGTAGCGGGCGCTGATGATGTAGCCGCTGCCAGCAAACAACTGGGTTTCGACAAAGGTCAGCTCGCCGTTGGCGCGAACGGGCGAGTAGAGCACCAGAAACAGTGCATCGCCAAAAGTCTCCAGTTTGGGCCGGGTGTGCCGCTGTAAGGCGTCTTCCAGGGCCAGCTCATGCAGGTCGAACTGCCGTTGCAGGTTGCTTAGCTCATCGCTGCCGGGATCGTGCAGGCCGATCCAGACAAAGTGGCCCGGTTTTTTCGCCCACTGCCTACCCTCATCAAGGCTGATATTGCTGACTTTCAGCCCCTTGCTGTAAACAGCTGCGGCAACAACTCGACCCATGATGCGTCCCTTATTGGCTGGTTTCAGCACGCAGCTTAGCGGCTTCGCCGTGGTCGGTGTGCATGCTAATAAAAAGCCCAGCGCGGGGCTGGGCTTGTTTGCACCGGGCAATAATCAGGCGCGCTGTGTCAACTGCTGGTCCATCGCCTCGATGCACTGCTGCATCTGCGTGCGGCAGGTTTCGACCAACTGTGGCAGATCATCCTGGCTCAGGCCGGCGGTGGGGATGGCCGGCAGCGAGCGGATCATGATTTCGCCGCTGTTCCAGCGATTGAGCTGGATATGGTTGATGTAGGTGCTGACACACACCGGGATGATCGGCACGCCGGCAGCAATGGCCATCTGGAAGGCGCCTTTCTTGAATGGCAACAGGCCTTTGCCCAGGTTGCGCGTGCCTTCAGGGAACACCCAGATCGAGGTGTCTTTGTGCTTCAGGGTGTCGGTGGTGGTGAGCATGGCCTGCTTGGCGCGAATCGCGTTACCGCGGTCGAGCAGCACGTTGCCGGCCAGCCAGTAGAGCTGACCGAAGAAGGGCACCCATTTCAGGCTTTTCTTGCCGATGCTGACAGTGCGCTCGGGAACCACCCGGCCGAGTACATAGAGGTCATAGTTGGATTGGTGGTTGGCCACAATCACACATGAGCGTTGGTGGTTGAGCAGTGGTTGTGCGTCGGTCTTGAGTTTCCAACGCAGCAGCCATTGTGCCGGTATGCTGTAGAGGCGCGCGCACAGGCGGCTGTTGTCCGGATTGAATGGGCGGCAAATGCCGAGCAGCAGGCCCAGGGTACCGGCGAGGATAAAGTGCACGCCCATCGCCAGCATGCGCAGAATAAATAGCATTTGGTACGCCCGTCGTAAGAAAAAGGCGCGCAGTGTACGGGCGTGCACTGCTTTCAGCAATTGATGCTGATCAGAGGTTGTTACCGCTGGTGTAGCCCAGGCCTCTGGCCGGCAACAGGTTGATGGTGCTGTAGCGAGCAGCAAGGCGATCAATGCTGCCATCTGCTTCAAGACTTCGTAGGGCCGGACCCAGGCGCAGCATAAAGTCCTGCTTGTAGGGCTTGTTAATTGATTCGGGTATAACCGAGATGACCCGCCCAGCGTTGGCCAGCAGGCCTTGCTCTCGCATCTGTTGCGGCTCCCAGAGGATCGATAGGCGATCATGGATGTATACGTCCATGCGCTGACGTTTGAGTTGCTGCAGGTTGGTACGGTTATCGTTGGCGTAGCTCTGTTGCAAGCATGCGTTTGTAACCGGGGCGGTGATGATGTTGAAGCCTCTGTTGAGGTCAATACGCAGCACCGCATAGACCGCCGGGAAATCTTCGAAGGATCGCTGAAGGGCCAGTTCACTGCGCCTGGAGGCTACCACGCCTGGTTTCAGGAGCGGCCGTGAGTACTCGATCCATATGGGTGTTCACGGAGCGGTAATAGGCGGGAGCAAGGCCAACGCTGTGCCTTTTTCCCGGTGCACAGGCCAACCGGGTGAATGCTGACGCGATAATCCGGCATCTGCGCAAAGCCTGCACGCAGGATGTCGCTGTATACGGCTTTGGCTTCACCGTTTCGGCGTAGCGGCAGGGCGGGTAACTGGCGTCACACTGTCGCCACCTTAGGCGTATGCGCATGCCCAGTCTCCTTATCGGTTGGCGCGGGCTGCGCAGTGGTGCGCGGCCCGATGTAAAGCCGGTCAGACCTTGAAGCGACCAAGCAAGTGATCCTGCTGGCCCACCTGATCAACCATCACGGCGCATTGGCGCACCTGTTCTTCGGACCCTGCGGCGACCTCATGGCTGATGTCGCGAATGTTGGTGGTGTTGCGGTTTATCTCCTCGGTGGTGGCGCTCTGCTGCTCGGCGGCTGTGGCAATCTGCAGGTTCATGTCGTTGATCCGGGTGATCGCATCGCGGATGCGCCCTAACATATCGTTGGCCGCTCCGGCATCCTCGGCTGTTTTGCTGGCAGTATCACGGCTTTGCTGCATGCGTGACTCGGCCTGTTTCACCCCGGATTGCAGCTGGTCGATCATCTGACGGATTTCCTGAGTCGATTGCTGGGTGCGCGAGGCCAGTGAGCGCACTTCATCGGCGACCACGGCAAAGCCGCGGCCAGACTCCCCGGCACGGGCGGCCTCGATGGCGGCGTTGAGGGCGAGTAGGTTGGTCTGGTCGGCAATGCTGGTGATCACAGAGAGAATCGACTCGATGTTGTGGCTGAGCTTGGCCAGCTCGTTGATTGCATGGCTGGTTTCGTCCATTTCCTCAGCCAGGTGCTTGATTGCTTCTGTGGAGCGCGAGACCACCCGCACGCCGTTTTCGGTCTCTTCGTTGGCAGCCAAGGCGGCCTGCGCTGCAGCCTGGGCGTTGCGCGCCACTTCTTCCGCAGTCGAGGCCATCTCCTGCATGGCGGTAGCCAGTTGATCAAGCTCCTGCAGTTGCTGCTGCAGACGGTTGGCGGCCTGGTTGGCTTCGCTGGAGGTCAGGGTGGTGCTTTCCCGTACTTGCCTGGAGCTGCCCATCACCTCGCTGATCAGGTTCTGCAGGCTTTGCAGGAAGCTGTTGAATTCCTTGGATACCAGGGCGATTTCATCGTTGCCGGTGGCCGGTAGACGACGGGTCAGGTCGCCTTCACCGCTGTTCACCTCATGCAGAGAGTTATGCAGGTGGTCGAGGGGTTTGAGCAGGCTGTTCATCAACACGCCAAGCACGATCAGGCTGATGATCACCCCCAGTACGGTGCCGATCACCGCCCGCCAGCTCAGGGCGTTGGCTTCGGCCATCACAATGCTCTTATCCAGCACCACACCGATATACCAGTCCATACCCTTGAGGTTGGGCAATGGGGTAAAGGACACCAGCAGGTCTTTGTCGCCACCGCTGATATTTTGCAAGTCCTTGTTTAGTGTAGGGCTCTGACCGGCGAACAGCTCGCTATAGCTCTTGCCGTTGAGGTCGGTGTTGGGGTGAGAAATGATGTTGCCGTTGCGGGTCAGCAGAAAAGCGTAGCCCGCGCCGTTGAAATCCAGCGTGTTGACCGCATCGGCAACAGTTTTCAGGCGAATGTCCCCCCCCATTACGCCTAGAAACTCGCCGCCATTGGTTATGCGGGTAACCGCTGAAATCAGGATTTCTCCAGTGGTGGAGTCTACATAGGGCTCAGTCAGCACTGCTTGTGAAGCGTCTTTACCGGTTGCGTACCAGGGACGCTGACGACCGTCCCATTCCGGGGCGGGTTTCCAATCGTCACTGTTCTTGATGGGTTTTCCATCGCTTTGCAATGCGCCAAAGACCAGGATGAACTCATTTTTCAGCATGGGTGTGTTGACGATGCGCTGGGTTTCTTCGGTGCTGTAATTGCTGTCGAGGCTTTGCGCCATCAAATCCATCAGCTTGAGTTTGGCGTTGAGCCAGTTCTCTATTTGTCGCGCCAGTGCGTTGCTGGATTCAGCGATGCTTGCGGCTACCTGATTGTGCAGGGTGCTACGGACTTGGCTGACTTGCGCTAATGACAACAGACTAGTGGTTAGAAATAGGACAATGGCTGCCGCCAAGCCAACCTTGTGGACAATCTTCATGGCACGCTCCCGCGGCAATATCGAATAGATCGGTGGGCGCCTTATTCCGTGGCCTACCCTCTAAAAGTAATACAGGCTGGAAATATTGCCCGCCGATTGGCTATTAAATGCAAAAGCCCGGCGTAAGGCCGGGCTTTTTCAGTGTTGTTCGTGTTTTACAGCGAGTGTTGCTTGTCCAGTTCGACTGCCTGATCGAGGGCTTCGAGCAACGCCTTACGCACTTTCAGCTTGGTGTTTTTGTGCGCGGTCATGTTGATCTTCTTCATCTGCTGGGCAACCGCCAGGGCTGTGGCGTGTAGCTGTTCGGCCGGCACCACCTTGTCGAGGAAGCCTGCATCCACGGCGCTTTGCGGGTCGAACATCTCGCCGTTGATCACTGAGCGGTGGAAGGCCGATTTGCGTAGGCGATCACGCGCCAGCTCAATACCTGCATGATGCATGGTCATGCCGATCTGTACTTCATTCAGGCCAATGGTGAATGGGCCATCAACGCCAATGCGGTAGTCGGACGAAAGCAGAATAAAGGCACCCTTGGCGACCGCATGGCCTGTGCAGGCTACGATGATCGGGAAGGGGTGGGCGAGCATGCGGCGCGCCAGGGTCGAGCCAGCGGCAACCAGGTTGATGGCGTTCTGCGGGCCGGAGGTCATTACCTTGAGGTCATAACCGCCGGACAGGATGCCTGGCTGGCCGGTGATGATCACGATCGCTCTGTCCTGTTCGGCACGATCCAGGGCGGCATTGAAGGACGTGATCACATCCGGGGAGATGGCATTTACTTTGCCATTGTTCAGAGTCAGGGTGGCAATGCCATCGTCGAGTTGATAGCTGATCAGGTCGCTCATGGTCGAATTCCTTGTGCTGAAGTGCAGCAGACGTTACTCATCCGCATCGATCAGGTAAAGCACGATGGCTGACTGACTGGTCAGTGATGTTGGGCGATTCGGCTATGAGGGCGATCAATATCGGCAATTGGTCAGAGCGATTGGTGCGCGATTACCGTCACCGCTTCATTTGGAGGGGCGGTATGCGTGGCTTAATCCACCTGAGCACATTCTGGCGCGCTGCATTGGCTTTACTGTTATTGCTCGGGTTGCTCTGGCTGGCCAGTAACCCACACAGCCAAAGTCCGGATGGCGTGCTAGGGCTGTTCGTCTTTAGTCTGTTCATTTCCCTAGGCTTTATCCTGTTCGGCCAGCAGCGCCTTGACACGGCTCCTGCCACGACCTCGCCCGAGGACCAGCATCTGGTATAAGCACATGAATCTTTTGAAAAAATATTTTGCCTTTGGCGGGCTGTTCGGCTAGATTAGCGCGCCTCGACAGACAGCAATGATTGTTGAGACCCGGTGAAGTGTCCGAGCGGTTGAAGGAGCACGCCTGGAAAGTGTGTATACGAGAAATCGTATCGTGGGTTCGAATCCCACCTTCACCGCCAGATTGATACAGCTAAAGCCCTGATAACTCATGAGTTGTCGGGGCTTTTTGCTTTCTGGGGTTCGGTGGTGTCGATGAAGTGTCGAAAAGGCTGGTTTATTCGAAGTGCGACCAGAGCCGCGGAACCTTCACCACCTGTTCATCTTGCAGCGCCATGTAGACCAGACGGTGCTGAATGTTGATGCGGCGTGAGTAAGCACCTGCGAGATCCCCGACCAGCTTTCCATCGGGCGGGAGGGTTCTGAAACGGGTTTTCCATGCTGTTTCACAGTTATGTGCCGAAATCACTTACCAGCGTTGGTCGATATAGCCCAGAGCCGGACGGGCAGGGGGCTGGGAACGTCAGTAAAGACTAGCTTTATCCATCAATGACTTAGCGCGAAGAAGGCTATAAACTTTCCGATCTTTACGGTGAGCCAGCCAGCGGTTCCGACGAGCCGCCCAACCCAGCATGACACCCATACAACTGCCTTTAGGTGTGCGTCTGCGTGATGACGCCACTTTTGCCAACTATTACCCCGGAGCCAACGCTGCGGCGTTGGGTTATGTCGAGCGTTTGTGTGAAGCGGATGCCGGCTGGACCGAGAGCCTGATCTACCTGTGGGGCGGTGAGGGCGTTGGCCGCAGTCATTTGCTGCAGGCGGCGTGTCTGCGGTTTGAGCAGCGTGGCGAGCCGGCGGTGTATCTGCCGTTGGCCGAGGTGGTCGAGTATGGCCCGGCGCTGCTGGATAACCTTGAGCAGTGTGAGCTGGTCTGTCTGGATGATCTGGATGCCGTGGCTGGCAACAGTGAGTGGGAAGAAGCGCTCTTCCACCTGTTCAATCGCCTGCGTGACAGCGGTCGACGTCTGCTGTTGGCGGCGGGTACTTCGCCGCGCGAGCTGCCAATCAAGTTGGCGGATCTGCAATCGCGTCTGACCCTTGCGCTGGTGTTTCAGCTGCAGTCGCTTTCTGACGAGGACAAGCTGCGTGCATTGCAGCTGCGCGCCTCGCGGCGTGGCCTGCACCTCAGTGATGAGGTTGGGCGCTTTATCTTGACTCGCGGTGAGCGCAGCATGAGTGCGCTGTTCGAATTGCTTGAGCGCCTGGATCAGGCCTCGTTGCAGGCCCAACGCAAACTGACCATTCCCTTCCTGAAAGAAACTCTGGGCTGGTAACCCAAGCCTCAACATCACTGTGCTTACGCTGTGTTGAGGCTCGGGTTCGTTGAGCGCGTATTTACAGTTATTCCCCGGCCAGCTTGCGTTCGTACTGAAAGCGCCAGCGGGTGAACATCAGCGCCGTACAGAATAGGCTGAAGCTGAGCAGGGTGAGCAGCCAGCCATACAGCGCTTTGCTCGGGTCGAAAGCGGCGAGCACGCCCTGGATAAAGTACAGGTTAACCACGAAGCAGGCCCAGGCATGCGCGCGCGCGTTGCCCAACAGCAGGCCCGGTGCGAGCAGTAGCAGCGGTGTCAATTGCAGGCCAAGGATGACCCAAAGCAGTTTGCCGGGGATGTTGGCGTAGTGCAGGTTCCACACCAGCAGCAGGGCGGCGAGGCTGAAGAAGCTCAACAGACTGGCGGCGCGGCTGATGTTCAGGCGCGGTTGCAGCCATTCCAGGCTGGGTAACGGTTTGGCGGTTCTAGCCACGGGCACTCTCCAGTTTGATCGCCGTATGTGCCAGGCGCTGGCCGAGCGCGCGGCACAGGGCTGTTTCATGTTCATCCAGGGCGCGTTTACCGTCGGCGCCGGCATGGTGACTGGCACCGTAGGGTGTACCGCCACCGCGGGTTTCCAGCAGTGCGGCTTCGCTGTAGGGCAGGCCAGTGATCAGCATGCCGTGGTGCAACAGCGGTAATAGCATCGACAGCAGGGTGCTTTCCTGGCCGCCATGCAGGCTGGCCGTGGACGTGAATACCCCCGCCGGTTTGCCGACCAGGCCGCCGGTCAGCCACAGGCCGCTGGTGCCATCGAGGAAGTACTTCAGTGGTGCGGCCATGTTGCCGAAACGAGTCGGGCTGCCGAGCGCCAGGCCGGCGCAGTGTTTCAGGTCATCCAGGCTGGCGTACAGCGCGCCCTCCAACGGTATCTCGGCGGCAGTGGCTTCACATTCGGCGGAAATAGCCGGCACCGTGCGCAGCCGCGCTTCCAGGCCAGCCATTTCGACGCCGCGGGCAATGTGCCGGGCCATTTCGGCTGTAGCGCCATGGCGGCTGTAATACAGCACCAGAATGTAGGGTGCGCTCACGGCAGGATCTCCAGAATGTTTTCCGGCGGGCGACCGACTACGGCTTTGTCGCCTGCAACCAGGATGGGTCGCTCGATCAGTTTGGGCTGGCTGACCATGGCGGCGATCAACTGCTCATCCGTCAATTGTGGGTCGTCCAGGCCGAGTGCCTTGTACTCGTCTTCCCCGGTGCGCAGCAGTTGGCGGGCGTGCATGCCCAGCTTACGCAGCAGTTCGTGCAGTTCGGCGGTGCTCAGCGGGTTTTCCAGGTAGCGCACAATGGCTGGGTTGAGTCCGCGTTCTTCGAGCAGTTGCAAGGCGCTGCGCGATTTCGAGCAGCGTGGGTTATGGTAGAGCGTCAGATCGGTCATGTTCGAGTCGCCTGTAGCCATCGATGGCGGCTATTCTACCCGCTAACGGCATTTACGCCTGCGTCTACAAAGGTTTGCTGAGTACGAGTGGCTAAGGAGAGTGCATGCGGCAGCGCGTAAATAATGTGTTGGAGTTCTGGCGTTTCCTGTTGCAGCGGTTTATCGCTGATCAAGGTACCAACAATGCGGCGGCGCTGACCTACACCACTCTGTTTGCGGTGGTGCCAATGATGACTGTGACGTTCTCCATGTTGTCGGCCATCCCGGCATTTCAGGATACCGGCGAGCAAATCCAGAGCTTCATTTTCCGCAATTTCGTGCCCTCAGCTGGTGAAACCCTGCAGCAATACCTGCGTGATTTCACCACCCAGGCGCGGCAGCTGACCTGGGTGGGCGTAGTGGTGCTGGCGGCTACGGCGTTCTGGATGCTGGTCACCATTGAAAAAACGTTCAACATCATCTGGCGTGTACGCCAGCCAAGGCGTGGCGTTTCCAGTTTTCTGCTGTATTGGGCGATTCTCAGCCTGGGGCCGTTGCTGCTGGGCGGTGGTTTTGCCATCAGTACATATATCACGTCGCTGTCGCTGATCTCCGGGCCGGATGCCTTGCTCGGCATGCAGGCACTGCTGAAATTCATGCCACTGCTGTTCAGCGCGGCGGCCTTCACCCTGCTTTATGCCACGGTGCCGAATGCTCAGGTACCGCTGCGGCATGCGTTATTGGGTGGCTTGTTTGCGGCCGTCCTGTTTGAAGTGGCGAAGATGCTGTTTGGCCTGTATGTGCGCCTGTTTCCGGGCTATCAGCTGATTTATGGCGCTTTTGCCACGGTGCCGCTTTTCCTGCTGTGGATCTATCTGTCTTGGTTGATCGTCTTGTTTGGCGCGGAGTTGGTGTGCAACTTGGGAATTTCCCAGCAATGGCGCCGGCGCGCCATGCCCCCCTTGCTGACTGTCTTCGGCGTGCTTCGGGTGTTTTATGAGCGTCAGCAATCAGGCCTGAAGGTGCGTTTACGTGATGTGCAGCGCCAAGGCTGGCAATTGGCCGAGCACGAGTGGGAAGAGATTTTGGCATTCCTTGAGCAGCAGAAACTGGTTGCCTCGACCGGCCCCGGTGCTTGGGTGCTGAGCCGCGACCTCAGCCATTACCCTGTGCAGCAACTGCTGACCCGCAGCCCGTGGCCGCTGCCTCGGGTGGAGCTCTTGCCCGCGCAGCTTGAAGAACCCTGGTATCCGGCACTGCGCAGTAGTCTGGAGCGTTTGCAGGAAGAGCAGGCGCAGCTGTTCGCGGAAGACCTTGCGCAGTGGCTGCAGCCCCAGACAGGCGTTGTCGAGTGACGTAAAACGTCAGTTTTCGGCGTGGTGCTGCCCACGCATGATCACAGCGGTGACCATGAAGGTCGCCAAATAAGCTTAAAGGGACGCTGGCACGCTTCTGGCTATCGCAATGGCAGATAGCAATCAGGTTGCCAGCAGGGCAGGGATTGGCGGAGTGTGAAGACGTTATGACAGCCAGCAAAGGCAAAGTGATTCATCTGTATCAACGTGATCCCCAAGAGGCTCTCGAACGCCTCAACCGTATTACCGGGTTGCGTTTCAGCAGCTGGCCACAGTCCTTGGTCAATATAGATACGCCTGTCGATGACTCATCAGCTTTAGTGCTACCTGAGGTGCAAATAACCACTTCGCCCAGTGGTGTGGTCTCAGGCTAATGCAAAACCCCGCGACAGTGCGCGGGGTTCTGTGGTGTTTCGCGGTTGCTCAGGCAAGTGCTTGGCGGCTATCCGTTTGCGCCAGCTCCACCGCCTGCACAAATAACTCTTCGACGATCAGGCTGCTTGCCGATACGGCCGAGCGCACGCGTACCTGCATGTCTTCAATTTTCTGTTTGACCGGCAGGCGCGCTACACCGGAAAGCAGGATCTTGCTGTGTTGATTGAGCATGCCGTGGTCGACCATTACTTCGCGCGAGTTAGCGCCGTCACGGTAGCTGATCAGCAGTGATACTGGCAGGTTGGCCAGTCCGGGCAAGTGCAACCAGGCGGCTACGTTGAACTCGGCGACGCGCCCTTCGTAGGGGGTGACCTGTAAGCGGGCGAGGTTGATGATGCCAGCAGGTACTTGGCCGACTAACTTATCCAGTGCTTGGCTCATGGTTGCGTTCCAGGGTAATAACAGGTCGTATCAAGCGTAAGTGCGATTAATTATAAGTGGGCCCTGTCCGATGAAACTGTGCGCTTGGCCGATGTTGGGCGTGATTTTTCTCGCAGTTTTAGCGTGACGACAACTGTAACTAGGCCAGTTGCATCGGGTAGCGGGTTACCGACGCGGTCATCAGATTGGCAGCGGGCAGCGGCAAAATAGCCTGATTGTGCGCGCTGGCCAGTTGCAGCCAAACATTTTCTCCTTCGACGAATTGTCCATTGGGCAGCCACAACCCGTGATGCCAGCCATTTCCTGGTTCTGGTGTGCTCTGCAAAACCCCTGGGTGGGTTTGTGCGCTGGGCGCACGGCGCAACCACACGGGGCGTGGTAGGCCTTTCAAATAACGTAGGCCGAGGTGCAGGCCTTCACTGTTCAGGTGGCGCCAGCGGACCAGGGCCAGCGTCGGGGTTTCACTGCTGGTGAGCAGCAGGATCAGTTGTCCAACCGAGAGCTGAGCAGCCTGGTCGGCATTGCACAGCAAGCGTGCGCCGCCAGGGCTGCCATCAAGCATCTGCGCAGCAGTACGGATTGGTCTTTGCTCTAACAGTTGCGCGTGAATGCTGGCCAGGCCTATGACCAGTTCACATGCTGAGCTGTGATCGGCACGGGTATGGCGGCGTTGTTGGCGTCCCAACCAGTGCTGCTGCACGCGCTCCAGTACCTGGCGCTCAGCCTGGCTTTGCAGCGGCGCGGGCTCATGCAGGGCGACCAGCAGAGCGCCCAGTTCGAAACGGCGCAAATAGGCCGGGCTGCCTTCGGCAACCTGGGCGTAACTCAAGCAGGGTTGAGACTCCGTCAGGTCGATCGTCGGACCCTCGACATCTTCCTCTTCATCCCAAGGCAACAGGCGAGCCAAGCCCGATAGAGGGGAGAGGGCGCCAAACAGCAGGGCGCACTCACCTTCGGCCAGGTGAAACGGGTTACTTAATGCCAGGAGTAGCATCTGCTGGTAGATACCGCGCAGGGTGCAGGCTGGTTGCGGCAGAAATGCTGCGGCAACTGGCTCATCAAGGCAGTCCTGGTGCTCGCCGATCCAATACAGCAAGTGGCTGTCGCGCCACAGGCTGGGTGGTGGCTCCTGATAGAGCTGGTAGTGGCGCAGCAGGCTCTGCGCAAGAAAGTGCTGGGCCATATACAAACACCAGGCCAGGTGCGGGCGTGATGGTTGGCGGCCTTGAAGAATTTGCAACAGCAAGCGCTTGAAACCTGCAGCCAGTTCGCTGCACAGGTGCACAAACAATGTGCTTGGTGGTGTTTCGCCTTGATAGGCTTTGCTGTAATGGCGGTATTGATCGCTGAAGCTTTGCAGTGCGCGTTGCCTTTCGAGTAAGGTCATGGCGCTGCGGTTCAGCCTGAAAAGCAAGCCGAGTACCTGTTGTAGAGCTTGCTCGGCAGGTTGCAGGCGGGCCTGCGCCAGTTGCTCGTTAAGATCCGCCAGGGGCGCGACGTCGGTCTCGAGGATGTCTGGCACTTCCAGGCGCAAGGCATCTAATGTCATATCAACCTTATGGAATCAGGGGGCGAATGCATGGGAATGCGTTTCCAGGCGATCATTCGTGCTGTGGCTGGCGTAGGCATGGGTCTGATTCTGGCCGGGTGTGCTGAAGACATAGGCGTCGATCAATATGGACGAAAGGTAGCGGTTGAGCGCCTGGAAGGCCAGTGGTTAGTGATTAATTACTGGGCGCAATGGTGTGCGCCATGCCGTACCGAGATTCCTGAGCTCAATGCCCTGGAAATGCAGCTCAAGGCGCAATCCGTGCAGGTGCTCGGTGTGAATTTCGATGGGCTGCAGGGTGAGAAGCTGAGCCGGGCGGCCCAGGACATGGGCATTACCTTCACGGTACTGGCACGGGACCCGGCCGAACGTTATCAGTTGCCACGTGCAGAGGTGCTGCCCGTGACGTATCTCGTCGATCCCCAAGGGCGGATGCGCGAGCGTTTGCTGGGCGAGCAGACGGCCGCCGGTTTGCTAACACGTCTGGCCGCGCTCAAGGCTGAGGAGTAGGTGATGGCGCATGTTTGCATGCATGGCTATGTCAGTGGGGATGTTCAGGGTGTGCGTTTTCGGCAAACGACAGCGGAGCAGGCCGAACGCCTTGAGCTAAGTGGCTGGGTGCGCAACCTGGAGGATGGTCGGGTTGAAGTGCTGTTTGAGGGTGATGACGCCGCTGTGAGCGAATTGGCCAGTTGGCTGCAGAGCGGGCCGCAAGCCGCGCGGGTCACAGGTCTGGAACTGCATGAGCAGGCCGTCCAGGGGATTGCCGGGTTTATTGTGCGGCGTTAGTCCACTCAGGGTTTGACGTACCAGAAGTCATGCCAGAAACCGACCACCTTGGCCGGATAGGCATGTTTGCCGAGACTGCCGTTATAGCGTGCCAGCGCGCGATGCAGATCGCCGTTTTCCTTGCGCAGATAGAAACTGAGGATGGTGCAGCCGTAGCGCAGGTTTGTGGCATTGTCTGTGAGGTTGTCATGCGGCCGTCCCAGCTCGGCTTTCCAGAACGGCATCACCTGCATCATGCCCTGAGCGCCGACTGAAGAAATGGCGAAGCGATCGAAATGGCTCTCGGCATGGATCAGGGCAATCACCAAATCAGGACGCAAACCAGCCTTGCTGGCTTCGCGATGTACGAGCCGTAGCAGGCTCAAGCGGTCCTCTGCATCTGGAACATAGCGACGCATGCGCGTCGACATATCCAACAGCCAGACTTCGGCATCGAAGCGATCCTGAAAACTGTCGGCCTGCACCACTGCCTGCTGCAATAAGCGGCGCAGTTCCGGTTCAGGTGCCTGGCGCACGTCTGCCTGGCTCATCCCCCACCACAGTAGGCCTAGGAGGGCACAGATCAAGCGTTGCCGCATGAGTGGTCAGTCGTGGCCGGGATCGGCGACCAGGCGTCCGGCATCTCTGGTCAGAGCTAGCAGGAAGATCTTCTGTAGCTCTGGATCGTTGCGCGTCAGCTCGATCAGGCTCTGTTCCAGCTCGCTGGCTTCTTCCTCCAGGCCAAGTTCCGACAGGCGTTTGACCCGGTGTACCCACTGGGCCACGTCGTCACCTTCAAGGTCGGCGTAGATCAGCTCATGGGCTTCCTGCAGCTTACCGCGCAAGGTGCGGCTGACCAGCAGGGAGGCGTCGGCGCGGGCTGAGCCCTGGTCATCTTCGACGGTCAGTAGTAGCGTGCTGATGCGTGCGACATCCTGTTCGGCAAATGGGCTGTCGAGCAGATTCAGGCGCAGGATGCCGTTGCGGTCAGTGAGCAGCTCATGCGTCTGCTCGCCCGCCTTGACCTGCACGGGGCGTTCCGCCCAGGGCAGGCTGGAGTATTCCATGCGTGCATCCTGGCGGCGTTCTTCGAGGCTGGCGAGGTTCTGCTGCGAGCGGCCATTGGATTCGACATTCATTGCCGGGTTGATGCCAGCAAAGCCGTAACTGATCCAGTCCTTGGTGACGGTATCCGGCAGGCTGCCCAGCAGCACCACGTTAAGCACGTTGGCGCCAATGCCGCCGACAATCGCCAGTGCCCCGAGTGGTACTTCATACAGTTCACGCCAGGGCTGGTAGGGCGTGTAGCGATCGTAACGGCGTGTCACATCAAAGGCAGTAACTTCAAATGTTTTCTGCTCATGCACGCGTACGCGGCGTTGTGGCAACTCCAGGACACGTGGCTCACCGACATCAATCTGCAGGCTGTGATCGAGCAACTTACGCTCGACGCGTTCCTCATGCTCGCTGCGTTGCGGCAACTGGTTGGCGCAACCGCTGAGTAGCAGGGAGCCACCCAGCAGGGTGGCGATGAGGCTGAGGGTGCTTCGCTTGAACATGACGACTCTTGCTAAAAGGGCTGAGATCAGTGGCTGATGCGGGCCTGAATAAAGCTCAGGATATCGGCCACAGGCACGGCCTGTGCTTCGGTTTCCTGGCGGCTCTTGTATTCCAGGTTGCCTTCTGCCAGTCCACGGTCGCTGACGACGATGCGATGCGGGATGCCGATCAGTTCCATATCCGCGAATTTGATGCCAGGGCTGGTCTTTTTGTCACGGTCGTCCAGCAGTACTTCGAAGCCCGCCGCCGTGAGTTCGGCATACAGCTTGTCGGTGGCTTCACGCACCGCGTCGGTTTCGTAACGCAGTGGCACTAGGGCGATCTGGAAAGGCGCTAGGGCATCATTCCAGAGGATGCCGCGGTCGTCGTTGTTCTGTTCGATGGCGGCTGCCACCACGCGAGAAACACCGATGCCGTAGCAGCCCATGGTCAGGATCACCGGCTTACCGTTTTCGCCTAATACCTGGCAGTTCAGCGCTTGGCTGTATTTGGTGCCGAGTTGGAAGATGTGCCCGACTTCGATGCCGCGCTTGATTTCCAGGTTGCCTTTGCCGTCCGGGCTCGGGTCGCCGGCCACCACATTGCGTAAATCGGCAACTTCCGGCAGGGGCAGGTCACGCTCCCAGTTGACGCCGAAGTAGTGCTTGTCGTCGATATTGGCGCCAGAGGCGAAGTCGCTCATCAGGGCAACCGAGCGATCAATGATGCAAGTGATCGGTAGATTTACCGGGCCGAGCGAGCCCGGGCCGGCACCGACAGCTGCACGTATCTCAGCTTCGTTGGCAAACACCAGCGGGCTGGCTACCTGTTCCAGATTGGCGGCCTTGATTTCATTGAGTTCGTGATCACCGCGGACAATCAAGGCGACCAGGGTGCCTTCTTTCGCGCCGTGGACGATCAGGGTCTTGATGGTTTTCTCGATGGCCAGGCCAAAGCCTTGTACCAGTGCGTCAATGGTCTTGGTGTCCGGTGTTTCAACCATGCGCATGGTTTCAGTTGCCGCGCCGCGACTGTTCTCGCGCGGAACCGCTTCGGCCTTCTCGATGTTGGCGGCGTAGTCGGACGTGTTGCTGAAGGCGATGTCGTCTTCACCGGACTCGGCCAGTACATGGAATTCATGCGAGCCAGTGCCGCCGATGGAACCTGTATCGGCCTGTACCGGGCGGAAATTCAGGCCCAGGCGGGTAAAGACATTGCAGTAGGCCTGGTGCATACGGTCGTAGGTGATTTGCAGCGACGCCTGATCAGCATGAAAGGAGTAGGCGTCTTTCATGATGAACTCGCGGCCACGCATCAAGCCGAAGCGCGGGCGGATTTCGTCACGGAACTTGGTTTGAATTTGGTACAGATTGATCGGCAACTGCTTGTAGCTGTTCAGCTCATTGCGGGCCAGATCGGTGATCACTTCTTCATGGGTTGGCCCGGCGCAAAAGTCGCGGCCGTGGCGGTCTTTCATACGCAGCAATTCAGGGCCGTACTGCTCCCAGCGGCCGGACTCTTGCCACAACTCGGCCGGTTGAATGCCTGGCATCAACACTTCGAGTGCGCCCGCAGCGTCCATTTCTTCGCGCACCACTTTTTCAACCTTGCGCAGCACGCGCAGGCCCATCGGCAGCCAGGTGTAGAGGCCAGACGCGAGCTTGCGAATCATACCGGCACGCAGCATCAGTTGATGGCTGATCACCACGGCATCGGAGGGGGTTTCTTTCAGAGTCGAGAGCAGGAACTGGCTGGTACGCATATTTGGCTGTTCTGTCGGTTGCAAGAGATTTTGAATGGCCCGCATTGTACGGTGCCTGTACAGATGCGTACAGGATGCTGATGGCGCAAGGCCAAAGGAGATAAAAGGTGTCGAGTTTAACGGCAGGGCAGGTGCAGGCACTCATTCGCGCAGGATTGCCGATGGCAGAGGATATCAACCTGTGTATCGATCAGCTGGACGCTGCGGGGGCAATGGCGCGCGTACCGTTTCACAGCAAGTTGGTAAGGCCTGGTGGCACTTTGTCCGGCCCAACCATTATGGCGCTGGCTGATGCCGCGATGTATGCGGTGGTGTTGGGTCGTCTTGGGCGAGTGGAAATGGCCGTGACGTCAAATTTAAACATCAACTTTCTGGTTAAGCCCAAACCGGTTGATCTGTTGGCGCATGCACAAATTTTAAGACTCAGTCGCCGGCAGGCTGTTTGTGAGGTGTCGGTGTACTCACTGGGTAATGAGGACGAATTGGTAGCCCATGTCACGGGGACTTATGCCTTGCCGTTGTAGTTTTGGCAGGCAAGAAAAAGCCCGGCACAAGCCGGGCTTTTCTTAACCAACTAAGCAGTCTGGATTACAGAACGCTCAGCGGGTACTCGATGATCAAGCGGGTATCGTTCAGATCGCGACCAAAGTTGGCGCGGTATGTAGCATGGCGAACGCGGAAGGACAGGTCTTTTGCTGCGCCTTCTTGGATGACGTACTTGCTCTCCAAGTTGAGCTCGTGACGTTTACCGTCGCCGGCACCGGCGTCACGTACACCGTCGATGTCAGTGCTGGTGATGTAGCGGGTCATGAAGCTCAGGCCTGGGACGCCGAAGGTGGCCATGTTGAGGTCATAGCGAGCTTGCCAAGATTTTTCGTCTTTAAGCTCGTAATCGCCGATCTGTACTGAGTTATTCAGGTAAACAGCGCCGCCGCCATCAATACCGTATACATAGCCAGTGTCGCCGTTGGATTTCTGGTAAGCAACGGTGAACTTGTGGCCACCGATAGCGTAGGAGGGGGCGATACTCCAGATACTGTTATCGATGACACCAGAGCGATTCTGGCCATCATCGGTTGTACGGTAGTAATTGAAGTCCAGGCCGAAGGATTGCTCGTTGCCCAAATCTTGGCCGTAATTCAAGTTCAGGTAGCGCTTTTTGAAGTGTTCTTCGACATCAGAGAAGAATACTGCACCGCTGAAGTTATCGGTGAATGAGTAGTTAGCGCCGATGATGTTCGCGGAGGTTAAGCCTGGATTTTTAACGCCGTCGTCGTTACGGCCATTAATTCCATCACGACCAGTGCCGGTTTGGCTGCTAAGAGCAGTGAAGCGGCCAGCAGTAAGTGTCAAGCCAGAAATTTCGTCGCTGGTCAGCAAAGTGCCAGTCGCTACTTCTGGAAGAATACGGCTGTCATCGGTCGAGAAAACTGGGGTGTCGACCATCATGTTGCCGTACTTGAGTACGCTGTCGGACACGCGGAATTTAACTGCGCCACCAACTTCGCTTTGAGTGTCTTCAGCTTCGCCAAGATCGTTTTCAGCGAAAAGACCATTGCCTTGACGGCCGTCACCAGTGTCCAGTTTGATGCTGCTCAGGGAGTGAGCATCAACACCAACGCCAACGGTGCCTTGAGTGAAGCCAGATTCGAACATTAGGCGTACGCCTAAGCCGAAATCTTCACGATAGCCTTTGCGATCGCCCTTAGCATCGTTTGCAGTGCTTTCATAGCTAGCGCCGTGCTTGAAATCACGGTTCATGTACAGCGCACGGTTGAAGATGTCGAAGCTGCTGTCTTCAACAAAGCCCTTGGATTCGGACTGGCTGGAAGCCACTGCCATTTGGGTGGTGCCCGCTGCTACTGCGAGGGCGATTACGCTCCACTTCATCACTTGCATCGTGATTGCTCCTTTGGTTTAGAAAAGTTGCGCCGTCCGGCTGGTTGTTATAAGGACGACTCTTTCTTTTTGTGTCGGCGGTAACTTATAGCACGCTGCCAATGTTGGCGATAGTTGCAATCTATTCATTACGATTTCTTCACGGCTGTGTCGCAAAAGCTTATGAGTCATGTCGCATTTTTGTAGATGCACTGGGCGTGATCACAGTCAAAGCTGACGGATTTTTGCGCCTGAATGTTGGTCGCATGGGCTGCCAAACGGTGCAGGTCGATTCGTCACAGTTTGTTTAGCAATAGTCGTGCACAAAACCCTAAAATCTGAATTTTTATCTTCGATTCGATCTTTCACATCAAGATTTTCGGGGGTTGCGTCGGTTTACGTCAGGTTTTTCAGCGGTTCCATCTGTTTTTTATGGGGCTGATAGGTGTTTTTCTGGGCTGATTCTGTTCTGTTTTCAATTGCTTGCTGTCTTGCGCTTGTGGGGCGGCAGGAGGCTGTTCTGTGAGGATTACCGAAGGGAACAGTTTTGGTGCACTTGTTTGGGGTGGTATTGGGGTGTGCTGTCTATTGGTGCGCTGAGGTGGGCCTGGTTCGCGGGTGCCACGTTTTCAGCTTCGGCGTATCCTGCTCGGCCCATACTTACTGCCTGGGCGGCAGTAAGGTGGCTGACCAAGTATTGCTGTGTGCTGGGTTCGAATGCGTTCAATACTGAGTCAGTGGGTTTTCTAATAGGTGGATGGTTATGTTCGTTCTGGATTCACGTTTGCAGCAAGATACAGTCTGGGTCGGGGATTACCCGTTATGCAGCCTGCTGCTGATGAATGATGCGCAGTACCCCTGGTTTATCCTAGTGCCACGTCGTGAAGATGTCAGTGAGCTTTTCCAGCTGGATGGTGCTGACCAGTTGCAGCTATGGCAGGAAACCAATGGTCTTGCCGAAGTACTCAAGGATTGTTTTGCAGCGGACAAAATGAATGTCGCGACCTTGGGCAATGTGGTGAGTCAGCTGCATATGCATGTCATCGTTCGGCGTCGCGAGGATGTCGCGTGGCCAGCGCCTGTTTGGGGTAAGCATCCAGCGCAGCCATACACGCCTGAGCAATTGGCCGTATTGAAAGCCCGTTTACGCCTGGTTTTGACCGGGAATTTTTCTTTTGCTGAGAGCTGACTGGTGGACATAGACGAACGCATTAACGACTTGCAAAGCCGTTTGGCCTTTCAGGACGACACTATTCAGGCGCTCAATGATGCGCTGGTGGCGCAACAGCGGCTTCTGGAGCGCTTGCAGCTGCAGGTGGCTGCGTTGATCAAGCGTCAGGATGAAGTGAGTTCGCAGTTCGGAATGGCTGAGGATGAGGCGCCGCCGCCCCATTATTGATTAGCTGTAAAACGCAAAAGGCCCGCAGTGTGCGGGCCTTTTGCGTTTATGCGATTAACGTCGTGCAGGCAGTGCGGCGATGACGTCTTCGGCTTGCAAGCCTTTGTCGCGTTGCATGACGGCGAACTCAACGCGTTGGCCTTCGACCAGTACACGGTGACCTTCACCGCGAATGGCGCGAAAGTGCACGAAGATATCGTCACCCGAGTCGCGGGAGATAAAGCCGAAGCCTTTAGAGGTGTTAAACCACTTTACAGTGCCGGTCTCGCGGTCTCCGAGGTCGTGCTGGGCTGTGCTGCTGCGCGATTTAAGGCGCAGATTGGTCGCGAGGTGGATTGCGACTGCAACTGCGATGATAGTGAGGCTAAAGGCGCTTGACGGGTGTTCGGCGATTACGGGTAGCGGGGCGAGCAGGATCAGTGCTTGCAATAGTGTGCCCAGTACCAGAAGGGCTGAGACCAGGTTTTGTGCGGGGTGGCGTAGTCCTGCATGCCAGATTGGAAGTTGTGGTGCGAGCAGCAGGTTAAGGAAGCCGAACAGCGCAAGACTGAGGGCTTCAGGGTGTTGCACTAACGATGCGGCAGCGGAAGTGAAGGATGGCGCGAAGGACAGCAGCAGGGCTAAGGCGCCCGTCAGAAGGTGGACAATTTTCAACATGTTCAGTGAGCTCACTTAATTTCAATAACCATCAGAAAAGAGCGGGTTGCGTCGGTATGTTGCCTGCAGAAGGACGCTAGATGCCAGCTCGTGCGCTTGGGTATGGACAGAACCCAGTCACGCGGGCGTATTTAACAGTAAAGAAGAGGGGTTCTCAATCAAGCCCTTAGCGCTGTTTGGTCGGTCGAAGGGCTGACTCGGTTGCGACCCTCGCGTTTGGCTTGGTAGAGCGCATCGTCAGCTCTGGTCAGCAGTGTTTCCAGGGTGTCTCCCGGAATTGCGAGTGCATATCCAAATGAGGCGGTAATGCTGTCAAGAACCTCGTCGGTACGACGCACTTTGATGCGCAATGACTGGATCTTTAAACGAAGCTGTTCTGCAAAGGCATGAGCCGTTGCGTTATCGCAGCAGTCGCGCAGGATGATGCAAAATTCTTCGCCGCCGTATCGTGCGGCAATCGCACGTGCGGGGAGTAAGTCGCGCAGCAGTTGACCAACATGTTGTAGGACGCGGTCACCCAGCGGGTGGCCGTACTGATCGTTGAATTGCTTGAAGTGATCGATGTCCAGCATGACGAGGGCTACGCCATCGTGTTCGCTGCTCAGTGTTTGTTCCAGTAGTCGGCTGAATGCATTGCGATTGAATACCTGGGTCAGGCTATCCAGGGTGGCTGCAATATGCGCGCGCTCAAGTTGGCTGCGCAGGCTTTTGATTTCCTGCTGGGCGGCATTCAGGCGATAGAGGAATTTATCCTGCTGGTCCTGCATCAGTTGGGTGCTTTGCTGCAGTTCGGTCAGTACGTTGGGCAGGTCATCAATTATGGGTTCCTGCAGGGCGGCGAGGCCGTGCTCCAGGCTGAGCTGATAGTTGCGACTGCCAATGATGCTGCGCGATACGTTTCCTTCGATGTCATCGACCAGTTCGATGACCTGTTGCTGGCCTGCGCGTGCTTCTTCGAGTTCGCCGTGAATGATGTAGTCACGAAAGAGTTTGGCTGCTGTTTCAGGGGGGAAGCAGTCAAAGTCGGCGACGGTCTTGTCTAGGCGGCGATTGAGTTCAGGCTCCAGCCCTTTGCTATAGGTGTACCAGAGGGCGTAATGCACGGGGGTCGGTGGAATGTCATGGCGCATCATCAGCGGTACCGCCTTTTTCAGGAGTGCCGCAGCATCGCGGGTTTCCTCGGGGTACAGCTCAAGAATGCTGGGGGCTTTTTTCGGGTTGTTCATGCATGTCACAGATCAAGTTGCAATTGGCCAAAGCATAGAACAGCAGCTGCCTGGCGCATAGGAAAAGGCCCGTAGAAACGGGCCTTTTCCATGATTTACCTAAGCTGCGAGCAGGCTGCGTAGCATCCAGGCGGTTTTTTCATGGACTTGCATGCGCTGGGTCAGAAGGTCTGCGGTCGGTTCGTCGCTGACTTTGTCCAGTAGCGGGAAAATACCACGCGCGGTACGGACGACTGCTTCCTGGCCTTGCACCAACTGTTTGATCATGTCCTGGGCGGCAGGCACGCCTTCTTCCTCTTTAATCGATGACAGGCGGGCGTAGGCGGCGTAGGTGCCGGGTGCCGGGAAGCCCAGGGCGCGGATGCGTTCGGCAATCTGGTCGACAGCCAGCGACAGTTCGGTGTACTGGCCTTCAAACATCAGGTGCAGGGTGTTGAACATCGGGCCGGTGACGTTCCAGTGAAAATTGTGGGTTTTCAAGTACAGGGTGTAGGTGTCGGCAAGCAGGCGCGAAAGGCCTTCGGCGATGGCAGCGCGGTCTTGCTCGGCAATTCCGATATTGATTTCCATACCATTTCTCCTCTCAGGTGGCTTGGGGCTTGGCTGCCCGCTAATAGGTAGAGACTACCATGGGTTTTACCGATCTTTATCGTGGTTTATATCAATGAAAGTGATGCTTAGAGGCTATTGCTTGGCATGGGTTCAATTGTTCTAGGGATCAGCGGTGCGCCAACTCTGGGTATTGCTGCAGCGTCTGGTTAAAGAGCTCAACCCAATGAGCGCTGAACTGTCGCCCGGCGAGGTTGTTGATTTCCAGAATGGCGCGTAGCAGTGGGCGTTTGTTCAAGGTTTGATGCGCGCGTTCATGGGTACGGGCGTCAAAGGTGTCGACGATGTTGATGATCAGGGCGCCGGGGCTGGTTTCAATTTCCTTGAGTCCTTTGGGGTAGCCGCTGCCGTCGGCATGCTCCTGGTGCTGCAGAGTGATTTCTGCCGCTGCGTCCCAGCGCGGCATGCGTTTGAGCAGGTCATAGGCCAGGCGCGGGTGTGACTGCATCTGTCGGCGTTCTTCACGGTTGAAATGCGCATCTTTGTGCAGCATGTCCAGCGGCAGAAAGGCCATGCCGAGATCATGCAGGCAGATGGCGGCGGCCAGCTGTGCGGGTTGCTCGGGGCTGCCGCCGTGTTGGTTGATCGCCAGGCCCAGGTCCAGTTGGCGCAGGCCGCGTCCTTGCCAGAAATGCGAGCGGCGTTCGCTGGCTTGCATCAGGTCGACAAAGAACAGCAGGTCGGCGTCTGGCTCGATGCCGTAGCGTCTGAGCAGTTCGGTGGCTTCCGTTTCGCTCGTGACGATACGTGCGGGCGGCCGTGAGCTGGGGTCAAGTTGCTGCAACAGAGCGCTGCGAATACCAATTTGCTGCGTTTTGGGGGCGAGTGCCAGGGCGCTGAGTGCCTGGCTGAGTGCCTGGCTTTGCGCGGTGCTTAGTTGCGGTTTGGGGCCGCCAAGGGCGTGGCGGATCTGCTCTTTGAGGTGGTCGAGGGTCAGCAGCAGGATATCGCCGAGCAGGCTGTCGAAATCGAGTTGAGCTTCGCGCAGGCGCGCGAGTACATCTTCCATGGCCTGCGGCACCTTCATCAATGCGTCCAGGCCGATATAGCCGAGGTTGCCCTTGAGGGTGTGTACCAGGCGAAACAGCTCACGTAGGCGTTCGCTGTCATCGGGCGTGCGTTCCAGTTCGATCAGCAACTGCTCGCAGCGCTGGAACTGTTCGCTGGACTCCAGGCGAAAATCGGCCAATAAGTCGCTGGGTATTTCAGCCAAATTCGGCGTGGCCATAAGCCTCTCCCTATCTCTGTGGTCAGGGCGCTGCATGCCTGAGTATAGAAGGGCTGGCAAAAGCGCGTGGGCCGGCGGCTGCAAGTGGCGGTCTAACCATATATAATCCCGCGCTTTGCCGCGTTTTGTGGGGTTTGGCGGGCGGTTGTGCATGCGCCGCTGGTCGTTACCGCCCCTGAAAGGCAGCGCAATTGCGGAAAATGGCGCCTGCGCCAGCCGGTTGTCCGGCCAACGAGCGTCGCAGTCACTGCGGCCCAACGAATTCAAGACTCAAGAGAAGCGACTACCACCATGATGCGCAGCCATTATTGCGGCCAACTGAACGAGAGCCTGGACGGCCAGGAAGTCACCCTTTGCGGTTGGGTACATCGCCGTCGTGACCATGGCGGGGTGATTTTCCTCGACATTCGTGACCGTGAAGGTCTGGCCCAAGTGGTTTTCGACCCGGATCGTGCCGAAACTTTTGCTGCCGCCGACAAAGTACGCAGTGAGTACGTTGTCAAAATCACCGGCAAGGTGCGCCTGCGCCCAGCCGGTGCCGGCAACGCCAACATGGCCTCCGGCGCCATCGAAGTGCTGGGTTACGAGCTGCAAGTGCTGAACGAGGCGGAAACCCCGCCGTTCCCACTCAACGAATACACCGACGTCGGCGAAGAGACCCGCCTGCGCTACCGCTTTATCGACCTGCGTCGTCCGGAAATGGCGGCCAAGCTGAAATTACGTTCGAGCATCACCAGCAGCATCCGCCGTTATTTGGATGACAACGGCTTCCTCGACGTGGAAACGCCGATCCTCACCCGTGCCACCCCTGAGGGCGCGCGTGATTACCTGGTGCCGAGCCGCACCCACGCGGGCAGCTTCTTTGCGTTGCCGCAATCGCCACAGCTGTTCAAGCAACTGCTGATGGTGGCGGGCTTCGACCGCTACTACCAGATCGCCAAGTGCTTCCGTGACGAAGATCTGCGTGCTGACCGCCAGCCGGAATTCACCCAGATTGACATCGAAACCAGTTTCCTCGATGAAGCCGACATCATGGCCATCACCGAGAAGATGATTCGCCAGCTCTTCAAAGAAGTGCTGAACGTCGAGTTTGGTGAGCTGCCGCACATGACCCTGGCCGAAGCCATGCGTCGTTTCGGCTCAGACAAGCCAGACCTGCGTAACCCGCTGGAGCTGGTGGATGTGGCTGACCAGCTCAAAGACGTCGATTTCAAGGTCTTCGCCGGCCCGGCCAACGATCCGAAATGCCGCGTGACCGCGCTGCGTGTTCCGGGCGGGGCGAGCATGCCGCGCAGCAAGATCGACGAATACACCAAATTTGTCGGCATCTACGGTGCCAAAGGCCTGGCCTACATCAAGGTCAATGAGCGCGCCAATGGTGTGGACGGCCTGCAGTCACCGATCGTCAAAAACATTCCGCTGGACAACATTAATGTGATCCTCGATCGCGTCGGCGCTGTCGATGGCGACATCGTGTTCTTCGGTGCTGATAAAGCCAAGATCGTCAGCGAGGCACTGGGTGCTCTGCGCATCAAGCTGGGCCATGACCTCAACCTGCTGACCTGCGAGTGGGCGCCGCTGTGGGTCGTCGACTTCCCGATGTTCGAAGAGAACGATGACGGCAGCCTGACCGCAATGCACCACCCGTTCACCGCGCCGAAGTGCACGCCGGCTGAATTGGAAGCCAACCCCTCGGCAGCCCTGTCACGCGCTTACGACATGGTCCTCAACGGTACGGAGTTGGGTGGCGGTTCGATCCGTATCCACGACAAGGCCATGCAGCAGACCGTATTCCGTGTGCTGGGCATCAGCGAAGACGAGCAGCAAGAGAAGTTCGGCTTCCTCCTTGACGCTCTGAAGTTCGGTGCGCCGCCCCATGGTGGCTTGGCTTTCGGCCTGGATCGTCTGGTGATGCTGATGACCGGTGCGCAGTCGATCCGTGAGGTGATTGCCTTCCCGAAAACCCAGAGCGCGGCCTGCGTCATGACTCAGGCACCGGGTGAGGTGGACAACAAGTCGCTGCGTGAACTGCATATTCGCCTGCGCGAGCAGCCGAAAGCGGAATAAAGCGTCACAAGAAGCCTGGTTTACCAGGCTTCTTCTTTAATGGCGGTTGGAGAGGCTCGAGTTCTCACGCCGCGATACCGAATGTGAAAAACCGGAGTGCGTTATGGCTGGTCATTCCAAGTGGGCCAACATCAAGCACCGCAAAGGGCGTCAGGACGCCAAACGCGGCAAGATCTTCACCAAACTGATCCGTGAGCTGACGGTCGCCTCCAAGCATGGTGGCCCGATCCCGGCGGATAACCCACGTTTACGGTTGGCCGTGGATAAAGCGCTGACCAACAACATGTCGCGCGATGTGATTGACCGTGCCATCGCGCGTGGCGCAGGCAATAACGAAGCCGACAATGTTGCTGAGCTGAGCTACGAAGGCTACGCGCCGGGTGGTGTGGCGATTATCGTCGAGGCCATGACCGACAACCGTAACCGCACCGCCGCCGAAGTGCGTCATGCCTTCACGAAATGCGGTGGCAATCTCGGTACGGATGGCTCTGTGGCTTATATGTTTGACCGTAAGGGGCAGATCAGTTTTGCCGCTGGCGTAAGCGAAGATGCACTCATGGAGGCCGCGCTGGAAGCCGGTGCGGACGACGTTGAGATGGCTGAAGATGGCTCGGCACTGGTGTCCACCAGCTTTGCCGATTTTCATGGGGTCAACGAGGCGCTCAGTGCGGCTGGTTTCAAGGCTGCAGAGGCGGAAATCGCCATGATCCCGTCGATCAGCGCGCCGATTACCGACCTGGAAACGGCGCAGAAATTCATCAAACTGATCGACATGCTCGAAGACCTTGATGATGTGCAGGAGGTCTATCACAACGCCGAGATTCCTGATGAGCTCATGGAGCAGCTTGGCTGATTGTGTGCGGGTATCCGAGCCGGAGGTATTCAGGTCGTTGGCCTGAGCGCTCCGGCTTTTTTATGGAGGCTGCCCATGACGGCTATGCGGTATGCCGCCGTGACCTTATATGAATGATGTGCGGTCACTTTTATAGGCTGCGCCTGGGTGACGCAGGCTCAGGCCGGCTCTATACTCGCGAGCTGGATAAATAGACAGTGTGCTGGCTAAGTGGCTGGTGCCTTGAGTGGGCGTAAGGCATGACCTTGATTCTTGGCATCGACCCCGGTTCACGTATCACCGGTTACGGTGTGGTGCGTGATACCGGGCGTAACTGCGAATATGTGGCCTCTGGCTGCATTCGCACGGGCAACGGTTCGATGCCAGAGCGGTTGCAGGTGGTGTTTCGCGGGGTGCGCGAGGTGATCGAAACCTACGGGCCGGTGACCATGGGCATCGAGCAGGTGTTTATGGCGCGCAACCCGGATTCCGCGCTCAAGCTCGGTCAGGCGCGCGGTGTGGCCATCGTCGCGGGAATGGAGGCGGGGTTGGATATCGCCGAGTACACCGCGACCCAGGTCAAGCAAGCGATTGCCGGCACGGGCGGGGCGGATAAGGAGCAGGTGCAGATGATGGTCATGCACCTGCTCAAACTGGTGCAAAAACCACAGATTGATGCCTCCGACGCCCTGGCGATTGCACTTTGTCATGCGCACCACCGGCAGAGTCTGATTCCCCATGGCCTGGCTGGGGCCAAGCGGCGCGCGGGTCGCCTCCGGTTGTAACGTAACTTTTAAGGAAAGCAGCGGTGATCGGACGTTTGCGTGGCACCCTGGCGGAAAAGCAGCCGCCCTATGTGATTCTTGACATAAATGGTTTGGGTTATGAGCTGGAAGTGCCCATGACCACCCTGTACCGTCTGCCCACCGTCGGTGAGCCGTTGACCCTGCACACCCATCTGGTGGTGCGCGAGGATGCGCATCTGTTGTATGGCTTTTTTGAAAAGCGTGAGCGCGAGCTGTTTCGCGAGTTGATCCGCCTTAATGGGGTTGGCCCGAAACTGGCGCTGGCCCTGATGTCTGGCCTTGAGGTCGATGAGTTAGTGCGTTGTGTGCAGGCGCAGGACACGTCGGTGCTGGTGAAGATCCCAGGCGTTGGCAAGAAAACCGCCGAGCGCCTGCTGGTTGAGCTGAAAGACCGCTTCAAAGCCTGGGAAACTCTACCGGGCATGTCGACCCTGGTGGTTGAACCTCGTGGGGGGAGTGCAGTCTCAAGCGCGGAGAATGATGCGGTCAGTGCACTTATTTCGCTCGGCTACAAACCCCAGGAAGCCAGTCGCGCCGTCTCAGCGATTAAGGAAGACGGTTTGAGCAGTGAAGATATGATTCGTCGAGCCCTGAAGGGAATGGTCTAGTGCTAGAAGCCGATCGTCTGATTACCGCGACCACCCGCGACCGTGATGAGCAGGTGGATCGTGCCATTCGCCCGCTGAAACTGGCCGAATACATCGGTCAGCCGAGTGTGCGCGAGCAGATGGAGCTGTTTATCCAGGCCGCTCGTGGGCGCAGCGAAGCGCTCGATCACACCCTGATCTTCGGGCCGCCCGGTCTGGGCAAGACCACCTTGGCCAATATCATTGCGCAGGAAATGAATGTTTCGATCAAGAGCACCTCGGGACCGGTGCTGGAGCGGCCGGGCGATCTGGCGGCGCTGCTGACCAATCTTGAGCCGGGTGATGTGTTGTTTATCGATGAGATTCATCGCCTGTCACCGATTGTCGAGGAAGTGCTGTACCCGGCCATGGAGGACTTTCAGCTCGACATCATGATCGGCGAAGGCCCGGCCGCGCGCTCGATCAAGCTCGATCTGCCGCCTTTTACCCTAGTCGGTGCCACCACGCGCGCCGGCATGCTGACCAATCCGCTGCGTGATCGCTTCGGCATTGTGCAGCGCCTGGAGTTCTATAACACCGAAGACCTGGCGACCATCGTCATGCGTTCGGCGGGGATTCTCGGCCTGTCCATCGAGTCCCATGGTGCCTTCGAGATTGCCCGTCGGGCGCGCGGTACGCCACGTATTGCCAACCGTCTGCTGCGGCGTGTGCGCGATTTTGCCGAAGTGCGCGGGCAGGGGGATATCACACGTCCCATCGCCGATCTCGCGCTGAACCTGCTCGACGTCGACGAGCGTGGCTTCGATCACCAGGATCGACGTCTACTGCTGACCATGATCGAGAAGTTCGACGGTGGCCCGGTGGGGGTCGACAACCTGGCTGCCGCCATCAGTGAAGAGCGTCACACCATTGAGGACGTTCTTGAGCCCTATTTGATCCAGCAAGGCTATATCATGCGCACCCCGCGTGGGCGGGTGGTAACACGGCATGCCTACCTGCATTTCGGTCTCAATATACCCAAACGCATGGGCGAGTTGCCTACTGCCGATCTGTTTGCCCGTGACGATGATTGAGAAAAAATACTTGGCCAAGGCGATTGGCAAGATCAGGAGCTGGCACTAGAGTATGCGCGCGCAAAACGGAGTTAAGCCGTTCACCCTTCGTTGTCGGGTTTATTTCGAAGACACCGATGCGGGCGGCATCGTCTACTACGTCAATTACCTCAAATTTATGGAACGGGCTCGCACCGAGTGTCTGCGTGATCTGGGTTTTCTCCAGTCAACGCTGGCCGAGGAGGGCCTGTTGTTCGTTGTGCATTCGGCCGAGGCGCGTTATTACGCTCCGGCCAGGCTTGATGATGAGTTGCTGGTAAGCGCTGAAGTAATCGAGTTGAACCGCGCCAGCCTGCGTTTTCGTCAACAGGTCAGGCGGGCAGCGGATGATGTGTTGCTGTGTGAAGGGCAGTTTATGGTGGCCTGTGTGCGCGCCGACAATTTGAAACCCCGGGCCATTCCCCAAACTCTGCATGCGGCCTTTGCCGGGCAGGGCGGCGCGGGTACATCTAGAGCAGGAGAGTAAGCGTGGAAGCCAACGCCGTTGACCACATGTCGATGTGGAGTCTGATCAGCAACGCCAGCCTGGTGGTGCAACTGGTAATGCTGACCCTGGTGGCAGCATCGGTCATGTCGTGGGTCATGATCTTTCAACGCACTGCGCTGTTGCGTGCGGCCAAGCGCGCTCTGGACAACTTCGAAGAGCGCTTCTGGTCGGGTATCGACCTGTCCAAGCTGTACCGCCAGGCGGGCAGCAATCCGGACCCGGATTCTGGTCTGGAACAGATTTTTCGTGCCGGTTTTAAAGAATTTTCGCGTCTGCGGCAGCAGGCCGGTGTCGATCCGGATGCAGTGATGGACGCGGTGGCGCGTGCCATGCGTGTGGCGATTTCCCGTGAAGAAGAGAAGCTTGAGCAGAGCCTGCCGTTCCTTGCCACTGTGGGCTCCACGAGTCCTTATATTGGTCTGTTTGGTACCGTGTGGGGCATCATGAACTCCTTCCGTGGCCTGGCTCAGGTGCAGCAAGCAACCCTGGCCACTGTGGCACCGGGTATTGCAGAGGCCCTGATCGCCACTGCCATTGGTCTGTTCGCCGCCATTCCTGCGGTAATCGCCTACAACCGCTTTGCTGCTCGCGGCGAAATGCTGATTGGCCGTTACTACACCTTCGCCGACGAGTTCCAGGCGATTCTGCACCGCAAAGTCCACACCAGCGACGACTAAGCCTTAGGCACTCTTTACGAAAGGTTTTAAGCCATGGCCAGAATTCGCAACAGACGCAAGCCCGTCGCCGAGATGAACGTGGTGCCTTACATCGATGTGATGTTGGTACTGCTGGTGATCTTTATGGTGACCGCGCCCATGCTCAACCAAGGGGTCAAGGTCGATCTGCCGAAAGTCAGCAGTGAAGCCCTGCCGCAGGACAATAACGCTCAGGTGTTGACCATTTCGATCAAGGCCGACAAGACCTATTACTGGAATATGGGCACCGAGGTTGATGTCGATACGGTGCAGGATAAGGCGCTGACGCTGGAAGAAATGACCCGCGCGGTGACGGCGATCATCAACCAGAGCAGGGCAACCGGTAAGCAGGTGCAGGTGTTCGTACGCGGTGACAAAACCGTCGATTACGGCACCATCATGGCGGCTATGGGTGGCTTGCAGCAAGCTGACGTGGGTAACGTCGGGCTGATTACCGAGGCCCCCTGATGCACGACCAGCGCGAGCGTTCGCCCTCGGAAAGTCTGTTCTGGCCGGTTGTCTGGGCTGTAGGCCTGCATGCCATCATGTTTGCCATGTTGTTCGTCAGCTTCGCCTTTGCCCCGGATCTGCCGCCGGCCAAACCGGTGGTGCAGGCGACCCTGTACAAATTGCAGTCGCAGAGCCAGGCCACTACCCAGACCAATCAAAAAATCGCTGGTGAAAAGCCTAAAACAACTGCACCGGTGTATGAAACCGAGCAGCTTGAACAAAAAAAAGCCGAGCAGGAAAAAGTAGCGGCCAAGGCTGCGGAACAAAAGAAAGCGCAAGAGGCTCAGAAAGCAGAAGCCGCGGAAAAGGCCGAAGCCGACAAAAAGGCCGCCGAGCAGAAGAAGCTTGCGGATGTAGCCAAGAAAAAAGCGGCAGACGAGGCGGCTAAGAAAAAAGCTGCCGAAGACGCCAAGAAAAAAGCGGCAGAAGAGGCGAAAAAGAAAGCCGCCGCAGACGCTGCGAAGCAGAAAAAAGCGGATGACGCCAAGAAAAAGGCGGCAGAAGCGGCCCAGCGTAAAGCGGTAGAAGATAAGAAGGCTGCTGCACTGGCTGAGTTGCTGTCCGATGATGTTGGTCGTCAGCAGGCAATCGCTGATACGGTCGGCGATGAAGTCGCCGGCAGCCTGGATGATCTGATTGTTATGCTGGTGAGCCAGCAGTGGCGGCGACCGCCATCGGCGCGTAATGGAATGAGCGTAGAAGTACTGATCGAAATGCTGCCCGATGGCACCATTACCAATGCCAGCGTGACGCGCTCCAGTGGCGACTCGCCATTTGATAACTCGGCCGTGCAAGCGGTGCGTAACGTCGGCCGTATTGCCGAAATGCAACAGCTGGATCGCGCCACTTTTGATCGCCTTTACCGGCAGCGTCGCGCTGTCTTCAAACCGGAGGATTTAGGTCTGTGAATACCCTGATGCGTCTTGTTCTGCTCGGTCTGACCCTGTTGGTCGGTACCGTTCAGGCCGCTGATCCGCTGCTTATCGACACAGGTACCAACAGTGCTACCCCCATTGCCGTAGTGCCCTTTGGCTGGCAGGGCGGTAGCGTGCTGCCTGAGGATATGGCCGAGATTATCGGTAATGACCTGCGTAACTCTGGAGAGTTTGCGCCTATCCCTCGGCAGAATATGATCAGCCTGCCGACTCAGGCGACTGAAGTGATCTACCGCGATTGGCAGGCTTTGGGTGCGCAGTACGTGCTGGTTGGTAGTATTGTGCCGAACGCCGGTCGTCTGCAGATTCAGTTCGCCTTGTTCAATGTCACCACTCAGCAGCAGGTCATGACCGGTAGCGTGGGGGGGGGTCGATCAGTTGCGTGACATGGCGCACCATATCGCCGATCAGTCCTTCGAGAAGCTCACCGGTGTGAAGGGGGCGTTCTCTACCCGTATGCTGTACGTGACTGCCGAGCGTTTTGCGGTCAACAACACCCGTTACACCCTGCAGCGTTCCGATTATGACGGCGCCCGTGCAGTGACCCTGCTGCAGTCGCGCGAGCCGATCCTCTCGCCATCGTTCGCTCCGGATGGCCGTCGTATTGCTTACGTATCGTTCGAGCAGAAGCGTCCGCGTATTTTTGTGCAGCACATTGATACAGGTCGGCGCGAGCAAATCAGTAATTTTGAAGGGTTGAATGGTGCACCGGCCTGGTCGCCGGACGGCAATCGCCTGGCTTTTGTGCTGTCGCGTGATGGCAACCCGGAAATCTATGTGATGGACATGGGCACGCGTCAGCTGCGCCGTGTGACCAACCAGCCGTCGATCGATACCGAACCCTTCTGGGGTAAGGACGGTCAGACCCTGTACTTCACCTCGGATCGTTCCGGTAAGCCGCAAATCTATAAAACCAACATCAATGGTGGTTCGGCTGAGCGTGTGACCTTTATCGGTAACTACAACGCCAACCCGAAACTCTCTGCTGATGAGAAGACCCTGGTCATGATTCACCGCCAGGATGGTTACACCGTGTTCAAAGTGGCGGCGCAAGACCTGCAGCGCGGCAATCTGCGGATACTTTCAGATACCAGTCTGGATGAGTCGCCTACTGTCGCGCCTAACGGCACCATGGTAATCTACGCCACCCGCCAGCAGGGACGGGGAGTCTTGGTATTAGCGTCCACCAATGGTCGCGTCAGGCTCCCTCTTCCTACCGCTCAAGGCGAAGTTCGAGAGCCTTCTTGGTCCCCTTACCTGAACTGATGCGGCGCTACACCGTTGTTACTTGAAATACTGCTTAACACATTGGGGTTCATTAGGAGTTACATGATGGAAATGCTGAAATTTGGTAAGTTTGCTGCTCTGAGCCTGGCTCTGGCCGTTGCAGTTGGTTGCTCCTCGAAGGGCGGCGATGCTGCTGGCGAAGGCGCTACTGATCCTAACGCCGGTTACGGTGCAAACAACGGTGCCGTCGATGGCAGCCTGAGCGAAGAAGCTGCTCTGCGTGCTATCACCACCTTCTACTTCGAATACGACAGCTCCGACCTGAAACCAGAAGCCATGCGCGCTCTGGACGTGCACGCCAAAGACCTGCAAGGCAATGGCGCTCGCGTAGTTCTGGAAGGCCACGCTGACGAGCGCGGTACCCGCGAATACAACATGGCTCTGGGCGAGCGTCGCGCCAAAGCTGTTCAGCGCTACCTGGTACTGCAGGGCGTTTCCCCGGCTCAACTGGAACTGGTTTCCTACGGTGAAGAGCGCGCTATTGCTACCGGCAACGACGAGTCCTCCTGGGCTCAAAACCGTCGCGTCGAACTGCGTAAGTAATTCGATATGCGTACGTGCCGTCGTGCTTTAACCGTTTTGGCGCTCAGCCTGCCCCTTGCGGCTGTGGCTGAGGTTCCCGTGGTGGATAACAATGCCGGTTACGGCAGCAGTTACCCGCCTGTTGGTTACGGTACGTCCGGCACCTCTGTCGTGACAGGGGCTGCTGCCCCTGTCTCGGCGCAGGGCATGTTGTTCAACCAGCTGCAGCAGATGCAGGATGAGATCGCGCAATTGCGCGGTACGCTGGAAGAGCAACAGAACGAGATTCAGCGTCTGAAACAAGAAAGCCTGGAGCGTTATCAGGATCTTGATAAGCGTCTGAGTGGTGGTGCAGCAGGTGCTGTAATCAACCCGAATTCTTCAACCGCTGGCGCGATCAACGCCAACGGTACGCCGACTCCGCCAGTAGCCGGTCAAGTGCCAGCGCCTGCAACGGCAAGCGGTGAACCAGCCGATCCGGCAAAGGAGAAGCTGTTTTACGAAGCGGCCTTTGACCTCATCAAGGCCAAGGACTTTGACAAGGCCAGTCAGGCATTCACAGCTTTTCTGCGCAAATACCCTAACAGCCAGTATGCCGGCAACGCACAGTATTGGCTGGGCGAAGTGAATCTGGCCAAGGGCGATCTACAGGGCGCCGGCCAGGCCTTTGCGCGTGTCAGCCAGACCTACCCAAGCCACGCCAAGGTGCCGGATTCGCTGTTCAAGCTTGCGGATGTCGAGCAGCGTCTGGGTAATAGCGATAAAGCCAAAGGCATTCTGCAGCAGGTTATTGCTCAGTATCCGGGCAGTTCTGCTGCGCAACTGGCGCAGCGTGATCTGCAGCGCTTGCCGTAAGGCGCTAAGCCGTCTAGAAGCCCGCGCCTGACGCGGGTTTTTTGTATCTGTCGTTTGTTTGTCCGGGAAATGTCTGGCGCGCCTTACGCGTTCTGTCATCCCTATGTGTTCGCCTTGTGGCGTAGCGTTTAAAAACTCCTCCGTTTTAGGGCTAGTCATCTCTGGCGGTCCCCACCGGGCCGTCGTTTGCGCCGTTAAAAACTGCTTTTGGCGGTTTTTTCGTATACAATCCGCGGCCCTTTTCCCGCAACGGAGGCGGACGGCCTGTTTAGCTGTCACGCCCGTGGCTGATATGCAAGATACCCTGCGCATTACCGAGATTTTCTACTCGCTGCAGGGCGAGACGCGCACCGCCGGCTTGCCGACGGTATTCGTTCGCCTGACCGGCTGCCCTCTGCGTTGCCAATACTGCGACACCGCCTATGCCTTCAGTGGCGGCGAAATCATGTCGCTGGATGCCATTGTCCAGCAGGTTGCCGGCTACAAGCCGCGTTATATCTGTGTGACTGGTGGTGAGCCTTTGGCGCAACCCAGCTGCATTCCTTTGCTCAAGCGTTTGTGTGATGCCGGCTATGAGGTGTCACTGGAGACCAGTGGCGCGTTGGATGTATCGGCGGTAGACCCGCGGGTAAGCAAGGTCCTTGACCTGAAAACGCCAGGCTCGGCGGAAGTCGCGCGCAATCGCTATGAAAATATCGATCTGCTGACACCCAATGATCAGGTTAAGTTCGTCATCTGTTCCCGTGAGGACTATGACTGGGCGGTAAGCAAGCTGATTCAGTACCGCCTGGCTGAGCGGGTGAGCGAAGTGCTGATGTCGCCCAGTCATCATGAGTTGGATGCACGCTCGCTCGCCGAGTGGATCATTGCCGACAACCTGCCTGTGCGTCTGCAGATGCAGCTGCACAAGATTCTCTGGAATGATGAGCCGGGACATTGATATGAGCGATAAGAAAGCGGTAATCCTGCTGTCAGGCGGCCTGGACTCGGCCACCGTGGTGGCGTTAGCCAAAGCCGATGGCTACAGCTGTTACACCATGAGTTTTGATTACGGCCAGCGCCATCGTTCCGAGTTGCAGGCGGCCGAATTGGTGGCTCGGCAACTGGGCGTGGTCGAGCACAAGGTGATTGGTCTGAACCTCAACGGCATGGGTGGCTCGGCACTTACCGACGTCAGCATCGACGTGCCGGAAAGCCCGACCGAGGGCATCCCGGTAACTTATGTGCCAGCGCGCAACACGGTGTTCCTTTCCCTCGCGCTGGGTTGGGCCGAAGTGTTGGGTGCGCGTGACATTTTTATCGGCGTTAATGCGGTGGATTACTCAGGTTATCCGGATTGCCGTCCGGAGTTCATCGGGGCATTCGAGCGCATGGCCAATCTGGCGACCAAGGCCGGTGTCGAGGGGCAGGGCTTTCGCATCCAGGCGCCGCTACAGAACATGAGCAAGGCCGAGATCGTGCAGGCAGGTGTGCAGCAGGGTGTTGACTATGCATTGACCGTGTCCTGCTATCAGGCTGACCAGCAGGGCCGTGCATGCGGCAAATGTGACAGCTGCCGCCTGCGTGCTGCGGGCTTCAGTGCGGCCGGTTTAGCTGATCCGACCCGCTACTGCTAAATTTTTTCCGCACACTGTTGAATTTATGAATTAAATCAGTATCATGCGCACCGCGTCGGGTCGTTAGCTCAGTTGGTAGAGCAGTTGGCTTTTAACCAATTGGTCGTAGGTTCGAATCCTACACGACCCACCATATTGACCTTCATTGAAGGTATGAGAAGCCTGAAAGTTCTGATCAATGGAATTTTCAGGCTTTTTTTTGTCTGTAACTTTACCGCCGTACGGGGTTGCACGCTGCCTGCTGCGGCACCATCCAGGCGGGTATACTCGCTGCACTGAGAGCATATTCAGAGCCTGATGACATGACCCAGATTTCCGAACGCCTGCTGGTGCAAGCCCACCTTGACGCCAAGCAGCCCACGCCGCTGACGCCAGATCAGGAGGCGTTTTACCGTGCCGAGATTGCCGCTGAGCTGAAAAAGCAGAACGCTGTGTTGGTGGCTCACTATTACTGCGATCCGGTATTGCAGGCGCTGGCGGAAGAGACCGGCGGCTGCGTATCCGACTCGCTGGAAATGGCACGCTTCGGTAATCAGCACCCGGCGCAGACGGTGCTGGTGGCGGGTGTCAAATTTATGGGTGAAACCGCGAAAATCCTCAATCCGGAAAAGCGCGTATTGATGCCTACCCTGGAGGCGACTTGCTCGCTGGATCTGGGCTGTCCGGTCGAGGAGTTTTCGGCGTTCTGCGATCAGCACCCGCAACGTACCGTGGTGGTGTATGCCAACACCTCGGCGGCGGTTAAAGCGCGTGCTGACTGGGTGGTGACGTCCAGTTGTGCCGTGGAGATCGTCGAGCATCTGATGGACAACGGTGAAAGCATCATCTGGGCGCCGGATCAGCACCTGGGGCGCTATATCCAGAACAAGACCGGCGCGGACATGCTGCTGTGGGATGGCGCCTGCATTGTTCATGAAGAATTCAAGGCCAAGCAACTGGCGGACATGAAAGCCCTGTATCCGGATGCCGCCGTGCTGGTTCACCCAGAATCACCGACCGCAGTGATCGATCTGGCCGATGCTGTCGGCTCCACCAGCCAACTGATTGCTGCTGCGCAGCGTTTGCCGAACAAGACCTTTATCGTTGCCACCGACGCCGGGATTTTCTACAAAATGCAGCAGCTGTGTCCGGGCAAGGAGTTCGTCGCCGCGCCTACCGCTGGCAACGGTGCCGCTTGCCGTAGTTGTGCACACTGCCCGTGGATGGCAATGAACACTCTGCAGCGCACCCTGGAATGCTTACGCGAGGGCCGCAACGAGATATTCGTCGATCCGGCGCTGATTCCCAAGGCGATCAAGCCGCTCAAGCGCATGCTGGACTTTACCCAGGCAGCACGCCTCAAACTTAGTGGTAACGCCTAGCGCGCCTTTGCCAAGGCGCCCATGTTGGGCTCCCTTATTGCTATGGCCAGCGACTGCTGCAGAGCGGCTTGCGTTCTAGCCCGCTACGCCGTCGATCATCTTCATCACCTTCTTTATATGCTCAGTAGCTAGCAGGGCTGTGTAGGCTTGTACCGTTACAGTCCTGGCAGCTTTGTACTGTATCGCCCACAATTCAGTGAGCTGTACCGGTGCAATTGTATGTGTCCGGTTTACTGTTACGGTTCAGTCAAGCAGGAACATGGTCATGACCAATCTGTTGCTTTATCAGCGCATTGCTCAGCAACTGGCGGAAGACATCCGCCGCGGCGTTTACCAGCCTGGTGAGCGGGTGCCTTCGGTGCGCAAGATGAGCGCGCAGTTGAGTGTCAGCCACGCTACCGTGCTGCAGGCGTATGCCAACCTGGAAGACCAGGGCCTGATTCGTGCTCGCCCGCAGTCCGGCTTTTACGTGCACCAGACCCCGGCCCTGACCGCGCCCACTCCGGATATCGCCCGCGTAGAACGCCCGGGTCTGGTGACGCGCAGCAGCATCATCAATCAGGTACTCACCGAGTCGCGCCGCGAAGGCGTTTTCCCCCTTGGTGCGGCAGTGCCGCATGTGGATTACCTGCCGGTGCGGGCATTGCACCAGCAGTTGGCCAAGGTCACCCGTTTTCACAGTGCGCGGGCCTTCAGCTATATGTTCAGCCCGGGCTTTGAGCCGCTGCGGCGTCAGGTGGCGATTCGCATGCGTGATGCCGGCGTGGTGGTCGACCCGACCGAGGTGGTGATCACCCATGGTTGTGTGGATGCCCTGCAGATGAGCCTGCGCGTGCTGACCAAGCCGGGCGATCTGATCGCCGCCGAGTCGCCGACCTATTACGGCCTGCTGCAACTGGCTGATCTGCTCGGTCTGAAAGTTATCGAGATTCCCAGCGACCCAACCACCGGTATCAGCCTGGAAGCCCTGCAATTGGCGGCCAACCAGTGGCCGATCAAGGCGCTTGTGTTGACTGCGCGGCTGAGCAACCCGCTGGGCGGCACCATTCCCGAAGAGCGTCAGCGCCAGCTGCTGCGCCTGGCCGGTGATTACGATATCCAGATCATTGAAGACGATATCTACGGTGAACTGATGTTCGAGCAGGGCCCGACCAAGGCGCTCAAATCTCATGATCGTGAAGGGCGGGTGATCTACTGTTCGAGCTTTTCCAAGACCCTGTCGCCAGGGGTGCGTATCGGCTGGATCATCGCCGGCAAGTACCAGGATGAAATTCAGCGCCTGCAAACGTTCAGCACCCATTCGGCCTGCAGCGTCACGCAGATGGCGGTGGCGGCCTATTTGGAGAATGGCGGTTACGACCGCCACCTGCGTTTTATCCGCCAGGAATACCGCAAGAATCTCAGTGCCTTCCAACTGGCGGTGCAGCAGTACTTTCCTGAAGGCACGCAGATGAGCCGGCCCAAGGGTGGCTTTATTCTGTGGGTTAGCCTACCGGCGCGGGTCAACACCAAGGACCTGCACGTGCGCGCCCTGCAGCAGGGCATCAGCATTGCGCCGGGGTTGATCTTCAGTAATACCGAGCAGTTCAACCACTGTATCCGCCTGAACTGCGGTATTCCGTGGAATCGCGAAGCCGAGCGTGCCTTGATGACCTTGGGCATGCTGGCCGGGCAGCTGTGTCAGGAGGGCGCTGCAAGTTTTTAATTCGGGGTTTAACCCGCCTCACCGCAGGGCTGCGTCTACCTGAGCGAATGGTCTGTTCCGCTCGCCCAGGAGATGCCCCCATGTCTGCTTACCCCGTATTGCTTACCCGTCCTCTGCTTGCCGGTTTTGCCGCAGGCGTATTGATCAGCCTTGGTGCCTGCAGCGCCGCTAACCCCGACGCGCCGGCCACCGAGGTTGGCGGCCCGCAGCTCAGCGATGAGGCCCACAACCGTGAACGCGCCGAGTTGCATGAGCAGCTGGCCGCGGCACCCGCTGAATTGAAACGTAAAAGCCAGGTGGCGGGCAGGGCGGTGATGCCCAGCGTGGCTTATGCGCCGATGCCGATGTCTGTGCAGGCCGATGCCTTGCCGCCGGGCTACCGTGATGAGAACCGCGAGCAGTATCAGAAGCTGGTGAGCAACCCGGTGCATGCCGTGGTCGAGGCCCCCGTGTCGACCTTTAGCATCGATGTGGATACCGGCAGCTATGCCAATGTGCGGCGTTTCCTCAATGCTGGGCAGTTGCCGCCGCAGGATGCGGTGCGTCTGGAGGAACTGGTCAATTACTTCCCCTACGCCTATCCGCTGCCCAAGGGCGATGCGCCGTTTGGCGTGCACACTGAGCTGGCAGTCACGCCGTGGAACCCCGAGAGCCGCCTGCTGCGTATCGCCATCAAGGCCTCGGATCTGCGGGTAGAGGAATTGCCGCCAGCCAATCTGGTGTTTCTGGTGGATGTCTCCGGCTCGATGGATCGCCGCGATGGCCTGCCCATGGTGCAAAGCACGTTGAAGCTGCTGGTCGAGCAGCTTCGTGCGCAGGACACCGTATCGCTGGTGGTGTATGCCGGCTCATCCAGCGTGGTGCTGCAGCCAACATCCGGCAGTGAGAAAGCCACGATCCGCGCGGCTATCGACCAGCTTGCGGCGGGCGGTTCTACGGCGGGCGAGTCGGGCATTCAGCTGGCCTATCAGCAGGCGCAGCAGGGCTTTATCGACGGCGGCATCAACCGCATCCTGTTGGCCACCGATGGCGACTTTAACGTCGGCATCAGCGATTTTGAAACGCTCAAGCAATTGGCTGCGGACAAACGCAAAACAGGCGTATCGCTGACCACGCTGGGCTTTGGCACTGATAACTACAACGAACAGCTGATGGAGCAGCTGGCCGATGCCGGCGACGGCAACTATGCCTATATCGACAATCTGCGCGAGGCACGCAAGGTGCTGGTCGATCAGCTCAGCTCGACCCTGGCGACGGTGGCCCGCGATGTGAAGATTCAGGTCGAGTTCAACCCAGCCGAGGTCAGCGAATACCGGCTGTTGGGTTATGAAAACCGTGCGCTGAAACGTGAGGATTTCAGCAACGACAAGGTCGATGCCGGCGAAATCGGCGCAGGCCATACCGTGACTGCGTTGTATGAAGTGGTGCCAGTGGGCGGCAAGGGTTGGCTGGAGCCGCTGCGCTATCAGCAAGCGGCCAAGGCCGGCAGCCCGGCGGGCGAACTGGCCTGGCTGCGCATTCGCTACAAGGCGCCAGGACAGGACATCAGCAAGCTGCTGGAGCAACCGATTCAGGCCAGTCATACGCGTGCTATCAGCCAGGTCAGTGAAGACCTGCGCTTTGCTGCAGCGGTGGCTGCCTTCGCCCAGCAACTCAAGGGCGATACCTATATCGGGCGTTTCAGCCTGGCCGACAGTGCCGAGCTGGCGCGTGCCGCCAAGGGCGATGACCGCTTCGGCCTGCGTGGCGAGTTCGTACAGCTGGTGCAACTGGCGCAGAGTCTGCAAACTGCGACAAACCGTTCAACCAGCGCACGAGTAGAGCAGTGAATCGACCCCTCACGGATGACGACGCCGCCTTGTTGCGGCGTTACCGCCGCGGTGATGCGGCGGCTTTCGCCGAGTTGTACCAGCGTCATCGGCTCGGCCTGTTTCGCTTTCTGCTCGGCCTGTGTGGCGATCACGCCCTGGCCGAGGAGGTGTTTCAGGACACCTGGATGAGCTTGATCCGCAGCCAGAGCGAACAGCGCGATAGCGTGCTGTTCAAGACCTGGCTGTACCAGATCGGCCGCAACCGCTTGATCGACACCTGGCGCAAGCATGGTCGGCACCAGGCGGGGCATGCTGAGTACGATGAACAGCAGCATGCCCCGCACGACCCGCAGCCGGGGCCTGAGCAACAGCTCAGCCTGAGCCGCGATCAGCAGCGTTTAGAGGCCGCCCTGGCGGATTTACCGGCAGAGCAGCGTGAAGTGTTTCTGTTGCGCGCCCATGGCGACATGGCGTTGGCCGAGATTGCCGAGCTGACCCAGACCCCTGCTGAAACAGTGAAAAGCCGTTTGCGCTATGCCCTGCAGAAGTTACGTCGGCTGCTGGCTGACTCGGCCGCCGAGGAGTTGTCCGTATGAACCACGATCAACATAGGCTCGATGAGCAGGAACGGCAGATGCTTGAGCATTTCCGCCAGCACAGCGTCGGCGAGCCCAGTGCGCAGCTGGATGCACAGATTCTCGCGGCGGCCAGTGCCGCAGCGCGGAGCGTGCCCGCTGCTGAGGTCAAACCTGGCCTGAGTGCGCGCTTGCACAACTGGCTGTTCGGCGCAGGGGGTCGGCAACGCTGGTCGGTGGCGTTGGCCGGGGTTGCTTGCCTGGGGATTGGCGTAAGCCTGACCTGGCGTACCTTCGAGCAGGCTCCAGATGCCTTCGATGCCGTGCCCAGTGGCGCACCGATGTCGCCGGCTGCCGCGTGGACGGCGCCGCAAGCTGCGCCGATGTCCGCGCCGTTGGCAGAATCTGCTGGGGTGGCGGATGAGGCCGAACGCTCGCGTGCGGCGCAACCCGCTCCGGTGAGCCAGGGTTACAGCAGCGATAGCGCCGAGGCGAAGGAAAAACTTTCGGTCGCTGCGCCTGATCAGCTGTTGCGTGAGGAGTCTGCGGTTGATGCATTACAGCCACAAGCTGCCCGTGCGCCAGCGGTGTCAGCGTCCGAGCAAGCGGCTGGCGCTACTGGCAGTCAAGCTGAGCAGCAGTTGCGCAGCGAGTTACAGCGGCTGTTGAAATTGCGCCGTGATGGCTGGACGGATGAGGCCGATGCCTTGTTGCTGCAACTGATGCGTGAGCACCCCGAAGTGGATATCGACGCGCAATTGCAGCATTTGCAGGCGCCCGACTGAGCCGTGTCACAGATCGCCCGGTGCCAGTGCATGCGCTGCTGCCGCGGGCTTTTGCCGCGTGCGGTTACCTGCTGTACAGATTGCAGGGTTGCCAGAGGCCTGGGCAGGGGCGAGCATAGCGGCTTATGACGCTGCCTTCGTATCTGCCATGACCATTATTCAACGCTGCGCGCTGCTACTGACCCTGCTGTCACTGGCAGCCTGTGAGCAGCCTGCCAATCCGCCTGTTCTTCCCAAAACACCGGCTGTGCACGTGCAGCCCGATTCCCCCATGAGTACCCAGACGCCGCCGGCCCCCGTCAGCCCAGCGCCCCAGGTTGAACCGTTTGAGGCGCCCAAACCGGTGAAAAACTCGGCACCTGCCAAGCCAGTTGCCGCTCCCGTCAAAGCCAAGCCCGCTGAGCCGGTGCCGGAGAAAAGAGCCCCACTGGAGTTGAGTCTGCGCCCTGATGTATTCGATCCACTGCAGCCGCTGGAACCACTCAACGACCTGTCGACGCCGTTGTTACCGCCGTTGTTTGTCGAGAAAACTGAGCCGGAAAGTCCCTTTCAGCTCAATGGTAAGCTGATCACCAACGAGCGCGGTGACGACTATTGGCAGTCGGTTGAAGGGGCGCAGTTGCAGTTCGAGTTCAAGCAGTAGCCGGCGACTGCCAACACTCGCCGGCCACAGCCCATCAGAAGCGGTAGGCCTGCTTACTGATGGCATTGAACAGGCTGTGATCCAGCCGCGTAAAGCAGGATTCGCCGGGCAGACGCACCCACAACGGTTCTTGCACCCGGTTCGGATCGTAGGCGGCCTGCTTGAGGTCGGCCTTCTTGTATTTGAAGGTGCCGGTGGTTTCCACCTCGCCGAGTAGGCGGATAAACAGCGGCGCGGCGTACACCGGCAATTCGGCATCCAGGTGCGCGGCGAGGGCGGCGCTGTCCAGTTGCTGGCCTTCGCTCAGGCGTAGTGCGGCCATGCCACAACGGCCATTGGTGCCGGGGATTTCTACGCCATACACCACCGCATCTTCCACGCCGGGGAAGGCGCCCAGGACGTTCTCCACTTCGGTAGTTGAGACGTTTTCGCCTTTCCAGCGGAAGGTATCGCCCAGGCGATCAACAAACTGCGCGTGCTTGCAGCCAATATCGCGCATCAGGTCGCCGGTGTTGAACCAGGCATCGCCCTTTTTGAATACGTTGCGCAGGATCGCCGCCTCGCTCTTGGCTGGGTCGGTGTAGCCGTCGAACGGCCATTTGGCGCTGATCTCGCTGATCAGCAGGCCCGCTTCACCTTTCTTGGTCTTTTCCAGAAAGCCTTTCTTGCCACGCACCGCTTGGTCGTTCTCCAAGTTGTAGCGCACGATGGCGTAGGTGGCGGGGGAGAAACCCACGGTGTTATCGAAGTTGAACACGTTGGTAAAACCGATATTGCCTTCGCTGGAGGCGTAGAACTCGGTGATCTGCTCGACCCCGAAGCGTGCCTTGAACTCGGCCCAGATCGAGGGCCGCAGGCCGTTGCCGATCATGCAGCGCAGGCTGTTGTTCTTCTCGGCCGGAGTCGCTGGCTGGTTAAGCAGGTAACGGCACAGCTCGCCGATATAGCCGAAGCAGGTGGCCTGATAACGCTGCACATCCGGCCAGAAGGCGCTGGCGGAGAACTTGCGGCGCAGGGCGATGGCAGCACCACCGGCCAGTGCGGCGCTCCAGCAGACGGTGACAGCGTTGTTGTGGTAGCAGGGCAGCGTCAGGTAGAGCACGTCCAGGTTGTTCAGGGTCAGCCCGGAGTGGCCGAAGCCGCCATAGGCCTTGATCCACTTGCCGTGGCTCATGATCGAGGCCTTGGGCAGACCGGTGGTGCCTGAGGTGTAGATCAGGAAACAAGGGTCCTTCATCTGCACCTTGGCGCTGTCGGGCAGGTTATCGCTGGCCTGGCTGCGCGCCAGTTGCATCAAATTGGTCCAGCCCTCGGGTGCCTGGCCGGCGTCCTGCAGGCAGTCCTGATCGGCCACCCAGTAACGCGGTGTCTGCGGGTTATTGAGTTGCTCGGCAACCTCGTTGAAGGCGGCCAGCAGTTCTTCGCCGATCAGCATAAAACCCGGCTTGACCAGATTCAGGCTGTGCGCCAGCACCTTGCCGCGCTGTGTGGTATTCACCAGCGCCCCGACTGCGCCGAGCTTGCTCAACGCCGCGAGAATGGCCAGCAACTCCAGGCGATTTTCCAGCATCACCGCCACCACGCTGCCATGGCGCACACCTTCAGCCTTGAAGGCCCAGGCCAGGCGGTTGGCCCAAGCGTTAAATTGCGCATAACTGAGGCTGCGCGATTCATCGAGCAGCGCCGGGCGCTCCGGGTGCTCCTGCGCCGCGCGCTCCAATGCCCAGGCCAGCGAGAGGTTCTTCTCGCGGTTGCGGATACCGGCGTAATACAGGCCGCGCAACAGGCGCGGTACACGCGGCAGATGCTGGGGCAGGCGGGTCAGAAAACGCAGTGGGGAAATCAGGTCGGTCTGGCTCATGGCTCTCGCGCTTATGGTTGTTATGCGGGGGCGAAGCGCAACTCTAGTTGTCAGGGCGCATCCCTGCCATGACTCTGGCGCAAGCGATACAGGGCAGATCGGCAAATACCACTGTGACGGGTTGTCGGGCCCTTTGGGTTGTGGCATTACAGCGAACACTGATTTTTATGGAACCGGCGATGAACCTGAATCAAGTCACTGTCGCGGTCAGCGACGTGCCGCGCGCGATCCGCTTTTACCAGCAGCTGGGGTTGCAACTGATCGTCGAAAGCCTGCCGGACTATGCGCGGTTCTGCTGCCCGGATGGTCAGTCCAGTTTTTCCCTGAGTCGGGTCGAACAGGTGCCTGCTAGCCAGACGCTGATTTACTTCGAATGCGCTGAACTGGACCAGACCGTCGCCCGCCTGCAGGCTCTGGGCATCGTGTTCAGCATGCCACCGACTGATCAGCCCTGGCTGTGGCGCGAAGCCTATTTACAGGACCCCGACGGCAATCCGCTGTGCCTCTACCATGCCGGAGCCAACCGTCTGAATCCACCCTGGCGGCTGAGCTGACACGCCAGGTCGGGGGGGCTGGTTTGCAGGCCACTGAAGGCGGGCTGCGGCTAGCCCCTCCCCTCTGCATTCAGTTCAACAGGTTTACCCAAAGGTCTGTGCAGAGAACAACTCGCCGTATTTCAGCTGCCTCGTTTGCACTTATCTTCGTTGCCCTGGTCCTGTTGGCGAGTGCCGACAACCGGCGCGTTGGCTACTTCGATCGGCCTCCCCATACGCGGTTGCCAGGGCAGGCCGATACTGAAGGGGCGGCTATAGCCTACTTCGCGAAAATTGCCGAGCGCATGCAACTCAGTGTGGTGAGTTATCAGCGTTATCCGTGTCACGTCTGTTGCAGATGCTGCAACGTCATCAGCTGGATATGGCACGGATCCTGGCTAAGACCCCGGAGCGTGGAACTACGCTGGTCTAACCGGCGCAGCCCTTTGTGGTGGTTCAGCCGCTGTTGCTGGTAGCCCGCGAGCCCCCTGCAACAAGTGGACTCGGTCGAACAACGGCTGCCCTTGCGTTTAGGTGCCTGGCAGAATGGTTACCGCTCACCCATGTTGCGAGACCTGCGCCTATAGGTGCAAACCCTGAGCAGCAATGTATTGAGCCAGAGCCTGAAAATGCTTCAGGCCGGGCGTCTGGAGGCGTTCTATCATCCCGATGGCCTGGCTGTACGCTATCAGGTGCAGCACCTGGGTATGCAGGGCAGCATCCTTATGCTGCCTTTGCCCCAGGAACACATGCGGCTGTATTCGCATTTTCCCGCTCAGCGGCTGAACGCTATATGCAGCGTTATGAGCAAGCGCAGACTGAGGTGATAGGACAGTAGGACTTCCGTCAGCACAGGCTGCCTTAGTCTTGTTGCGCAAATGTGCTCGGGGTGTGTGGGGGCATTTACTTGGGCGGGTTTGCCAGCCGTTGCCAGAGGTCTTGCCAATTCTGGGCCCAGCAACAGTGATGGTCATACTGCGGGAGTACCCATATCCGGGACTTATGTGCGGTAGACGAAGCTGCAACAAAGGCCTTGCCCAGTTCGGGTGGCATGATCTGATCGTGCTCGCCTAGCAGATGTATCTGTTCTACCACGGCTAATCGTTGACGCATCTGTGCAGGATTGAGTGACTCCAGCAAGGGGGTGAGCCGGTGATGAGCTGTCCAGGCCGCGTGATCAAGATTGCCCGCGACGGTGACTACACGTACGACATCATCCCGGCGTGCCGCCAACAATAAAGCTACGGCACCGCCACCCGAGTAGCCGACCAGCACCAAGCGTCGTGCACCGGCCCTGGCTTTGAGTTGCTCGGTGGCCAGATTGATGCTGTGTACCACCTCTTCGGCGAAGCGGGCTCCGGTCCAGTAATCTGGATGACAGGGTAAATGAGCGGCTCCCAGATACTGGCATGGCCGACCCAGGTAGGCCGCGTTGCCGTCAGGGTGGGCCAGTGCCAGGCGCAAAGCTATTGGGTCGAGCGGAGTCGGATCGACGGAGGGTTGGTGACGGTTGATCCAGGCCAGGCCGTCACCTTCCAGATATAGAGTTAGTTCTTCACTTTGACGCTGCGGTGTATAGGCCTGCAAGCGGAAGGCGCCAGCCTGCAATTCTGAGGCCTGCCAGTGATGGCTGCTGGCCAGCGCATTGGCATTCTGGCGGCGCGCCTCTGGGCTGGGGAGTGTGTTACAGGCCGTGAGCAGAAGCACCAGGCACCATGCAAGGCGAAGTCCCGGGCGTGTAGAGGGGCTGGCCTCTGTAAACCGTACTATGGAGGCTAATCCCGGTAACCAGATGGGCTTAAGGTCGTGCCGGTTTCGGCAGGATAGTTGAGTCATGCTCGCTCACGCCCTTGGAAATCAAGGCCACGGCATATTATGTAGTGGCCTTGAACGTTACCGGACCTAGAACGCCCAGCGTGCCTTGAGCGATGCACCCTGGTTAGTAAAGTCGCTGCGAACTTCGGCGTCATAACGCAGGCTGACCTCGGTGCCACCGGGCAGGGTGTGGCTCAGGCCAAGACCGGCACGGGCCAGCCAAGGCTCGAGTTCAAGCCCCTCAGTGCTGAAAGTGGCAGTCGCTGCGCCAGCATAGGCAGACGTGATGGAGTTGCTCTCGTTGATGGCGTCATAGCCGCCACCCAGGTTAGCGCTTAGCACAGTACTGCTGTTCAGGGCGTAATCGAGCTTGCCGTCGAGGCTCATAAGCAGTGCTTCAGTATCACGGCTGTTGACATCCAGATTGAGCAGTCCGGCGCCCTTTTCTGCATAGGAGTCATCGCCGATCCAGGTGTAATCGACGCGGGCCGAGGGGGTGAAGGTCAGCTGCTCGGTCAGACGCAGGTCGTGAGCAATGCCAACGCCGGCATGGGCGCTGTAGCCGTCGTAGTCGGATTTGGCTGTGGTGCCGGCAAAGCCGATGCTGCGTTGCCCCTCGGTGCGGTTCTGGCCAACATCGAGTTGGAAGTTCAATTCGGTGGCAGGCGTCAGGGCGTAGCTGCCGTAGCCGATCAACTGGTAGGTGTCGATCTCGGCGCTTTGCGGGGCAATGGTGGAGTCGCTATTGATGTCGGTTGTGGCATAGGCGAAGGCCAACCCGAGGCGGGCATTGTCCGAGACAGCAGTATCGAGACCCAGCGCCAAACCTTTGCTGTCGGCGTCGAAGCCGGCCACGCCATTGCGCTGATTTTGGTCGGCCCAAGAACCGAAGCTCTTGATCCATAACTGCTGTTCGCTGAGCAGCGAATCGCCTGAAGACAGGCCGCTGGTGCTGCCCTGGCGGGCCTGAATCACATCATTGATAGCGGCAAGGCTGTTGCTGATGGCGTTGGTACTGGCACCGGTTAGCAGCGGCAAGGTCTGGCTGGCGGCGTCGGAGCGCAGCTGACTGGTGTTTAGGCCACTGAACAGGGCGAGTAATTGCGGCGTCGCATCAATCACGCGGGCGCCAGCCAAAGCGGGGTTGTTACCCTGCAAGGTGGCAGAGTTAAGTACCCCGCCGACTGTTGCCGGTGGTGCTGGCGGTGCCGCGTAGAACTGACCGTCACCATTGGTGTAGAAGACCAGGTTCAGCGGGGTGCCCAGAGTATCGCCCGTGCCAAAGGTGGAAATGACGATGCTGTAAATCTGCCCACCGGTGACGCTAAGACCCACTTGCGGGCAGAGGTCAGGGCTGCCTCCGCAACTGACGTTGGCACCCGCACCGAGAATGCTTTCATGGCCCCCCAGAGTGGTATCGTCGTTACCCGCCAACGCACCTGCACCCGGTGTGTTTGGGTTGAAGAAACCACTGTACACAATCATCACCGAGTCAGTCGGTGCCTGGCTCTGACCGAAAATAAAGGAGGCATTGCTGAGGGTCGGAACGAAATAAGCCACCGCATAGTTGAAGGGATTGGCGCCGCTCGTCAGGACGCTGGGATTGGCAAGTACTCCAGAACCCAGAGAACCTGTGTTGAGCTGCATCGTACCGGTGGTAGCCGTAGCCCCGTTGACGCTGAAGGTGTAAACGCTGGGCGTGGCATGACTCATGGACGCGTGCAGCAAGGCGCTGAGCAGGCCTGTGGCCAGGGCACATTTCTTGAATTGAAAGAGCGGAGACAGTGTGCGGCTCATGGTGATTCCATCGACAGTCAGAGGCGTGCCCACAGCATTGTCAGGTTGCGGGCACCGGTTTGAGATGGCGCGATGCTATCAGTGAGTGCACAGGGCGAAACTGAGCAAATCTGAGCAAATAGGCCGCTTTCAGTCGAGCAGGCAGGCTTGGGCGTAGAAGCAATAACCTTGGTTGCGCAGGGTCTTGACGGGCAGCGGCAGGCCGCTGGCCTGTTCCACATTGCGCCGTAGGCGGCGTATCTGCGTGTCGAGGCGACGTTGGTCATAGGCAAGAAAGTCCTCACCCAGGGCCGTGACGATCTGCTGGCGGCTGACGCATTCCCCGGCCTGCGCCATCAAACAGTGCAGCACGCGCAGGTCTTGCTGGGAGAGTGGCACCGGTGGCGCATTGGGCGGGGTAAGGCGTCGCGGGCCAAGCTGCAAGGTCCAGGACTGCTCTTCGGCATCAAACGCCAGGCGTCGTTGCAATGAAGCCAGGGTGGCGGCCAGTTCATCGAGGTCGCAGCCTTTGTTCAGGTAGTGGTCGGCACCGATGTCCAACCCTTGAATGCGTGCGGCAGCACCACCACCACGGGCGGTGAATACGAGAATGCCCGAGCGGTGGCCAGACTGGCGCAGGCGCTGGATTAAGTGCAGACCGTCACCATCCGGCAGCCCTAGGTCGAGCACGGCCAGCTTGTGCTGCTGGGGCTGAAACAGACGCTGAAACGCTTCAAGATCGGCCGCTGCCGTGGTGGTGTAACCGCAATCATCGAGAAACTCGCAGAGTTCCTGGCGCAGTATGGGGTCGTCTTCGAGGAGGATCAGGCCGGTCATCGCAAGGCATCTCGGGGCAGGGCGTCGGTGGCTTGACAACGCTTGAGCGGGCGCATGGTAGCATCGCCCGCCATGAAAACAATTCAGCATTTCCTCCTCTTCTGGCTGCTTGGGCTGCCGGGTTTTGTTCAGGCCGCGGCGTTACAATTGCAGACGGGGGGCGGTGCAATTCCGGTCAGCGGTTATCTGCAGCGTCTGGATGACCCCCACGCCGTGTTGAGCGCGCAGCAGGCTTTGCAAGCCGAAGGCTGGCAGGCACTGCCATCGAGCCTCAGTGCCGGCTACACCAGCGGCTATGTCTGGTTACGCCTGGAGGTTAGGCCAACCGATGCAGGTGAGCAGCGCTGGATGCTGCGCCTGAGCAATGCCTTGCTCGACGATGTGCGTTTGTATCAGCGCGGTGCTGATGGCACATGGCAGGAAAGGCGTTCAGGCGAGAACCTGGCGCGTGAGCTATGGCCCATCGACTATCGCTCGGCGGTATTTCCCCTGCGCCTGCAAGGTCAGCAGAACGAGGTGGTGCTGTTACGTTTGCAGACCAAGAATGCCTTGTCAGTCAGCCTGGACTTCATGGAGGCGACGGAGTTCGGCCAAGCCGGGCGGCGCGAGTACATTGCCTATGGGCTGTATTTCGGCATTTACCTCATGCTGTTTGGTTTTCATGTGATTTTCTGGCGCATGACTCAAGCGCCAGAGAGCGGCTGGTATCTGGCCTACGTGGGCTGTTGCGTATGGATTGAGGGGTTGACGATAGGCTTGCCCCAGCAATTGCTTGGCATTCCGGTTCAGCTGAGCGATCCCTTGCTGGGCGTAGCAATGGCACTGAGTCTGCCGATCGGAACTGTTTTTGCCTGTCGCCAATTAGCCTTGGCTCAGGTTTACAACAGATTAGCTAACGGGTTGGTCGCTTTATCCTGGCTGCTGGGCGGCTTGGCCGCCATAGCCGTTCTGCTCGGTTTTTTCCGCCAGGCGGTGCCCGTGGTGCTGAGCGTTTCGCTGGCAAGCATTCCTCTCATGGTGACAGTCGCTACCTGGCTGCTGTGGCGCGGTCATCGACCGGCGCGCTTTTACCTGCTGGCTTTCGGCGTTTTTTATGCAGGCGTCCTGGTGGCCTTCTTGCGCAATTTCGGCGTGGTACCGGCGAATTTATGGACAGATCATGCGGTGGCACTTGGCACGCTGTTGCACATGGGTGCAATGAGCCTGCGCATCATCAGTCATTACAACCGTCTCAAGCGGGACAAGCACTTGGCTCAGGCGCAGAACACTGCGCTGATTCAGCAGCAGAATGCGCATTTGGAGTCACAGGTTGCCTTGCGCACCTTTGAACTCAATCAGGAGTTGCTGCGCCGCGAGCAACTGGAACAGGAACTGCGCGCTACGCTGAGGCGCGAACAGCAAGTGCGTGAAGAGCAGAGCGACTTCGTCGCCATGGTTTCCCATGAGTTCCGTACGCCACTGGCGATCATTGCCACTTCTGCGCAGCAGCTGGGGCGCAAGCTGGATGCACCTGCAGAAAAGAACCTGCGCCGTTGCCAGAACATTCGCGATGCTGCCGCGCGCCTGCTGGCGCTGGTAGACGATTACCTGACCCACGACCGTATGGCTGAGCCGCAGCCGATATCCCGCTTCGCAGCGTGCGACCTGGCGGCACTGCTGAATGGTCTACGGGCCGATTTCCCAGCCGAGCGTATTCTGTTCGATCAGCGTTTGAGCGCCGAGACTTACTGGTGTGATGTGGGCCTGTTACACGTGGCGGTGCGCAACCTGCTGGCGAATGCCGACCGCTATGCGCCCCAGGGCGTACCGGTAAGGCTGGTGGTACGTGAAGAGGGCGGGGTAATCCTTATTAGTGTGAGCCATCCTGGCGCGCTTATCGCCGAGGATGAGCGTGGTCGGTTTTTCCACAAGTATTACCGTGGACGCCATGCGCAGAGCACGACGGGGGCAGGCTTGGGGTTGTATATGGTGCGACGCATCGCTCAGCTTCACGGTGGCGATGCGACGCTGACTAGTTTTGGCGGGGGTGAGGTCATCTGCTTCCGCCTTAGCCTGCGTTTGGCGGCCTGCGGGTATGATTCGAGCTGTACGTTGCCCGTTCAGGCAACCTTGGAGAGGCTAGGCTAGGTGCTGCTCGCCGATGGGGCGGTAGTCGGGCTTCAAGCGAACAGCCCTTTGTGCAACGCCAACACATTGGGTTGAGCCGCGTCCGAATCTCCAGTTGTATTCGCTATCCACACGCTCAACCCTGTACGAGGCGAAACACACACCGACCTTGAGGCCGGTGTGTATTCAGCAGGCCTCAGTCGACAAACAGATCGTTCATCAGTTTGCCGGCCGGATCAAAGCGGTACTGCTCGAAGTCTTGCTGGCCCTGCTCTCGGAGAATTTCTTCGTCGATCAGCAGGCGCCCGCTGATGCTGCGTTCGCTGCTGGACAGGATGGCATGGGCGGCATCGGCCATGATCGCCGGCAGGCGTGCGGCCTTCATCACGGCCGGGCCGCCGGCTTCGAATTCGATGGCGGCGGTGGCGATCACCGTTTTGGGCCAGAGCGAGTTGACGCTGATGCCGTACTTTTTGAATTCCTCATGCATACCTAAGGTCAGCATGCTCATGCCGTATTTGGTGCTGGTATAGGGGCCGTAGGTGGCGAACCACTTGGGGTCGAGGTTAAGCGGAGGCGACAGGCTGAGAATATGGCCCTTGCTCTGCTTAAGGTAGGGCAACGCCGCCTGGCTGCAGACCATCACCGCGCGGGTGTTGATCTGGAACATCAGGTCGAAGCGTTTGGGCGGTAGGTGCTCAACGCCCATCAGCTTGATTGCGCCGGCATTGTTGATGACAGCATCGATGCTGCCGAAGTGCTCGAAGGCATTGGCCATGGCCGCCTTTACCGCGTCCTCGTCGCGCACATCCAATTGCAGGGCCAGGGCTTTGCCGCCGGCAGCTTCGACTTCGGCGGCTACCGAGTGAATGGTGCCTGGCAGTTTGGCGTGGGGCTCGGCGCTTTTGGCTGCAATCACGATATTGGCGCCCTCACGCGCGGCGCGCAGGGCGATTTCACGGCCGATGCCACGGCTGGCGCCGGTGATAAATAGGGTTTTGCCTTGCAGTGACATATGTGTTCTCTCGCTTTTTATGGTTTTTGTGGGAGGTGCCGGGCGGCGATCCGCTTTAGCCGCGACAAGTAACTAATTAGTCGTGGCTAAAGCCCCTCCCACGGGATGCGATCAGCTTTCGCTGGCTTCGATTTCCACCAGCAACTGACGGTTCTTCACCTGATCGCCGCGGCTCACGCCAATGCGGCGTACCACGCCGTCGATACTGGCCTTGAGCGGGTGTTCCATCTTCATCGCTTCCAGCACCACCAGCAGTTGGCCTTTGCTGACCGTGGTGCCTTCTTCGACCAGCACTTCGACAATTGCCCCGTCCATCGGTGCTTTCACGCTGCCCGAGCCGGCACCTGCGGCGCTGCTGACGGGCAGGTGGGTGATATCGGTGAGCTGCAGGTTGCCGTTATGGCCGTACAGCCAGAGCTGTTCTCCGGCCAGGTGGTAGGCCAGGCGCTGGCGAATGCCATCCAGCTCCAGAGTGACCCAGCGGCCGTCGCTGGCCAGCAGTTTGAGGCTGACCTGCTGCTCGGCAATGCTCGCCAGCAGGCTGGGCTGTGGACCGGCGGCCTGCACGTGCAGCTCCACGCTGAAGGTCTGCTCGCCCTGCTTGAGCAGAAAGCGCCAGGGCGCGCTGCCGGCATTGCGCCAGCCGGAGAGGCCCGGTTGGTGGGCGCGGGCATTGGCCGACTGCTGGAACAGCAGGGCAGCGGCGGTGGCTAACTCGGCCACCTTTGGTGGTTGTGGGCTCAGGCTCGGGTCGCTGGCGAAATGCTCGGCGATAAACGCGGTGGTGGCATTGCCGGCGGCAAACTCGGGGTGGCTGAGTAGGTTGGCGAGAAAACGCTGGTTGCCGTTGACGCCCAGCAGCACGCAATCCTCAACCGCACGCACCAACTTGCGCCGGGCTTCTTCGCGGGTGGCACCGTAGGCAATCACCTTGGCCAGCATCGGGTCATAGAACGGCGTGATGGCTTGGCCTTCGACCAGGCCGTGGTCGATGCGAATGCCGTCGCGCAGCGCCGGCTCCCAACGCAGTGCAGTGCCGGTTTGCGGCAGGAAATTCTGCGTGGCGTCTTCGGCGTACAGGCGCACTTCCATGGCGTGGCCGGTGAGGCGGATCTCATCCTGTTTAAGCGGCAGCGGCTGGCCTTCGGCCACGCGAATCTGCCAGGCGACCAGATCCTGGCCGGTGATCAGTTCGGTGACCGGATGCTCCACCTGTAGACGGGTGTTCATTTCCAGAAAGAAGAACTCGCCGCTCTGATCGAGGAGAAACTCCACGGTGCCGGCTCCGACGTAATTCACCGACGCGGCCGCTTTCACCGCTGCCTCGCCCATGGCTTGGCGCAGCTCGGGCGTCATCACCGGGCAGGGCGCTTCCTCGACCACCTTCTGGTGGCGGCGCTGCACCGAGCAGTCGCGCTCACCGAGATAAACGATGCTGCCGTGCGCATCGCCAAATACCTGGATTTCCACATGGCGTGGCTGAATTACCGCACGTTCGAGAATCAGTTCGCCGGAGCCGAAGGCGTTCTGTGCCTCCGAGCGGGCGGTGCGAATCTGCGCCAGCAGCTCGCTGGATTCGTGTACCAGACGCATGCCACGGCCACCGCCACCGGCACTGGCCTTGATCATCAGTGGGTAGCCGATGCGACCGGCTTCGCGGCTCAGGGTGTCGTCATCCTGGGCTGCGCCTTCGTAGCCTGGAATGCACGGCACGCCGGCTTCGAGCATGGCGATCTTCGACAGGCGCTTGCTGCCCATCAGGTGGATGGCTTCCACGGTCGGGCCGATAAATACGATACCTGCGGCCTCACAGGCACGGGCGAAGTCGGCGTTTTCCGAGAGAAAACCGTAGCCGGGGTGGATCGCATCAGCCCCGGTTTTCTGCGCTGCCTTGATAATGTTGTCGATGACGAGATAGGACTGGTTGACCTGGGCCGGGCCGATGCACACGGCTTCATCGGCTTCCTGCACATGGCGTGCGCCGGCGTCGGCTTCCGAATAGACGGCCACGGTGCGATAGCCGAGGTCCTGGGCGGTGCGCATCACCCGGCAGGCGATTTCCCCGCGGTTGGCGATCAGAATTTTGTTAAAGGCGGGCATCTGTGTGCTCCTGCTGGGGTCGTAAGCCTGGCGATCAGGTCATGTTGTAGGGGGCTTATTCAGCAGCCCACTTCGGCGCGCGTTTCTGCATAAAGGCCATGGTGCCCTCGATGCCTTCGCCGCCGGTTACCGCTGCAGCAAACTGCTCGGCGGCGCGGTCCAGCAGTGGTCCGAGTGCTTCGTTTTCTGCGGCCAGCAGCAGGGCCTTGGTCTGGGCATTGGCTTGCGGCGCGCATTGGCGTACTTGGCTGAGTACCTGGTGCAAACGGGCGTCGACGGCTTCGCTATCAGCTTCGCTGAAATGCACCAGGCCCAGGCGTTCGGCTTCGCTGCCATTGAAGCGGGCGGCGGTTAGGGCCAGGCGGCGGGTCTGGGTCAGGCCGACGCGCCGCACCACAAAGGGTGCAATCTGTGCCGGGAGAATCCCGAGGGTGGTTTCCGGCAGGCCGAACTTGGCGTCCTGCTGGCAGATGGCGATATCCGACACGCAGGCCAGGCCGAAGCCGCCGCCCAGTACTGCGCCTTCCAGCACGGCAATCAGCACCTGTGGCGTGTTCTGCGCTTCTTCCAGCAAGCTGCCGAAGGCGCGGTTCAGGCTGCGGTATGCGTCGCCACCCGCCGCTCGGGCGCCAGCCATATCCTTGATATCGCCACCGGCGCAGAAATGCCCACCGGCACCGCGTAGCACAATGGCGCGCACGCTGGCGTCGTGGCGCACACTTTCCAGTACCGCGCGCAGTTCACCGACCATGGCCAGGCTCATGGCGTTGCGGCTGTCCGGGCGGTTGAGGGTGACGTGCAGCACGCCGGCGTCGCGGCTCAGCAGCAAAGTTTCACAGTTCGGTAGGTCGGCCATGGCAGGCTCCTTGATGTATACGCAAGGGGTGTCCGTAGGGTGGATCACGCTGTATTGATCCACCATGACGGTGAACCTAAAAAGCGACGTACACCCTACGGTTTTTCCGCTCTTAGCCCTTCTTTATGGCCTGCCATCCCTGGCGGCCACCCTTCGGGCCGTCGCTGTGCGACGTTAAAAATAGTTCCCGGCTATTTTTTATGGCCTGCCATCCTTGGCGGCCACCCTTCGGGCCGTCGCTGTGCGACGTTAAAAATAGCTCCCGGCTATTTTTTCTTACCCGGCAGAATGCCCATCAGCTTGCAGATAATGCCCAGCATGATTTCGTCCGCACCGCCGCCGATGCTCACCAGGCGCACGTCGCGGTAGGCGCGGGCCACCGGGTTTTCCCACATGTAGCCCATGCCGCCCCAGTACTGCAGGCAGCTGTCGGTGACTTCACGGCCCAGGCGGCCGGCCTTGAGTTTGGCCATCGAGGCCAGGTTGGTGACGTCACGGCCGCGCACGTACTGTTCGGTGGCCTGGTAGACCAGGGCACGCAGGCACTCGACTTCGGTCTGCAACTCGGCCATGCGGAAGTGGATGACCTGGTTGTCGATCAGCGCATTGCCGAAGGTTTTGCGCTCTTTGCAGTAGTCGATGGTGGCGTTGATGCAGTGCTCCAGGCCCTTGATCATATTGGCCGCGCCGAACAGCCGCTCTTCCTGGAACTGCAGCATCTGCATCATAAAGCCCGCGCCTTCGTGGCCGATGCGGTAGCGCTGCGGCACGCGCACGTTGTCGAAGAACACCTGGGCGGTCTCCGAACTGCGCATGCCGAGTTTGTCCAGGTGCGGGCTGACGGTGATGCCAGGGGTGTTCATCGGCACCATGATCAACGACTTGTTGACGTGCGGCTTATCGTCCGAGGTATTGGCCAGCAGGCAGATAAAGTCAGCAGACGGCGAGTTGGTGATCCACATCTTGCTGCCGTTGATCACATAGTCGCTGCCGTCTTTCTTGGCGGTGGTTTTCAGCCCGGCCACATCCGAACCGGCGCCGACTTCGGATACGCCGATACAGCCGACCATCTCGCCAGTGATTGCCGGCTTTAAGAATTCTTCACGCAGCTCATCGGAGCCGAAGCGCGCCAGGGCAGGGGTACACATGTCGGTCTGCACGCCGATGGACATCGGGATACCGCCGCAGATGATGGTGCCGAATTCTTCGGCCGCGACGATCGAGTAGCTGTAGTCCAGACCCATGCCGCCGAATTTCTCCGGCTTGGAGATGCCCAGCAGACCGAGGTCGCCGGCCTTCTTGAAGATATCGTGGATCGGGAAACGACCGTCCTTTTCCCATTGTTCGACATGCGGGTTGATTTCCTTGTCGACAAAGTTACGGACCGTGCGGCGCAGCTCTTCGTGTTCTTGGGTAAAGATCATTTCTTGTTCTCCGAAGGGTTACAGGCGGGCTACGCCGAAAGTGGTGGTTTTAAGCGGACGAACAGCGGCTTCGGCACAGATATCCAGCAGGTAGCCGAGCAGCTTGCGCGTATCGCGCGGGTCGATCAGGCCGTCGTCCCACAGGCTGGCGGTGCCGTAGAGCGCGGTGGATTGGCTGTCGAGTTTCTGTGCGGTGACGGTTTCCAGCATGTCGAGCATTTTCGGGTCGGCTTCTTTGCCGTCCTTCAGGTGCTTTTCTTCGGTGACGATGCGCAGCACCTTGCCGGCCTGGGTACCGCCCATGACAGCAGTTTTGCTGTTGGGCCAGGCGAAGATAAAGCGCGGGTCCAGGCCACGGCCGCACATGGCGTAGTTGCCGGCCCCGTAGGAGCCGCCGACGACGATGGTGAGTTTCGGCACGGTGGCGTTGGCCACGGCCTGAATCATCTTCGAGCCGTGCTTGATCACGCCGAGTTGTTCCGACTCGGTGCCGACCATAAAGCCGGTGGTGTTGTGGAAGAACAGGATCGGCGTATTGCTCTGCTCGCACAGCTGGATAAATTGTGCCGCCTTGGCCGCGCCTTGCGGGGTGATCGGGCCGTTGTTGCCGATAAAGCCGCAGGGCTGGCCTTCGATCTGCAAGTGGCCGCAGACCGTCTGGTTGTCGAACTCGTTCTTGAAGTCGAGAAACGCCGAACCATCCGCGATGCGGGCGATGATTTCGCGCACGTCGTAGGGTTTCTTGGCGTCTGCCGGTACCAGGCCGAGCAGTTCTTCGACCGGATACAGCGGCTCGCTGTAGGCCTTGGCTGGACGCGCCGGCAGTTGGGCATTCCACGGCAACATAGCGAGAATGTCGCGGGCGATGCGCACGCCGTCGGCGTCATTTTCGGCCAGGTATTCGGCGGTGCCGGCGACCTGGGCGTGCATCTCGGCACCACCCAGTTGCTCATCGGTGGCGATTTCGCCGGTGGCGGCTTTCAGCAGGGGCGGGCCGGCGAGGAACATCTTGGCCTTGCCACGCACCACCACCACATAGTCCGACAGCCCCGGCTGATACGCCCCGCCTGCGGTGCTGGAACCGTGCACCACGGTGATTTGCGGCAAACCCATGGCCGACATGCGCGCCTGGTTGGCAAAGCCGCGTGCGCCTTCGACAAAGATATCGGCGGCGTAGTTGAGGTTGGCGCCGCCGCTTTCGGTCAGCGCCACCACCGGCAGTTTGTTCTCGAAGGCGATCTGCTGCAGACGCAGGGTTTTCTTCAGTCCGGTGGGGGAGATGGTGCCACCCTTGATCGCACTGTTGCTGGCAGTGACCAGGCAGCGTACCCCGGCGATATAGCCAATACCGGAAATGATCCCGCCGCCAGCCTGGGTGCCGTCCTTGTCATCGTGCAGCTTGTAGCCGGCCAGCGACGAGAGTTCGAGAAACGGCGCGCCGGGGTCGAGCAGCAGATTCAGGCGTTCACGCGGCAGCAATTGGCCGCGCTTTTCGAATTTTGCTTTGGCTTCAAAGGCCTTGTTCAGGCAGTTCTGTTCGATCTGGCGAAAGCTGTCGACGGCGGCCAGCATGGCGTCGCGGTTCTTGGCGAAGTCCTCGCCGTGCAAATCGATTTCAGATTGGATAACCGGCATGGCGTTACTCCTCGCCCTTGAACACGTCAGGCATATACGCCCGGTGGAAGCCGTTATAGGTCTCGCTGTTTTTCGCCTTGCCCAAGGTCCAGGCGCGGGTGCCCTGGCTGGCGGCGCCGTCGATGCGGATGGTGTTACCGCTGATGAAATTGGCGCCTGGCGTGAGCAGGAAAACGATGGCCGCGGCCACTTCCGATTCGCTGCCAATGCGCTGCAGCGGTACGTGATCCTTGAGCGAGCGGATCATGTTCTTCATCGATTCGGGGTAGGTGTCCATGCCGCTGGAGGCGATCCAGCCCGGTGCCACGGCGTTGACCCGCACGCCGGCGTGGCCCCATTCGTAGGCCGCGGTCTTGGTGAAGTTCTCCATGCCGGCGCGTGCGGCACCCGAGTGGCCCATGCCGGGCATGCCGCCCCACATGTCCGCGAGCATGTTGACGATTGAGCCGCCGTGTTTGCTCATGCTCTGCAGGAAAACCTCCTTGGCGATGAGAAAGCCGCCGACCAGGTTGGTGCGCACCACGGTTTCGAAGCCTTTCTGGTTGATACCGATCAGCGGCGCGGGGAATTGGCCGCCGGCATTGTTGACCAGGTGATGGATCTGCCCGCGCTCGGCGATCACGCTTTTGACCATGGCCTTGACCGCGTCTTCGTCGCGGATATCGCACACCTGCAAACTGGCTTGGCCGCCGTCCTCAATAATCTCGCCGCAGGTGGCTTCAAGCTTTTCCAGCTTGCGTCCGACCAGCACCACGTGGGCACCCAGGCGTGCCAGTTCATGGGCGGTGCAACGGCCGATGCCGCTGCCGCCGCCGGTGACCATGATGGTCTGGCCGCTGAACAGGCCGGGTTTAAACACTGAGTCGTAGCTCATTGTTATTGTCCTTGTTCGAGGCTAACGGCCAGCGCCTTGGGCACTGGTATCGGGAATTCCAGCAGCTGCTGGGCAAAGGCCTTGCCTTGCGGGTCGATGCGCAACGAGGCGACGCCGCCGCCGCCCAGGGCGTTCTCCAGTAAAAAATTCAGGCTGTGGCTGCCGGGCAGATACCAGCGGCTGACCTTGCCGGTTTGCTCATCCAGCGTGTGCTGCATCCATTCGGCCACGGCACCCTCGCTCAGCGCAGCGGCGATCCACGCCAAGTACTCGGGCTTTCTGGCCATTACACCGATATTGCTGTGATTGCCCTTGTCGCCAGAGCGCGCTACGGCCAGCTTGATCAGCGGCACGCTGACATCAGCCTGACCGCTCGGCAGCGGGGCGGCGATATCGGCAGCAATCTGCGCGCTGTCCAGCACCGTGATCTGCGGCAGTGCGACCGGTGTGCGTTCGCCGTTCAGTTCAACTTCCATGGCGCAGGCGCCTTTGTCTGCGAGAAAGCTGAACAGGCGGATTACCGGGTAAACCGTAGGGCGACCACCGACGATGCCGGTCAGCCCCGGTGCCATGCCGGTGGCGGCCTGGGCGATCTCACGGGAGAACAACACCAGGGCTTCTTTCTTCGCATGGCGCACGGCGATCTTGATCACGATCTCGCGGGTGTCGGTGCGCAGGCCACGCGGGCCGTAGGTGGCTTCGGAACCGAGCAGTTCGATGCTGACTTCCTTGTAAGGCCCCCAGCCGCGCTCGGCGAACATTTCCTCGGTCTTGCGGATGATCGCCTGGCTGACGCGCTGGGCTTTCTTCACGGCATCAAGGCCGGCCATCAGGCAGCTGGCGGTGCAGCGGAAACCGTCCGGGTAGGTGGCGCTGACCTTGTATTGATCAGTTGGCGGCAGGCCGCGCGCGCCTTTCAGCTCAACCCTGTTGTCGCCGACTTGGGTCAGTTGCACCTGGGTGAAATCGCAGAGCACATCGGGCAGGTAATAGGCCCGTGGATCGCCGATTTCATAGAGCATCTGCTCGCCTACGGTAAAAGGCGTGACCAGGCCGCCAGAGCCTTTCGGCTTGGTCACCACAAAGCCACCATCGGCGGCCACTTCCACCACCGGGAAGCCGATGTGTTCATAGTCCGGCACGCTGTCCCAGTCGGTGAAGTTGCCGCCGGTGCACTGTGCACCGCATTCGATGATATGCCCGGCCAAGGCGGCCTGAGCCAGATGGTCATAGTCGCTCCAACCCCAGCCGAATTCATGCACCAGTGCGGCGCTGACCACAGCGCTGTCCACCACGCGGCCGGTGATGACGATATCCGCCCCCAGCTTGAGTGCTTCAACGATGCCCGGTGCACCGAGGTAGGCGTTGACCGACACGCAGAAGGGCGGCAACGGCGCGCCGCTAAACATTTCCACGGTACCAGCCTTGGCCAGCTCACCGAGCTTGGGCTGCAGGTTGTCGCCGTGCAGCACGGCGATCTTCAGATTGACCCCGGCTTGCTCACAGGCAGCGGCGAGGGCCGCAGCGCAGGCGCTCGGGTTAACCCCGCCGGCGTTGCTGATCACGCGGATGTTCTTCGCGGCGATCTCGCCCAGCAGCGGCGTCAACACTTCAACGAAATCGCGGGCGTAGCCTTCATCCGGCTTCTTCATCCGCGCGCCCGCCATGATCGACATGGTCACTTCGGCGAGGTAGTCGAATACCAGGTAATCCAGTTCGGTGCCCTTTACCAGCTGGGCGGCGGCAGTGCTGGTATCGCCCCAGAAGGCGGAAGCGCAGCCGATGCGTACGGTTTTAGTCATTGGAAGAGGTCCGCAACACATGAATAAGGTGATCTGAAGGCTACCAAGCAAGCGCTTGGTTGAAAAGCCCCGCGGCGAATCTTTCTAACCGAAAGTGTGGCCAAGCGCTTGCTTGGGTGGCTGGCGCAGCATAAATTTCACTAATAACGACAAGCACTTGGGCAGCAACGCGCAGGGCGTTGAGCGCAAGGCAATAAAAGTTGGAGAGCATTTAGCGTGGATGATCAACAAGCGCAGGCGGTGATGCGGGAGCTGGTGGCCAGTGGGCAGATTACCGACCCAGACAGCGCGCGCGGCAAGTTGCTGCAAACGGCAGCGCATCTTTTCCGCAGCAAGGGCTACGAGCGCACCACGGTGCGTGACCTGGCCAGTGCCGTAGGCATTCAGTCCGGCAGCATCTTTCATCACTTCAAGAGCAAGGACGAAATCCTGCGTTCGGTGATGGAGGAGACCATTCGCTACAACACTGCGCTAATGCAGGCTTCGCTGGCCGAAGCAACGGATTTGCGCGGCCGCGTACTGGCGCTGATTCGCTGCGAGCTGCAATCGATCATGGGTGGTACCGGTGAGGCCATGGCCGTGTTGGTGTATGAATGGCGTTCGCTGTCAGAGCCCGGTCAAGCGTTTATTCTCGATTTACGTGATAGCTACGAGCAGCTCTGGTTGCAGGTGCTTAACGAGGCGAAGGCGGCCGGTTACTTTAAGGCCGATCCGTTTATTCTGCGTCGCTTGCTGACCGGTGCGCTGAGCTGGACCACCACCTGGTTCCGCCCGGAAGGGCCGATGACCCTTGACCAGCTGGCCGAAGAGGCCTTGTCATTGGTGATTAAAGAGGTTTGAGAGCCTTTTTTGCCTCCCGGCGGCAGCTTTAGACGCGCGTCGTAGGCTTATCAGCTAGGATGGCACTTTGATGGTATTTTTGACGTCAAAGTGCTGAATGTTTGTGGCTCAAGGACGAACAGCGCTGATTGGCTTCCAATTGAGGTCTGCCGCTTGTCCCTTAGTGCAAAGGCTCTGCTCCTGACGCTGTTGCTCGCCACTGGCTTGGTTTATGGCCGGCAGGATGTGCGAGTGGGTGCCTATCACTTTCCGCCTTATGTCGTTAAGCCTGAAAGCGCACAGCCGACCGGCGTTCTGCCAGATCTGTTGCTGGCGTTTAACGAGGCACAGGACGCTTACCGGTTCAGGCTGGTTGCCACTTCCAGCATGCGCCGTTATCAGGACCTGCACAGTGGTCGATTTGATCTGATGTTGTTCGAGTCACCGGAGTGGGGGTGGCAGGGCGGTGCCCATCGATCGCTGGATTTGAAAATTGAAGATGCCGAGGTGTATGTCGCGCGTCGACAATCAGGTCGTGACGAACATTACTTTGATGACTTCAAGGGTAAACGCATGGCCCTGTACAGTGGCTATCACTATGGCTTTGCTGGTTTCAGTGCGGATAGACAGTTTCTAACCGATCAGTTCAATGCGGTGCTGACCTATTCCCATGACAGTAATCTGGCCATGCTGCTGCGTGGGCGTGCCGATATAGCGGTGGTTACCCGCTCTTACCTGCGTAGTTTTCAACAACGCAATGTAGAGCAAGGCCAAGCCTTGCTGGTGTCTCAGCGCGTTGATCAGATCTATCGCCACCAGGCCTTGTTTGCTCTTCACTCGGCAATATCCCCCCAGAATTTTGCTGTGCTGTTGGAGCAACTCAGGCGTAATCAACGGCTGGGGGATGTGCTGCGTAGGCATCATGTGCAGGCTAGCGAAGTGTCTGTTAATGACTGAAACTGCTCTGTTAGGTCAGGTTTGCCTGGGTTAGGCTGCAAGCTTAGGAATTCTGGAAGTTTTTACCCCATGGCATATTTGAGGCAAGCAGCAAGGCGGGTCAGCATGGGGTTGATGCTAATGCTGGCCAGTCAATTGGCGATGGCTGTGCAGGAAGTGCGTGTTGCAGCAGTGTTTTTCCCGCCATATGTCTACAAAACCGAGCAATCTGATGTGCCTGGCTTGCTCAGTGAGTTGCTGACTGCACTTAACCAGACACAAACGCAGTTCCGTTTCGTCATGGTGCCCACTTCGGTCAAGCGTCGTTTTCGTGACTTTGCCCAGCAACGTATTGATCTGGCCATTTTTGAGAACCCTGCCTGGGGTTGGCAGCAGATTCCGCATGTGGCATATGACATGTTGCTGGAAGATTCTGAAGTGTTTATCGCTCGCGTCGAACCTGGCCGTGACCAGCATTACTTTGACAGTCTGCAGGGCAAACGGCTGGCCCTCTATCACGGTTATCACTATGCCTTTGCCGGTTTCAACGCTGAGCCGGACTATCTCAGCAAAGCGTTCAACGCCACCTTGACTCATTCACATGAAAGCAACCTGCTGATGGTGTTGCATCAGCGGGCGGAAATTACCTTGGTGACGCGTTCGTATATCGGCGATTTTCTGCAGCGTAATCGCCAATATGTCGGGCAATTGCTGGTTTCTGAGCGCGCCGACCAGCGTTATCGCCATCACGTATTGATTCGCCCGAATGCCCCCATTTCAGCCACGCAGTTCAACATCATGTTTGAGCGTTTGCGGGATACGGGGCAGTTGCAGCGTATTTTTGGCCGCTATCAGGTCGCTGTCATGCCACGCGCAGCGGGTAGCTTAAAAGCAGCAGGTGCAGCAGATTGACGGCGCCATGCAGGGCGATGGCCAGGCTGATTCGGCCACTGAAGTGAAAGATCAGCCCATAGCCCAAGCCAGCAATCCCGGCGACCACGGCAAATAACGGGCTGAAGGGCAGATGCACGGCAGCGAACAGCAGCGTCGTCAGACCAATGCCCGCACCGGCACCGAGCCAACTGACCAGTCGGCTTTGCAGCAAACCGCGAAACAACAACTCTTCGGCCAGCACGGCCACTCCCAGGTTGACCGCCAACCATAACCAAAGCCCGTCTGGCCATTTCGGCTGCCAGCCGACCAAACCCAGCGCCAACGCCAGCAGCGGGACGACGAGCAGCGTCAGTGCGGCGGTGAGCCACACGCTGTTTGACAGTGGCTTGCTCGGCGTCTTCTGCCCCAGCCACCAGGCCAGTAACGTGACGCCGACCAGCAGCTTGTCCCAGGACAAACGCAAAGCATAGGGCGCGGCATCGGCACTCAGTTGGCGCGGCGGCCACAGCGGTATAGCGCTAAATCCCGGAACCAGGTGCGCAGCAAAGCCGATGCAGGCCAGCAGGCTTAGCCCCGCCCACAGCGCAGTGGGCAGGTATCTGTCGGCAAACAGCAGTAAAGCGCAGAGAATAGTGCCGGCGGCCAGCCCCGGCAGCTGGATATAACCCAGGGCAAACCCAGTAGCCAGGCACAGGGCTGGCAGCATCAAGCGCAGATGCAATGGCATGGTACGTCCTTGTTCGTTGCGGTTAAGGCTCGCGTGCGTCCTTGGCGTCTTGCTCAAGCTGGCGTTGGCGGATCTTCGCCAGCTGCTCCTCGCTCAGCGGCAGTGGTTTGGCCGTGCGTAGTAGAACCATCAGGCCACCCACGATGGATCCCAGCGCCAGAAGCATCAGCAGCCAGATAGACCAGGTCATAACACCATCCTTGCAGAGTTGAGCGGCCACCATAGCGCGCGGCGGTCGGTAATTAAACGGCAATAGCGTTCCGATGGGCGGCACGCAACGCTCTGGCTTGCGGGTCAACTGTGATGACTGTCACACGGCGGCAACTTGGCGCTGGTTGAATGGCGGCTTTCCAACGCACAGGGAGTCTGCCCATGACCACTGCCAGCGCACTTACGCGCTTGCTTAAGCCGGTTACACCGTTGGCTGCGGACATGAGTATCGCCGATGTGGCGGATCGTCTGCTGACGCCGGAGCTCAAGGCTTTTCTCTCGCTGCCGATTGTCGATAGCGCCGGCCGGCCGCTGGGCCTGGTCAGCCGCACCACCTTGCAGGATATCTTCATGCAGCGCTTTGGCCGCGATTTGCGCGGCCGTCACGCGGTGCAAGAGGTGATGAATGCGGCACCGCTGGTGGTCAGCCTGGACACCAGCCTGGAGGACGCCGCCAAGCAGATCACCGGGCAGCTGCAATACCCGATTACCGAGGATTTTATTCTGGTTGACGCCCAGGGCCTGTATCGCGGCCTGGGCACTGTGCTCGATCTGCTCAAGGCCATGGAGGCGCGCATCGCCCAGCGCAATCTGGTGCTGCGCAAGGCCCTGGTGGAACTCAAGGAGTCACAGACCCAACTGGTGCAGTCAGAAAAGATGGCGTCCCTGGGGCAGATGGTCGCGGGTGTCGCCCACGAGCTGAACACCCCGCTGGGTTATGTGAAAAACAACGTGCAACTGCTGCGCGAACTGAGTGCGCCGCTGTTTGAACTGGCCGAGGTGCAGGCTGCGCTGGGCGACTGTCTGAACGATCCGACCTGCGATGAGGCGCGCCTGGCCATGGCTCTGGATGCCGCCGCCGAGGCCCGCGCCAAGGCTGCACCGGAGCTGCTGGTGGAGGACTTTACCCAGCTGTTCAGCGACACCCTCTATGGCCTGGAGCAGATTGCCGAGCTGGTGGTCGGGCTGAAGGATTTCGCCCGCCTGGATCGCGCCATGAGCGAGGAGGTCGACCTCAATGAGTGCATCCGCAGCGCCCTGGTGATTGCCCGTAACGGGATCAAGGACAAAGCCGAAGCCATCCTGCAACTGGGCGAGCTGCCACCTATTCCCTGTGCGCCGTCGCAGATCAACCAGGTGCTGCTCAACCTGCTCAACAACGCCGCCCAGGCCATCGATGGCTTCGGTCAGATCCTGGTGAAAACCTGGGCCGATGACAGTGCCGTGTGCATTTCCGTGCAGGACTCCGGGCGTGGCATGCCGCCTGAGGTGCTGGCGCGCATCTTCGATCCGTTCTTTACCACCAAACCGGTGGGGCAGGGCACCGGGCTGGGGCTATCGATCAGCTACAAGATCATCCAGGACCACGGCGGGCAGATCCGCGCAGCGTCTGAGCTTGGGCGTGGTACGCGCTTTCTGATCCGCCTGCCGCGCCCGCAGGCGCTGCCACTACAACGGAGTGCCTGATATGAATGAGCCGGTTCGTATTCTGTTTGTTGATGATGAAGAGCGCATTCTGCGCAGCTTGGCCCTGCAGTTTCGCCGCGAGTATGAGGTACTGACCGAGAGCGACCCGCGCCGCGCCCTGGAACGGCTGAAAAGCGAGCGTGTGCAGATTATCGTCAGTGACCAGCGCATGCCGCAGATGAGCGGTGCCGAACTGCTGGCCCAGGCGCGGCAGATTGCCCCCGATACCCTGCGCATTCTGTTGACCGGCTATTCGGACCTGGATGCCGCCGTGGAGGCGCTCAACAGTGGCGGCATCTTCCGTTACCTGACCAAGCCCTGGGACCAGCAGGAGATGGCCTTCACCCTGCGCCAGGCGGCGCAGATTGCCGCTCGCCAGATTCATGCAACTGACAGCGCTGCCGCTGTGCGTCAGGCGGTGGCGTTGAACGTGATGCTGCTGGATAACGACACACAAACCCTTGAGGTCGTGGCTGAGTTCTGTGTCAGTGGTGGCCATCGGCTGCTGCGGGTAGCATCGTTGAACGATGCACTGACGTTACTCAACAGTCAGCCCGTGGACATGCTGATCAGCGACTTGCAGCTGGCGGGTGAGAGCACCACGCCCTTGCTGAAATCGTTGGCGCAGTTGCAGCCACGCTTGCTTAGCCTGGTGGTGACGCCGTTCTGTGATACCCAGGCGCTGCTCAAGCTGATCAACGAGGCGCAGATTTTCCGTTACCTGCCCAAGCCGATTCGTCGTGGCCTGTTTGACAAAGGCTTGTTGGCCGCGGCTGAACAGGCGCAGATCTGGCGTGCGCAGCCGGCACAAGTGGTCACGCGACTGGCGCAGCAACCTGTTGATGATCGCGAGCGTGAGAAAGTCGGCAGTCTGCTGGGCATGCTCGGACGTTTGCGAGAGCGCCTGATTGCCTGAATGACTCCCGCTGCTGCGCCTTGTGCGGCCTAGCAGCGGGGTTGGCAGCCGCCTTAGCGGCGCACCTGCTTGAGGGTTTCGGCGATCAGGAAGGCCAGCTCCAGCGACTGGTCGGCGTTCATCCGTGGGTCGCAGTGGGTGTGGTAGCGGTCCGACAGGCCGTCTTCGGTGATCGGTCGCGCGCCGCCGATGCATTCGGTGACGTTCTGCCCGGTCATCTCGATGTGAATCCCCCCGGCATAGCTGCCCTCGGCCTGGTGCACGGCAAAGAACTGCTTCACTTCAGCGAGGATCTGCGCAAAGTCGCGGGTCTTGTAACCGCTTGAGGCCTTGATGGTGTTGCCGTGCATCGGGTCTGAGCTCCACAGCACCTGGCGACCTTCACGCTGCACGGTCTGGATCAGGCGCGGCAGGCCGGCTTCGACTTTGTCCGCACCCATGCGCACGATCAGGTTGAGGCGGCCAGGATCGTTGTCCGGGTTGAGGATGTCGATCAGGCGGATCAGCTCTTCGCTGTTCATGCTCGGGCCGACTTTCACCCCAATCGGGTTGCCCACGCCGCGCAGGAACTCAACGTGCGCGCCATCCAACTGACGGGTGCGGTCGCCGATCCACAGCATGTGGGCGGAACAGGCGTAGTCGCCGCCAGTCAGGCTGTCACGACGGACGAAGGCTTGTTCGTAGTTCAGCAGCAACGCCTCATGGGCGGTGAAGAAGCTGGTTTCGCGCACCTGAGCTGCGCCGTCCATGCCGCAGGCGCGCATAAACATCAGGGTTTCGTCGATGCGGTCGGCCAGTTGGTTGTACTTCTCGCCCAGGGCAGAGTGCTCGATGAACTCCAGGTTCCATTTGTGCACCTGATGCAGGTCGGCAAAACCGCCCTGGGCAAAGGCGCGCAGCAGGTTCAGCGAGGCGGTGGACTGGTGGTAGGCCTGCAGCAGGCGCTCCGGGGCTGGCACGCGGCTGGCGGCGTCAAAGCCGATGCCGTTGACGATGTCGCCACGGTAGGCGGGCAGGGTCACGCCGTCGATGGTTTCATCGTTGGCCGAGCGCGGCTTGGCGAACTGACCGGCCATGCGTCCAACCTTGACCACCGGGGAGCCGGCAGCGAAGGTCATGACGATGGCCATCTGCAGCAGCACCTTGAAGGTGTCGCGGATTTTCGCCGCGCTGAACTCGGCAAAACTCTCGGCGCAATCGCCACCCTGCAGCAGAAACGCGCGGCCCTGAGTGACCTCGGCAAACTGGCGGCGCAGTTCGCGGGCTTCACCGGCAAACACCAGCGGCGGATAACCGGCCAGGGTCTGCTCGACCTGCGCCAGGTGCGCGGCGTTCGGGTACTGCGGTTGTTGCTGGATCGGCTTGGCTCTCCAGCTATCAGGACTCCAGGGTTGCGACATTACGGCTCTCGGCTTAAGTCAAATCAGGCGGACGGGCATGGTAACCGATAAGCCAGACGCTTCAAGCCGATAGGCATGATAGAGCCGCTGTATGGTGGCGTGCAGCTCAGGCAGTGACGGGTTTGAAACCTGCTGCTGGTGTTGTGCGCGGCAATACGTCACGCCCCGGCAGAAAGCGGCCAAAGCCCGGCTGTTTGCCCAGCGCCTCAGGGAACTCGCGGCTGCGGTGGTAGGCGATAAGGCCGTTGATCAGTGTCGCCTCCACGGCCGCGTCATTGCGTTTTACCACCCGCTCCAGGCCGAGCACCTCCATCGGCGCTTCGTGGATGGCGTCCAGTTCATCAGTCAGGCCGTCTGGGTTGACGATCACCAGATCAGCCCGGTCGCCCATGCGGATATAGCCCGCATTCACGCCGATAAAGTCCGCCAGCTCACCGCTCAACCGGTGGATGGCATGGCCCACGGTCATAAACGGCGTGCCGGCCCGTTCAGCGTCGCGCACGTATTTGAGAAAGCGCAGCGGGAAGTTGTATTGGGCAATCGAGCGCAGGTGCGCGCCGGAGTCGGCAAAGCCCGGCTGGGTCCAGGGGCTGGCCAGCAGTGCGTGCATGACGGCCTCGCGCTGATTGCCGTAGCAGGTGGTCCACTTCAGCGCTTCGCGGTACTGGCAGGCCAGCTCGAAATAGGCATCCACCGGGTCGAGGCCGCGCGCAGCACCCAGTTGCTTGAAGTTCTGGCCGACCATGCTGGCGTCCGGGCACTCGGTCACCCAGCAGTCGGAGAAATCGCGGTGCCACAGGCCTTTGGTGAGGATGGCCTTGACCTGCTTCTTGAACAGAGCGCGGAACTGCGGCTCCTGCACCTTGGCGTACAGCTCGTCCGGGTCTTTGATGTTGCGCAGGATTTCGCCCGCGCCGAACTCCTCGAAGGCGTTCACGTTCAGCCCTTCCAAGCGCAGGGTGAAGGGCGCAGGCAGTGTCTGCCAGCGGAAATGGCCGCGCAAGACGGTGTTGGCCAGCCAGCCGGAGAGGCGGGTGAAGCGGTGCAGCAGTGGCTGGGATTTCAAGTCCAGCGCGGTGAGCATTGAACACTTAAGCGGTTTGCGGAACCAACCGTGGGCTTGATAGAGGAAGGCAAACACATTGACCTTGGTCACCGCATCCGGCGCGCCCTGCAGCACCGCACCACGCCGGCGCAGAACGGCAAACAGGCGGGAGAACTCATGCCAGTTGGCAAAGGTTGAAGGCAGCGGGCTGGACCAAGCGCGGTCACCGTCCATTTTGTCCAGTTTGGTGGTCATCACCGACAGGCCAATACAGCCGGCATCCAGCGCCTCTTCCAATAGCTGTTCCATGCGCTGCAATTCGGCTTCGGTGGGTTTGATTTTGCTGGTGGCCCGCTGCAGGCCCATCACCGCTACGCGCAGTTCCGAGTGACCGAGGAAGGAGCTGATGTTAGGCCCCAGCGGATGCTGGTCGTAGAAGGTGCGGTAGCCGGCCGCATCGCGCCAAGTTTTCTTCTGCTGCAGGATCGGCAGCACGTATTCACGCGGTACCGCCTCAACACGGGTGAACAGGTCGGAGCAGTCCTCGGCATCGGCCAGCACCATGCTGATCGAGCAGGAGCCGATGGTCACGCTGGTCACACCGTGGCGCACGGATTCTTTCAAGGCGGGGGCGGCGATCACTTCGGCATCGTAGTGCGAGTGGATTTCCAGAAAGCCCGGTGTCACCCACTTGCCGGCGGCATCCAGCACCTCGGGGCAGCCGCGCTCATCCAGCGGGCTGAGGCTCAGTACATCAATGCGTCCATTCTTGATGCCGATATGCCGCAGCGCACCGGGTGCGCCTGTACCGTCGAAATACAGACCATTCTTGATGATGATGTCGAAGCTCATAGCAGACTCCAGGGCGCGAGCAGCAGGCCGCCGGTGACCAGCAGCAACAGGTAGATGGCAATGCGGAAATGCTGTTCGTTGAAGCGTTGGTGCAGGCGCTCACCCAGCCACACGCCGATCAGCAGCAGGGGTGCGTAACTGGCGACCTGGGGCAGCGCGGGGAGCAGGCGGCCGTCGAGCAGGAGGGCCAGCGTCAGCAGGCTGTTGAGGGTGAACCACACGGTGACCAGGGTGGCGCGCAGGCGCGCCTTGTCCAGCTGGGTGCCAGCCAGGGCGAACACCAGCAGCGGCCCGCCGGAAGCAAACAAGCCGTGGCTGACACCCGCACAGGCGCTGAGCAGGCGGCTGAGCCATAGGGGGCGCGCGGACTGCACGGTTACGTGGCGCAAACGCCACAGCTCACGGGCAGCAAACCACAGCACCAGTGCGCCAAACAGGCGCTTGGCCAAAGCTGAGTCGAGGAAGGGCAGCAGGGCATAACCGATCAGCGTACCGAGCAGCATGCCGGGCAGAATCATGCCCAGCAACAGGCGGCGGTCGATCATCTGCCGATGGCGCCAGACCAGATAACCCGTCATGCAGATGTTCAGCGGCACCAACACCGGCAGCAACTGATCAATCGGCAGCAGCAGGGCGCCCAGCGACAGGGCGATGACGATACTGCCGAAGCCGGTGATCGCTTCCAGTGTGTAGGCCAGCAGGATAAAGCCCGCCAGGGCTAGCCAGGCCAATTCCATCAGTCCATCTCTGCCGCGAAACGCGCGCTCATCTTGCGGTAGTAGAAACCCGGTGCGATGCGCCACAGCAGGCTGGCCAGCCAGCTGCCGCGGTCGGGGAACAGGCGTTCGCGGCCTAGGGTCTGGGCCTGGAGAATCTGCTTGGCCATCCAGTCGGCACCGCGTATGCGGCCGATGGTGGAGCGGGCATGGCCGGCAGGTTTGCCGTCAGCCCCGAGGGCGTTGAGATCAATGGGAGTGTCGAGAAAGCTCGGGTACACCAGCAGCATGCCAATGCCATCACGGGCGACCTCGGCGCGCAGCACCTCAAAGAACTGACTGAGGGCGCTTTTCGCCGCGCAATATCCCGCCCGGCCCAGCACCGGCATCCAACCGGCCATGGAACCGATGGCGATGATCTGGCCGCGGCTTTGTTGCAGCAGAGGCAGGGCGCTGAGGGTCAGCTCCACTGGCGCGTGATAATCCACCGCCATGACGGTGCGAAACACGGCGGGGTCGGTCTGCATTGTGGGTGAGCGATGGGTGATGCCCGCGTTGTTGATCAGCACATCAAGCCGGCCGAAACGCTCGCGGCAGGCGTTCAGCAATTGTCGGTGCAGGGCCGGATCGGTGATGTCGCCGGGCAGGCCCAGTACACACTCAGTCCCCAACTCGCGGACGCGCTCGGCCAGACCGTCAGCATTGATGTCGGTCAGCAGCAGGGCGTAGCCCGCCGCATGATAGGCGCGCGCCAGTGCCCAGCCGAGGCCGCTGGCGGCACCGGTGATCAGTGCAATACGCATCAGTGAGTGCCTTCGCCGAGAGCCCTGGCCGGTGCACTGGCGGGTGGGGTGCGTGACCAGTAGAGCGCCAGAATCAGCCCGGACAGCAGCTGCCAGCAGCCCCAGAAGGCGGCAATCAGCAGCATGCCGCCAGCTTGCGGGAAGAAGGTGAAGATCAGCGCCATGCCCAGTGCCGAGTTATGGATGCCGGTTTCCAGGGTGACGGCGCGTACATCCGCTTCGGGCAAGCGCCACAGCCGTGCACAGAGGTAGCCCAGCAGCAGCGCCATGCAGTTGAGGCCCACCACCAGCCAGAAGAACAGGTGGAAGTAATCGATGAACTGCGTGAAGTTCTTGGCGAATGCACCGCCGACAAAGGCCAGCATCACCAGCAGGGAGAAGTGGCGCAGCGGTTTTTCCAGTTTGTGCGCCAGCTGCGGATGGCGCTTGCCCAGCAGCATGCCGAGCACCATGGGCAGCACCAGTACCAGCAGCACCATCAGCAGCAGCTCGACCGGGTCGACACTGATTTCCGTGAGCAGTGCGCGGGTGCTGGGATTGAGGCCGGCATACAGGGCGAAATTGAGCGGGGTGAAGATCCCCGCCGTCACGCTCGACACTGCGGTGACGCTGGCCGACACCGCGACGTTGCCGCGCCCCAACCAGGTCATGATGTTGGAGAAGGTGCCGCTGGGGCAGGTGGCGACCAGGATCATGCCCAGGGCCAGGCTTGGGTCGATCGGCAGGAGGATGGTCAGCAGGCAGGTCGAGGCCGGCAGCAGGATAAACTGCACCAGCATGCCGATCAGCGGGGCTTTGGGGGCGCGCAGGATGCGTTTGAAATCATCGGCACGCAGTTCCAGCGACACGCCGAACATCATCAGCGCGATGATCGCGTTCAGGGCAATCATCGCGCTGGGGGAAAACTCAAGATTGACGGCAGGCATCGTGGTTTTCCTGGGCAGTGGTTGAGTTCAGTGGCGGCAGGTTCTGCTGCAGTTCAGCGATGTGCTGCTTCACACTCGCGCGGTAGCTGTCCTTGTGCACGTAATAGGCCATGCGCTCCAGCTTCAGGTAGCTATAGCCGCCATCCAGGCGTTGTGCACTGCGCGCCTGCACCAGGCGGCGGAAGTCGCGGGCGGCGACGCTACCTTGCTGCTGTTGGCGAATCACCAATGCCACCAGCTCGGCCTGCTCGTCGCGGCCCTGCCAGCCCAGGCCCGAGGCCTCGACCATGCCCATCATGAACAGGTTGTCGTACTCGGGGTGGAACACGTTCAGGTACAGCTGCGGCGCGCCGGCCTGGCTCGGCCAGTTGAGGTGAGCGCGGTCGATAAAGGGGTAGTTGAGCGTATAGCCGGTGCCTTGCAGAATCAGGTCGTATTCGGCCTGTTCACCATCGCTGAAGGTCACCTGCAGGCCATCAACCTTGGCCACATCCCGGCGTGCCTTGATATCGCCATGGCCGAGGTAATGCAGCACCAGGGAGTTCATCACCGGGTGCGATTCATAGAGTTTGTAGTCCGGGTCTGGCAGGCCGTATTGCGAGGGTTTACCGACCAGGGCGCGCACCAGCAGGCCGTCGACCCACTGTTTGAGCGGGCGCGGCAGTTTGATCGCGCCGCCGAGGGTGTCGATAGGCCGGCCGAGGGCGAATTTGGGCAGGAAGTAATAGCCGCGGCGCACTGACAGATCGACCGAGGCGGCGCGGTGCACAGCGTCCACGGCAATGTCGCAGGCCGAGTTGCCACAGCCGATCACCAGCACGCGCTTGCCGTCGAACACGGCTGCCGAGCGGTAGGCGCTGGAGTGCATCAGTTCGCCGCTGAAGTTGCCTGGAAGCGCCGGCTGGTTGGCCGTGTGCAGGGTGCCATTGGCGATCAGTACGCCATCGACGTGCCATTCACGCTGCACGCCGTGCTGTTCGCTGATCAGCTTCCAGCCCTTGTTCAGACGCTGGATATCGACCACCCGGGTGTTGAACTGGTAGTGCGCATACAGGCCGAAATGCGCGGCATAGTCGCGGAAGTAGCGGCGCATTTCGCTGTGATGCGGGTAAGGGGCCACCTCGTCGCGCATCGGGAACTCGCTGAACTGGGTGGTGCCCTTGGAGGAAATCAGGTGCGCCGAGTCATACATGGTGCTGTGCGGATTATCGATATCCCATAAGCCGCCAACATCGCAGTGCTGTTCGAAACCGACAAAGTCGATGCCGTGCTTGTGCAGTTGACGTGCTGTACACAGCCCCATGGGGCCGGCACCGATGATCGCGTACATGGCAAACCTCGATAATCGTTTTTATTGTTGTAGCCGTATAGCGACGAACTCGGCGTCCCCGACTGCGGCAAATTATCGCGTGACCAGGGGAGGGTGCCTCAATGACAATTAGCGCCTTTCCTCTGACCGAAATGGTCGGGGATGTCACGGTGGAGTGTGCGGGATGCCAGGTTTACCTCCGGTTGGGCAGATGCCGGACCCACTGTTGATCGCCGAAGTGCACGATGCCTTCGGGGTGATTCAGGTGGTCGAAATGGGCGCTTACCGCTTTCTTGAATTCGGTGAAGCGATTGAGCAGAGCTGCGTCTATATGCCGGATCCCAGCTGGCTGGAGTATGACTACACCCGCGCCATGCTGCTTGGTGCACTGTGCCATGAACAGCCGGAAAGCGCGCTGTTTCTCGGTCTTGGTGCCGGCAACCTGACGCAGGCCTGCCTGAAGTTTCTGCCGCTGGATGATGTTGAGGTGATCGAACTGCGTGCCGATGTGCCGCGCCTGGCCATGGAGCATATGGGGCTGACCGATGACGCGCGCCTGACCATCCGTATCGGCGATGCGCTGGATCTTCTGGAAAGTGCCGAGAAAACCGACCTGCTGTTTGTCGACCTGTACACCGATCATGGTCCGGCGACCGGGCATCTGGCCTGGCGCTTCCTGGAAAACTGCCAGAAGCAGCTCAACCCTGGCGGCTGGCTGATCATCAATCAGTGGGCCGGCAATGACGGCAAACCCCTCGGCGCGCCGCTGCTGCGCGGCCTCTACCATCGGCATTACTGGGAGTGCCCAGTAAAAGAGGGCAATGTGGTATTGCTGGTGCCGGCGGATCTGGAGCAGGACATCGACTTTGCCGAACTGCGGCGCCGTAATGAGCTGCTGGCGCCACAGTTCGGTTATTCGCTGGAGTCGTTGATCAAAGCGGTACGTCCGGCGACTTGATCAAGCTCAACGCCCTTTAAAGTCGCCCGGACGGCGCTCCAGCATGGCTCGCACACCTTCCTGCGCATCTTCACTGGCCATCAGTCGTGTGACGGTTTTATGCAGGCTGGCGGCAGCAGCATTCGGGCCTTCCACTATCGCCTGACGGGCGGAAGCCAGGGTGGCCTGAACACCCAGTGGCGCTTGTGCGGCGATGCGTTCGGCCAGCCACAGCGCCTTGGGCAGCAACTCTTCGCTGGCCACCACTTCCTGCACCAGTCCCAGGCGATAGGCCTCGTGGGCGTCAAACTCATCCCCGGTCAGCAGCCAGCGCATGGCATTGCCCCAACCGGCGCTCTGGTGCATGCGCAAGGTGGCGCCGCCGAACGGGAAGATGCCACGCTGCACTTCCATCTGCGCGAAGCGGGTGTTGCTGGCACACAGGTTGATGTCTGAAGCGAGCATCAGTTCGATGCCGATGGTGTAGCAGTAACCTTGTGCGGCCACGATCACCGGCTTGCTGACGCGCGGTCCGCCAAACACGCCCCAGGGATCGCAGCCGTCTTCAGGTATCTTCCAGCCGGCGGCAAACTGTGCGGCCACATTGGCCAGGTCCAGGCCTGCGGTGAAGTGTTCACCATGGGCAAATACCAGTGCCACCCGTGCCTCGCTGTCGCGTTCGAACTCACCGTAGGCCCGGCACAGGTCATCGAGCATGGGCATGTCGAAGGCATTGCGCTTGCTCGATCGGTCCAGGCCGATCAACATGATCTGGCCGCGTTTTTCACGGCTCACGCGGCCGCTGGTGCTTTGGGTCATGGTGGTGAGTCCTTGTAGGCAGGTTATGGGTAAGCGCTGTGCTACTACAGCGTGCCATCTGCAGGCTACCAGAGCATGACGATTTGGCGTGGGCCAAGCGCTATTTATGGAAAAACCAGCACATCGGCCAGGTTTTCCGGTATAGTGCGCGCCGGTCAATTTTTGGCCACGTTCAGGTAGTGCAAATCGCCCGAAGCTTGACTTCGGCAGCCAGTCCGCCCAGCGCGGGCTATCCTTGACGATTCATTTATCACCATGTTTTCGCAAATCCCCGCCGACAGAGCTGCCAGGGTGACTTTCGGGTCTTACACGGCATGCGCAGCTTTGGAACATGGGTCTTTGCGGATGCACTAGAGGCAGACCCATGACCCAGGAAACCGGCGGCTTCGCCGCACTCGGACTCAATTCCAATATTCTCGCTGCACTGACCGCTGTTGGTTACGAAGAGCCGTCGCCAATTCAGGCACAAGCCATTCCCGTGATTCTGTCCGGCCAGGACATGATCGGCCAGGCCCAGACCGGCACCGGTAAAACCGCGGCATTCGCCCTGCCGATTCTGTCGAAAATCGACCCGGCCAAGCGTGAGCCGCAGGCGCTGATCCTCGCGCCAACCCGTGAGCTGGCCCTGCAAGTGGCCACCGCGTTTGAAACCTATTCCAAGCAGATGCCCGGTCTGAACGTCGTTGCCGTGTATGGCGGCGCGCCGATGGGCCCGCAGCTCAAAGCCATTCGTCAGGGTGCGCAAGTGATTGTCGCCACGCCGGGTCGTCTGGTTGACCACCTGCGTCGCGATGAGAAAGTGCTGTCGACCATTCAGTACCTGGTACTCGATGAAGCCGACGAAATGCTCAAGCTGGGCTTTATGGATGACCTCGAAGTGATCTTCGAAGCCATGCCGGCCAGCCGTCAGAGCGTGCTGTTCTCCGCGACCCTGCCGCACTCGATCCGCGCCATCGCAGAAAAGCACCTGCGTGAGCCGCAGCACATCAAGATCGCCTCCAAGACCCAGACCGTAACGGCGATTGAGCAGGCGCACCTGATGGTTCACGCCGACCAGAAGCACGCCGCCGTCCTGCGTCTGCTGGAAGTCGAAGAGTTCGATGCCTTGATCGGTTTCGTACGCACCAAACAAGCCACCCTGGATCTGGCCGCCGCGTTGGAAGCCAAAGGCTACAAGGCTGCTGCCCTGAACGGTGACATTGCGCAGAACCAGCGTGAGCGCGTGATCGACTCGCTGAAAGATGGCCGTCTGGACATCGTCATCGCCACCGACGTCGCTGCCCGTGGTCTTGACGTGCCGCGTATCACCCACGTGATGAACGTGGACATGCCGTATGACCCGGAATCCTACGTGCACCGTATCGGTCGTACCGGCCGTGCGGGCCGTACCGGTCGTGCGCTGCTGCTGGTCACCCCGCGTGAGCGCCGCATGCTGCAAGTGATCGAGCGTGTGACCGGGCAGAAAGTGGGTGAAGTGAAGCTGCCGAACGCTCAGCAAGTGCTGGACGCGCGCATCAAGAAACTGACCAACAGCCTGGCACCGCTGGTGGCCGATGCTGAAGCCAGCCACGGTGACCTGCTGGATCGCCTGACCGCTGACATCGGCTGCAGCCCGCGTGCCTTGGCCGCCGCGCTGTTGCGCAAAGCCACCAATGGTCAGGCCCTGACCTTGGCGGAAGTGGAGCGCGATCAGCCGCTGGTGCCGGGTAGCGGCAGCAGCGCGCCGCGTGAACGTAGCGAGCGCAGTGACCGTGGCGATCGTCCTGAGCGTGACGGCAGCCGCGAGCGTCGTGCGCCGGTACCGCTGGCCGAAGGCCGTGCGCGTTGCCGCACCGCATTGGGCGCGCGCGATGGTATCGCTGCGAAGAACCTACTCGGCGCCATCCTCAATGAAGGTGGTCTGGCTCGTGAGGACATCGGCCGTATTCAGGTACGCGAGAGCTTCAGCCTGGTCGAGCTACCGGAAGAGGGTCTTGAGCGTCTGCTGGGTAAGCTGAAGGATACCCGCGTAGGTGGTAAGCCGCTGAAGCTGCGTCGTTACCGCGAAGATTGATTCTTCGTTGAATAAAAAAGCCCCGCTTAATGCGGGGCTTTTTTATTCGTTGAGTTTTTGCTGTCGCGATGAGTTCAGTTTTTTGCGGTATGCGAGCTGGGTAGGGGCGGATTGGTTCGCTCAAGGGTGACTCAGCTGAAGCTGTAGATGTCCATTCCCAGTGCTCCCAAGGTAAAGCCGCTGTGCTCGACCTTGAATTGCCCGCCTGCACCTGCGGCAAAGAAAAGCGGTAGCAGGTGTTCGTCGCTGGGATGACTGCGTGTGGCGTAGGGGGCCTGCCGGCGATAGTCGTCGAGGGCTGCGTTGTCCTGTGCGGCCAGTTTCTCCACCACCCAGTCGCGAAAGGCCTTGGCCCAGGGGGCGGCCTGTTCCGGGCCGGCTTGCCGGTCCAGCTCACCGAGGTTGTGGGTGATGCTGCCGGAGCCGATCAGCAGCACGCCGTCCTCGCGCAACCCCGCCAGTGCCTGACCGACCCTGCGCTGCAAGTCTGGGCCTTGTCGGCTGGGCAGCGAAAGCTGCAGCACCGGAATATCGGCCTGCGGGTACATTAATGTCAGGGGTACCCAGGCGCCGTGGTCCAACGGGCGTTCGGCATCAAGCTGGGTGGGCAGGCCGGCTTGCGTCAGTCGCTCGGCAATCTCGGCCGCCAGTTGCGGGGCACCCGGCACGGGGTATTGCACCCGGTAGAGCTCGGCCGGAAAGCCGCGGAAGTCATGCCAGGTTTCGGGTTTTACCGCGCCGCCTACCCGCAAGTCCTGACTTTCCCAGTGCGCAGAAACCACCAGGATGGCTCGCGGGCGCTGCAGTTGCTGAGCCAGGTGGGCGAGGGCGGGGCCACTGGCACCGGGTTGCAGTGCCAGCATGGGTGAGCCGTGGGAGATAAACAGGCTGGGTAGGGGCATGACGGACTCCTGAGCGATTGCCCGCAATTTTTAATCAGGTAAGTTGCATATAAAAGCGGAAATATCAGGGGTTATTTATCGTCTTTGTAGATGTATTCTCGCGGGACAAAGTCCTTGGCCTTGCAGCCGCTTTGCGGCAGGATCAGCGGCTCAGTTTCTACAGGAGGCGGTATGCACGCAGAGTTCTGGCAGGCGCGATGGGCGCGCAGTGAAATTGGTTTTCATCTGCCCGAGGTCAATCCTTACCTGCAGCGTTACTGGCCAGCGTTGGGGGTACCCGAAGGCGCACGGGTGCTGGTGCCGTTATGTGGCAAGAGCCTGGATCTGGCCTGGTTGGCAGGTCAGGGTCATCAGGTGGTGGGGGTGGAGCTGGCGCAGCGTGCGGTCGAGGATTTTTTCACGGAGCATGGGCTGCAACCGTTGGTCAGTGATGTTGGCGTATTCAGGCATTACCAGGCGGGCAATCTGGAGATCTATTGCGGGGACTTCTTTGCCCTCAGCGCGCAGCAGCTGGCTGGTTGCGCCGCACTATATGACCGCGCCGCGCTGATCGCCTTGCCTGCCGAGATGCGCGCCCGTTATGTGGCGCACCTGGCGCAGGTTTTGCCGAGCGGTTGCCAGGGGCTGCTGGTGACCCTGGATTATGATCAGGAGAAGATGCCAGGACCGCCCTTCGCCGTGGGTGATGCCGAGGTGCAGCAGTTGTTGGCAGAGCGCTGGCAGTTGCACGTGCTGGAGTGCATCGATGTACTGGGTGAGAACTGGAAGTTCCTCAAGCACGGTCTTGAGCGTTTGGATGAGCGGGTCTATCGCGTGTGTAAGACTGAAACCTGAAAAGAAAAAGGCGGCCTGTGGCCGCCTTTTGCGTTGCTGCAGTACTTAGCCACGCTGGCGCAGGGCTTCGATACGTACTTCCAGTGGCGGGTGGGTCATCAGCAGGCCAGCCAGGCCATTCTTCAGACCACCGTTAATGCCGAAAGCAGTCAGGCTGCTGGGCATGGTGACCGGTACTTCCTGCTCGGCGCGCAAGCGTTGCAGGGCGGCGATCATTGCGCCAGTGCCAGCCAGGCGGGCGCCGGCTTCATCGGCCTTGAATTCGCGCTTACGCGAAAACCACATGACGATGATGCTGGCCAGGATGCCCAAAACAAGCTCGGCGAAGATGGTCGCGATGATGTAGCCGATACCGTGGCCTTCGCCCTCGTTCTTCAGAATCACGCGGTCAACGAAGTTGCCGAAGATCCGTGCGAAGAACATCACGAAGGTGTTCACCACGCCCTGGATCAGCGCCAGGGTGACCATGTCGCCATTGGCTACGTGGCCGATTTCGTGAGCCAGTACGGCACGCACTTCATCAGGCGAGAAACGTTCCAGCAGGCCCTGGCTGACGGCGACCAGAGCGTCGTTCTTGTTCCAGCCAGTGGCGAAGGCGTTGGACTCGTAGGCCGGGAAGATGCCCACTTCTGGCATCTTGATCCCGGCTTCACGGGACAGCTCTTCGACTGTCTGCAGCAGCCATTGTTCGTGGCGGGTGCGCGGTTGGGTGATGATTTCGGTTTTGGTGCTCATCTTCGCCATCCACTTGGAGAGGAACAGCGAAATCAGCGAACCGGCAAAACCGAACACGGCGCAGAAAACCAGCAGGCTGCCATAGTTCTGGCCGGTAAAGCGGTCAACCCCGAGCAGTTTCAGGGTGATGCTGGCGATGATCAACACCGCAATGTTGGTGGCCAGGAACAGCATAATGCGCATCATGGTGTATTGAGACTCCTCACGGGGAACGATCTGTCAGGCCGCTGAAAACCTTGTTTTGGCTGTTTCACCTAGTTTTCAACGGCCATTGACGGTTATGACGGCTATATAAGGGCGCGCGCCCAGGCACTTCAACCTGGCGACTATTTCAAACTATGTCGTTTGCGCTGTTCAGGTTGGATTCGAATAGCAGGCGGGTGAGGCGAGCGACGCGTTCGCCATGACGTTGGCCCAGCGCTTCGCGCAGTTGAAAGGCCAGGGTGGCATGCACGCGGCGCACGCTGGGTGGTAATGCTTCGCCCTCGCGCAGGGCGTGAGGTACGCCGCGAGTCAGGCGCAGGAAACCTTTTTCGCTGAGTACGGCTTGATCAAGGGCGTCGTAACCGATGGTGGAGTCAAAGCGGATATAGCCTTCCTCGGCCAGCCACAGCAGGGCGCCCAGGCAGCTTTGATGACGTGGTGTGGGCAGGCCGAACTCGTCCGGCTCTTCACGGCCGATCAGGTCTTCAACATACAGCGCGACTTTGCTGGGAAATGCCTGATACAGCGCCAGCAGGCCAGCAGCGGCATCTTTGTAGAAGTCGTCGATCTGCAGGTCCATCAGAATTTGCCAATCATTGAGGTGGGAAGGTAGGGCAGCACACGGCCTAGTAGCGCCCAGGGCCAGCCAGGCACGTAGGCGCTGACACGGCGTTTGTCGATGTGCTTGGCGATCAGCGCTGCGCCGCGTTCCACGCCAATCAGGAATGGCCGACTGGCCATATCGCTGTTCAGTGGCGTGTCGATAAAGCCCGGCAGCAGCAGCGTGGTATCGATGTTCTTGCCCAACAGTTCGGCGCGGGTGGCTTCCATGTAGCTGATCAGGCCGGCCTTGCTTGCCGAGTAGGCCGCCGTATGCGGCAGGCCGCGTTTGCCGGCGACCGAGGCGACGGCAACCAGATGGCCGTGACCTTGCTGGCGAAACAGCGCGCAGGCGGCATCCAGGCAGGCAATGGCGCCGATCAGGTTGGTTTCCACGGTCAGTCGAGCGCGCTTGAAGTGGCCACCGCCGGCTTTTCCAGTTAGGGCGATGCCGGCGTTGGCAATAATCCCGTCCAGTCCGCCGAGTGCATTGGCCGCCAAGCCTACGGCATCCTGGCAGGCGTCGTAGTCGGTTACATCCAGTGGCAATACAACTACCTTGCGGGCAAAACGCGCCTGCAGTTCGGCGGCCAGCAGGTGCAGGCTTTCTTCGCGGCGTGCGGCCAAGGCCAAGTCATAGCCTCGGCTGGCCAGCTCGCGGGCCAGGGCGGCACCGATGCCAGAACTGGCTCCGGTCAGCAGGTAGCGTTTGCCCTGGCGCATGGCGATCTCCGCTTACTGTTGGTAGGTCTTGAGGAAACTGCCGATGCGGCCGATGGCCATTTCCAGTTCATCCACACGCGGCAGGGTGACTACGCGGAAGTGATCCGGCCACGGCCAGTTGAAGGCGGTGCCTTGGACGATCAGCAGTTTTTCCGAGAGCAGCAGATCCAGCACAAATTTCTCGTCGTTGTGGATCGGACAGACTTTCGGGTCAATCTTCGGGAAGGCATACAGCGCGCCCATCGGCTTGACGCAGCTCACGCCGGGGATGTTATTGAGCAACTCCCAGGTGCGGTTGCGCTGCTCCAGCAGGCGGCCATTGGGCAATACCAGGTCATTGATGCTCTGGTAGCCGCCCAAGGCGGTCTGGATGGCATGCTGGCTCGGTACGTTGGCGCACAGGCGCATGTTGGCGAGGATATCCAGGCCTTCGATGTAGCTTTGTGCGCGGTGTTTCGGCCCGGAAATCGCGACCCAGCCAGAGCGGAAGCCGGCCACCCGGTAGGATTTCGACAGGCCGTTGAAGGTCAGGCACAGCACGTCCGGGGCCAGAGACGCGGTGGAGATGTGCTGGGCTTCGTCGTAGAGGATCTTGTCGTAGATTTCGTCGGAGAACAGCACCAGATTGTGCTGGCGCGCCAGTTCGACGATGTCCATCAACACTTCTTTGGAATACACCGCGCCGGTGGGGTTGTTCGGGTTGATCAGCACCAGGGCCTTGGTGTTCGGGGTGATCTTGGCCTTCATGTCGGCGATATCGGGGAACCAGCCCGCCTGCTCGTCGCACAGGTAGTGCACTGGCTTGCCGCCAGCCAAGGCCACGGCAGCAGTCCACAGTGGGTAATCCGGTGCCGGGATCAGCACTTCGTCGCCGTTATTGAGCAGCGCCTGCATGGCCATCACGATCAGCTCGGACACGCCGTTGCCCAGGTAAATGTCCTCGATGCCAACACCTTCTACCTGCTTTTGCTGGTAGTACTGCATCACCGCCTTGCGTGCGCTGAACAGACCTTTGGAGTCGCTGTAGCCCTGAGCGGTGGGCAGGTTGCGGATCACATCCTGAAGAATTTCTTCAGGCGCTTCAAAACCGAACGGTGCCGGGTTGCCGATGTTCAGCTTGAGGATGCGGTGACCTTCCTCTTCCAGGCGCTTGGCGTGCTTGAGCACGGGCCCGCGGATGTCGTAGCAGACGTTGGCGAGCTTGTTCGATTTGCTGAACTGCATGTAAGTGATCCCGAATGGAGAAACGTCGCTGAATTACCCTGTAAGCAGTCGCGATATGACGCGCCTTGGCAGGTTGTAACGCCGGTGACAGACTGGGGTCGAATGATACGTGCCAGCCCGACCTTGGCAAAGGTACTGGTTGGGCTTTTTTGTGCTCAGCCCATCCCGGTGCTTCACCCTTTGGGGCTTGTGCACAAAAGTTACGCACCGGCGTTTTTGTGGTGTGTCACCCATGCACGCTAACGTGCGCCGCCGCAGCTTCCATCGGAGCGCTGCCACGTGATGTTGACGATCGTTTTGGGCATTTTTATTGAGGATTGTGACCATGGATAAGCTGGAAAAACCCCTGGACGTCTGGCGCGAGGAGCTTTCTGAGGAACAGTTTCATGTATGTCGCCTGGGCGGTACCGAGCGTGCCTTCACCGGCCAATACCATGACAGCAAGGTGCCGGGTATTTATCACTGTGCCTGCTGTCAGGCCGCGTTGTTTGACTCCGATGCCAAGTACGATTCCGGTAGCGGCTGGCCCAGCTATTTTCAGCCGGTCAGCAGTGAGGCCATCGCCAGTCTGGACGACTTCAGCCACGGCATGCACCGCATCGAAGTGAAGTGCGTCAAGTGTGATGCCCACCTGGGGCATGTGTTTCCCGATGGGCCGGCGCCAACAGGGCTGCGTTATTGCATCAACTCTGCTTCGCTCAAGCTGGTGCCGAAAGCTTAAGGCCATCGCATAGGCCTGCATTAGCGGGCCTTATTTTGGTTTAATTAAATTGCATGCAATTTAATTGCTCGCTATCTTACGTCTACTCCCACTTTCCAGGATGGCCAGCATGAGCAACGCACTCTTCGATATTCCGGTTACCACCATCAAGGGCGAGCAGAAAACCCTTGCCGACTTTGGTGGCAAGGCCGTGCTGGTGGTCAATACCGCCAGCAAGTGTGGATTTACGCCGCAGTACAAGGGGCTGGAAAACGTCTGGCAACAGTACAAGGACCAGGGGCTGGTGGTGCTGGGCTTCCCCTGCAATCAGTTCGGCAAGCAGGAACCGGGTGATGAGGGCGCGATCAGCGAGTTCTGTGAGCTGAACTTCGGCGTCAGCTTCCCGCTGTTCAAGAAGGTCGATGTGAATGGCAGCGATGCCCATCCGCTGTTCGTCAACTTGAAGAAAAGTGCGCCAGGACTGCTGGGCAGCCAGGGCATCAAGTGGAACTTCACCAAGTTCCTGGTCAGTGCCGATGGCAAGGTGATCAAGCGCTTCGCTCCGACCACTAAACCTGAAGACCTGACAGCCGAGATCGAAGCGCTGCTGAAATGACTCAGGCCAGTCTGTACGCGGATGATGAAGGGCTGCAGCTGGACAAGCAGCTGTGCTTCAAGCTGTACGCCGCTTCACGGGCAGTGATCCGTGCTTACAAGCCGATGCTTGATCATCTCGGCCTGACGTACCCGCAGTACCTGGCCATGCTGGTGCTGTGGGAATGGCAGCAGCAACCGCCGGCACTGCCGACGGTCAAAGCGCTGGGTGAGCGACTGTTGCTGGATTCCGGCACGCTGACGCCGCTGCTCAAGCGTCTGGAGTTGCAAGGGCTGTTGCAGCGCAAGCGGTCGCTCAGCGATGAGCGTGAGGTGCACCTGGCCCTGACGGACGCTGGCTGGGCTCTGCGTGAACAGGTACTGCCGTTGAAAAGCCAGTTGCTGTGTGAGCGGGGTGTCGACCTGGATGCCCTTGCGGCGTTGCGCAGCCAGGTTGGCGGGCTATTGGATCAGTTTATGACGCTTAACCACTGATCAAGCAGTGCCGCCAGCTCATCCTTGCGGAAGGGCTTGGCCAGGTAGTCGTCCATCCCGGCCGCGCGGCAGCGGTCGCGCTCGTCGGCCAGGGCATTGGCTGTCAGGGCGATGATTGGCAATTTAGCAATTGCCTCTTTCTGGCGAATCCGGCGAGTGGTCTCGTAGCCGTCCATGACCGGCATGTTGCAGTCCATCAGGATCAGATCGACGTTCTGCGTTTCCAGCAGGCTCAGGGCCTCAGCCCCATGGTTGGCCAGCAGCACCTCGCAGCCGAGTTTGCCCAGCATGCCCTTGGCCACCAGTTGATTGACCGGGTTGTCTTCCACTAACAAAATGCGCGCTTGCCGGCTGCGCGGTGGTTCGCTGGCCGTCAGGTTTGGCAGGTTGTCACCCTGGTTCAGGTTATGGCGCAACGCCCGCACTAGTGTGTGGCGTGATACCGGCCTGGCCAGTTGTTCTATGGGGGCTAGATTTTCTACTTGCTCGCTGCTGAGGAAATTGCCGTAGGCGCTAACAAGCAGGATGGGCAGGCTGGAGGTCTGCCGCAATTCCTGCAGGCGCTGCGGGCAATCACTGATCAGCAGGTCGGCGTGCAGGTCCTGCAGTGAGCTGTCGATATCCAGTTGCCGATAGTCCAGCCCCCAGTTCGGCAGCAGGCTGGTCAGTTGCGCATTGAGTCCTGAGCTGGCAGTGATCAGCCCGACAATACGCCCATGCAGTTGCGCTGGCTGCGGTTTTCCACCCAGGCTGGGAAGGGGCAGGTCGACGCGAAAGGTGCTGCCAAATCCTTCGCGGGTTTCCAGGCTGAGCTGCCCGCGCATGGCCTCACAGAGCCGGCGAGTCAGTGCCAGCCCCAGTCCGGTACCACCAAACTGGCGGGTGATGCCAACTGCGGCCTGCGCAAACGGATGGAAGATACGGCTTTGTGCGTCCTCGGCGATGCCAATTCCAGTGTCGCGCACGATGATCCTGACACCGTTGGGCTGAGCGCTGACACTGATGTCGACGCGACCGTAACGGGTGAATTTCAGGGCATTGGACAGTAGATTGCTGACGATCTGTCTGACCCGGGTCGGGTCGCCTAGCAGTTGTCCTGACAAGTGTTGGTCGATCAGGGTGGTCAGTTCTACTCCGGGGGCGGCATTCTGTGACAGCAGGCTGGCGGTTTCCTCAATCATGCTGCCGAGATCGAAAGGAATCTGCTCAAGTTCAAGCTGGCCAGCCTCGAACTTCGACAGGTCAAGAATATCGTTGAGCAATTCGACCAGTACCTTGCCGGAGTCGTGTGCGATCGACAGTTGCTGGCGCTGCTCGTTGCTCAGCGGTCCATCCAGTGATAGCGCCAGCATGCCCAGCAAGCCGTTCAGTGGGGTGCGAATCTCATGGCTCATGTTGGCCAGGAAGGCTGAGCGCGCTTGAGCCATGTCCAGCGCGGTACGCCTGGCCTCTTCTAGTTCGCGGTTGGAATCGAGCAATCGGCTATTGGCTGCCTCCAGTTGTTCCGTTCGTGCTGAAACCATGTCTTCCAGTTCACCTAGGTATCGGGTCAGGCGTGATTCAGCCTGTTGGCGTTGCTCGATTTCGCTGGCAATGCTGGTTAGCTGGCGGTTGGTCACATCAACCAGTACGCCGATCTCATCGCGATTATGACCGCGCGGATAGGGCAGCTTGGCATTACTGGTGGTGCGCAAGTCACGTTCACTGAGGGCACGGATAAAACTGGTCAGAGGCTTGGTTAGCATGAAATAGAAAAGAACCAGCAGGATCAGCGACAGCAGCAGGCTGCGGGCAAAACCGGTCAGCAGTGTCAGCAGCGAACGATTGAGGAAGTGGCTGCCAAACGCATAGGTATCCACTTCCAGGATGAGCTTTCCCAGTGCCTCTTCGGGGGCGTGGCTGACGAACAGAGCAGTTTCAAAGTGTCGGCGCTGACCAAACATCAAGTCGCTGAGTATCCGGTAGCGGCTTTCCAAGGCTGGGCGGCTGACGCTGGCGAGGGTCATTTGGTTGTTGTCGATGATTTGCGCGTTGATCACTGCAGGTGAGCGCAACAGTCCCAGCACCAGTTCCTGAGCCAGTTCGGCGTCGATGTTGTAGGCGATACGCGCAGCCGGGTTATGGCTGATTTCCATCAGTGCATTGATCTCGCGGTTGATGGACGCGTCTTCGCTGGCATAATCGACGCCCACCTGCACCAAGCTGAGCACCGTGCCAAGGATAAAAGCCACCAAAACGGTCAAGCCGGCCTGTTTGAATGACAGACGTTGGGTTAGCGCTATATCCATATGGGGCCGGTCATTCTCATGTTGAGTCGCAGGCCAAGCATAGCCCAAGTGATTTACCACACGGCAGTGTCTGGGCTGCCGGAAACTCTGGAGTGTGTTGTGGATTCGCGTTTAGGTGATTTTTTAGTGCGTGCCGAGGCACTTCTGGTGCGCCTTGATCCTTTATTGCCAGCTGTGCATGCGCCAATCGATTGGCCGCAAAGTCTGGCTGCCCGGTGGCAGCGTGAAGGGCGTAGCGGTTTTCTGAGTCCGCTCAACGTCAGTCTGGATATGCGGTTAAGTGACCTGATTGGGGTGGACCGGCAGCGTGAACAGTTGGCGCGCAACACCCGGCAGTTTATTCAGGGGTTACCGGCCAACCATGCCTTGCTTTGGGGCGCGCGCGGTACAGGGAAGTCCTCGCTGATACGTGCTCTGCTGGCCGAATATGCCTCGGCGGGTTTGCGCTTGATTGAAGTCGAGCGCGATCACCTGGCCGATCTGCCGCGTATCGTCGAACAGTTGAGCGGCTTGCCGCAGCGTTTTGTGCTGTTCTGCGATGACCTGTCGTTCGAAGCCGGTGAGGGTGATTACCGCATGTTGAAAACCGTGCTCGATGGCTCTCTGGAGCGTGCACCGGACAATGTGCTGCTGTATGCCACGTCTAACCGTCGTCATCTGCTGCCGGAAAAACAAAGCGATAACGAGAACTGGCAACGGGTGGAAGGCGAGCTGCATCCCAACGAGGCGGTGGAGGACAAGATCGCGCTGTCCGATCGTTTCGGCTTGTGGTTGTCGTTCTACCCCTTTAGCCAGGAGCATTTTCTTGATGTGGTCAGGCATTGGGTGGAGGTGCACGCTGCCCCGGCTGGGCTGGTCTGGAAGTGGCATGAGGAACTGGAGAAGGCTGCACTACGTTGGGCCTTGGGCCGCGGTAACCGAAATGGCCGCTGCGCCTATCAATTCGCCCGTGACTGGGTTGGACTGCAATTAGTGAGTAAGGCGGATGATTGATTTACAACAAAGCGGGCAAGGGCTTGACGGCTATCCACTGCTGGTGGCGCAACTGCAGGCATTGCTGGCCGATGAGCGAGATTTTATTGCCAATGCGGCGCAGTTTTCGGCGTTTCTGTTTCAGGAACTGAGCGATCTGAACTGGGCGGGTTTCTACTTGGCTCGTGGTGAGGAGTTGGTGCTCGGGCCGTTCCAAGGCAAAGTCGCCTGTGTGCGGATTCCCTTTGGGCGTGGTGTGTGCGGCGCAGCAGCGGCTACTGGGCAGACCCAGCGCGTTGAAGATGTGCATGCCTTTGCCGGGCATATTGCCTGTGACAGTGCCTCCAATAGCGAGCTGGTGGTGCCGTTGTTCAAGGATGGACGCCTGCTCGGTGTGTTGGACCTCGACAGCCCACGGCTGGCGCGGTTTAGCGCAGCGGATCAGGCCGGCATCGAGAGGCTGGTCGAGGTATTTGTCGAGCTGACTGATTGCTGAGTCAGGCCTCAATGCAGGAATAAAAAGCCCGGCAATCGCCGGGCTTTTTATAGGTAGATGGCGATGACTCAGGCATTGGCGCTCATTTTGGCGAGCATCTTCAGTTCGCCCGGCAATACCCCCTGTACTGATGAGCGAGACTTGATTCGTGTGTAGTGGGCACTGAGGTTAGGCCAGCGCTGCGGATCCAGTATCTCGGCACCATGCTCCATGTTGATCAGCTGACAGGTCACGGCCAGATCCGCGAGCGTCAGGTAGTCGCCGAGAAAATACTCTGCGTTACCGAGAGTCTTTTCCAGGTAGTCGAAATGCGCGGGCAGCTTTTCGGTCAATGCTTTCTGGACTGACTCCTCATCACAGAGCTGGCCCATGCTGGGTTTCAAGGCACGATTACGGAATACGCTGAAGGTGCAGAGTGGAGCCAGTTCGTAGTCAGCATACTTTTCCAGCCAGCGAACCTGCGCACGCTGTTCGGCTGTGCGCCCCAATAGGCTTGAGTTGTGTGGGTATTTATCATCCAAGTACTGACAGATAACGCTGGAGTCAGCCAGGCTGAAATCGCCATCTTTGAATGATGGAATGCGTCCCAGGGGGCTTAGCTCGCGGTACCAGGCGGGCTGGCCGAAGGGCAGGATGATTTCTAGTTGATAGTCGAGGGCCTTTTCGGCCAGGAACAGGCGAACCTTTCTTACGAAAGGGGACAGGGGGGCACCATAGAGGGTCAGGCTCATGAAGCATGCTCACTGAGTAAAATGACTGCAGTCTGTCAGTCGTAGATATTTTTCTTCTTCCACTCGTTATCGCTATTCATCGACTCAAGGCCAGCATCCAGTTCACTGGGCAGATCAATGCTGGGTTTGCTGGTTTCCAGTACCAGTGCATTGGCACGTGCCAGTTGTTCTTCGAATTTTTTGAGTGCACCTTGGTAAGGCGCAGGATCGGGCTGTTTACGCAGATACTGTACCCCGCGCTCGAAGGCCAGACGGGCTTGACCCGGTTGATTTTGATGCAGTGCCTGCTGGCCGATATTGCTAAAAAATTCAATGTGTACTTGGGTCAGCATCTGGCGTATTTCCTTCAACCAGTGCCTGGCTTCATTGGTACTGATGCTCCCTTCTTTGGCGCAACGTGTCAGTTGAGCGTGCAGGCTCTCCAGCTGGAAGCGCACCTCTTTGGCTTTGACTTCGTTAATGATTGGTTGAGCGGGGTTGGCAATGGAAATGGCTTCGCCCTGTGTGAGCATCAGGCGCAACTCTTCCACACGAGCTTTCAACGTGCTGTTGCTTTTATCCAACGGTAGAATTTTTTCCGCAAAATGCAGCTGCAGGCGGTTGAGAAGCTGTTTGAGTGCGGGGGTCATGAACTGGCCGGGCAGGGTTTCGCTCAGCACTTCACAACGGCGAAGGCGATCATTCAATTCAGCTTTGATACGCGACTTCTCCAGCTTGCTGCTCTCGATCATATGATTGATGTAGGCAATGCCAATCAGGATGACGATGCCCGTCACAATCAAAATGGTAATCACGAGTGGGGACATGATGGAGCCTCTCGTTCCCGGTTTTTCGTCCGAGTGTAGTGCCTTAGGCAAAGGCCTCATAGATCTGCATCACATTAAGGGCTGAAGTCGTTGATTTATAAAATTTTTTACATTGAGGTTGACGAGCCTTGAAAGGCTCCATAGAATGCGCGCCACTTCATCGCGCAAAGCCAAACAGCGAAGCGCATGAAAGCCGGACAAGTTGTATTTTCCGGGCAGCGTCCCCTTCGTCTAGTGGCCTAGGACACCGCCCTTTCACGGCGGTAACAGGGGTTCGAGTCCCCTAGGGGACGCCACTTTTTAATGAAGTGTGCTGAAAACCAAGTTTTATGCGGGAATAGCTCAGTTGGTAGAGCACGACCTTGCCAAGGTCGGGGTCGCGAGTTCGAGTCTCGTTTCCCGCTCCAAATTAAGGTGATCTGCTCAGGCAGATAGCCGACAAGTTCCAAGGTCCCCTTCGTCTAGTGGCCTAGGACACCGCCCTTTCACGGCGGTAACAGGGGTTCGAGTCCCCTAGGGGACGCCATTTTTTGTACCAAGTTGTATGCGGGAATAGCTCAGTTGGTAGAGCACGACCTTGCCAAGGTCGGGGTCGCGAGTTCGAGTCTCGTTTCCCGCTCCATTTTCTTTCGATAGAAAGCATCAAAAACGCCGCTCACTGAGCGGCGTTTTAGTTTCTACTGTTTTTGATGCATGTAAAAAAGCCCGCCGGTTATGCCGTGCGGGCTTTTTGTTTCTGGCTGAGGCTCAGTGCTTGCCGCCCTGAGCGGGCATGCTCAGCAGCTGCTTTTCCTGATTCCAGTCGAAGGGTGCGTCGTTTTCTTCGGCGTAGAAGCGGCGTTCTTCGAGGGTCTGGTACATCTCGATTTCTTCATCCGGCATGAAGTGCAGGCAGTCACCGCCGAAGAACCACAGCAGGTCACGCGGTACCAGGTGGGCGATTTGCGGGTAGCGCTGGAAGATCTGACTGATCAGGTCCTGGCCCAGGTAGAGGCTGGCCTCTGGATCGCTCGGCAGGTCGCTGAGCAGCTCGTCGTAGCGCTCCAGGTACATGGCATGGCTGTCATCGAGAATCTGCTCGGCTTCGCCCAGGGCGACCAGAATGGTGCGCAAGTGCTGCAGCAGGGCGAGGTGATGGTCGATGTGAGTGTTGGCCATGGGGCAATCCTGTAGGTAAAACGGGCGCGCAAGTATAAGGCTCACGCCGCCCGCTGTCCCGTCGGTTTAACGCACCTTGCCGGAGCCTAAGGTCAGTTCCTCCTTGGCGAAGTCGTCGACATCAATCACCACCCGCCGCGCCGCTTCGGCCTGCTGCAGGCTGTGCGCCTCTTCCGGGTTGAGAACCCCAGCAGCCAGCGCGGCATCGATCAGGCTTTGCTCTGGCAGTTCCTGTAGCTGGCCGGCTTTGACGGCCTTGTGCAGTTTCTTCTGCAGCCCCTGTACGTCTTGCAGCAGGTTCATCGCATATTGCAGAGCACCCACCGGGTCCTGTTCAGCTTGTGGGCGATAGCAGCCTTCGAGCAATTCCTCCAGCGCCGGATCGCCGCTGTTACGGCCGATAATGCTGGCTACTTCGGCGTCCAGTTCATCGCGTGGGCCTTTGTGACGGCGGCCCAGCGGCAATACCAGTACGCGCAGAGCGCAGCCGAGCAGTTTGCTGGGGAAGTTGCTGAGCAGCTCTTCCAGCGCTTGTTCGGCCTTGCCCAGGCTTTCTTCTACGGCCCAGCGCAGCATGGGTTGTGAATGCTCCGGATAACCGAGGTCGTGGTAGCGCTTGAGGGCCGCCGATGCCAAGTACAGATGGCTGAGCACATCACCCAGGCGCGCTGACAGGCGTTCGCGGCGTTTCAGTTCGCCGCCGAGCAGCATCATGCTGGTGTCGGCGAGCAGGGCGAAGGACGCTGCCAGGCGGTTGAGCGCGCGGAAATAAGGGCGGCTGATGCGGTCACCCGGCACCTGACTGAACACGCCAAAGCCGAGGCTGAGCAGCAGGCTGCTGGCGGCGTTGCTGACGGCAAAGCCGATATGTTGCAGCAGCAGCTCATCGAATTCCTGCAGTGCCTGATCCTGATCGGCGTGGCTGGCCAGGGTCATTTCTTTGAGCACGTAGGGGTGGCAGCGAATCGCGCCCTGACCAAAGATCATCAGGTTGCGCGAAAGGATATTGGCCCCCTCCACGGTGATAAAGATCGGCGCACCCTGCCAGGAGCGGGCCAGATAATTGTTGGGGCCCATGACGATGCCCTTGCCGCCGTGCACGTCCATGGCGTGGCTGATGCATTCGCGGCCGCGTTCGGTCAGGTGGTACTTGAGGATGGCCGAGAGCACTGAGGGTTTTTCGCCCAGATCCACCGCATTGGCAGTAAGGATGCGTGCGCTGTCCATCAGCCAGGCGTTACCGCCGATACGTGCCAGGGCTTGCTGAATGCCTTCGAAGGCTGAAAGCGGCACGTTGAACTGCTCGCGTATCTGGCTGTACTGGCCGGTGGTCAGGCTGGTGAACTTGGCTGCGCCGGTGCCGACTGCCGGCAGGGAGATGGAGCGGCCCACGGACAGGCAGTTCATCAGCATCATCCAGCCCTTGCCGAGCATCTCCTGGCCACCGATCAAGTAATCCAGCGGGATAAACACATCCTTGCCTGAGTTCGGGCCGTTCATAAAGGCGGCGCCGAGTGGCAGGTGGCGGCGGCCGATTTCGACACCAGGCGTTTCGGTGGGTACCAGAGCGAGGCTGATGCCCAGGTCGTCCTCTTCACCCAGCAGATGCTCGGGATCGTAGGCTTTGAAGGCCAGGCCGAGCAGGGTGGCGACCGGGCCGAGGGTGATATAGCGCTTTTCCCAGTTCAGACGCAGACCGATCACTTCCTCGCCTTGCCACTGGCCTTTGCAGATGATTCCGGTATCCGGCATGGCGCCGGCGTCGGAGCCAGCCAGGGGGCCGGTGAGGGCGAAGCAGGGGATGTCTTCACCGCGGGCCAGGCGCGGCAGGTAATGGTCGCGCTGCGCCTCGGTGCCGTAGTGCAGCAGCAGTTCGGCCGGGCCGAGAGAGTTGGGCACCATTACGGTGGAGGCCAGGTCGCCGGAGCGGGTGGCCAGCTTCATGGCCACCTGGGAGTGGGCATAGGCGGAAAAGCCCTTGCCGCCGTATTGCTTGGGAATGATCAGGGCGAAGAAGCCGTGTTGCTTGATATGCGCCCAGGCCTCAGCGGGCAGGTCCATCTGCTGGCCGATCTGCCAGTCACTGACCATGGCGCACAGCGCTTCTGTGGGGCCATCGATAAACGCCTGCTCTTCTTCGGTGAGCTGCGCCTTGGGGTAGGCGAGCAGGGTGTCCCAGTCCGGGCGGCCGCTGAACAGCTCGCCATCCCACCACACTGTGCCGGCTTCGATGGCGTCGCGTTCGGTGGTCGACATCGGCGGCAGCACGCGCTTGAACCAGGCAAACAGCGGTGCAGTGAACAGGCTGCGGCGTTGTTGCGGCAGCAGCAGAGGCAAGGCCACGGCTAGCAGGAGTAACCAGAGTAGGCCCATCAGCCAGACCGGTGCATGGCTGAACACGCCCATCAGAATCAGCAAGCCGGTCACGATGCCCAGTGCGGGCAGAGGCGCGGTGCGGCGGTGAGCGAGTAAGGCCGTGCCAAGCAGCAGGGCGAGTAACCAGAGAGCGAGCATGCGGAATCCTCCATGATGACGATGCGTTGTTACGCACCATCACGAGCGTAGTCGTCATTGATGGCGACAAGAGCGGTGAGCTTGGCCGAATCGTCGTGGCATTGGTCGGACTCGCGTCGGTAGACTGGTTTCTCAGTCATGGAGAACCCTGATGCGTGAATACCTCGAGCCCGGCCGCTTCATCGATAGTGACCACCCCGCGCTGGTGGAGTTCGCAGAAAAATTTCGTGGCGCCAGTCGAGACCCGCGCGAACAGGCCGTCAGCCTGTACTACGCGGTACGTGATGAAATCCGTTACAACCCCTACGTATTCAGCCGTGATGCCGAGACGTTGAAGGCCAGCTACGCATTGCAGGCTGGGGAGAGTTATTGCGTACCCAAGGCCACCTTACTCGCCGCCTGCGCCCGCCATTGCGGCATTCCGGCGCGCATCGGCCTGGCCGATGTGCGCAACCACCTGGCCACTCCACGGCTGTTGGAGATGCTGCGCAGTGAAGTATTCGCCATGCACGGCTATACCGAGTTGTACCTCGCGGGTCGCTGGGTCAAGGCCACGCCCGCGTTCAACCTGGCGCTGTGCCGGGTATTCAAGGTGGCGCCGCTGGAATTCGATGGCCTAAGCGACAGCGTATTTCACCCGTTCAACCAGCAGGGCGAGCGTTATATGGAATACCTGCATGACCACGGCCAGTTTGCCGATGTGCCGGAGCCGCTGTTCTTCGATCATCTGGCTGCATGCTACCCACATCTGTTTGCCGATGACGCGCTGTTGATCAGTGGCGACTTCGCCGCCGAGGCCGTGCCCGGCTGATCTATCGACAGGGCTGATAAGCACCATCGGAAACGGCCGGGTTTAATCTGCCCCTGGCGCTGGTAGGCTGCTGCCCAGCCGTGGGGGCGGCAGTTTTGCGCAAAGATGCTGTGGTGGAGAGGTTCCAGGCGCTAGACTTGGGCCACTTCGCGCTGCAGGCGCAGCCCCTCTTGAATTTCTTTTATCTGATCAGGTGTGCGCATTTTTATGAGTACTGCTCTGTCCATTCGCCAGTTGACCAAGACCTACGGCAACGGCTTCCAGGCGCTGCATGGCATCGACCTTGACGTGGCTGAAGGTGATTTCTTCGCTTTGCTCGGCCCCAACGGTGCCGGCAAATCCACCACCATCGGCATCCTCTCGACCCTGGTGACCAAGAGCAGCGGCACGGTCAATGTGTTTGGCCACGATCTGGACAAACAGCCTTCGGCGCTCAAGCGCTGCCTGGGTGTGGTGCCGCAGGAATTCAACTTCAACCAGTTCGAAAAGGCCTTCGACATCGTCGTGACCCAGGCCGGTTATTACGGTATCCCGGCAAAAATCGCCAAGGAGCGCGCTGAGCAGTACCTCAACCAGCTTGGTCTGTGGGGCAAGCACAATGTGCCGTCACGCGAGCTGTCCGGTGGGATGAAACGCCGCTTGATGATTGCTCGCGCGCTGGTGCATCAGCCGCGTCTGCTGATTCTCGATGAGCCGACGGCTGGGGTTGATATCGAACTGCGCCGCTCGATGTGGAGCTTTCTTAGCGAGCTGAATGAGCAGGGCATCACCATCATTCTCACCACCCATTACCTGGAAGAAGCCGAACAACTGTGCCGCAACATCGGCATTATCGACCACGGGCGGATTGTCGAGAACACCAGCATGAAGGACCTGCTGAAAAAACTGCATGTGGAAACCTTCCTGCTCGACCTCAAGGATGCCCAACTGGTACCGCCGCAGCTGATCGGCTATCCCGCACAACTGCTCGATGCGCATACCCTGGAAGTGCAGGTGGACAAGGCGCAGGGCATTACCGAGTTGTTCCGCCAACTGGCGCAGCAGAAGGTGGAGGTGCTGAGCCTGCGCAATAAAACCAATCGCCTGGAGGAGCTGTTTGTCTCCCTGGTGGAAAAGAACCTGGCGAAGGTGGCGGTATGAGCACGGCATATTTGAACTCTGAATTCACCGCCAACATGGTGGCGCTGCGCACCATCGTCTACCGCGAGATACGCCGCTTTACCCGCATCTGGCCGCAGACCCTGCTGCCGCCGGCAATCACCATGGTTCTGTACTTCGTGATCTTCGGCAACCTGATCGGCAGTCAGATCGGCGACATGGGTGGCTTCACTTATATGGAGTACATCGTGCCGGGGCTGATCATGATGTCGGTGATCACCAACTCCTACGGCAACGTGGTGTCGAGCTTCTTCGGCAGCAAGTTCCAGCGCTCCATCGAGGAACTGATGGTCTCGCCGGTGTCGCCGCACATCATCCTCACGGGGTATGTGATCGGTGGCGTACTGCGCGGCCTGGCAGTGGGTGTGATCGTCACCGTGCTGTCGTTGTTCTTCACTCATCTGCAGGTGCATCACCTCGGTGTCACCGTGCTGGTGGTGCTGTTGACGGCCACCATCTTTTCCTTGGGTGGCTTTATCAACGCCGTGTATGCGCGCAACTTTGATGATATTTCGATCATCCCGACCTTCGTGCTGACGCCACTGACCTACCTGGGCGGGGTGTTCTATTCGATCAACCTGTTGCCACCGTTCTGGCAGACGGTGTCGCTGGCCAACCCCGTGCTGCATATGGTCAACGCCTTTCGTTATGGCATTCTCGGCGTTTCCGATATCCGTATCGGTGTGGCCATCGGTTTTATGCTGGTCGCCACCGCCGTGCTTTATGGCGTGTGCATTCGCTTACTGGTTAGCGGTCGGGGCATGCGCCAGTAAGCGGCAGCCAACATCGGGAAACATTTTTAACGGCTGATCTGCGCGGCTCGGCCGTTAGGCTCGGCCTCTAAAACGAATTAGGGGTTGTATATGTTTGCCCGCGCACCTGCTTTGCTCGGTACCGTCTTTCTCGTGTGTTCGCTTGTCAGTGTGCAAGCGCACGCCAATGAAGGGCCGCTGGTCGAGGCGGTCAACGTTGAGCGACGCCTGGTGCGTGATGAGCTGGTGACTTTCGGTTCGCTGCGGCCTGACGAGTCGGTGATGATTCGTCCGGAAATCGCCGGGCGCGTGGCGCAACTGCATTTTCGCGAAGGCCAGCGTGTCGACGCGGGGGTGCTGCTGGTCAGCCTGGATGATGCGATCACCCGTGCCGAACTGGCGCAGGCTCAGGCCAATCTGAACCTTGCGGAAAAGAACTTTCAGCGCGCGCAGATGCTGTTCAAGCGCGGTGCCAGTAACGCCCAAGCGCTGGATGAAGCCAGCGCCCAGCAGCAGGCCTCACGTGCCAGCCTGGCGCTGTCCCAGGCACGCCTGGACAAGACGCGCATTGTCGCTCCCTACGATGGCGTGCTGGGTTTGCGCGCCGTCAGCCCCGGTGATTACCTCAGCGAAGGCCAGGACATCGTCAATTTGGAAGTACTCGATCCACTCAAGGTGGATTTCCGCATTCCGCAAAAAGCCGTCAGCCAGATCCGCCTTAAGCAGCTCATTGAAATAAGTCTGGATGCCTATCCGGGCGAGCACTTCACCGGTGAGATTTTCGCCATCAACCCACGCCTGGACGAAGTCGGACGCAGTCAGGCGATTCGCGCGCATATCAGCAACAGCGATGGCCGCCTGAGCCCAGGGCAGTTCGTGCGGGTCTCGGTAATCCTCGCCGAACGGCCGAATGCCCTGGTGATTCCAGAAGAGGCCATCATGCCGGTGGGCGACAAGCTGCTGGTCAACCTGGTGGTCGAGGGTAAGGTCGAGGTGCGCGAGGTCAAACTGGGCAAGCGCCTGGCTGGCATGGTTGAGGTGCTGGAAGGCCTGCAGGGTGATGAAACCCTGATCAGCGCTGGCTGGCAGAAGGTTCGAGCCGGTGCGCCGGTACGCACCAAGGTGGTGGAGCAAGCGCCATGACCCTGTCGGACATCTGCATCCGTCGGCCGGTATTTGCCACCGTACTCTCGCTGATTGTGGTGCTGCTCGGGCTGATGGCCTATGACCGTCTGGCCGTGCGCGAGTACCCGAATATCGACGTACCGATTGTCACGGTCAACGTCACTTACCCGGGGGCCAGCCCCGAGATCATGGAGTCCCAGGTCGCGCAGCCGATCGAGGATGTGCTGTCGGGCATCGATGGGCTGGATTTCGTCAGCTCGATCAGCCGTTCGGAAAATACCCAGATCACTGCGCAATTTCGCTTGGGCAGCAACTCCGATGAGGCTGCCAACGATGTGCGCGATCGACTGGGCCGGGTGCGCGGCCTGCTGCCGGATGAAATCGCCGAGCCCATCGTGCAGAAGGTTGAGGCCGACGCCCAGCCGGTGATCTGGATTGCCTTCTACAGTGAACGTTACAGCGCCATGGAAATCACCGATGTGCTGGAGCGGGTGATCAAGGATCGCCTGCAGACCATCCCTGGCGTTTCCGAAGTGCAGATTCGCGGCGCGCGCACCTTTGCCATGCGCATCTGGCTGGACCCGGGAAAGCTTGCCGCGCATAACCTCACCGTACAGGGCGTGGAAGACGCCCTGCGCCGGCAGAACGTCGAGATTCCTGCCGGGCGTATCGAATCGCAGCAACGCGAATTTACCGTGCTCTCGGAAACCGACATGAACACCCCGGAGCAGTTCAACCAACTGATTCTCGATGATTCGCGTGGTTATCTGCTGCGCCTGGCCGATGTGGGCTATGCCGAAATCGGCGCCAAGGATGAACGCAGCATCGTCCGTTATAAGGGTAAACCTGCGGTGTCGATGGGCATGATCAAGCAGGCCACGGCCAACCCGCTGGACATCTCCGACGGCCTGGCTGAGGCGATGCCGGATATCCGCTCGCTGTTGCCGGAAGGCATGGAAATGGCGGTGGCCAACGACAACTCGCAGTTTATCCGTGAGTCGATCAACAACGTCTTCGTCACTATCTGGGAAGCGGTAGGGCTGGTCATCCTGATCATCTTTATCTTCCTGCGTTCGCTGCGCGCCACCATCATTCCGCTGGTGACCATTCCGGTATCACTGATCGGCGCATTTGCCCTGATGTCGTTGATGGGCTTTACCATCAACACCCTGACCCTGTTGGCCATGGTGCTGGCTATCGGCTTGGTGGTGGACGATGCCATCGTGATGCTGGAGAACATCCACCGGCATATCGAAGACGGCATGTCGCCCATGCAGGCAGCGCTCAAGGGCAGCCGTGAGATTGCCTTTGCGGTCATCGCCATGACCCTGACCCTGGCCGCGGTATTTGCCCCCATCGGCTTTATGCAGGGCACCACCGGCAAGCTGTTTACCGAGTTCGCCTGGACCCTGGCCGGCGCGGTGCTGGTATCCGGTTTTGTTGCCCTGACCCTGACCCCGATGATGTGTGCGCTGCTGCTCAAGCCGCATCAGGTCGGCGAGCGGCGTAACCGGGTGTACAACCTGATCGAGAATTTCCTCAATGGCCTGACGTACAGCTACAAGCATCTATTGGCCAAAGCACTGAGTGCCTGGGTGTGGGTCGTGGGCGTGTTGTTGCTGGCTATGCTGGCCTGCGTGCTGCTGTTCTCAGGGCTTAAATCCGAGCTGGCGCCCACCGAAGACACCGGCACCATCATCGGCGTGTTCAATGGCCCGGATGGTGCCACCATCAACTACACCGGACGCTATGCCCGCGAGGTAGAGGCCGCCTACGCCAGTATCGCCGAGACCAACCGTTATATGGTGATTGCCGGCTTCCCGACGGTGGCCCAAGGCATCTCCTTTATGAAGCTGGAGGACTGGGCCGACCGTTCGCGCAGCCAGTTCGAGATTCGTAACGAGTTGCTGCCCAAACTGCAGGACATCGCCGGGGTGCGCGCCTTCCCGGTCAATCGCCCGCCGCTGGGGCAGAGCGCGCGTAACCAGCCGGTGAACTTCGTGATTCGCTCGTCGATGGAGTACAGCGAGCTGCAGGGCTATGTCGATGAATTGCTCAACTCGCTGCGCGATTATCCGGGGCTGGAAAGCCTGGACAGCGACCTCAAGCTCAATGCGCCGCAGCTGAAAGTCGCGGTCAACCGCGAGCAGGCCGTGGCCGTGGGTACTGATGTGGCGACCATTGGCCGTAGCCTGGAAAGCCTGTTTGGCAGCCGTCAGGTGACGCGCTTCAAGCAGAACGGTGAGCAGTACGACGTGCTGGTGCAGTTGCAGGGCGTGGACCGCAGCAACCCGCAAGATCTCGACCGGGTTTATGTGCGTGGCCGCGATGAGAGCATGGTGCAACTGTCCAATCTGATCGAGGTGCGCGAGACCGTGGCGCCGCGCGAGCTTAACCACTTCAACCAGCTGCGCGCGGTAACGGTGAGCGCCAACGTCGGCGCCGGCTACACCCTGGGTGAAGCCCTGGCGCATCTGGAGACTAAGGCGCGCGCGGTGTTCCCGCCGGAGACGCAGTACGATTACACCGGCACCTCGCGGGATTTCAAGGAGTCCAGCGCCGGCATTGCGCTGATCTTTGCCCTGGCCCTGGCGTTTATCTTCCTGGTACTGGCGGCGCAGTTTGAGAGCTTTACTGACCCGCTGATCATCCTGTTCAGCGTACCGCTGTCGATGGCTGGTGCCTTACTGGCGCTGACGCTGTTTGGCGGCACCTTGAACATCTATTCGCAGATTGGGTTGGTCACGCTGATTGGTCTGATCACCAAGCACGGCATTCTCATTGTCGAATTCGCCAACGTCCTGCTGCGTCAGGGCATTGAACTGCGTACGGCGGTGATTGAGGCCTCCGTGCAGCGTCTACGGCCGATTCTGATGACCACCGGGGCGATGGTGCTGGGCTCGGTGCCGTTGGCCATGGCCACCGGGGCCGGGGCTGAGAGCCGTCAGCAGATTGGCTGGGTGATTGTGGGCGGCTTGTTGGTCGGCACCTTCTTTACCCTGTTTGTCATCCCCACGCTGTACATGCTGCTGCGCCGTTGGCAGCCGATCCACGCGCAGGATGAGGCGCTGGCGGTTGCGTAGGATGGGTTGAGCGAAGCGATACCCATGCCGTTCTGATGGGGTACGGGCATCTTAGCGGTGTAGCCCGCCAGCCGTTACACTGCACCCCCTTTTCCAGACCGGCGTTTTGCCGGTTTGCTCTTATTGCCCGCAGCGTCCATACGCCGGGCAATATATTCACTATTTAATTCAGGCAGTCAGACACAGTGATCACAGGCGCTATCAAATCCCAAGTTGACCAGATCTGGAATGCGTTCTGGAGCGGCGGTATTTCCAACCCCATGGAGGTCATCGAGCAGATGACCTACCTGCTGTTTATCAAGCGCCTCGACGAGTTACAGACGGTCAAAGAACGTAAAGCGGCGCGCACCGGGCAGCCGATTGATAAGCCGATTTTCAGCCCCTACCAGGCGCATTTGCGTTGGGCGGCGTTCAAGGCCCTGGGGGATCCGGCCAGCCTCTACACCCTGGTGGCCGACAAGGTATTCCCCTTTATCAAAACCCTCGGCGGCGAGGATGGCCAGTCCACCTACGCCGCACACATGAAGGATGCGCGCTTCACCATTCCCAACCCGGCGCTGCTGGCCAAGGTGGTGGACATGCTCGACGCCATCCCCATGGAAGACCGCGACACCAAGGGCGACCTCTACGAGTACATGCTCGGCAAAATCGCCAGTGCCGGGCAGAACGGCCAGTTTCGCACGCCGCGGCACATCATCAAACTGATGGTCGAGATGATGGCCCCCAAGCCGTCGGATACCATTTGCGACCCGGCCTGCGGCACTGCCGGCTTTCTGGTGGCAGCTGCCGAGTATCTGAATACCCACCACAGCCACGAGCTGTACCAAGACGCCGCCAGCGCCAAGCGCTTTAACCACGACACCTTCCACGGCTTCGACTTCGACAGCACCATGCTGCGTGTCGGCTCGATGAACATGCTGCTGCACGGCGTGGAAAACCCGGCGATTGAAAACCGCGATTCCCTCAGCGAAGGCCATGCCGGGGTGGAAGGGCAGTTCAGCTTGATCCTGGCCAACCCACCGTTTGCCGGCAGCCTGGACTACGAGAGCTGCGCCAAGGATCTGCAGCAAATCGTCAAAACCAAAAAGACCGAGCTGCTATTCCTCGCCCTGTTCCTGCGCCTGCTCAAGGCTGGTGGCCGCGCCGCCGTGGTGGTGCCCGACGGCGTACTGTTCGGCTCCAGCAAAGCGCACAAAGCGCTGCGGCAGATGCTGGTGGAAGAACACAAGCTGGACGGCATCGTCTCCATGCCCTCGGGCGTATTCCGCCCCTATGCCGGGGTGTCCACCGCGATTTTGCTGTTTACCAAAACCAACTCCGGCGGCACCGATCACGTCTGGTTCTACAACATGCAGGCCGACGGCTTCTCCCTGGACGACAAGCGCAACGAGCTGGACGCCAGCCAACACGAAACCAACAACCTGCCGGATATCATCAAACGCTGGCACAACCGCACCACCAGCGTCGGCCTGGACCGCACCGCCCAGAGCTTTCTGGTGCCCAAGGCCGAGATCGTCGGCAATGACTACGACCTGTCGATCAACCGTTATAAGCAAGTGGTGTACGAGCAAGTGCACCACGAGTCGCCGCAGAAAATCCTGGCCGAGTTAAAGGTGTTGGAGGCGGAGATAATGCGAGGGATGGATGAGTTGGAGGGGATGTTGAAGTGACCTCGGTGGCCTTTCCCGCAAAGAAAATTGAAGACTTTTGCCGTACTGGTAGCGGCGGTACTCCCTCGCGTTCTAAGCCCGAATATTTCGATGGCGGTGCTATTCCCTGGGTCAAGTCCGGCGAGCTGAAGACTCGCTTTGTAAGCAGTACTGAGGAGTCGATTACAGATGCCGCAGTGGAGCAGTCGGCAGTCAAGCTTGTACCCAAAGGCGCGCTGTTAATTGCAATGTATGGTGCAACCGTAGGCGAGGTTTCCGAACTCGCAATGGACGCCACTACGAATCAAGCGATATGCCATATCGTTCCTGATCCAAACCTTTGCGACCGTGGATACCTATATCAATATCTCTCAGCCATTAAGCCGGAGCTGCTTGATCGCCGGGTTGGTGGCGGTCAGCCCAATATTTCACAAGCAATCATTAAATCTTTAAGTGTCCCGCTCCCGCCACTCCCCGAGCAGCGTCGTATCGCAGCGATTCTGGACAAGGCCGACGCGCTGCGCGCCAAGCGCCGCGAAGCTATCGTCAAGCTCGATCAACTGCTGCAATCCGTATTTCTCGAGATGTTCGGCGACCCGGTGACGAATCCGAAGGGATGGCCCGAAACTGATTTTCTTGGCGATGTCGCTGATATTTGCTCTGGAATTACCAAAGGTCGGCGAACAACGGAAGAGACCCGAGAGATTCCATATCTTGCAGTGGCCAATGTTCAAGACCGTCACCTAAAGCTGGGCTCAGTTAAAACGATCTGTGCAACAGACGCGGAGATAGGCAGATATCGGTTGGCTGTGAACGATCTGTTGTTAACTGAGGGCGGCGATCCTGACAAGCTTGGAAGGGGAGCGCTATGGGACGGTTCGATTGCAGAGTGCATTCATCAAAACCACGTCTTTAGGGTTCGAGTAACCTCGCCTGCAATTGATCCAGTTTTTCTGAACTGGCTAGTTGGTAGTGCGCGCGGCAAGCGGTATTTTCTCAGTGTGTCGAAGCAGACTACGGGGATCGCATCGATAAATATGACGCAGCTAAAGAAGTTTCCGTTGCTGACTCCACCCATCGAACTGCAAATGCAATTTGCTCAAGCGGTGTCGAAAATCGAGGTACACCAACGAGAGTTAGAAAAGGCAGAAGTTACTGCTCACCAACTGTTTCAGTCTTTACAGCAGCAAGCGTTCGCAGGACAGCTCTAAACCGTAGGGTGGATCACGCTTCACCGATCCACAAAGCGGCGTCACGATGGATGATAAAAGCGTCATCCACCCTACGAACAACCTGTGCTCCCAGCACGCCAAGGAACAGGCAACCCATATGGCTCAATTCTTCCCTACCCGCACCACCTGCCGCTTCGACACCCCTGGCGAACGCCGGCTGGCCGAGCGCCTGGAGAAGAAGCTCGAAGACGATTACCTGTGCTGGTTCAATATCCCGGTGGGGCCAAAGGCCTTGCAGCCGGATTTTGTGCTGATGCATCCGCTGCGCGGGGTGCTGGTGCTGGAGGTCAAGGACTGGAAGCTGGACACCATCCAGAGCATGGATCGCGGCCAGGCGAAGATCTTTGCCGATGGCCTGCTGAAAACCCAGAAAAACCCGATGATGCAGGCGCGCGCCTACGCCATGGAAGTGGTGATGATGCTGCAGCGCGACCCGGCGCTAAAACAACCCGCCGGCTCGCCACGGGCCGGCAACTTGATTATGCCGTTCGGCTGGGGCGTGGTGCTGACCGCGATCACCCGCAAGCAGTTCGAGGGCACGGACCTGGCCGAGGTGCTCAACCCGCAACAGGTGCTGTTTCAGGATGAAATGACCGAAACGGTGGACGCCGAAGCCTTCCAGCAACGCCTGTGGGATATGTTCCACCATGTATTCCCGTGCCAGTTGAGCCTGCCGCAGATCGACAGGGTGCGCTATCACCTGTACCCCGAGGTGCGGGTCAATGTGCTGCCAGGGCAGTTCGGTTTGTTTGCTGAACAGGACGCGCCCCTGCCCAGCCTGATCAAGGTCATGGACTTGCAGCAGGAGCAACTGGCGCGCTCGCTGGGCGAGGGGCATCGGGTCATCCACGGCGCGGCCGGCAGCGGCAAGACCATGATCCTCGGTTATCGCTGTGCGCACCTGGCGCAGGTGTCGAGTAAGCCGGTGCTGGTGCTGTGCTACAACAAATCCCTGGCCGGGCGCTTGCAGCAGGTGCTGGCAGAGCGCGACCTGAGTGACAAGGTGGTGGTGCGTAACTTCCACGCCTGGTGCTCGGACATGCTCACCGCCTTTAACGTCGACCGCCCGGACCCCAAGTTGTCGGTCAACGCCAAGATGGCGCAGATGGTCGAGAACACCATCGACGGCGTCGACCGTGGGCAAATCCCCCGCGCCCAGTACGCAGCGGTGCTGATCGACGAGGGCCATGACTTCCAGCCCGAGTGGTTCAAGCTGGTGGTGCAAATGATCGATCCGGAGAGCAATTCGCTGCTGGTGCTGTACGACGATGCGCAGTCGATCTACCGCGGCAAGGGCGGTAAAAGCGGCATGGATTTCAGCTTCGCCAGCGTCGGCATTCAGGCCCAGGGCCGCACCACCATCCTGCGGCTGAACTACCGCAATACCGTGGAGGTGCTGTCGGTGGCGCGGGCCTTTGCCATGGAACTGCTGACCGCCCGCGATGCCGCTGAAGACGGCGTGCCCATCGTCGCGCCACAAAGCGCCGGGCGGCGGGGCGCATTCCCCGAGCTGCTGCGCTGTGAGTCGGATTGGCAGGAGCATAACTGCATCGTTGAGCGCATCCGCGACGAACAAGGCCAGGGCCGCGCGCTGGATGACATGGCAGTGATCTATCGCAGCACCGCCCAGGCGCAACGCATCGAACGGGCCTTGAGCGAGGCCGGCATCGCCTTCGCCTCGGGCCAGTCGGCCAAGGGCCGTGGCACGTTGTATGGCCGCGAGGATGCAGTCAAGATCGTCAGCATGCATTCGAGCAAGGGCCTGGAGTTCGGCCTGGTGCTGATCCCCCATCTGGGTGAAATGCCGAAGAAGGGTGAAGACGAAGTCGACGAGGCGCGCCTGCTGTATGTGGCCATGACCCGCGCGATTGATCGGCTGGTGATGACCTACCGCGAACCTTCCAGCTTTACCCGCAGGATTCAGGACTCAATCGGCAGCGTGCGTCAGCACCTGGACGAGATGGACGCACAGAAGGCAGTCGGATAATGAGTAGCTCTATGATGAATTACGCAAAAAATATCGTATCGAGTGAGTTCACTAGTCAGATGGCGCGTCTTGTTGCCGTCAGGTCGCGAGCATGATCGATCTTCACTCACGTGCCGATCTTGAGCTGTTGCGCGAGTCTATTGACCTGGAATGCAAACTGGCTGGAGGTCGGGACGGGCAAGGTGCTTTGCCAGAGGATTTTTGGCCGACTTATAGCGCCTTCGCCAATACAAATGGTGGTGTGGTAGTGCTGGGTGTGCGCGAGAAAAAAGGCCAGTTCCTGCTGGAAGGTATTACCAACCCAACAAAGGTACGCAAAGAGCTATTTGATAATCTGAATAACCGGCAAAAGGTCAGCGCTAACCTGTTGAGTGATGACCACGTTCGTGAAGTGATGATTGAAGAGCGAACGTTGCTGGTGGTTGATATTCCGCGCGCCAACCGCAAGCAACGTCCGGTTCACCTCACTACCAACCCCTTCGGTCATACCTATCGTCGCCTCAACGAGGGTGATCGGCATATTGCCGATGAAGATGTACGGCGGATGATCGCTGAACAGGTGGAGGACAGTCGTGATGATCGCATTCTCAAGGGCTACCACCTGGAAGATCTGTGTCCTGAGACTCTGCGCGCTTATCGTCAAGTGTTAGGCAACCGCGAGCCAGCTCATCCTTGGAATACCCTGGACGATCAGGAGTTTCTGCGTCAAATCGGCGGCTGGCGGCGCGACCGAGAAACGGGGGTTGGTGGCCTGACCCTGGCCGGCCTGTTGATGTTTGGCTGGATGACCTCGATACAGGAAGAGCTGCCCAACTACATGCTCGACTACCAGGAGCGCCCAGAGGCTAAAACCGAGTTGCGCTGGCTGGACCGCATCACTCTAGACGGTAAATGGTCGGGCAATCTCTATGACTTCTATCGCAAGGTCTACCTCAAACTCACCGGTGAGTTGAAAGTGCCTTTTGCTCTGGAGAAGGGTGAGCGCAAGGATGAAACACCGATCCACGTCGCCCTACGCGAGGCCTTGGCCAATGTGTTGGTGCATGCCGATTACTCTGATCGGGCTTCGGTTTTGGTGGTCAAGCGCCCTGACATGTTTGGCTTTCGCAACCCAGGACTAATGCGCGTGCCGCCAGAAATTGCCATTCGCGGCGGTGAGCATGACTGCCGCAATCGCACCTTGCACAAGATGTTCCGCCTGGTTGGCGTGGGCGAGCAAGCCGGCTCGGGCATCCCCAAGATCTACGATGGTTGGGGTGGCCAGCATTGGCGTACGCCGGCGTTGTACGAGCGTAGCGAGCCTTACAACCAGACACTGCTAGAACTGCGTATGGTCGATTTGTTGCCTGAGGATGTAGTGGTAGCTCTGCGTCTGCAGTTCGGTTCGGGCTTTGATGCGCTGCAACGCAACGAGCGCTTGACCTTGGCCGCTGTCGTCTCCGAGCGCACCCTCAGCCATGCCCGTGTCATGGAATTGACGGGTCTCCATCCAGTTGAGTCTACGCGTCTGCTTCAGGGCCTTATCCGCAATGGCTTTCTGGAAAGCCACAATCCCGGCCGTGGTGCGGTTTATTGCTTGCCGGGTTCCGCATTGCCCAGGCCTGAAGAAGTATTTGGCGATGGCTTCGGATATTTACCGGAAAGCTCCGGACATTTGCCGGACAGCTCCGGACATTTGCCGGTCAGCTCCGGACATTTCACGGCATTACCCCTTGCTGGTGCATCTATTGATCGTGTTGAGCAGCGTGACAATCACGGACGTTTGCTGACTGCGATCCTCGACGCTCCGGTTATTGACTCGCTTAAATATCTGGATGGAACTTATCGCGGCCAACTGGAAGCTATAGCTCAAGCACCACGAACCAGAGGTAAGTTGGAGCCCGAAGAGATGCACGAAGTGATCCTTGCCCTTTGTCGAGGCCACTATGTGACCGGTAGCAGTCTGGCTGAGTTGGTTGGGCGCAGCGCAGACGCTTTTCGCAAACAGCATTTGAGGCCTCTGGTGCAGCAGGGCAAATTGCAGTTCGCCTTCCCAACTGCGCCAACCCATGAAATGCAGGCCTACCGCACAACGGAAAGTGAGTAGTCAATTGTGAGCAATTTCCAGTTCCTTGCCTCCGAGTTCAAAACCCTGTTCGAGCCGGCCAAGGGCGCAGAACAGCTGGTGTACTCCGATCCGCGCGCCTGTTGTATGCGCACCCGCCATGCCCTGGAGCAAGCGGTGCATTGGCTCTATGAGCATGACCGTGACCTGCGCATGCCTTACGACAATGGCCTTAATCTGCTGCTAACGCAGGTGGAGTTCGTGCACCTGCTGCCGCCGCAGATTCATCAGAAGGCGCGGCTGATTCAGAAGCTGGGCAACCAGGCCGTGCATGGCAATCAGCCGATCAGCTCCAGCGATGCGATGAAGCTGGTGCGCGAGCTGTTTCATCTGCTGTTCTGGCTGGCGCGCACCTATACCCGCGCCAGCGACCCTAAAAGCATCGACGCGGCGTTCGACGAACAGAACGTGCCGAAACTGGTCAGCGTCAGCGATGCGGCGGCCTTTACCCGTGAAGAGCTGAAAAAACAGGAAGCCAAGTTCCAGCAACAGATTGCCGCCCAGCACGGCACTCTGGAGGCCCGCGAGGCGGCGATTGCCGAGCAGGCTGCCAGCCTGAGCGAGCGTGAGGCGCTGCTGGCCAAGCTGGATGCCGAGCTGGTGGCCACCCGTGCGGCACTGGCCCAGGCCAAGGCGGCGAATATCGCCGTGCCGGACAGCCACGACTACGACGAGGCCGACACCCGCCGTCTGTTTATCGACGTGCTGCTGCGCGAGGCCGGCTGGGAGTTGGGCAAGAACGCCGACGCCGAAGTGCCGGTCAGTGGCATGCCCAACGCGCAGGGCGAGGGCTCTGTCGATTACGTGCTGTGGGGTGCCAACGGCAAACCGCTGGCGGTGGTGGAGGCCAAGCGCAGCCTCAAAGACCCGGACGTGGGCCAGCAGCAAGCCAAGCTGTATGCCGATTGCCTGGAAGCCGAGAAAGGCCAGCGACCGCTGATTTTCTACAGTAACGGCAACCACACCTGGCTGTGGGACGACCGCCGTGCTCCGCCCCGCGAGGTGCAGGGGTTTTATACCCGCGATGAGCTGGAGCTGGCGATCCAGCGGCGCAGCCTGCAAACCGACCTGCGCGAGCTGCCGATCAATAGTGAGATTGTCGAGCGTACCTATCAGCACCGGGCGATTCGGGCGATGACCGAGTCCCTCAGTCAGGGCCGCCGCGCCGGTTTGCTGACCATGGCCACCGGCACCGGCAAGACGCGCATGTCAATTGCTCTGGTCGAGCTGTTGATGCGCGGCAACTGGGTCAAGCGCGTGCTGTTCCTGGCTGACCGGGTGTCCCTGGTCAATCAGGCTACGAATGCCTTCAAGGCGTTTTTGCCGGACTCCAGCCCGGTCAATCTGGTGACCGACAAGCACGGCCAGGGGCGGGTGTACCTGTGTACCTATCCGACCATGATGGGCTTGATCGAGCAGATGGAGGGCGACCGGCGCAAGTATGGCGTTGGCCACTTCGACCTGATCGTGATCGACGAGGCGCACCGCAGCGTGTACCAGAAGTACGGTGCGATCTTCCGCTACTTCGACAGCTATCTTGTGGGCCTGACCGCCACCCCGCGTGACGAAGTGGACCGCGATACCTATCACCTGTTCGGCCTGGAAACGGGCGTACCGACCGATGCTTACGGCCTGAATGAGGCGGTGGAGGATGGCTATCTGGTGCCGCCCACTGCCTATTCGGTGCCGATCAAGTTCGTGCGCGAAGGTATCCGTTACGACCAGCTCAGCGATGAGGAGAAAGAACACTGGGAGTCGCTGGACTGGGGCGATTACAGCGCCGAGGGCGACACACCCACCGAGGTGTTGGCCTCGGAGGTCAACAAGCAGCTGTTCAACGAGCCAACTGTTGATCTGATGCTCAAGCACCTGATGCAGAACGGCCTGAAGGTCGAGGGCGGCGACAAGCTCGGCAAGACCATCATTTTTGCGGTGAACCAGAAGCACGCCGACTTTATCGCCCGGCGCTTCAACCATCACTATCCGCACTTCAATGGCGAGTTTGCGCGGGTTATCACTCATGCGGTGAGTTATGCGCAGACCCTGATCGATGACTTCGGCAGCAAGCTTAACAAGCTGCCGCAGATCGCCATTTCGGTGGACATGCTCGACACCGGCATCGACGTGCCGCAGGTGCTGAACCTGGTGTTCTTCAAGGCGGTGCGCTCGAAGGTGAAGTTCCTGCAGATGATCGGGCGCGGCACGCGGCTGTGCCCGGATCTGTTTGCGCCGGGTGTGCATAAACGCGAGTTCGCCATCTTCGATTTCTGCGGCAATTTCGAATATTTCAACGAAAACCCCAAGGGCGCACTGGGTGGCGTGGCGGAACCTTTGGGCAAGCGCTTGTTCAAGGGGCGCCTGGATCTGCTGGCGCTGTTGGCGTCGAAGAACGTGCGCGAGCCTGGGAACCTGGCGGAGTCCAGCGGCCAGTACGATGCCTTTGTCGAGCTGCGCACGGAGTTGACCAACGAGCTGCACGACGAAGTCGCGGCGATGAACCCGGACAACTTCATCGTCCGTACTGAGCTGGAACACGTAACCCGATTTGCCGAGCGTGAGGTGTGGAATGCCCTGGATGAGGCGGCGCTGGGTGAGCTGCGCAGCCACGTCGCCGGTCTGCCGAGTGAGCGTGCGGCTGAGCACATCACCGCCAAGTTGTTCGATCTGGTCTGCCTGAACCTGCAACTGGCGTTGCTGCGTTCAACCAGCGACTTCATCACCTATCGTGACAAGGTGGTCGAGCTGGCCAGTCAGCTGGAAGTGATGGATAGCATTCCGGCGGTACACGCCGAGCTGGCGTTGCTGCAGGAGGTGCAAACCGAGGAATACTGGCAGGACATTCGCTTGCCGATGCTTGAGCAACTGCGCCGCCGGATGCGTGAGCTGATCAAGTTTATCGAGCGCCGCCCGAGCAACCCGGTGTACAGCGTGCTGAGCGATGAGATTGGCGAGGCGACGGTGGTCAATCTGAAAGACTTCAACACCGGCATCAACCTGGAGCAGTACCGGAAAAAGGTTGAAGCCTATATTCGCGCCAACGAGAACCATGTGGCCATCGCCAGGCTCAAGTTCAACCGCCCGCTGACGCCGAGCGACCTGAACGAGCTGGAGCATTTCGTCTATGAGTCGGAACCGGTGCAGAGCCGCGAGCAATTCGAGCAGTGCTATGGCGTTGACCAGCCGCTGACCCTGCTGATCCGCTCATTGGTGGGCTTGGACCGCAACGCCGCCAAAGAGGCTTTCGGTCAATTCCTCGACGAGAACCGCTACAACAGCCAGCAGATTCGCTTTGTCGAAATGATCATCGAGCGCCTCACTCGGCAGGGCGTGATGGAAGCCGGGCAACTCTACGAACCGCCGTTTACCGCACTGCACCATGAGGGCCTGGATGGTGCCTTTGGCGATGCCGATGCCAACGCCATTGTGGCGGTGATCGCGGCTATCAAGCGGAGTGCGGCCGCGTAATGGCCTATCAGCCCCCCTTTACGCTAAACGGCAGCATTCTGTCGTTGGTGGCGGAGATTGCGCAAAGTGTCGGCCGCTTGAGCGCGCAACCGGAGCATGCCAATGCGTTGCGCTTGCGGCGGATCAACCGTATCCGCACTGTTCAGGGCTCGCTGGCGATTGAGGGGAATACGCTGAGCGAGGAGCAGATCACCGCGATCCTCGACGGTAAGCGCATCATCGCCCCGCCCAAGGATGTGCAGGAAGCGCGAAATGCGCTGGCTGTTTACGAGCTACTGGAGGCTTTGCAGCCCGCGAGTGAACAGCATCTGCTTGAGGCTCACGCGCTGCTGATAAAAGGTCTGATCGATGATGCCGGGCATTATCGCCAGGGCGGTGTTGGCGTGATGAAGGGAGATCAGGTGGTGCACATGGCTCCACCGGCCAATCGCGTCAGCAAGCTAATGCGTGATCTGCTGCAGTGGCTGGAAACAACCGATCAGCCCCCTCTGATTGCCAGTTGCGTCTTTCACTACGAGTTCGAATTTATCCACCCCTTTGCCGATGGCAATGGGCGTATGGGCAGGTTGTGGCAAACCTTGATCCTAAGCCGTTGGCAGCCAATGTTCGCGCATGTGCCGGTGGAAAGTCTGGTGCACGCGCATCAAGCCGAGTACTACGCGGCTATCAATGACAGCATCCAGCAAGCCGACAGCGCACCGTTTATTGTGTTTATGTTGAGCATGCTGCGTGATGCGATTCTTAGCGTGAGCCCCCAAGCCACGCCTCAAGTCACCCCCCCAAGTCGCTGAGCTGCTCAAACATGTGGTCGGCGAGGTCAGCCGTGAGAAGCTTCAAGCTGCGCTGGGCCTGGCTGACCGCAAGTCTTTCCGCGAGCGCTATCTGCGTCCGGCGCTGGATGCCGGACTGATTGCCATGACCCGGCCGGACAAGCCCAACAGTCGCCTGCAGTGTTATTGCCTGACGGAGCTGGGTAAGCAGGCTCAAGTGGCACCGGCATAACTTTATGCGTTGGTGCCTGATTGAGCGGCAGCTGGGGCAATTTCTCGTGGCTTAAAGCCTCTCTGAAACCAGTTTTGAGATCTTGGCGTTACTCGACCTTAAGCACCAGCTTGCCGAAGTTCTCGCCACTGAACAGCCTGAGCAAGGTTTCCGGGAAGGTGGTCAGGCCGCTGACGATGTCTTCCTTGGATTTGAGTTTGCCGCTGGCCAGCCAGCCGCCCATCTCCGCTGCTGCTTCGGCAAAACGCGGGGCGTAGGTCATCACCACCATGCCTTCCATGCGTGCGCTGTTGACCAGCAGATTGAGGTAGTTAGCCGGGCCTTTGACCGCCTGTTTGTTGTTGTACTGGCTGATCGCGCCACAGATCACCACACGTGCCTTGAAGGCCAAGCGGGTGAGCACGGCATCCAGAATGTCGCCGCCGACGTTATCGAAGTAGACATCCACGCCTTTCGGGCACTCGCGCTTGAGGCCGGCAATCAGGTCTTCGCTTTTGTAGTCGATGGCGCCATCGAAACCCAGCTCATCGATGAGGAACTTGCATTTGTCCGCGCCGCCAGCGATGCCGACCACACGGCAGCCCTTGAGCTTGGCGATCTGCCCGGCGACGCTGCCGACCGCGCCGGCTGCACCGGAAATTACCACCGTTTCACCGGCTTTCGGCGCGCCGACATCGAGTAAAGCGAAGTAGGCGGTCATGCCGGTCATGCCCAGTGCCGAGAGGTACAGCGGCAGCGGCGCGCGCTTGGGGTCGACCTTGTAGAACCCGCGCGGCTCGCCGAGAAAGTAGTCCTGCACGCCCAGCGCACCGTTGACGAAATCGCCCACGGCAAAGTCCGGGTGCTGCGAGGCCAGCACTTCACCCACGCCGAGGGCGCGCATCACTTCGCCAATGCCCACCGGCGGAATATACGACTTGGCATCATTCATCCAGCCGCGCATGGCCGGGTCCAGCGACAGGTAGGCGTTCTTCACCAGAATCTGGCCGGGGCCGGGTTCACCGACGCTGCTTTCGACATAGCTGAACGTCTCACGGCTGGGCAGGCCGACCGGGCGTTGGGCAAGCAGGAATTGGCGGTTGAGTGGGGCGGTCATGGCAGGTACTCACTGAACGGAAAGACTGTTGATAGCCCGTGCTGGCCAGTGGGGCAAGGTTTGCCCGTGGGCCGAATGCTTGTAAATCCATTCGAGTGATAGCCGTGCTGGGGTGTTAATCACTTATTTCGATGGGGCTATCACCAGCACTTTGATAGTGCTGCCTTGGGGCCGGGGAGCTGATTAGACTCAGCGCAGTTTTTAATCCTTGCGAGGACACGCAGATGAGCTTGAGCTTTTCCGGCCGGGTTGCCCTGGTCACCGGTGGTGCAGCGGGTATTGGTCGTGCCACGGCACTGGCATTCGCCAACGAAGGCCTGCAGGTGGTGGTGTCCGACGTTGATATCGACGGGGGCGAAGCGACTGTCGCGCTGATCCGCGAAGCGGGCGGCGATGCGCTGTTTGTCCGTTGCGACGTGACCCGCGATGCCGAGGTCAAAGTACTGATGGAGCGCACCTTGGGCGCCTACGGCCGCCTGGATTATGCCTTCAACAATGCCGGTATCGAGATCGAGAAGGGCAAGCTGGCCGAGGGCAGCGAAAGCGAGTTCGATGCCATTATGGGCGTCAACGTCAAAGGCGTGTGGCTGTGCATGAAGCACCAGATCCCGCTGCTGCTGGCCCAAGGCGGTGGTGCCATCGTCAATACCGCGTCGGTCGCCGGCTTGGGCGCGGCACCGAAAATGAGCATCTACAGCGCGTCCAAACACGCGGTGATCGGCCTGACCAAATCCGCTGCTGTTGAATACGCAAAGAAGAAAGTGCGGGTCAACGCCGTATGCCCGGCGGTGATCGACACTGACATGTTCCGCCGCGCCTATGAAGCCGACCCGAAGAAGGGCGAGTTCGCGGCCGCCATGCATCCAGTCGGGCGCATCGGTAAGGTCGAGGAAATCGCCACCGCCGTGCTGTATCTGTGCTGTGACAACGCAGCATTTACCACTGGTCACGCGCTGGCAGTGGACGGTGGGGCAACGGCAATCTGACGCTCAGCTGTCGCGATAAAAAAGGTGCCCTTGTGGCACCTTTTTACATATAGGCCTCCCAGGTCGGGCAATTGGCCGCTAAAGTCACTGCGAACGCCATCACGCTCTCGCCAGAATCGTCGCGCTGTCCCGATCCCGGAGTAAAACAATAATGACCGCTGATCCGTTACTGACCCTGTTTCTCCCCATTGCCCTGGGCATCATCATGCTTGGTCTGGGCTTGTCGCTGACCCTGGCGGATTTTGCTCGGGTGGTGAAATTCCCCAAACCGGTGCTGATCGGACTGGCGTGCCAGCTGTTGCTGCTGCCGCTGGTGTGTTTCTTCCTGGCCAAGGCCTTTGGTCTGGCCCCTGCGCTTGCTGTTGGTCTGATGCTGCTTGCGGCCTCGCCGGGCGGCACCACGGCCAATCTCTACAGCCATTTGGCCCATGGCGATGTGGCGCTGAATATCACCCTGACGGCGGTCAACTCGGTGATTGCGGTGCTGACCATGCCGCTGATCGTCAACCTGTCGTTGGCCTACTTTATGGAAGGTGATCAGGCCCTGCCGCTGCAGTTCACCAAGGTGGTGCAGGTGTTTGTCATCGTGCTCGGCCCTGTGGCCATCGGCATTTGGATACGCAGCCGTTTCCCCGGGTTTGCGGAACGGATGGAAAAGCCGGTGAAGATCATCTCCGCGCTGTTTCTGCTGATCATCATCATCCTGGCGGTGGTCAAGGATTGGCAGACGTTCGTTGACTACGCACCGCTGGTGGGCGGTGCGGCACTGGCGTTCAACTTGATCAGCCTGGCGGTGGGCTACTGGGTGCCGCGTTTGTGCAAGCTGAGCCTGCGCCAGTCGATTGCCATCGGCATGGAGATCGGCATTCACAACGGCACCCTGGCGATAGCCCTGGCCCTGAGCCCGATGCTGTTGAATAACGCCACCATGTCGATCCCGGCGGCGATCTACAGCATCATCATGTTCTTCACCGCCGCGGCTTTCGGCTGGTGGGTGAACATGGCGCATGGCAACCAACTCAAGGCCAGTGATTAGCGGACCTCTCAGCCCCCATAAGCCAAGTAAAGGCGTGTGGGGGCGGGCTTAACGCAACATCTGTTCGATGATGCGTTTCTCTTCCATCAGTTCGCGCTGCCGTGCGTCGATGCGCGAGGCCAATTGGAAGTTGTTACTGGCTCGGCGTTTGGCAAAGTCGAGTTGTTCCAGGGCCTGGTTGTAATCGCCGACCAAGGCAAAGAATTCCCCGCGAGCTTGATGCAGGCCGATGGTATTACCGGCCAGACCCCGTACTTCCGCCACCTGATACCAGACGTCTGGATCCTTGCCGCGGGTTTTTAGCAGCTCGTTCAGGGCACGTTCGGCTTCTTGGGTACGGGTTTGTTTCATCAACAGATCAATATGCGCCTGGTTAACCGGGTAGTTGCTCGGGTACAGGCTCAATAAGTGATCAATGCGCTTTTGTGCGTCGCTCAAGCGGTTGGCAGCCATGTCCAACTCGATCTGTGCCAAGTTGTAAGTGACATCGTTTGGGGCGCTGGCAAGCAGGGGTTGTAGGGCTTCGCGGGCGTCCTTGTGTTGACCACTTTTTATTTGCGCAATCGCCAGGCCATAGCGGGCCGCATCCAGCTTGGGGTTTTCGTCGAGCATATTGCGAAAACGCTTGGCGGCGACCCCAGGGGTTTCCTCGTAGATCAACTGAACGCGGGCGCGCATCAGCTGATAGCGCACACTGTCGGTAATGCCTTTGGCGGTGTACTGCTCGGCGCGGTTGCGGGTGTCGGCAATACGTGATTCCGACACCGGGTGGGTCAGCAGAAATTCAGGTGGTTTGCGGTCATAGCGGTACTGACGCATCAGGCGTTCGAACATGCTGGGCATGGCGCGGGGGTCAAAGCCGGCCTTTTCCAGGTTGACCAGACCGATGCGGTCAGCTTCCTGCTCATTCTGTCGGGAGAAGCGTCGTTGTTCCTGCAACGCGGCTGCCTGCGTCGAAGCTATGGCTGCGATGCCCAGATCTCCGGCACCTGCGGCCGCAGCGACGATACCGGCGAGTAGTCCGGCCATGACCGGGAGCTGCATGCGCTGTTGCGCTTCCAGGCCGCGGGCGAAGTGGCGCTGCGACAAGTGCGCCAGTTCGTGAGCCATGACCGAGGCGTACTCGGCTTCAGTCTGAGCGTAAAGAAACAGGCCGCCATTGACCCCTACAATCCCGCCCGGAGCGGCAAATGCGTTGATCTGCGGGCTGTTGAGCAAGACGAACTCCAGGCGTCGATCCTGCAACTGACTGGTTTCGCTGAGGCGATACACGCTGGTTTCGACGAAGTCCTTGAGTTGCGGATCATCGAGTTGGCTGACTTGGCCTCGCAGCAGGCTCAGCCAGGCACGGCCGAGCTGATGTTCTTGTTGGGGGGATACGATGGCGGAGCTGGCGTCGCCAAGGGACGGCAGATCACTGGCCATGCCGGGGGTTGCCAGTAGGCTGGCTAGCGTCAACAGGGTAGGGCGCAGAAGGCTCATGCACAAAGCTCTTGTCGAACAAAGGCGCTACTGTAGCTGCCAGGCCACGGTGCTGGCCAGGGTTGTGCGGCCTTGGTTATCCTTGCGGCCCTCTTGGAGTGAATAAATGACTGATATGCAATGGCGCGCCGAAGATTTCGATGCGCATCTGGATGCCTGCGGGCTTAACTGTCCGCTGCCTCTGCTCAAGGCCAAGCTGGAGCTCAATCGCCTGGCCAGTGGCGCGGTGCTCAAGGTCGAAGCCACTGATGCCGGCTCGCAGCGGGATTTTCGTGCCTTCGCCAGCCTGGCGGGGCATAGTCTGTTGCATGAAGAGGTTGATGGGGGGGTGTATCGCTATTGGCTACGCAAGGCGTAGCTCCTGCTCGAATGCTTGGTTGAGGAATAACGATGTTCAAAGTGTTACAGAATTGGTTGCATCGCTATTTCTCCGATGAGCAAGCCGTGGTGCTGGGCCTTCTGCTGGTGGTGGGGTTTGCCGCGATTTTGACCCTGGGCGGCATGCTGGCACCAGTGCTGACCGGCTTGGTGTTGGCATTTCTGATGCAGGGGTTGGTGAATGCCTTTGAGCGTCTGCGTTTGCCGCAAGTGGTGGCTGTGTGGCTGGTGTTTACTCTGTTTTTAAGCATGCTAGGGCTGTTTCTGTTGGTGTTGATGCCACTGCTTTGGCAGCAGTTGAGCACTTTGTTCAATGAGCTGCCGCGCATGCTTGGCGAGTGGCAGTCGCTGTTTCTGTTGCTGCCGGAGCGTTACCCGACGCTGATTACTGATGTGCAGGTGCTGCAGTTAATTGAGGGCGTGCGGGGTGAGGTTGGCAAGTTTGGCCAGTGGGCACTGTCGTTTTCCTTATCGAGCTTGCCGATGCTGGTCAGCATCATGATCTACCTCGTGCTGGTGCCGATTCTGGTGTTCTTCTTCCTCAAGGATCGCGAGCTGATCAGTGCGTGGTTTCGTGGTTATCTGCCGCGTGAACGTGCGTTGATCACTCAAGTGGCAGAGGAGATGAACCAGCAGATTGCCAACTATATTCGTGGCAAGGTGATCGAAATCATTATCTGTGGCGTGGTCACCTACATCGCGTTTGCCTACTTGGGGCTTAACTACGCCGCGCTGCTGGCCTTGTTGGTCGGTCTGTCGGTGGTAGTGCCATATATCGGCGCTGTGGTGGTCACTGTGCCGGTGGCGCTGATCGGGCTCTTCCAGTGGGGCTTTGGCGACCAGTTTATCTACCTGATGGTGGTCTACGGGATTATCCAGGCGCTGGATGGCAATGTATTGGTGCCGTTGCTGTTTTCCGAGGCGGTCAACCTGCACCCGGTGGCGATCATCTGTGCCGTGTTGCTGTTTGGCGGCATGTGGGGGTTTTGGGGCGTGTTCTTTGCCATTCCGTTGGCCACGCTGTTTAAAGCGGTGATCGATGCCTGGCCGCGCAGCGAGCCACTTGAGGCTGCGTAAATTGCAGGCAGAAAAAAGCCGGTCGAGTGACCGGCTTTTTAGTTTGGTGACTGTCAGGCCTTGTGCAGTGCCTGGGCAGCGGCCAGCACGGCCTCTACATGGCCGGGCACTTTGACGGCTCGCCATTCCTGACGCAATACGCCGTCTTTGTCGATCAGGAAGGTGCTGCGGTCAACGCCCAGGTACTCCTTGCCATAGAGCTTCTTCAGTTTGATCACATCGAACAGTTGGCACACGGCCTCGTCCTTGTCGGAGATCAGCTCGAAGGGAAACGCCTGTTTGCACTTGAAGTTCTCATGGGACTTAAGGCTGTCTCTGGATACACCCAACACCAGGGTGTTGGCAGCCTGAAACGCCGGGTAGTGGTCACGAAATCCCTGACCTTCGGTGGTGCAGCCTGGCGTGCTGTCCTTCGGGTAGAAGTAGATCACCACTTGCTGGCCTTTGAGTGCGGACAGTTGGACGGTCTGACCGCTGGTGGCTTCTGCCTGGAAATCTGCAACCGGGGTGTCGAGTGCAACAGCCATCATCTACTGCTCCTTTATGGGTTCTGTGGACGCCAGGGCTCAATCAACGCATCGAGGTTCAGCGCATCGGCGAAGTCGAGAAACTGATCGCGCAACCAGCTGATCTGCGTCCCGGCTGGCAGGGTCACAGTCAGGGTAGCGTTGAGCATGGTGCCGCCGGTCTGTGGGGCCAGGTAGGTGTCACAGGTAAGGTTCTCCAGTTCGACGTGGTGGTCGATAAAGAACTGGCACAGTTCGTTGAGAATGTCCGGACGGTAGGCCGAGCTGACATACGCCACATAGGGCAGAGCCTGCGGGCGGCTATCCGAGGCGGAACTGCGGATCACGTTGACCGAGAAGCTGTGTTTCTTGGCCAGTGCCGGCAGGCTCGATTCCAGGCGCGCCAGTGCGTCCCAGCTGCCGGATATCTGCAAGACCAACGCGCTGTACTCGCCGTGTCGGCTCAGGCGAGTGCTGACCACGGCGCAACGGTTCTCGTGACTGGTACGGCAGAGCACATTGGTCAGCTCCATGGCATTGGGGCCAAGGGCGCTGATAAGCAGAAATTGTTCGCGAACTGGGGGGGTGGACATGCAGCCTTCCTAAACGATAAGCGGTCGACCTGCTTGCACAGTGTCGATCAAAGCCGGAAGGGTAGCGAAAAGCACCGCTAAGGGGAATGCCGGCGGGCCTTGGTGATGAGGAATCTGCCGCGTTTGTCTGATAAAGATTGTATACGCGTTGCCTCGGGACTTCGCTTGTGCAAGGCAGGTGGCCCCAGTACCATTACGGCTCTCTTTTTCCGGCAGGAGCGGTTGCATGATTGCGGGCAGTATGGTGGCACTGGTTACGCCCATGGATGCGCAAGGCGGTCTTGATTGGGACGGCCTGAGCAAACTGGTGGATTTCCACCTGCAAGAGGGCACCAACGCCATCGTCGCGGTCGGCACCACGGGTGAGTCCGCCACGCTTGACGTGGGTGAACACGTAGAAGTGATCCGGCGCGTGGTCGATCAGGTTGCCGGGCGCATCCCCGTTATCGCCGGTACTGGTGGCAACTCCACCCGCGAATCGGTCGAACTGACCCGCGCTGCCAAAGAGGTTGGTGCCGATGCCTGCCTGCTGGTGACCCCGTATTACAACAAGCCGACCCAGGAAGGCCTGTACCTGCACTTCCGCCACATCGCCGAGTCGGTGGCCATCCCACAGATTCTCTACAACGTGCCAGGCCGTACCGTCTGCGACATGCTGCCGGAGACGGTTGAGCGTCTGGCCAAGATCGACAACATCATCGGTATCAAGGAAGCCACTGGCGACCTGCAACGCGGCCAGGAAGTACTGGATCGTGTGAGCAAGGATTTCCTGGTCTATTCCGGTGACGACGCCACAGCCGTTGAACTGATGCTGATGGGCGGCAAGGGTAATATCTCGGTAACCGCCAACGTCGCCCCGCGTGCGATGAGTGATCTGTGCGCCGCAGCCATGCGTGGTGAAGCCGCCATCGCGCGCGCCATCAATGATCGTCTGATGCCGCTGCACAAGGCGCTGTTTATCGAATCCAACCCGATTCCGGTGAAATGGGCTCTGCATGAAATGGGTTTGATGCCAGACGGTATTCGTCTGCCACTGACCTGGCTCAGCCCACGTTGTCATGAACCGCTGCGTCAGGCCCTGCGCCAGTCCGGCGTATTGGTTTAATTGAGGAATTACTGCGCATGAAGCGACTCACCGGACTCTCCACCCTGGCCCTGATCATCGCTGGTACCAGTGGTTGCGGCTGGATCTATGGCGAAAACGGCTATTTCCGTGACCGTGGTAGCGACTACCTCGAAGCCCGTCAGACGGCCACGATGCAAATGCCGCCAAACGTCGACGCCAAGCGTATCGACCCACTGTTGCCCGTGCCGCAGCAGGTTGCCACCACCACCGATACCGGCGAATTTATCGTGCCGCGCCCGCAAGCCCTGGCTGTGACCGGTGATGCCAGCGAGTTCAGTCTGCAGAAGAGCGGCGAGTCGCGCTGGGTTGTGGCGCAGCGCGTACCGGCCGAAGTCTGGCCTGTGGCGCGTCAGTTCTTTGCTGACAACGGCTTCCAGATTGCAGAAGAGCGTCCGCAGACTGGCGAGTTCAGCACCGCTTGGCAGCGTTTTGATGCACTGTCCGAATCCATGGCGCGTCGTCTGAGCAGCCGTGTATCTGGCGTAAATCCGGATGCCGAAACCCGTGTGCGGGTGCGTATCGAACCGGGTGTGCAGCGCAATACCAGCGAAATCTTCGTGGTCAGCGCCGAGCGTCCAGCTGGCAGCACTGCCGATGTCGCGTTCACCAACCGCAGCAGCAACCCAAGCCTGGATGCCGCGCTGCTCGATGAAATGCTCGTGACCCTGGCGCGCAGCGCCGAGCAGGGTGGTTCGGTCTCCTTGCTGGCTGCTCGTGATTACGACGCACCGAACCGCGTTAGCTTGTCTGAAGACGGCAACGGCAACCCGGTGTTGAGCCTGGGTGCTGATTTCGACCGCGCCTGGTCCGGCGTTGGGCGCTCACTGGAAATGGCGGATGTCCGTATCGACGACATCAACCGCAGCCTGGGTGTGTACTACATCAACCTGGCCGAGCGTGCGCAGAAGCCGGACGACAAGCCTGGCTTCTTCGGTAGCGTGTTCGGCAGCGCGCCGAGCAAGGAAGAGATCGACGCCCGTGCCGAGCGCTATCAGGTACGCCTGACTGCTGTTGGCGACAGCGTGCAGGTCACCGTGGAAAAAGACCTCAACACCATTGCTCCCGCCGACGTGGCGCGCAAGGTGCTGGACCTGATCCAGGAAAACCTTGGCTGACAGCAGGCAACTGCTGCACCGGCACTACCAATAGGCGAAACCCGGCGGGTTTCGCCTGTTTTGTTTACCAAAGGCGGAAATTCCGACATGAGCACAGCCACTACCCTGAGCCTGAAGAAAATCTATTCGGGCAAAGTCCGTGATCTTTACGAGATCGACGACAAACGCATGCTGATGGTCGCCACCGACCGCCTTTCGGCATTCGACGTGATCCTCAGCGAGCCGATTCCGGAAAAGGGCAAGATCCTCACCGCCATCTCCAACTTCTGGTTCGACAAACTCAAGGATTTGGTGCCCAACCACTTCACCGGCGACAAGGTTGAAGACATCGTCCCCGCCGCCGAACTGCCTCTGGTGGAAGGCCGCGCAGTCGTCGCCAAGCGTCTTAAGCCGGTCGCGGTAGAGGCCATCGTACGTGGCTACATCGTTGGCTCCGGTTGGAAGGAATATCAAAAGAGCGGCACCGTCTGCGGCATTCAACTGCCTGCGGGCCTCAAAGAAGCGGCCAAACTGCCGCAGCCGATCTTCACCCCCTCCACCAAGGCCGCCGTGGGAGACCACGACGAGAACATCAGTTTCGAGCAATGCGAAGCGATCATCGGCGCCGAGCTGGCCGCCAAAGTGCGTGACACCTCGATTGCCCTGTACAGCGCAGCGGTTGAATACGCAGCCACGCGCGGCATCATCATCGCCGACACCAAGTTCGAATTCGGCCTGGACGAAGACGGCACCCTGACTCTGATGGACGAAGCCCTGACGCCAGACTCCAGCCGTTTCTGGCCGGCAGACAGCTATGCAGAAGGCAAGAATCCGCCAAGCTTCGACAAACAGTTTGTGCGTGACTGGCTGGAATCCACCGGCTGGAACAAAGAACCACCAGCCCCCGCAGTGCCTGCCGACGTCGCGCAGAAAACCGCCGACAAATACCGCGAAGCCCTGACGCGCCTGACCGTCTAAGTCGCAGCAATGCGCGCGTAAGCGCGATACAGAGGGGCGCTACGGCGCCCCTTTTTGTGGGCGATTGTTTAGCCTCCACCCGCCAGAATGTGCCGCTGGTCATCGCCTTTGATCGCAAGCATCTGAAAGTATGTGAAAAATTTCAAAACTGGGGTTCGCCAAACGCACTTCAGCTGTTATCATGCGCGCCGCCACGGGAAGATGCCGGAGTGGCCGAACGGGACGGATTCGAAATCCGTTGTATCAGCGATGGTACCTAGGGTTCAAATCCCTATCTTCCCGCCATATAGATTGTCTAAGCCCCTGAAATTCCTAGAGTTTCGGGGGCTTTTTCGTTTCAGGATGGGCAGGTGTCGAAGAAGTGTCGAAAGCTGGGGTAGGGCGTTAGCTTTGGAGCGGAGGCCACATTCTGGCAACGTGCACCAGGGCGAGAATCCAGACACCGTCACTCTCGGTCTGATAGATCAGGCGGTAGTTTTCGTGAGGTATTAGCTCGCGGGTGCCGACAACTGTTCCAAGTCGCCCTCTTTGCGGAAAGTCAGCAAGGGTGGAAGCAGCCGCGCTGAATAGTTCATCCATATGCACGGCAGCGGCAGGGTTATCGGCGGCGATGTATTCCCAGATATCCAGACGATCCTGTAGAGCCTCGGGTGTCCAAATAACCTTCATCAGTTCCCTTGAGCCTTAGCACGGCGAGCGGCGAATTCTGCTTCTACATCATCATTCGATCGACCACGGCCAGCCTCGACCGATGCCCTGGCTGCAGCAACCTTACGTTGCACGAATTCATCATGCTCTTTGGCCTGTTGCTGCTGGCGGATGAAATCGCGCATGAGGTCACGCATCACTTGTGAGGCCGGCAGGTGTGCGGCTTGAGCGGCTGCCATGAATCCTTCGCGTAGCTCGGGTTCCAACTTCAAATTGAAAACGGCTTCTTTGGCCATGGTGCGTAACCCCTAAGTAAATTCGTATCTACAACGTATATACGTTGTATGCATGCTAAACAATGCACGCCGCATAGGAAAGCACAGGTCATCGGTTATGGTTGAGGTGTGATGATGCTGAGAAAGCGCTGATTGTCGCTAGCTGGGCCGAATTTGACAGCATCCTGCAGGTGATCGGGTGCAAGGTGTGTATAGCGCATGGTCATGGCCAAGGTGGTATGGCCCAGGATCTTCTGCAGCGTGAGGATGTTGCCGCCGTTCATGACGAAATGACTGGCGAAGGTATGCCGCAGGACGTGCGATGACTGGCCAGCCGGAACCGGTATGCAAGATTCAGCCAGAGCCTTATCAAAGCTGTTGAGGCAGTTGCTGAACTGGCCGTGCTGTTTGAAGTGTCGGTGTATCTGCTGTTCCAGTTCCAGGGCGACTGGGATCGAGCGGACGCGCTTGCCTTTGGTGTTCACGAACGTAACCAGCTGGTTGCGTACCTTTTCAGGTGTCAGTGCCTGAGCTTCACCCCATCGAGCACCCGTAGCCAAGCAGATGGCCGCGATCATGGCGACGTGAGGTGTCCGGCAATAGCTGTGGATGGTGGCAAACAGTTTTCCAATCTGCTGATCGGTCAGGTAGGTCAGTTCCTTTTCTTGCAGGCGAAGAGGGCGGACACGCGCCAGCGGGTTTGCATAGTCAATGTCACTGAGCTGGAACAGCACATTGAATACGGAGCGCAGATAGCCAAGACGATTGTTTAAGGTCTTGGGGTTGGCACCAGCCTTGAGCGCGTTGGTTCTGTACTCGGCGTAATCATTACCCGTCAGCTTAATGGCTATCGGATTGCCCAAGTCTTTTGCGAGCATATCAAGCAAACGGCGGCGGGCCTCACCATCTGAAAGCGTGTGTGCATGCAGTGTTGCCCATCGGTCGATAAGGTCACTCAGGCGGCGTGTGTCCTTGGGTTTCGGTGACCAAGCAGGGGTGTCTATGACCTTGGCACGGCACGTTGCCTCAAAGCGCTGGGCCTCGCCCTTGGTCTTGAAGGTCTTACGGAAGCGCTTGCCTTTGATCGGCTCTACATCGACCTTCCAGCGCCCGTCAGGCTGTTGTTCGATAGCCATTAGACGGCACGCCCCCAACGGACATGGCGTTCTTCAAGGATGCCTTTGATGTGCTTATACAGCCCGTCTTCATCCATGCCCTTGGCGGCATAGTGGTCACGTATCACTGGCCAGCATTCCCAATCCTTAAGCCGGTGAAATGCCCGTCTAGCGCCCACTCTCTCCCGTGCCAGCAGGCTTACGAAGTTTCCCAGGAAGAGTTCCACGTTCTTGCCCGAGAAGCCCCGTGAGGTTTTGTAATAGCGCTTGTACTCGGTGTCATCCAGCAGCGAATCAACCGGGAGGTCTACCCGCACGTCTTCACGGATCAACGTCCAGATCGGCGCGAAGTAGCCTGGGCGGCAGAGCAACTTGAACTGGCGTAGGCCGTAGCGCCAAAGGCCGTCCAAATGACCTGCAAAGGCTGCAAATGAGCGTGTGTCGATTGGCTGACCGGTGCGCACGTCCATGGAGCCGCTGGCGAATTGCTGGATCACGGAATGGTGATAGCGCAGCTCTACACGCCAAACGTCCTGGGCTGAGTTGTAGTTGTCGGGGTCGGTTTCGTCGAAGCTGTCACGGCGACGCCAAACGCTTTCCCAGTAGTCGAGCTTGTCGGTGGCCTTGGCCTGCAGGGTTTTGTTGTAGATGCCAAGCTGAACACCTGATGCAGAGCCAAAGATATACGACTGGCCTTTGCCGTAGCTGGCCGACTCAAGGGTCCACTGAATCTCTTTAATGCCCGAAATATCGCGTGTAGCCCTGGCGCGACAGTGCATCTGTGCAACCAGTTCGTCAGGTGGCGTCCAACCCTGCAGGTCTAACGCGAGGTGTACGGCGCACTGGTTGATTTCAACGTGGGTCAGAACCTGGGAGGCGTAGAAATCTAACCGGGCCTGCAGACGCTCAGGCGACAGGCTATCGATTGCATGGGGTGACACTTCGATTTTCAGGTGTGGGCCGATGTTTTCAAACTTGGCGTTGAAGTTCTTCACCAACAGGATGATGCCAAGGTCAGCATTCTGCAGTTTGAACTGATACCCGGAGTCTTTACCTACACGGCCTGAATGCCAGCGCTGACCGGCGAAATCAACCAGGGTGCCCGGATTCTCAAACAGTGCCATGATTTCCGGGCGGATCATGCCCCGGTACAACTGGCGCACGGTATCGACGCCACAGCGGAGCAGGCGAACGCCTGACAGGTCGGTCAGCGCAGCAGATGCCGCATCGATAAACAGGCGACCTGTCGCAGACTCCAGCCCGGTCAGTCGATCAAGTCTTCTTTGGTCTTTAACGCTCATCTGTTTTTCCTTTATTAACCAGTAATGGCCGATATGTTCTGGTTCTATCTGACGTGCTACAGGGACGTCAGCGCGCGCATTTGGCGCCGCGCTCGTGCCTCGCGCCTGCGCTCAAATGCGCCAAGCGAAGGCGCTGAGTGATCACCATAGGAAGCGGCCTTTCTCGTAGGGGATTTGGGTCACGGTGATGCTTTGCGGGGCTTCCTGGGGTTGTTGTGGCTGTTGCTGGGGTTGGTTCTTGGCTTGCTGCAGATCGGGGCGCGCACCGGGGTCAGGGCGGGCCGGGTCAAATACGCCGCGCTCTACCGTGCTCTTGCAGTAGGCAAAGGTGGTTTTGTGCCAGCTGCCTTGCTGGGTGAAGCACTCGCAGATAAAGGCTTTCTCTGCCGTCCTGACGACCCGGTAGCGCTTCGAATTGCGGTCGATATACCCCTCATCCGAACTCATCACGCAGGACAGACGCGGGTAGCTTTGCGGCTTGGTCAGTTCGTCGTAGATGGGGGCCGAGCTGGGCACATCCGGTATGCGTGGCACTCGGGCGGCTAGGTATTCATCCAGGCTTAAAGCCTTCGTGCCGGGTTTGTTGTTTACGGGGTTGATCAGGGAGCCGACCGAGGTTTTCACTTGATCGACCACGCCGGTCGGAGTGCTGGTTTCGGCCTGGGCTTGTACGGCCTGTTCGGTTTGTTTGCCGGCTTCGTAGCGTTCGTAGGCGCGGTAGACCATGAAGACCGCACCAGCGATGACCAACACGGCCAAGATGAATTTGGTCGGTAGCTTGGTTTGAAAGTGGTGCTGCGCGTTGCTGCTGGTGTAGACGCTGAAAAACTTCTTATCGAGGCGTACCGTGGTTTTCTCGGCATCCTTGAAGCTGGATTTCACTTCTACTTTTTCAATCACCGCATCGGATTCAAAGCGCAGCAGTTGCTGTGATTTGAAGACGCGCCAGTAGTGCACGTGGCCGTTACACAGGCGGCGCAAATGCACATCCAGATAGCGCGGGTCCTGGGTGATCAAGTGCACTTCGTGGCCGCTATGGCGCATGGTTTCAAAGCGGGTGATATGTTCAGGCGGACGCGCCCGAGGATCACGACCACCGAACCAGCCTTGGGCCTCATCCACGACAATGATTGAGTCGTTGGGCAGTTCGAACCATTTTTCGGGATCGTCGAACTTGTACCAGGAAGCCTTTAGAAGCTCAGGCTGCAGGCCGTTGATGTTGTGGAAGTAGACGGTGCGGCCTTCTGCATGGGCCTTCTGATCCACTTCCTTAATGGTGTTGAGGGTCTTGCCGTGGCCGGGTTTGCCGGTGCGGATACAGAGCATGGTCGCGCCTCCTTACGCTTCGATGGACGTGCCGCCCGGCTTGCGCCAGACCTGATTGCGTTTGCGATCCTGGGCCTTGTTGATGCCCGCGATGATGAAGCGGGTGAACACGGCGGAAAGCATGATGTTTATGGCTATGTCGATCTTGGCCAGCCCGAGAATCTGCTGAATCACGATCCCTGAATTGCCCATGTTGGTGATCATGTAATCGCGGGCGGCGTTGATCAGCGCGTTGAAGCCGAAGTAGGTAATGAAGCCAAAGCCGATGGCCCGAAGGACGGTCATCACCAGCGGGCCGGCGATCAGCCAAAGGAACTGGGCAACCCATAGAAATGCAGGCATATCACTCACCTCCTGAGGCGCGGCCAACGTAAATGGCGTAGAAAAGCGAAGCGGCTATGACGATCAGGTAGCCAAGATCGGTGGCGAACTGACACAGCGGCTCATAGGTAAATTCGAAGGTGCGGCCACCCTGGCTGGTGAGGGTGAAGGTCTTAGCCGGTGGGCAAGCCGCAGGCAAAAAGCGCGGGTCGGTCGGGCCGCTGAACAGGCCGGATACATCAATTTCACCGTCGCCTTCGTCGAGCTTGGCGCTGTCGCCTTTGCCGTTGATAAAACCGGTGATGTCGCCTTCTTGTGCGGGGAAGTTGCCAGCGGTCAGGGCATCGCAACGGGCGCGCTTTTGGGTTTCAAAAATGGCGCATTGAATGGCATCGCCGGAGCAGGCCAAGGGCTTGTTGCATTCAACGCCGGAGGCGCTATTGCCGTTACTGTTGCCGCCACCAGGGTTGGTGCCGCCATTGCCCGGATTGGTGCCACCGTTACCGGGATTCGTGCCACCGTTGCCGGGGTTGGTGCCACCGTTACCGGGGTTCGTGCCACCGTCGCCGGGATTGGTGCCGCCGTTGCCGGGGTTCGTGCCACCGTTACCGGGATCGGTGCCGCCGTCGCCTGGGTCGGTTCCACCATCACCCGGATCGGTGCCCCCGTCGCCGGGATTGGTCGGCTGGGGAACCTCGGGCGGCTGGTTTTCGGAGGTGGTGCAGGTTTCGCCGGTTAGCTTGGCGTTGTAGTCGCAGTAGGTAATGGAGCCGTCTGTTTCGCTTTCGTTGAAGCAGGACGACACAGAATCATGACGGGCTTTACAGCCATCAATGCAGGCAAAGGCCGGCGGGGAAATGGCAGTGCCCGGCGCAATGTTGAATTCTGCAGAAGAGTCACGCCGACCGAGGGGCCAGGTGTAGGTCGAATCAGTACCCGCAGCACAGGCAGGCATGGTATCGACGATAACGGCACCGGAGGACGGGCCTCCTTGTTGAATAGGTTGGTCGGGTCTGCCGTAAGGGTGATAGCTAAAGTTGTATTTGCAGGCAAACGATGTGGTGTTTTGCAGTGCGTTGTAGCTGCCCGCGTAGCTGGGGTTCATCAGGTTGATCGGCTGGGCAATGCTTGAGTAGTTGAACCCCGCACAGGCCGCTTCAACCGATTTATAAAAACCGTCGTGGCCACGAATCTTGAAGGGCTTTTCATTGGCTACGGCAAAGAGCGGCAGCAGAGCCAGCAGCAAAAACAGAGGTGTACGCATGATCAGACCCGCCCGAAAAATACGAGGTACACCGCCACCACGGTGACAATCAGGACGTAGAGTTCGTAGCTCATGGGGTGACCCTGAAAAGTAAGTCCCGCCGAAGCGGGACTTGGATGGAACACGCAGCGGTTACAGGGCGCGGCGCATGTACTTGAAGGCCGCAGCGGCGACCAGTACGCCGAACACCGCCCAACCGATGGTGCCGACGTCGGTGCCTGCGGTGTTGAGTGCGTCAGTGGCACCGGCAGGCACCGCGGCATAGGCTTGTTGAGTGGCCAGGACACCCAGGGCAGCAGCAGCGCCAAGGGAGCGTTTCAGGTTTTGCAGTTTGTTTTTCATGGTTGTTACCTCGCTATTTCAGGACTTTTTTCAGAACCAGGAAGCCGAACACCAGGGCAAACAGCACGATGGTTTCGCCCTGCAGTTCGCTGACCTGATCCCAACTCAATGCAGCGCCGGAAAGGCTCTGCAGTTCCTCGCGGGTCAGGTTGAGCAGCTGACCGGCGCAGATGGGTTCACCACCTGGGCCGGCCACCCATTCGCCCTCACACGCCAGAAAGTTCACAGGGGACTCCGGCAGTGCGGACACGCGCAGATCACACGCCAGCTAGAAGCCGGTGAGGTCTTGCGGCAGTGATTGCAGAACATCCACACCACGGGAGCCGGCCTGTTTAGGACTTGGCCGGGTCAGCAGCCTGGGCCGCTGGTTTGGCTTGCTGCTGGGCGTTGGCTTGTGGAGCCGCAGCGCGGGCGGTTGGCTTGTCTACCGCTTCGATGTGCAGGGCGAGATTCTTGCCCTTGTTCTGGCCACCACGGGCAACGTCGAAGGTGATGCGCACCAGTTGCAGCGGTTCGAACTGGGAGCCGGCGTTAAACACTTCGTCGGCGGCGTCTTCGGAGATCGCCATGCCGATGATGGATAGGCCGTGCTCGGTTTTGCCGTCCGGTTCGTCACCGTAGAAAACCTTGGCGTATTTGGTGTCCTCGACTTGGGTCATCTGAGTGCCGAGAAATGCAACTTCCATGGTTGAACGTGCCATCTTTTGTTTCCTCGCTTAGTTGCGCGTTAGTGCGCGGTTTTGCCTTTCTGCAGGCCGAGCGATCCCGAGCAGGTGAACTTTCAAAGTTCGAGTCTGCTGGGTTGTTTCGGCTTGCCGGGGTTAATGCCGGGTTATGCGTTGAACTGTTGAGTGGTGGACACCAAGGGCCGCGCCCTTGTCATCCCGTTTCGCCACCTGCGCCCGCGACTGGCGGTGAGTGCGTGGGCTGGCCGGGGTTTAGGCGTCGGCCAGTCACGGACACAGGCGGCGACAGCAAGTCGGGCGAATCGGCCGGGATGGCGCATGATTCGGCGACTCGGGTAATGGAGGCGTCCAGGGCATCGAATAACAATTCGTCACTGGCCTTGAGGACTTCCAGCACTTGCCACGTAGCGAACAGGAAACCGACGACAGCACCGATAAAGGCAGGGAGCGACCAGCTCCAAAGCAATGCGACCAGATAGCGGCCTGCGCGAAAGGAGACAGTCATTTAGTCACCTGTGGAGTGTCGGAGCGTGCAACGGAAGCTAGGCGCAGGGCATGCACGGGTTCGCAGGAGGTGCAGACCAAAACGTCCGGAAGGTCAGCCACGTTGAAGTCTTTACGGTCTTCAATCAGCGTTTCGTCGCAGTAAAAGCACTCGCCGATCACGATGAAAGAACTACACATGGCTCACCCCATCAGCTCGAAAGGTTCGTGCAACGGCACGAAAGGGACGGGCTTGCCGATGTTTTGCACAACGCTCCAATACTTGGGCGGTCGGTCGCTTGGCGTGTGTTTGGCGCAGGTAAAGGCCGGTGTGATTGCCCACTGGGAAAGCAAAGGCGTCCAGGCACCAGCGACGAGGCGCATTTTCAGTGTTTGCACGGGTCGGGCAGACGCGGGGCGGCATTGGTCGCAGGGTGTGGACGGGCAGGGATCGGGCTTGGCCATTTCGGCCTTTGACCAGCAGACAGAGCAGTCGCAGTTCTGGGCGTGCTGATGGTTGCTGTAGCTCAATGGCGTCATAGCTCATGCCCTCACGAGGGAGGCAGGAAACAGAATTGATGGTCATGCCATGAATTCCTTTTCCATGAGGTGTTGGGTGAGCAGCGCGACATTGACCATGACGTGCTTGCCGACCTTGTGAGAGGGGATGTAGCCGTTGCGTATCCAACCCCAAACAATGTCGTGGTCGTTATTCATGCGAATCCAGTTCGCAAACTCGCGCCAAGGCATCACCGGAGGTGGTGCCAAAAGGTCTTTAAGCGTGAGGTTGATTCCTTCCCCATTCATGGCCTTTCCTGCACTATGTTGGTCTATGTTGGAAAATGACTAGCCGGCACTATTTGCCGGTTCAATAGTGACGATTATAAGCTTGCGGATAATGTTAACCAGCAATATTTGCCGGCTTTATAGATGAATTTGGAATATGAGAGAGCGGATAGTCGCAATACTTGAGCATAAAAAGCTCACCGCAAAGAGACTGGAAGAGCTCAGCGGAATCGACCGTGAGAAGTGGTATGCGCTCAGGAAAGGCGGGCGGCGGGTGAACGAAGATGACATTAAAGTCATCGTCGACATTGCCCCTGAGTACGCGCTTTGGCTGGTTAGCGGGAAAATTGCCCCAGAGAGCGGCCAAACCAGCCCCGAGTACGACGAAGCCAACCGAAACTTGACCAATCAAAACGCGGGATAGCGATTACCAAGGAAGTGACTAGGCGCTGGTACGCCCGAGGGAGAGGTAGGGGGAACGGTTGATTGAAGCGAAGTACCTAAGTACATCGGAGTTACCTACCGCTGCAGGCGGAATGCTGAAGCTTCTACGACAAATCTGCCCACTACGGTAGATGCTGTTTGGAAATATGCTTGATAAACCAATTGCGAACATAATTAAAAATAAATAGTGCAAACGGTAACTTATTTTTGGAAGAATTTCATTCTACTGATTAGTTTTTAGTGAGCATAGGTTTTACTCAAATTCGTATTTTTATTAAATTGGAATTCGCTCATGCGAGAATTTTCCCGTTGTCTCTCTGTATATGTAGTTATTGCCGCTTTGGCCGTACTAATTAACACTTCCGTAGTTCATGCTGCGGAGTCAGTTAGTTATTGGACCTTCGACGGAGCAACCACTCGGTACTCGACTGATTCTGCAGCCTGCAGAGCTATAGTGGACGAAAATTCATTCTATCAAGGCATGCCACTCTATTTAGGTACAGGGGGGTTAGATCAGCGGCAATGTGGTGTGGCAACATCGCCTATGACGACATGGTTCACAAAGTTGGCTATCAGAATTACTGAAAGCTGCACTCAAGGGAAATTGTCGCCTTTAGAGTGTTACGGAAAACCTGCAACTTGTGATTTTGCAGAAACATTAGATCCTGATGCAGTGTTGTGCCACGCCAACAGCCAAAAAGGCATGCCTACAGAAAGCTGTCCTGTCGTTGGCAATCCCATCAACTTTGCTACTGGTAATAAATTCCAAATCGAGACGGACTTCGATGGCCCTGGCGCGCTAGATTTTTCGCGCACCTATAACAGCCAGGATGGTCTATGGCGGCATGGTTATTCAGCACGGCTAAAGGTCGGTGCGACGCGGTTGGTAGTAGTAATGGCTGATGGCCGTGAAGCCTTCTTTCAAGTCAATGGCAGCCAAGCTACAGCGCTCGTTGGGGAGAGAGGCAACCTACAGAAAATAGGCGATCACTGGTTTTACAGCTCGCCGGACAATGCTTACTGGGCTTTCGACAATTCTGGTCGGCTGGTAGAGCAGGGGCGCAATGGTAGTGAAAGGCTTCTACTGAATTACCACGATGATCAAGTCACAGTTAGCGATGCATTCGGTAACAGTCTTCACTTCGCTGAGGACGACCAGCGCCAACCGATAAGTCTTATGGTTGGCGCAGGAGTGTCTATTACATATAGCTACAACGAAACGGGTAGGTTGAGCAGTCTGAGTAGTAACGTGAATGGAGAAAATTTCCAACGTTTCTTCCATTACGAAGATAGCCATGGTTCTCAATTGCTTACCGGTATCACCGATGAGCGTGGTGTGCGCTTTGCTACATGGAGTTACGATATTGAGGGCCGTCCGGTAAGTAGCGAACACGCCGGTAGTGTAGAGAAAGTACAGATTGCCTATAGCAATGATGGTAAAACTACTGTTACTAACGCTCTAGGAAGAAAGACAACATACAGTTTCTTGTCAAGTCAGGGTGTAAGGCGAGTTAGTGCAGTTGACGGCATAGTTTCGGCGAACTGTGCTGCAAGCAACTCCACGTTTACTTACGATGGTAAAGGGCTTTTACGTACTCAAAAAGATAATAACGGCAATATAACTACTCTGGTCTATGATAGCCGCGACTTAGAAATAAGTCGCACAGACGCTTCAGGCACGTCTGTTTCTCGTACGACCTCTACAGAGTGGCATCCTGAACTCTATCTCCCCACCAAAATAACTCGTCCCGGTCTGGAGATTCGTAACCATTACGATGGCGAAGGTCGATTGCTGAGCCGTACTCATCAAGACACAACGCTTACTGGAGAGAATGCTACCCGCACCTGGGCATACACCTACGATAACAACGGGCTTCTTCTCAGCGCGGATGGCCCGCGTACAGACGTTGCCGATATCACCACTTATAACTACAACGCCCAGGGATATTTAAGTCAGGTAACAAATGCCTTAGGCCATTCAACTCAAATGGCTGACTTCGACTTTCACGGCAACCCACATCAGGTTACCGATTCTAATGGAGTGTTGAGCCTGTTGAGTTATAGTGCCCAAGGATTGCTCGCTTCAGTGAATGTGGGTGGCAGTGTTACCAGCTTCGAGCACGATGAGATAGGGCAAATAACAAAAGTAACCCAGGGTGACGGTAGTTGGATCAGCTTTAGTTGGAACGATGCGCGCCAACTAAAGGTCGTAAGTAATAGTCTGGGCGATATTGTTGAGTACGATTACGACCTTATGGGCAATCGCACCAGTCATCGTATGATAGATAGCGACGGCACTCTCAGCCAACAACAGCAATGGGTATATGACGAATTGGGGCGCTTGTTAAAGAACGTTGGCGCTGCTAATCAAGTAAGGTCGTACGGTTATGACCGAAACGACAATCTTATCGAAACCAAAAATCCTCGTGGTTACTATACCACCAGTACCTATGACGCACTTGATCAGTTAGTAAGCAGTAATTCAACCGGCAAAACAACTCAGTTTACTTACACCGCAACGGGTAAAACGGCTACGGTAAAAGATCCCCGTGGAGTCACGACTAGTTACTTTTACGACGGGCTCGGAAACCTTGCACGGCTCACTAGCCCGGACAGTGGAACAACGGCCTATGAGCATGATTCTGCTGGTAATGTTACGAAGAGAATTGATGCTCGCGGGATTGTCACTATATACAATTACGATGCATTGAACCGTTTAATATCTCGTCAGTACCCAGCTAATCCTGCACTTAATATTCAGTACCACTACGACATGGTTGCCGAGGGTAACCACGGCATAGGTCGTCTTACGGCGGTGCAGGACGCCAGTGGCGTAATCGGCTATCACTACAACTCACAAGGTCAGTTGGTCGAGCAAATCCGTTCGCTAAGCATTAGCGGTATCGATCATTACGATAGCTTAGGTTACGGCTACGATATGGCTGGGCAGTTGACTCGTATCAACTATCCGATAGGGCTTAGCCTGAATTACGTCCGCAATAGTGCAGGCCAAGTTAATTCGGTTAGTTTGGATGTGGGCGGCAATAATACAGTGCTGGCTAGCGGTATCGATTACTTACCATTTGGTCCCATTAAGTCTTTGACTTGGGGTAACGGTCTGGTTTTAGAGCGCACCTACGATCAAGATTACCAACTCAAGGTTAGTGCTCTAGGCACTCAAAGTACGCACTATTTATATGATGCTAACGGTAATATTATTGGCCGTACAGGCTACCTAGTCGATACAGGCTGGATGGATTACCAGTATGGGGATTTGGATCAGCTACAACGTGAGCGCTCAACGACGAAACAGCAGAGCTATAACTATGATTCAGTTCTAAATCGTACAAGCAGTCAACGTTACTCGTTTGCTAACGGAAATATTAACAAGCCGTCTATCCAAGACAGCACAAGTTATACCTATGCGACTACCAGTAACCGTTTAACGAAGGTCAATTTTCAAGCGGTAAGTGCTGATGCTGCAGGTAACCTGACCCGGGATCGTGCCAATCGTGAGCTGGTGTACGACGCACAGAATCGCCTAGCCACAGTCAAAATTGCCGGCAGCACTATAGCTGAGTTTCGCTACAACGCCCTCGGCCAGCGTACCCACAAAATCAGCGCACAAGGCACTACCACATTCCTCTATGGGCCAGATGGTCAATTGCTAGGAGAACAATTATTCAATAGCCAAGGCAGCAAGCTAAGCGCTCAGTACTATTTCTGGCTCGACAGCATGCCGCTGGGTGGTGTCAGCATCACCTTTGATTCCCAAGGCGCTATCGCGAGTAGTACGCCGTTCTATCTGCACAGTGATCACCTGAATACTCCGCGTATGGCCACTAACCAAAGCCAGCAGAATGTTTGGCAATGGCAGTCGGATGCGTTTGGTGTGGGCCAAGCAAGTGGCACTTTGGCAATGAATCTGCGTTTCCCTGGACAGTACTTCGATCAGGAAAGCGGGCTGCACTACAACTACTTCCGCGATTACGACCCCGAGACCGGGCGATACGTCGAAAGCGACCCGATTGGGTTAGCGGGTGGGCTGAATACGTTTGGATATGCCTATCAAAACCCAATAGCAAATTTCGATCCGGATGGCCGCATGGTCTGGTTCGGAATACCTGCTTGGGTATGGTTCACCGGAGGCGCTGGAGTAGCGGGTGTTGCTGCAGTTAACTCTGGAGGGTATGCAGCAAATAGCGGCATGTACTCTGATGGAAATGACTCGATAGACCCAACGTACTGTCCGCCTACAACATCAAGTACGACGAGCTCACCTGATCCGTGCGAACTGTTCCCAGAGCTTTGCCCTAAAGAACCAGCAGTTGAGTATAAAGATCCAAGGAACCTAAATCCCACGCAAAGTAAAAATGAGATCAGTGGCTCGCAGGTCGATCGAATGGCAAAAGACATGCGTGCAAATGGATATGATGTAAACAAGTATGGTCCGATTGATGCTCAGCGTGTTCCTGGAAGTAATAGGTATGACATTATCGATGGCCACCATAGGGCAGCAGCTGCAAATAAGGCTGGAATTCAAAATGTACCGGTTAGAATCTGGGAGTAAATCATAGTGAATAGAAGACCCTATGAGGCCATTTTTATCGCGAGCGCGAAAACCACTTGGGAGCTTGCTGTTGAAGGCTGGGTTGTGGGTTCGGTAGAGTATCTTTCCAGTGATGATGTAAGTGAGTTTCTAGAGAATTCCCTTTGCATGCAAAAAACAAATGTGATGCTCGATATGCAGAAATACGTCAGTGAAAACTGCAATGCAACTGTACTATTTCGCGAGGGGAATACCTCAAAAGTAGAGCAGGTATATCTGCAATGCTTTGGTGAGGAAAGTGAAAGGGTGAAGAATAAATTCTTTGCCTCAAGTTTTTCAGGAAGTGCTAGCTTGTTTCAACCTAGGGATAATTCTATGCTTGTTGTCAGCCCTTAGAGACGCCTTTCAGTAAATTAGAGCGCTACGTTTTTATATGTAGCGCTCTTTTTCATTATTAAGAAGCAATTAGTACTCCATCTCTAACTAGCATCCAGTCACGAGCCCCAATCTAAGTCATGTGTCCTACGTGCTTGGTTTTTTTGGGTTTGAATGACGCTGGTAACGCGTTTTAGTGAGGTTGATGCGGTGAAGGCAAAAAAAATTAAGCGTAAGGTGGGTGATGTTTTACATATTGACCTTGGTGGTGGGACTTTTTCAGTTGCTGTTGTTTTGAAAGAGCCGCTAATTGCTTTTTATAATTGCTTTTTTACTGAAGCTCAGAAGGTTGATTTTACGCTTGATTGCCCTGCTTTATTTAAGTTGTGGGTTATGAATGGCGCTATAGAGTCAGGACGATGGCGAGTAGTGGGAAACACTGTGTTGAACGCCTCTATGGAAGAGCCGCAACAGTTCTTTAAGCAAGATCCCATCAGTAAAAAATACTCGCTTACAGTCGATGGCGAAGATGGTCAAATAGTTTCAAAAGAGGCATGTGAGGGTTTAGAGCGTGCGGCCGTTTGGAGTGCTGAGCATGTTGAGGATCGGCTTAGAGACTTTCACGCGGGCGTGCCAAATAAATGGGTTGAATCATTAAAATTGGTTTAAGCGGAAATCAATAACTCGTGCAGAGCATAATCATGCGGTCTGCATGAGGCACTCACTTTTGAGTCATGACCTCTAGTTTTATATTGCCACCCTTATACTCCTTGTATAGTTGTGCTTCCGAATAGCTGTTTTCATTCCTGTATCAAATCTTTAGACATCGGCAGTTGTGCCGGCAGAGTTGTAGCGCTTGGTATCTCACGCCACGCTCACGACTAGCGGTCTGCCTCGCCAGGTGTATCAATTTCCCCAGCAGGGTGTTCAGACTTTTTCGGTTCAAGGTGTCAGGTTAGGCCAGCAGGGTGTTCAGGTTGGGCCAGCGCCTACACATAAAGCAGTACCAAATAGGCTAGGTGTCGATAAAGTGTCGAAATCACTAGCCATCGAAGGCTAGGAATGGCCAAAATGGCCACCTAAGAAGGGCGCAGAATTGCTGGTTTAGTCCGAAATATGCCAACAATGGATAGGTGTCGAAACGGGTTCAAATCCCTATCTTCCCGCCATATAGATCGTCTAAGCCCCTGAAATTCCTAGAGTTTCGGGGGCTTTTCGTTTCCATGGTTTGGTGTTTGGGCAAAATTTGGACAAAAACACTTCGCCTCAGTCCGCTCTAAACCGTTTCTAGCCATCAAAATCCCATCATCTTTGAGACTGAGTGGGTCATGCTTTTTATGTCGCGCGGTATCCAGCGTCCATAGTGCTTCTTAACCATCGTTGTATCGGTATGCCCTAGCTGGCGGGCGACCCACTCCATGGGTACAAAACTAGATAATGAATCGCGAAGAAACGCGTTGACATAGGCAAATTCGCGTACATGGGGCTTGGTTAAGTCGCAGGGCGCAATTTTCCTGTAGGCGTATCTAAATCGGCAATAACCCGTACAAGCCAATCTCGGGATGCACTGCCCGAAGCTCTTCTATGCCATCCCGCAACGACATTGAAATTTAAGGAAGACATGTCTATGTCAATTACTTGGAAACCACCGGCAGCAGCAATGGCCGAGGGTATGAACGCCACCGTGTCATTCACGTGCATAAACGCTTGCAGCGATGTATAGCAGGGCAAAGTGGCAATCACGGTGCGGCGGACCTCCTTGGCACTAAGGAAATCATCTACTCGACTTCCCAGATTGCCTACGCCACTGGCGAAATCCACATGAGGATGGAAGGACACATCGGCAAGCGCCTTTATCTGCCGGGGTAGCGGCGAACCTTGCCGAGCGACGCAGCAGTAGTGGTCGCGTCTCAGTGTATTGCGTACCAGTCCCGGATCGACGTAGTCAGAAAAACCAATCACCAGGTCAGCCTCTCCTTGCGCCAGCGTCTTGGCATGCTGATTGGGGTTGAAGTCAATGACTTCAAGTTTTACCCCGGGTGCGCGTTCGCGTATGAGCAACGAAAGCGATGGGATGATAGACAGTTGTGCATATTCATTTGCGATGACTCTGAATACGTACTCACTTGTTGCGGGATCGAATGGGAATGAATTGAAGATGCCGTCGACCTCTTCAACTATTTTCTCGAATTTAGCCGCGAGCTCGTACGCATAGTCGGTTGGCTGTAGGCCTGCGCTCTGGCGCAGGAACAGCTCATTGGGAAACACTTCACGCATGCGCTTGAGGTAGTTGCTAACCGCCTGTTGTGATATCTCAAGCCGCTCGGCAACGCGAGAAACGTTTTTCTCGCGCACGAGATGCAGTAAAACCCGCATGTGCCTGATATCGATTTTTTCAATCATTTTGATTGTATCTCATACAAATAAGTCGTGATTTTCATTGTATCAGTGCGCGCCTAGAGTATCGCCTCCTTAAGACTTAACGAGGCATTGCCATGAAAACCGTAATCTTGATTGGTGCCCAAGGGCACATGGGCCAAGCCGCCATGACCGGCCTCAAGAACCACAACGTCATCACCGCTAGCCGCTCCGGCACAGGCTGCGACCACACGGTCGATATCACCTGTAAGGCGTCGATCAAGGCTCTGTTCGAAAAGGTGGGGCCGTTCGATGCCGTCGTTAATACAGTTGGCTACTGCGAATACGCTAGTTTCAGCGAAATGACCGATGAACAGTGGGGCACGACTATCCAAAGCAAGATGGTCGGCCAGATCAATCTGGTAAATGTGGGCCTGAACTACATCAACGATGGCGGCTCTTTCACGCTGATTTCGGGCATTCTCAATATCAAACCCATTCCGATGGCAATCGCGGACGCCACCACCAGCGGTGCCATCGACACCTTTGTACAGTGCGTAGCCCACGAGCTGCCACGTGGCATTAGGATCAACGTAGTAAACCCGACCGTTCTGGAAGAAGCCTGGAATGTATATGGTGAAATGATGCCTGGTTTCCAGCCTGTTCCCGGCGTGCTGGTAGGCAAAGCCTTCGAGCGGTCCGTTGATGGGTTCATCACCGGCCAGGTTCTATTCGTAGATGCCTGACAGGGGAGACCACAAGGTGGCTGAAGACGATCACGTCTTTGGCCCGCCCTTACTGTTCAGTGTTTGTTAAGCAAAGATTCAGTGGGCGTTCAGCTAGGGGTAGGCAACATGGACCTCGAGTTAAGCAACACCGACTAACCACTGAGGACACACCATGAACCGCACTCTTAGCAAACTGGCCCTGGCGACTTCCCTGACCTTCGCTGCGGCTGCGGCCAATGCCGGCGACAACTTTGTTGGCCTGACCTGGGGGCAGACCGATAACAACATCCAGAAATCCAGTGCACTCAACAGCAACCTGAACAACCCCAAGCTCGATAAGGTGATCAACGATACCGGCACCTGGGGCGTGCGTGCCGGTCAGGTCAGCGATACAAACCGTTACTACATGACCTACGAGAATGTCTCGGACACCGATAGCGGCAACAAGCTGCGTCAGCAGAATCTGTTGGGTAGTTACGATGTGTTCCTGCCGATTGGCGACTACAACACCAAGCTGTTCGGCGGTGCAACCGCTGGCCTGGTCAAGCTGGAGCAGGAGAGCAAGGGCTTCAAGCGTGACAGCGATATCGGCTTTGCCCTCGGCCTGCAGGCTGGCATTCTTCAGGACATCAACCAGAATGCCTCGATTGAAGCTGGCTACCGCTACCTGCGCACCAATGCCAGCACGGAAATGGCACCACACGGTGCAGGCAAAGCTGGCTCGCTGGACCTGCACAGCAGCGGCCAGCTCTACCTGGGTGCCAACTACAAGTTCTAAGCAGGTAGGCCAAAAGGGCCGGGCATAATGCCCGGCCGCTTTATTGGAGGAATTTGCAGGATGAAACTGTTGGTCGTGGAAGATGAAGCGTTGCTGCGTCACCACCTCTATAGCCGGCTGGGTGAGCAGGGCCATGTGGTCGATGCCGTGGCCAATGCTGAAGAAGCGTTGTACCGCGCTGCCGAATACAACCATGATCTGGCGGTGATCGATCTCGGCCTGCCGGGCATGAGCGGGCTGGATTTGATTCGCCAGTTGCGCAGTCAGGACAAAAGTTTTCCCATTCTGATACTCACCGCCCGTGGCAACTGGCAGGACAAGGTCGAAGGCCTGGCCGCTGGGGCCGATGATTACGTGGTCAAACCCTTTCAGTTCGAAGAGTTGGAAGCGCGCCTGAACGCCTTGCTACGCCGCGCTTCGGGCTTTACCCAGGCCAGCATTGTCGCCGGCCCTCTGCAGCTCGACCTCAACCGCAAGCAGGCGCTGCTTGATGGCGGAGCCCTGCAACTGACGGCCTACGAGTACCGCATCCTTGAATACCTGATGCGTCACCAGCAGCAGGTGGTGGCCAAGGAGCGGCTGATCGAGCAGCTCTACCCGGATGACGAGGAGCGCGACCCTAACGTCATCGAAGTGCTGGTCGGCCGCTTGCGCCGCAAGCTTGAAGGTCAGCTGGATTTCAAACCCATCCAAACCGTACGCGGCCAAGGCTACCTGTTCACCGAGCGCTGCCGATGAGTGAGGCCGAGCTGAGCGAGTCGTTCACTGGCCGTCGCGGCGAATCCCTGCGTCTACGCCTGATGCTTGGTACAGCGGTGCTGGCCGTGCTGTTTATGCTGGCGCTGTTGCCGGCCTTGCGTGGCGCTTTTGTCATCGCCCTGGAGCAGTCCATCGAAAAACGTCTGGCTTCGGATGCCGCCGGCCTGGTTTCTGCCGCGCGTACCGAGCAGGGTCGATTGAACATGCCGGACAAACTGCCGGCTGAAGAATTCGACAGCCTGGAAGCCAAGCTGCTGGGTTTTATCTACGACCGCCAGGGCAAACTGGTCTGGCAGTCACGCTCCTCGCTGGATGAAAGTGTCAGCTACCGCCCGCGCTATGACGGCCGTGGCCACGAGTTTGTACGCATTCACGATGCTGAGGGTCGCGAGTTCTTCGTTTATGACGTGGAAATCGACCTGCTGCGCGAACAGCGCGCGGCCTTCAGCGTGGTCACCATGCAGCCGGCCAGTGATTATCAGACCATGTACGACGGCTTTATGGGCCAGCTCTACCTCTGGCTCGGTGGTGCGCTGCTGGTGTTGCTTGGGCTGCTGTGGTTCGGCCTGACCTGGGGCTTTCGCAGCCTGCGCGGGCTTAGTGCCGAGTTGGATCAGGTGGAGGCGGGCACCCGCGCCGGCCTGAGTGAAGAGCACCCGCGAGAGTTACTGCGCCTGACGGGCTCGCTCAACCGCCTGCTGGAGAGCGAACGTCAGCAGCGCGAACGTTACCGGCATTCCCTGGACGACCTGGCGCACAGCCTGAAAACCCCCTTGGCAGTGCTGCAAAGCGTGGCTGAAGTGATCGACAAGCAGGCGCAGAACCGCGAGCAATCGCAGGTGCTGCAGCAGCAGATCGAGCGCATGAGCCAGCAGATCGGCTATCAACTGCAGCGTGCTAGCCTGCGAAAAAGCGGCTTGATCCGCCACAGCACACACCTGGGGCCGTTACTCGATACGCTCTGCGGCGCACTGGACAAGGTCTACCGCGACAAACAGGTGCAGGTGCTGCGCGATTTTGCCAGCGAACAGCACCTGCCAATGGAACGCGGCGCGTTGCTGGAGTTACTCGGCAACCTGCTGGAAAACGCCTACCGCCTATGTCTTGGTCAGGTGCGTGTGAGCGTGCGTCAGCAGGGCGGCATGCTCGAACTGTGTGTGGACGACGACGGCCCTGGCGTGCCGGCTGATCAGCGCGAACGCATCCTGCGCCGTGGCGAGCGGCTGGATACTCAGCATCCGGGGCAGGGTATCGGTACCGCAGTGATCAAGGACATCATCGAAAGCTACGACGGTGAGTTACGACTGGGCGACGCATCCTTGGGCGGAGCGAGTTTTTGTGTGCGGCTGCACCTGTAAAATTGCCTCGCAGCGTGTGGCCGTGGGTTGTGCTCACCGCCACATGCGCTCATTACTGTTTACAGACATGGCGAATGGCGCTGGCCAGCTGATCCAGGCGCTCGGCGTCCAACCCGGCCATATTCGCCCGACCTGAGCCGACCATGTACACGCTGAACTCATCGCGCAGGCGTTGCACTTGGCTTGGGCTCAGGCCGGTATAGGAGAACATGCCGCGCTGCACCGCGATATGCGCAAAGCGCTCATTCAGGCCATACGGTTGCAAGGCCTCCACCAGGCCGGCGCGCAGGCTGGCGACGCGCTGGCGCATGGCGTCGAGTTCGCTGACCCACAGGCTGTGCAGCTCGCTGTCAGCCAGGATGCTGGCAACCACTGCCGCGCCGTGGGCGGGTGGGGTGGACCAGAGATTGCGCGCGATAGAGGCCAGCTGGCTGCGCACATCCTGCAGCTTTGTTGCAGTCGCGGCGCAGACGATCAGCGCGCCAGTGCGCTCGCGGTACAGGCCGAAGTTCTTCGAACAGGAACTGGTGATCAGCAGTTCGGGCAACTCGGCGGCAAACAGGCGCACGGCAAAGGCGTCCTGCTCCAGGCCGTCGCCAAAACCCTGATAGGCAAAGTCGATCAACGGCAGCAATTCACGGGCTTTGACCACCTCCAGTACGCGCTTCCAGTCACGCGGGGTGAGGTCGAAGCCGGTGGGGTTGTGGCAGCAGGCGTGCAGCAGCACCACATCGCCTTTGGGCACGTGGGCGAGGGCGGCGATCATCGCCTCGACATTCAGCTGGTTGTCCGCGCCAACGTAAGGGTAATGACCAACGCGCAGACCAGCAGCGGCAAAGATGCTTTCGTGGATTGGCCAGGTCGGGTCACTCAGCCAGACGCCACGGCCCGGCAGGCAGTGGGCGATAAAGTCCGCACACAGGCGCAGCGCGCCAGTGCCGCCAGGGGTCTGGGTGGCACCCGCACGTTCAGCCAACAGTGGGCTGTCGGCGCCCAATACCAGTTGGCTGAGCAGCCTGCCGAACAGTGGGTCGCCATGGCCGCCGATATAGCTCTTGGTGGTTTCGCTTTCCACCAGCCGCTGTTCGGCCAGCTTGACCGCGCGTGGAATCGGCGTCAGGCCTTGAGCGTCCTTGTAAACGCCCACGCCGAGGTCGAGTTTGGCTGGGTTACGGTCAGCGCGGTAGGCGTCCATCAGGCCGAGAATCGGATCGCCCGGCACGCGCACAATGCTGTGGAAATGGCTCACTTGCGGCCCTCGGCACCTGCAGCCAACACATCGGTGCGTGCGGCCATGATGAAGTCGTTGCGGTGCAGGCCGCGCATTTCATGGCTCCACCAAGTCACGGTGACCTTGCCCCATTCGGTGAGCAGTGCTGGATGGTGGCCAACTTCCTCGGCGATGGCGCCGACTGCGTTGGTAAAAGCCAGGGCGTGGCGGAAGTTCTTGAACAGGTAAACCCGCTCCAGTTCCATATGGTCGTCACGCACTTCGATATTCCAGTCCGGGATTTCGCGGATCAGTTCGGCCAGCTCCTCATCGCTGACTTTCGGCGCATCGGCGCGGCAGGCTTCGCATTGTGCTTGGGCAAGGGACATGGGGATTCTCCTAGATATGAGATTTTGTAGGGTCGACATGCGCGGCTTGTCCACCGTCTGTTGGAGTGCCGGGACATCCTAGCGGCATGTCCACCTTACGCGGCTTTCGGCGGAAACTTCGGCGCATGCAAGCCTAGACGCATGGCTTGCTGCACCATGGCCATGATGTCTTCATGGGCCAGTTCAAACAGGCGCTTGAGCTCGGGCAGGACAAAATACAGCGGCTGCAGGATGTCGATGCGGTAGGGTGTGCGCATCGCCTCAATCGGGTCGAAGGCCAAACGCTGTGGCGTATCGGACAAGCAGTAGAGGGTTTCTTTCGGCGAGGAGAGAATGCCGCCGCCGTAGATGCGTTGGCCCTGGCTGGTGTCGAGCAGGCCGAACTCGATGGTCAGCCAGTACAGCCGCGCCAGGTATACGCGTTCTTCCTTGCTGGCGGCCAGGCCGAGCTTGCCGTAGGTGTGGGTGAATTCGGCGAACCAGGGGTTGGTCAGCAGCGGGCAGTGACCAAAGATCTCGTGGAAGATATCCGGCTCCTGCAGGTAGTCCAGCTCCTCGGGTGTGCGGATAAAAGTCGCTACCGGGAATTGCTTGCTGGCCAGCAGTTCGAAGAAGGTCTGAAACGGAATCAGTGCCGGCACCCGCGCCACGCGCCAGCCGGTGCTGGCTTGCAGCACGTGGTTGATCTCGCCGAGCTGCGGAATGCGCTCATGGGGCAGGCCGAGCTGCTCGATTCCGTCCAGGTATTCCTGGCAGGCGCGACCTTCGATCACCTTGAGCTGGCGGGTGATCAGGGTATTCCACACCTGATGCTCGGCCTCCGGGTAATCGATAAAGCCACTGTCATCCGGTTCGCGCGCCTGGTACTGCGTGCTTTTCATCGCGGCCTCCTGCTGGGGCTTTGTTGTTTTATTGGATTCAGGAATACGCCAGCTCGTGCGGTTATGCAGCCCAGGTCTGGGTCTGATGCAGGAGGAAAGGGCTGTTATTTCGTAAAGAAATGGTTACGTGGTCGGCTGTGTGGCGAACTGTCGTCTTGCTGCTGCGCTAATCTGTCACATATTCTTGACGAATAATCCGTCGCCTTCATCGATTGTTCGCCGTTGGCGGCCATAACAAGACCCATAAGAGCCCTGCCATGCGTATCAAAGTCCACTGCCAGAACCGAATTGGCATCCTGCGCGACATCCTCAACCTGTTGGTCGAATACGGCATCAACGTCGCCCGTGGCGAAGTCGGTGGCGAGCAGGGCAATGCTATCTATCTGCACTGTCCGAACCTGATCAACCTGCAGTTCCAGTCACTACGGCCGAAGTTCGAGGCGATTTCCGGGGTATTCGGCGTTAAGCGCGTCGGCCTGATGCCCAGCGAGCGCCGTCATCTGGAACTGAATGCGCTGCTTGGCGCGCTGGATTTCCCGGTGTTGTCGATCGACATGGGCGGCTCAATCGTCGCGGCCAACCGCAGCGCCGCTCAGCTCTTGGGCGTGCGGGTGGATGAAGTGCCGGGTATTCCGTTGTCGCGCTACGCCGAGGACTTCGACCTGCCGGAGTTGGTGCGTGCCAACAAGTCGCGGATCAATGGCCTGCGGGTGAAAGTGAAGGGCGATGTGTTTCTCGCCGATATCGCGCCACTGCAAACCGAGCATGACGAAAGCGATGCCATGGCCGGCGCGGTGTTGACCTTGCATCGCGCTGACCGTGTGGGTGAGCGCATCTACAACGTGCGCAAGCAGGAGCTGCGCGGTTTCGATTCGATTTTTCAGAGTTCCAAGGTGATGGCTGCTGTGGTGCGCGAAGCGCGGCGCATGGCCCCGTTGGATGCGCCGTTGCTGATCGAGGGCGAAACCGGCACCGGCAAGGAGTTGCTGGCGCGTGCCTGTCACCTGGCCAGTCCGCGTGGACAATCGCCGTTTATGGCGCTGAACTGCGCCGGCTTGCCGGAATCCATGGCCGAGACTGAGCTGTTCGGCTACGGTCCGGGTGCCTTTGAAGGCGCGCGGCCGGAAGGCAAGCTGGGCCTGTTGGAATTGACCGCCGGTGGCACGTTGTTTCTCGATGGCGTCGGCGAGATGAGCCCGCGCCTGCAGGCCAAGCTGCTGCGTTTTCTCCAAGACGGCTGCTTCCGTCGGGTCGGCAGTGACGAGGAGGTGTACCTGGATGTGCGGGTGATCTGCGCCACTCAGGTGGATCTGTCCGAACTCTGTGCCAAGGGCGAGTTCCGCCAGGATCTGTATCACCGCCTCAACGTGCTCAGCCTGCACATTCCACCGCTGCGCGAATGCCTGGATGGCCTGCCGCCGCTGGTGGAGCACTTTCTTGACCAGGCCAGCCGACAGATCGGTTGCCCGCTGCCCAAACTTGCGCCGCTGGTACTGGACAAGCTCAGCCATTACCACTGGCCGGGCAATGTGCGCCAACTGGAGAACGTCCTGTTTCAGGCCGTTTCACTGTGTGACGGCGGGGTCGTCAAGGGCGAACATATTCGTCTGCCCGACTACGGCGCGCCGCAGCCGCTGGGCGAGTTTTCTGTGGAAGGTGATCTGGATGAAATTCTTGGACGCTTCGAGAAAGCCGTGCTGGAGCGCCTGTTCCATGACCACCCGAGCAGTCGTCAACTGGGCAAACGCCTCGGCGTTTCGCACACCACCATCGCCAACAAGCTGCGTCAGCATGGGTTGGGGAAGGAATAGGGTTCTGGCCTCGAAGACAATAGGGTTTAGCGCTAGAGTGTGCTGAGGCCGCTTACGCAGCGGTGCCGCCGCAAGGATTGCCATGCTGAACATAAATCGCAGTGATGCCCAGCAACGCGCCGATGAGATCGGCGTATTCAACCGTGAACTGGCGCGCCTCGAGGCCGAACAGGTTCTGAGCCTGAATGACAGTCAGCGTGCCAAGCTGCATGACTACCAGCAGCAGTTGCTCAATCGCTACCTGGCCGCCTTTGATATCGACCACAACACCCAGGCCCGGCAATTGTCGCTGGGGATGCGTATTGCCTCGTTCCTGGGGGCGCTGGCGTTGGCGGCCAGTGTGTTTTTCCTGTTTTATCAATTCTGGGGGCTGTTCGGCACTCAGAGCCAAGTGGCGATTCTGCTGACAGCGAGCATCGCTTCGTTTGGTTTGACGCTATGGGTGCAACGCCTCGATAGTTCGGGCTACTTCAGCAAGCTGGCGGCGTTGGTGGCCTTTACCTGCTTTGTGCTGAACATCGTCATGCTCGGGCAGATATTCAATATCACGCCATCGAATAACGCCTTACTGCCTTGGGCACTTTATGGGTTGCTGCTGGCCTATGCCTGCGGTGCGCGGCTGCTGCTGGCGGCCGGTCTCAGCTGTTTGCTGGCCTTTGCCGCAGCGCGGATCGCTAGTTGGGGCGGCATCTTCTGGCTGGGATTTGCCCAGCGTCCGGAGAACTTCATCCCGGCTGCGCTGCTGATCTTCGCGTTGCCGCTGCTGATTGATCAACGCCGCTTCGATGGCTTTGCCGTGATCTACCGGGTATTTGGCCTGCTTGGGGTGTTTCTGCCTGTACTGGTGCTGGCTTACTGGGGCGCGGCCAGTTACCTGGATTGGCCGGTGGAGGTGATCGAGACGGCTTACCAGTCGGCTGGCTTTATCCTGGCTGCGCTGGTGATCTGGCTGGGCGTGCGCCGCGGCTGGGCGGATGTGGTCAATACTGGTCTGAGCTTCTTTGTGATCTTCCTCTACACCAAGCTGTTCGACTGGTGGTGGGACAGCATGCCCAAGTACCTGTTCTTCCTGGTACTGGGCCTGAGTGCAGTGCTGATTCTCTTGCTACTGCGGCGCTTGCGCAGCCGCCATGGGCTGCTGGGAGGTGGGCAATGAGCCATCTACGTTACCTGGTTGCCGGCCTAGCGCTGATCGGCCTGGTCAATGCAGTCGCGTTGCTGGGCGCGGCCTGGAATCGCGAGGAACCGGCGGAAAGCAGCCTGCAGCTGAGCGAGCGCGAGCTGGGCAACACCTACGCCTATTGGCGCAAGGACAACAGCAGCCTGACGCTGCGCCTGGATTACCGCTGGCCCAGCCGCGACAGCGAGCATGACTACTTGTCGATCAGCGCCGAGAAAATGGCCGAGCTGGGGTTTGCCTTGCCTGGTGAGTTGAACGATGAGAGCGTGCGCCGCTACCGTCGGCAGCTGGATCGCGATGCATTACTGGTGCTGGAGTTGGATGGGCCGGCCTATCAGCGTGAGGTGGCCCTGGCCCAGGCGGCCTATGCCGAGGCGCTGCGCCTGGCCAAGTCCGTACCGGACAGCCAGGAGCTGCGCGAGGCGGCTGACTATGCCGGCAAGGCACTTGAGCAAGAGCAGCAGCGCGCCAGTCGCTTGCTGGTGGTGGATGTCGGGCTCGATCAGCAGGTGCTGCGGGCGCGTTACCCGGACCGTCAGCGCTATGCCATCGTGCGCGCGATTGTTGAGGCGCAGGCCAGCAGCGTGGTCACGCAATGGACCGGTGAGGGCGATGACCCGCGTCCGCAAGCGCAGCGCTGGGTCTGGCAGTTCGGCGGTTCGGCCGACACGCCTGGTCTGCAAAGCCTCAATCTGCCGCGGCGCTGGCATGCGACTTTCGCCAACCTGAAGGAATACGACGTGCAAACGGAAGCGGGGCATGCCAAGCGCTTTAGCGCCGAACTAGCCTTTGGCCGGCGTCTGGAACCCTGGTTTGTCGAGTTGGCGGCCCGTTAGTTGTTCCCTACGACCAAGGTGCAATGGCTCGGTGTGCGCGTGCAGAGGAGACTGAGGCGATCCATTCCTGAATGGCTTGGGTGCAAGCGCTTCTCCATTCCTCCCCCGGAATGATGTGTGTGGCGACCTCTCAGGTCGCCTTTTTGCCTGCTAAAACCCCTAACACGATCGCCGTAGAGCGTTAAGACCATGGTCGAATGGCCCTCTGGTAGAGCGCGGGCTACAAAATGGCACATAGAACAACAACTACCCACTGAGGTGTTTCAGATGAGTGCTGCGTCCTTGTATCCCGTGCGCCCGGAGGTGGCTGCCCAGTCGCTGACGGATGAGGCGACCTATAAAGCCATGTACCAGCAATCGGTGATCAATCCTGATGGGTTCTGGCGAGAGCAGGCCAAGCGTATCGACTGGATCAAGCCGTTCACCAAGGTCAAACAGACGTCCTTCGACGATCATCACGTTGATATCAAGTGGTTCGCCGATGGCACCCTGAACGTTTCCTACAACTGCCTGGACCGCCACCTGGAAACTCGTGGTGACCAGGTGGCGATCATCTGGGAAGGCGATGACCCGTCCGAACATCAGGAAATCACCTACCGCCAGTTGCATGAGCAAGTGTGCAAGTTCGCCAATGCCCTGCGCGGTCAGGATGTTCATCGCGGCGATGTCGTAACCATTTATATGCCGATGATCCCGCAGGCCGTGGTGGCGATGCTGGCCTGTACCCGCATTGGCGCGATCCACTCGGTGGTGTTTGGCGGTTTCTCCCCGGAGGCATTGGCAGGCCGCATCATCGACTGCCAGTCCAAAGTGGTGATCACGGCAGACGAAGGTTTGCGTGGCGGTAAGAAAACCCCGCTCAAAGCCAACGTTGATGACGCGCTGACCAACCCGGAAACCAGCAGCGTGCAGAAAGTAATTGTCTGCAAGCGCACCGCCAGCCCGATCAAGTGGAACCAGCATCGCGACATCTGGTACGAAGACCTGATGGCCGTGGCCTCAAGCCACTGCGCACCGAAAGAAATGGGCGCTGAAGAAGCCCTGTTTATCCTCTACACCTCCGGCTCCACCGGTAAACCGAAAGGTGTGCAGCACACCACTGGCGGCTATTTGGTGTATGCCGCGCTGACCCATGAGCGGGTGTTCGACTACAAACCCGGTGACGTCTACTGGTGCACCGCCGACGTGGGCTGGGTCACCGGTCACAGCTATATCGTCTACGGCCCGCTGGCCAACGGTGCGACCACGCTGCTGTTCGAAGGTATTCCGAATTACCCGGACATTACTCGCGTGTCGAAGATCATCGACAAGCACAAGGTCAATATCCTCTACACCGCCCCCACGGCGATCCGCGCCATGATGGCTCAGGGCCAGGAGGCGGTAGCCGGTGCTGACGGTTCCAGCCTGCGCTTGCTCGGTTCGGTCGGTGAGCCGATCAACCCGGAAGCCTGGAACTGGTATTACAAAACCGTCGGTAAAGAGCGTTGCCCGATTGTCGATACCTGGTGGCAAACCGAAACAGGCGGCATTCTGATTAGCCCGCTGCCCGGTGCCACCGCGCTCAAGCCGGGCTCGGCAACCCGTCCATTCTTTGGCGTTCAGCCGGCACTTGTCGATAACCTGGGCAACCTGATCGATGGCGCGGCTGAAGGTAATCTGGTGATCATCGATTCCTGGCCGGGCCAGGCGCGCACCTTGTACGGTGACCACGACCGCTTTGTCGATACCTACTTCAAGACCTTCAAAGGCATGTACTTCACCGGTGACGGTGCGCGCCGCGACGAAGACGGTTACTACTGGATCACTGGTCGCGTTGATGATGTGCTCAACGTATCTGGCCACCGCATGGGCACCGCCGAAATTGAGAGTGCCATGGTCGCCCACCCGAAAGTCGCCGAGGCGGCTGTGGTCGGTGTGCCGCACGATATCAAAGGGCAGGGTATCTATGTTTACGTCACCTTGAATGGTGGAGAAGAACCTTCCGAACAATTGCGCTTAGAGTTGAAAAACTGGGTGCGCAAGGAAATCGGGCCGATTGCCTCGCCGGACGTGATTCAGTGGGCCCCTGGCCTGCCGAAAACCCGCTCGGGCAAGATCATGCGCCGCATCCTGCGCAAGATCGCCACCGCCGAATACGATGCACTCGGCGACATCTCCACGCTGGCCGATCCTGGCGTGGTGCAGCACCTTATCGACACTCACCGCGAGATGCAGGCGGCCTGAGCCCGCTCAGCTGTCTGTAAACAACGCCCTGTTTCGGCCACAAGCCGGGCAGGGCGTTGTGCGTTGTGCGCTGTTACCGATTTTCATCTGGGTAGTTGGCTGTCACCTGGGTGTAACGGTGCGCACTTTTATGGGGTGTGCGGGAACATTTTGCGCCAAAATAGTGCGGTGATTTATGTGGGCTGGAAAATAGAATCGTCGAGCAAACCGCTAAATCAGTGGGTTTGCAGATTTTGGGCGCGCTAATTGCTTTATTAACGGGTTATCTGTCTTTTCTGTCTCTGCATGTTTTTCAGGGGCTGTCAATATCCTCGCTATACCCGTCCGGGTCTTTTGTAATTACTTGTCGCATTGAAGAAATATCGACTTTCGAGCTGTCGCTAGAATGCCGCTCACCCGGCTAGGGCCGTCCAGCGGATGCGCAGCGCGCAGGTTGGCGGTGACTCACTACAATTCATGCAAGGCCGGATGCACCCTCACAATCTCTGCCAACCGATGCCATTCCCATTCGAAGGAGTCACAAAATGAAGAAGATTGCACTTCTCGGCGCACTGGCGCTGTCCATGCTGTCGCCGCTGGCCATGGCTGAAGAGGCCAAGCCTCTGCGCATCGGTATCGAAGCCGCGTACCCACCGTTTGCCTTCAAAACACCTGAAGGCGCCATCAGCGGTTTCGACTACGACATCGGCGTCGCCCTGTGCGAAGAGATGAAAGTGGAATGTAAGTGGATCGAGCAGGAATTCGACGGCCTGATCCCGGCCCTGAAGGTACGCAAGTTTGACGCCGTACTGTCGTCGATGAGCATCACCGAAGATCGCCTGAAATCAGTTGATTTCAGCGGCAAGTACTACCAGACCCCGGGCAAGTTGGCGATGAAGGCCGGCACCGTGATCAACGACCCGTTGGTGGATCTGAAAGGCAAAAAAGTCGGCGTACAGCGCGCCTCCACCTACGACCGTTACGCCACCGATATCTTTGCCCCTGCCGGTATCGAGATCGTACGTTACAGCTCGCAGAACGAAGCCTTCCTCGACCTGGCTTCCGGTCGTCTGGACGCCACCTTTGCGGATGTCGTGAATATCGACGATGGCTTTATCAAGACTGACGCCGGTAAAGGCTTCGCCCTGGTCGGCCCGGACTTCAGCGACGAGAAATATATCGGCATGGGCGCCGGTATCGCCGTGCGTAAAGGTGACAAGGCCCTGGCTGACAAGATCAGTGCTGCCATTGTGGCAATCCGTGCCAACGGCAAGTACAAGGAAGTTCAGGACAAGTACTTCAACTTCAACGTCTACGGCGAGTGATTGAGTTCGCTTAATCGCTTGCACTGAAAGTGGCGCAAACTGGCTTCAACCTCATGTTTGCGCCACTTTTTTGTGACCACCCATCATGCTGTCGTGGAGCGACGTGACATTGCTCCCGGTACTATTTTTGTTGTACTCCCAGGCGCCATGTGGCGTTTGCATGAGGTAAGCAGAGCATGCTCAACGGCTACGGCTCGACCATTCTGGAGGGTGCTTGGCTCACCCTGATTCTGGCGCTGACCTCGATGGCCGTGGCCATCGTATTGGGTCTGGTGGGTGCGGCGTTTCGCCTGTCACCAATCAAGTGGCTGGCGCTGCTGGGTGAAACCTACGCCACGGTGATCCGCGGGATTCCCGACCTGGTGTTGATTCTGCTGATTTTCTACGGTGGCCAGGATATGGTGAACCGTATCGCACCGCTGCTCGGTTATGACGACTACATCGATATCAACCCCTTTATTGCCGGCGTGTTCACCATGGGCTTTATCTTTGGTGCTTACCTGTCGGAGACCTTCCGCGGCGCCTTTATGGCCATCCCCAAAGGGCAAGCTGAAGCAGGCGCGGCGTATGGCATGAATGGCATGCAGGTGTTCTTCCGCATCCTGGTGCCACAGATGATTCGCTTCGCCATTCCCGGTTTTACCAACAACTGGTTGGTGTTGACCAAGGCCACCGCGCTGATTTCCGTGGTTGGTCTGCAGGACATGATGTTCAAGGCAAAAAGCGCGGCTGATGCCACCCGCGAGCCATTCACCTTCTACTTGGCCGTTGCGGCTTTGTACCTGGTGCTGACCAGCGTGTCATTGCTGGCCTTGCGTTACCTGGAAAAACGTTACTCGGTCGGCATCAAAGCCGCTGATCTGTAAGCGGGGAGCGTAGCGATGATTTTTGACTACACCGTAATCTGGGAAAACCTGCCGCTGTACATCAGCGGGGTAGGCGTTACCCTTAAAATTTTGCTGATCTCCCTGGCATGCGGCCTGGCCCTGGCCATCCCCCTGGGCTTGATGCGCGTCTCCAAGTCGGCGCTGGTGAACTTTCCGGCCTGGCTCTACACCTATGTGATTCGCGGCACGCCGATGCTGGTGCAGCTGTTTCTCATCTATTACGGTCTTGCCCAGTTCGAGGCGGTGCGTGAGAGTGCGCTGTGGCCGTATTTCTCCAGTGCCACTTTCTGTGCCTGCCTGGCGTTTGCCATCAACACCAGCGCCTACAGCGCGGAGATTCTCGCCGGCAGCCTCAAGGCCACACCGCATGGTGAGATCGAGGCCGCCAAGGCCATGGGCATGTCGCGCTTCAAGCTGTACCGCCGAATCCTGCTGCCGTCGGCGCTGCGCCGCGCACTGCCGCAGTACAGCAACGAAGTAATCATGATGCTACACACCACCTCGCTGGCCTCGATCGTCACCCTGATCGACATCACCGGCGCAGCACGCACTGTCAGTTCGCAGTACTACCTGCCGTTCGAGGCATTTATCACGGCCGGCCTGTTCTACCTGTGCCTGACCTTTATCCTCGTACGCCTGTTCAAGCTGGCCGAACGCCGCTGGTTGGCCTACCTGGCCCCGCGCAAGGCCTGAGGAACAGAGCATGCAGCGTATTGATCATTCACTGCCCTGGGGCTGCCCCGGAACCGAACGCCGCTTGAGTGTGTTTCGTTTCGGCCATGGCCCATGCAAGGCCTATATCCAGGCCTCGCTGCATGCCGATGAGCTGCCTGGAATGCGCGTGGCAGTAGAGCTCAAGCGCCGCCTGCGTGAGCTGGAAGCCCAGGGGCGGTTGACCGGGGTGATCGAACTGGTGCCAGTGGCCAACCCGATTGGTCTGGGACAGATGTTTCAGGCCAGCCATCAGGGGCGTTTTGAGCTGGGCAGCGGGAAAAACTTCAACCGTGATTTCCCTGACCTGGCTGCCGCCATTGCACCGGCGTTGTACGGTTGCCTGGGTCAGGACGGACCGAGCAATGTGCGGCTGATTCGCGCTGCCATGCAAGCGGCGTTGGAAGCCTTGCCACCCGCCGGCTCGGAGCTGCAAGGCTTGCAGCGCCTGTTGCTGAAGCATGCCTGCGATGCCGATGTGGTGCTCGACCTGCACTGTGATTTTGACGCCGCAGTGCATCTCTACTTGCTGCCGCAACAGTGGCCACAGCTGCGCACCCTGGCTGCTCGCCTGCAGGCCGGTGCGGCGCTGACCGTCGAGGACTCCGGCGGTAATTCCTTTGATGAGGCCTGCGCCTTGCCCTGGGTTCAGCTGGCGCAGGATTTTCCTCAGGCGGCTGTACCTCCGGCATGCCTGGCGGTAACAGTCGAGCTGGGTGGCATGGCCGATACCGGTAAGCTCGAGGCCGAGGCCCGTGCCGAAAGCATTCTGGCGTTCCTTGCCGAGCAAGGCCTGATTGCCGGTGACTGGTCGCCAGCACCCGATCAATGTTGCGAAGCCACGCCGTTTGCTGGGGCGCAATACGCTTATGCCCCGCATGCCGGTGTGGTGAGCTTTCTGCAGCCGGTGGGCGCGCGGGTTTTGGCCGGTGACCCCCTATTTGAAGTGATCGATCCGCTGGACGATCGCCACACGACTGTCTGCGCCGCCACAGACGGTGTGCTTTATGCGCGCGAGCGGTTGCGCTTTGCCCAACCCGGTTTGTGGTTGGCCAAAGTGGCCGGTCGTACCCCTATTCGCCAGGGTCGCTTGCTCAGCGACTGATTCAAGAGAGTGGAAACCATGTACAAACTTGAAGTTCAGGATCTGCACAAGCGCTACGGCAGCCACGAAGTATTGAAAGGCGTGTCTCTGGCGGCCAAAGCCGGCGATGTGATCAGCATCATCGGCTCCAGCGGCTCGGGCAAGAGTACCTTCCTGCGGTGTATCAACCTGCTGGAACAACCGTACGGTGGCAAGATTCTGCTCAACAACGAAGAGCTGAAACTGGTGGCCAACAAGGAGGGTGGTCTGAAAGCGGCCGATCCCAAACAGTTGCAGCGCATGCGCTCGCGCCTGTCCATGGTGTTCCAGCACTTCAACCTGTGGTCGCACATGAGCGCCCTGGAAAACGTCATGGAAGCCCCGGTGCACGTGCTCGGCATGAGCAAGAAGGAAGCCCTGGAAAAGGCCGAGCACTACCTGAACAAGGTTGGCGTGGCCCATCGTAAAGATGCCTACCCGGCGCACATGAGCGGCGGCGAGCAGCAGCGTGTAGCGATTGCTCGCGCCCTGGCCATGGAGCCTGAGGTGATGCTGTTCGACGAGCCGACCTCGGCGCTGGACCCTGAGCTGGTCGGTGAAGTACTGAAAGTCATGCAGGACCTGGCGCAGGAAGGCCGTACCATGGTGGTGGTGACCCACGAAATGGGCTTTGCCCGTGAAGTCTCCAATCAGTTGGTGTTCCTCCACAAAGGTGTGGTGGAAGAGCGGGGTTGCCCGAAAGAAGTGCTGGTCAATCCGCAATCCGAACGTCTGCAGCAGTTCCTCTCTGGCAGTCTCAAATAACCCGCGGCAACATCCGCACGCACCCACGTTATGCCCATAATCGCCAACAGAGCCTAAACTGCCCCCCATGAATGCCCACCGAATTGGCTTCCTGCTTTGGCCCAACACCAAGCCCCTGACCCTGGCCTTGGCGGAAGAAGCGCTGCGCGTTGCCCAGCGCGTCCACCCCGAGGTGGTCTATGAGCTGGTGTTTCTGCAGGCTGAGGCACCGCTCGAAGGTGCATGGCGGCTTCCAGGGGAAGCCTGGGTGGGTAAGCTGGAAGGCTGCCAGAAGCTCTTTCTGCTCGCCGACGAGCCGCCAGGGCCGATGCCGGCGGCACTCTCCGGCGCGCTCAAGCAACTGGTGCGCGGCGGTTGCGTGATCGGTGCGATTGCCGCCGGGGTCTACCCGCTGGCGCAGCTGGGCTTGCTCGATGGCTACCGCGCTTCGGTGCACTGGCGCTGGCAGGATGATTTCAGCGAGCGCTTCCCTAAAGTGATCGCCACCAGCCATCTGTTCGATTGGGACCGTGATCGCCTGACCGCCTGTGGCGGCTTGGCCGTGCTCGACCTGTTACTGGCCTTGTTGGCCCGTGATCACGGCGCTGAATTGGCCGGTGCGGTATCCGAAGAGTTGGTGGTCGAGCGTATCCGTGAGGGCGGTGAGCGTCAGCGCATTCCGCTGCAGAATCGTCTGGGCTCCAGCCACCCCAAGCTGACTCAGGCCGTGCTGCTGATGGAAGCCAATATCGAAGAGCCGCTGACCACCGACGAAATTGCCCAACACGTATGTGTTTCGCGCCGTCAGCTGGAGCGCATCTTCAAGCAATACCTCAACCGCGTACCCAGCCAGTACTACCTGGAACTGCGCCTGAATAAAGCGCGCCAATTGCTGATGCAAACCAGCAAATCGATCATTCAGATCGGCCTTTCCTGCGGCTTCTCCTCCGGCCCGCACTTCTCTAGCGCCTATCGCAATTTTTTTGGCGCCACCCCACGTGAAGACCGCAACCAACGGCGCAGCAACAGCCCATTCGAGCTGACGTCGACGCCCATCGAGCGCGGCTGAGTCTCCTTTCAGGGCATTCTGTTTCAATGAATCCTGTCCTTGCCGGTTGGTGGTAGCGGCGAGCAGTCGGCCGCCGCTTTGCGTAACAGGCGTTGGGTGGCGCTGACCAACCAGCAGGTGAGGATAAACGGCATGGTCAGCGCCGGTAGGCCGAGGGCGCTGAATCCCGGTTGCAACACCAGCGCCAGGGCGATACCAAGGGCTGGCAGCCAAGGGCGGCGATGCACCTGGCTGAGCGCGATGGCTGCCAGGGCGGTGTTATAGCCGTACAGGCCGGTGAGGGCGCTGTGCTGTGGCAACCCCTGGTACAACGCCAGCGCCAGTCCGCCCATTGAGCCGAGCAGTGCCCAGCAGGCGGCGCGTCGATCCGCCAGAAGCAGGCCAAGTAACAGGCCGACGCCGGCCAGTGGATGATCGAGGAAAATCACCTGGCCCAAGCCGCGCGCCATGGCGATCAGGCTGGCCCACCAGTCCAGTGGTTGTGCATTACTTGCTACGGCGTGTGTCAGATCAAGCTGCAGAACAGGTGCCAGCCACAGCAGCAGCCAGCTCAGGCCGACAAAAGGGAAGGTGAATGCAGGCAGCCACTGTCGTTCGCGCATGCGCCGCATCCAGGCGCTCAGCAGCAGGCTTGAGGCTCCGGCGCTGACGATGATCAGCAGCGGCAACAGCGCTGACCAGGCGAACTGCAGGCTGATCAGCATGCCCAGCATAACCCCGTTGTAGCCGTACAAACCGAGTTCGATGTCGGCTTTGGTATAACCGCGACGCTGCGCCGTCAGGGTGCTGCTGAGACCACCGAGCAGGGCGCCGCCGAGTAGCTGTGGTGCGCCGATCGCAATCGCCAGGAGCACCAGCAAGCCGCAGCCGGGATGGGCTTGCAGAAAGATCTGGCTAAAACCGTTGAGCAGGGTGCGAAACCCCTGCAAGGCGTGGGTGGTGAGCGGTAATGGCGACATACAGACGAACCTGAATAAACAATCACCGGGGCTGGTAATAAAAAGAGGCACTCGCCGCGGGAACAGTGAGTGCCTGCAAAACTGGCAAAGCCAGCGTGGGACCCTACGAACCTGTAGCTGTTTAATGCAGGATTTCAATCCGCAGGCTGTTGGTGCTGCCCGGTTGACCGAACGGCTCGCCAGCAGTGATCACCACGGTGTCGCCGGTGTTGGCCAGGCCTGCGCTGCGGGCGGTTTCCAGGGCCGTGCGGGTGACTTCCTCGACCTTGCTCAGGCGTGCATTGACCACCGAATACACACCCCACGCCACGCTCAGGCGTCGCGCGGTTTCCAGGCTCGGCGTCAGGCTGAGGATCGGCGCTTTCGGCCGCTCGCGTGAAGCGCGCAGGCTGGAGTTGCCCGACTCGGTGTAGTTCACCAGCACGGCCACCGGCAGGATGCTGCTGATGCGGCGGATCGCGCAGCTGATTGCATCCGAGGCAGTGGCTTCGGCCTGCGGGCGGCTGACGTCGAGTTGGGCCTGGAAGTCCGGGCCGTTTTCCACCTGGCGGATGATCTTACTCATCATCTGCACGGCTTCCAGCGGGTAGTCGCCGGAGGCGGTTTCCGCCGAGAGCATGACTGCATCGGCGCCTTCGGCCACGGCGTTGGCCACGTCGGTAACTTCGGCGCGAGTCGGTGCAGGGGAGAAGCGCATGGACTCGAGCATCTGCGTGGCCACCACCACCGGCTTACCGAGCTGGCGGCAGGTGCGGATGATGTCGCGCTGGATGCGCGGCACGTTCTCGGCCGGCACTTCCACGCCCAGGTCGCCACGGGCGACCATGATTGCGTCGCACAGCTGGGTGATCGCTTCGAGGTGAATCACCGCAGACGGCTTCTCGATCTTGGCCATCAGGAAGGCGCGATCACCGATCAGCTGACGGGCTTCGACAATGTCTTCCGGGCGCTGCACAAACGACAGCGCCACCCAGTCCACGCCCAGCTCCAGGCCGAAGCTCAGGTCGCGGCGGTCTTTCTCGGTCAGCGGGCTCAGTTGCAGCACGGCTTCCGGCACGTTGACGCCCTTACGGTCGGACAGCTCGCCACCGGCGATCACCTCGGTGATTACCGCATCGCTGTGCTTGGCGGTGACTTGCAGGCGCAGGCGGCCATCGTCGAGCAACAGACTCATGCCCGGCTGCAGCGCTTCGATGATTTCCGGGTGGGGCAGGTTGACCCGATTGACGTCACCCGGGGTGCTGTCGAGGTCCAGGCGCAGGGTCTGGCCGCGTTGCAGGTTGACCTTGCCCTCGGCAAAACGGCCGACGCGCAGCTTCGGCCCTTGCAGGTCCATGAGGATGCCGATTGGGGTGTTCAGCTGCTGCTCGACTTCACGCACCCAGTCGAAGCGCTGGGCGTGGTCGGCGTGTTCGCCGTGGCTGAAGTTGAGGCGGAACAGGTTGACCCCGGCCTCCACCAGCTGGCGGATGTCATCGATGGTTTTGATCGCGGGGCCAAGGGTGGCGAGGATTTTTACTTTCTTGTTGGCGTTCATTGGGCAGGGGTCCCTAGGGTCTGTTGACGTTTCGGCGCGAGCCGCGTTGCTGCGCCAAATGACGCCAGGCAAGGCGCGGGACGCAGGCAATGGTTGTTCCCTTGCCAAGTCTCGCAACGCCGCATGGCGTCATTTGCCGCGCAACCCGGAGGGCCGGGCCAGTTTTTGCGCGGTACTGCGTTATTCGTCGTTCATTTGGAATGGCCAAACTTCTCTCCTCATGCCTTGCCCCGCGCAAAAACTGGCTCCGGCGCGGCCGCGAGCGAAACGTCAACAGACCCTAAAATCAGAATGGCGCGAAAATCGTTGACGTTGGTACGCGTCGGCCCGGTGACGATCAGTTGATCAAGGGCGGCGAAGTAGCCGTAGCCGTTGTTGTTATCCAGCTCATCGCGGCTGCTTAGCCCCAGCGCCGCGGCGCGGGCGTAGCTGTCGGGGGTCATAATGGCCCCGGCGTTGTCTTCCGAACCGTCGATGCCGTCGGTGTCGCCGGCCAGTGCATAGATGCCGGGCATGCCTTTGAGACTGTCGCTCAGGCTTAAGAGAAATTCGGCGTTGCGTCCGCCACGGCCATTGCCGCGCACGGTCACCGTGGTTTCGCCGCCGGAGAGAATCACGCAGGGCGCTTTGATTGGTTGACCATGCAGGCGCACCTGTTTGGCGATGCCGGCGTGCACCTTGGCGACTTCCCGCGATTCGCCTTCCAGATCACCGAGGATCAGCGTCGGCAAACCGGCGGCGTGGGCCTTGGCGGCCGCGGCGTCGAGGGATTGCTGCGGCCGGGCGATTAGCTGGAAGTGGCTGCGCGCCAGGCACGGATCGCCCGGCTTGACGGTTTCCGAGGCCGGGTTCTGCAGCCAGCTACGCACATTGGCTGGGATATCGATGCTGTAGCGCGCGAGGATCGCCAGGGCTTCGGCGGAGGTGGTCGGGTCGGCCACGGTTGGGCCGGAGGCGATCACCGTGGCTTCATCGCCCGGCACATCGGAAATTGCGTAGGTGTAGACGCTGGCTGGCCAGCTGGCCTTGGCCAGGCGGCCGCCCTTGATGGCAGAAAGGTGCTTGCGCACGCAGTTCATTTCGCCAATCGAGGCGCCGGATTTGAGCAGGGCTTTGTTAACCGCCTGCTTGTCTTTCAGGCTGATGCCTTCGGCGGGCAGGGCGAGCAGGGAAGAGCCGCCGCCGGACAGCAGAAAGATCACCCGGTCGGACTCGCTCAGGTTGCTGACCAGCTCCAATACGCGGCGCGCCACGCGCTCACCGGCGTCGTCCGGCACCGGATGGGCGGCTTCTACCACTTCGATTTTTTTGCAGTTGGCGCCGTGCTCGTAACGGGTGACCACCAGGCCAGAGACGTCGCCTTGCCATTCCTGCTCAATCACTTCGGCCATGGCCGCGGCGGCTTTGCCGGCACCGATCACGATAACGCGGCCGCTGCGATCTGCCGGCAGGTAGTCAGCCAGAACTTGCCGCGGGTGGGCGGCGTCGATGGCGCTGGCGAACAGTTCGCGCAGCAGAGACGTTGGATTGAAAGACGGATCGATGGACATGGCGATCTCTCTTGATAGGGCCGGAGCAAATTCTTATTGCTGAGCACGTTCGATTCTAGTGCGCAGCGCCCTGGGGAAAGACGCTGCGCACTGGAATCGACCCACCCGGCCGGCAGGCCGTGACACCGCCTGCCGGGCAGATCGAAAGGGTTGTGTAGGATGGGTTGAGCGAAGCGATACCCATCACGTGGTGTTGTTCCTCCGATGGGTATCGCAGGCTCAACCCATCCTACGGTGCTGCTTACTCACCACGGATGTTGAAGTTGGCCATATGTTCCAGGCCTTTGATCAACGCCGAGTGATCCCAGTTGCTGCCGCCGATGGCCGCACAGGTGCTGAACACTTGCTGGGCGTTGGCGGTGTTGGGCAGGTTAAGGCCCAGTTCGCGCGCGCCGGCCAAGGCCAGGTTGAGGTCCTTCTGGTGCAGGCTGATGCGGAAGCCTGGGTCGAAGGTGCCTTTGATCATGCGCTCACCGTGCACTTCAAGGATCTTCGAACCGGCGAAACCGCCCATCAGCGCTTCACGCACCTTGGCTGGATCGGCGCCATTCTTGGCGGCGAACAGCAGGGCTTCAGCCACAGCCTGGATGTTCAAAGCAACGATGATCTGGTTGGCGACCTTGGCGGTCTGACCGTCCCCGTTACCGCCAACGCGGGTGATGTTCTTGCCCATGGCCTGGAACAGCGGCAGCGCGCGTTCGAAGGCATTCGGGCAGCCGCCGATCATGATCGACAGGGTGGCCGCCTTGGCACCGACTTCACCGCCGGATACCGGCGCGTCGAGGTAGGAAGCGCCAGTGGCTTTGATCTTCTCGGCGAACTGCTTGGTGGCGGTAGGGGAGATCGAGCTCATGTCGATCACCACCTTGCCAGCGCCCACGCCTGCGGCAACGCCGTCTTCGCGGAACAGTACGTCTTCAACCTGAGGGGTATCCGGCACCATGATGATGATGAATTCGGCTTCCTGCGCCACTTCGCGTGGGTTGGCCAGGCCGATGCCGTTGTCGCCCAACAGGTCGGCCGGCGCCTTGTCGAAGTGCTCGGAGAAGAACAGGGTGTGCCCGGCTTTTTGCAGGTTCTGCGCCATAGGCTTGCCCATGATGCCGGTGCCGATAAATCCGATTTTTGCCATGAGAACTATCCTCTGATTCAGGTTGCGTTGTGCGCTTTCATCCAGCCGAGGCCGGCAGCGGTGGTGGTTGCCGGCTTGTATTCACAGCCGATCCAGCCCTGGTAGCCGATGCGGTCCAGGTGCTCGAAGAGGAAGCGGTAGTTGATCTCGCCCGTGCCCGGCTCGTTGCGGCCCGGGTTGTCGGCCAACTGCACATGGTTGATCACAGACAGATTGGCCTCGACGGTACGCGCCAGGTCACCTTCCATGATTTGCATGTGGTAGATGTCGTATTGCAGGTACAGGTTGCTGCTATCGACCTTGTCGCGAATGGCCAGCGCCTGCTTCGTGGTGTTCAGGTAGAAGCCGGGAATGTCGCGGGTGTTGATCATTTCCATGACCAGCTTGATGCCCGCGGCTTCGAGCTTGCCAGCGGCAAACTTGAGGTTGTCGACAAAGGTCTGCTCGACGGTGGCGCAATCAAGACCCTGCGGACGGATACCGGCCAGGCAGTTGATCTGTTTGTTGCCCAGCACCTTGGCGTAGGCGATGGCCTTATCGACACCGGCGCGGAACTCTTCAACGCGGTCGGGGTGGCAGGCGATACCACGCTCGCCCTTGGCCCAATCGCCGGCGGGCAGGTTGAACAGCACCTGCTCCAGACGGTTGGCATCCAGGCGCGCCTTGATCACTTCAGCCGGACAATCATAGGGAAACAGGTATTCGACACCGCTGAAGCCTGCGGCTGCGGCAGCGTCGAAACGGTCCAGAAAGTCCACTTCGGTGAACAGCATGGACAGGTTGGCGGCAAAACGGGGCATGGTGTGCTCCTTGTCTTGCGCAGCCCGGATAAAGCATCCGGGCTGCTGGTTCAGAAGGCGATTTAGTCGAGCAGCGAGATGGCAGTCGGGGCGTCGACGCCGCGCTCGGCCAGTTCTTCGAACTCGTTGACGGCGTTGATTTCGGTACCCATGGAGATGTTGGTGACACGCTCCAGGATAATTTCCACCACCACCGGTACGCGGTGCTCGGCCATCAGGCGCTTGGCTTCGGCAAAGGCGTTTTGCAGTTCGTTCGGGTCAAACACGCGGATAGCCTTACAGCCCAGGCCTTCCACCACGGCAACGTGGTCAACACCGTAACCGTTGATTTCCGGCGCGTTGATGTTCTCGAACGCCAGCTGTACGCAGTAGTCGATCTCGAAGCCGCGTTGCGCCTGACGGATCAGCCCCAGGTAGGAGTTGTTCACCAGCACGTGGATGTACGGCAGGTTGAACTGCGCACCCACCGCCAGTTCTTCGATCATGAACTGGAAGTCATAGTCGCCAGACAACGCCACGACCTTGCGGGTCGGGTCGGCCTTGACCACACCCAGCGCTGCCGGAATGGTCCAACCCAGCGGGCCGGCCTGGCCACAGTTGATCCAGTGACGCGGCTTGTAGACGTGGAGGAACTGCGCACCGGCGATTTGCGACAGACCGATGGTGGTGACGTAGCAGGTGTCCTTGCCGAACGCTTCGTTCATCTCTTCATAGACGCGCTGCGGCTTGGCCGGCACGTTGTCGAAGTGGGTCTTGCGCTGCAGGGTGCGCTTGCGCTCGCGGCAGCTGTCCAGCCAGGCGCTGCGATCTTTCAGTTTGCCGGCGGCTTTCCACTCGCGGGCCACTTCCAGGAACGCGTCCAGCGCCGAGCCTGCATCGGACACGATGCCCAGGTCCGGGTTGAATACACGGCCAATCTGCGTCGGTTCGATGTCGACGTGAATGAACGTGCGGCCTTCGGTGTAGACCTCAACCGAGCCGGTATGGCGGTTGGCCCAGCGGTTACCGATACCGAACACCAGGTCGGAAGCCAGCAGGGTGGCGTTGCCGTAACGGTGTGAGGTCTGCAGACCGACCATGCCGACCATCAGCTTGTGGTCATCCGGGATCACGCCCCAACCCATCAAGGTCGGTACTACCGGCACGCCGGTCAGTTCGGCGAACTCCACCAGCTTGTCGGCGGCGTCGGCATTGAAAATACCGCCACCGGCAACCAGCAACGGGCGCTCGGCGTCGTTGAGCATGGCGATGGCTTTTTCCGCCTGCACCCGGTTGGCAGCCGGCTTGGCCAACGGCAGTGGCTCGTAGGCGTCGATATCGAATTCGATCTCGGCCATCTGGACGTCGAACGGCAAGTCGATCAGTACGGGGCCTGGACGACCGCTGCGCATTTCATAAAAGGCTCTCTGGAAGGCGCGCGGCACTTGGCCTGGCTCCATCACGGTAGTGGCCCACTTGGTCACCGGCTTGACGATGCTGGTGATGTCGACGGCCTGGAAGTCTTCCTTGTGCATGCGGGCACGCGGCGCTTGGCCGGTGATGCACAGAATCGGGATGGAGTCGGCCGATGCCGAGTACAGGCCGGTCACCATATCGGTGCCCGCAGGGCCGGAGGTGCCGATGCACACGCCGATATTGCCGGCATGGGTGCGGGTGTAACCCTCAGCCATGTGCGAGGCACCTTCGACGTGGCGAGCCAGGACGTGGTCGATACCGCCGACTTTTTTCAGTGCAGCGTACAGGGGGTTGATGGCGGCGCCGGGGATGCCGAACGCAGTGTCAACGCCTTCGCGGCGCATCACCAGTACGGCGGCCTCGATTGCTCTCATTTTGGCCATTGTCTTGTGCCTCGTTTGTTATCAGATTGTATACAAAAAAGCTGGCTTGGATTCTATTCATGGCCTGACCTTCTGGTCAACACGTTTTGTCGTCGAGGCGTTGCCTGGTAAAAAATCTTTTAAAACAAGCGTTTTAGCTGGGTTGCTTGATTTTGTGCGGAAAATATCTTGAATAAATGTATACAAGTGATGCTTCTATTGTATTCGTCTATTGAGTTTTTTGTTTCTGGTGGGATAGTGGTGTCGAGCTTTGGATTGCCCGGTTGCTGTCAATCGCCCTGCAGGCAGCGCAGCACTGGGTGTTTCGTTGGATTTATCAGCATTGAGGAAGACCCAAGATGAGTACGTTGAATCTGCAAATCGCCACCACCATCAGTAATCGCGCCCTGGCGGTCGGCCGGGAAATTTCCGCCGCACCGCTGACCGTGGCCGTACTGGATGCCGGCGGACATCTGATCAGCCTGCAGCGCGAAGACGGCGCCAGCCTGCTACGCCCGCAAATTGCCATCGGCAAGGCCTGGGGGGCGTTGGCTCTGGGCAAGGGTTCGCGGCTGATCGCTGCCGACGCGCAGCAGCGCCCAGCGTTTATCGGCGCGGTAAACAACCTGGCAGACGGTCAGCTGGTGCCGGCACCGGGTGGTGTGCTGATTCGTGATGAGCGCGGCGAGGTGATTGGCGCAGTGGGCATCACCGGTGATACGTCGGATATCGATGAGCAGTGCGGGGTGAGCGCTGTTGAGTCGGTGGGGCTTAAGGCGGACGCGGGTATCGCCGCCTGACAGTGCACGGCTTGTGGGAGGGGCTTCAGCCGCGACAACTGCGCATAAAAGCGCGCCGCTAAAGCGCCTCCCACAGTGGTTTCAGGCAATAAAAAACGGTGAATGCTTTGCGGCATTCACCGTTTTTATTTATTGCGGCCTTAAACCAAGGGCAGGGCTTAGGCGTTGGTGACCTGCTCGGACGGGCTGGGTTGGGCTTCGTCGATCTCGCAGCCTTTGATCACCAGACGAATGATGGTCTGCGCGGCAGCTTCATAGTCGGCTTCGTCCAGGCTGGTTTTGCCGGTGACGGTGGAGATCTGCCAATCGAAGTCGGCGTAGGTCTGGGTCGCAGCCCAAATGCTGAATAGCAGGTGATGCGGGTCAACCTTGGCCATCAGGCCCTGGTCGATCCAGCCCTGGATGCAGGAAATATTGTGTTTGGCCTGCGCGTTCAGTTGCGCAGTCTGGTCGGCAGACAGGTGCGGTGCGCCGTGCATGATTTCGCTGGCGAATACCTTGGAGGCAAACGGCAGCTCGCGGGAGATGCGGATTTTCGAGCGGATATAAGCGCGCAGTACGTCGGCCGGTTTGCCCGGCTGGTTGAATGGCGCGGAGGCTTCCAGCAGCGGCTCGATAATGCTTTCGAGCACTTCGCGGTAGAGGTTTTCTTTCGACTTGAAGTAGTAGTAGACGTTGGGCTTGGGTACCCCAGCCTTGGCGGCGATATCGCTGGTTTTACTGGCAGCAAAGCCCTTGTCGGCGAACTCCTCGCTGGCTGCGCGTAAAATCAGCTCTCTGTTACGCTCGCGAATACTGGTCATAAGCCTCTTTGCTTTTGTCGAACGCCCGTCGCTGGGCTGCGCCGGGATGGTAGCACCGGCTTTGCGCGGCGCTCAAGGCTTGTGGCCTGGGCTCTGGCGGGCTATCTGACTTGCAGGTCAGGTTGTTGTATACAAAATTTATTTTTTCTGTTTTTATCTCGCCCCATGTATTCATAACAAAAAGTCTCGGCTCATTGAGCTCCAGGAGACACGTCGTGATCAATCAACTGGTTGACCCGTTCGGTCGACGTATCACCTACCTGCGCTTGTCAGTTACTGACCGCTGTGATTTTCGCTGCACCTACTGCATGAGCGAAAACATGGTGTTCACCCCACGTGAACAGATCCTTACCTTGGAGGAGCTGTATAGCGTGGCTGATGCCTTTATTGGTCTTGGGGTCAAACGTATCCGCATCACGGGCGGCGAGCCGCTGGTACGCAAGAATCTGCTCAGCCTGCTGAGCCGCCTGGGCCAGCGCCCGGAACTGGACGACCTGGCCATTACCACCAACGGCTCGCAATTGGCCGAGCTGGCGCCGCAACTGCATGCGGCTGGGGTCAAGCGCCTGAATGTCAGCCTGGATTCGCTGCAGCGCGAGCGCTTCGCTGCGTTTACTCGGCGCGACAAACTCGATCAGGTGCTGGACGGTATCGAGGTGGCCCGTGCTGCGGGTTTTCGCAAGATCAAACTCAACGCCGTGGTACAGAAAGACCGTAACGATGACGAAGTGCTCGACCTGCTCGAGTTCGCCATGGCGCGGGGCCTGGATATCAGTTTTATCGAAGAAATGCCGTTGGGCAGTATTTCCAGCCATCAGCGCGAGCAGACCTTCTGCTCGAGCGATGAAGTGCGTGAGCGCATCGAGCAGCGCCATGCTCTGGTGCGCAGCAGCAAGCTGACTGGCGGGCCGTCGCGCTATTGGCAAGTGGTCGGCAGCGACACCCAGGTTGGTTTTATCTCGCCTCATAGCCACAACTTCTGCGGCGACTGCAACCGCGTTCGCGTCACCGCAGAGGGCAAGCTGGTGCTCTGCCTGGGGCATGAAAATGCTTTGGATCTGAAGGGGTTGATGCGCGCCCACCCGGGTGACAGTCAACGCTTGCGCCAGGCCTTGCTCGATGCGCTGCAACTCAAGCCCGAACGCCACCACTTCCAGAGCGATGAGCAGGTTCAAGTCGTACGCTTTATGAGCATGACCGGCGGCTAGACCGCATCACTTGCCATTACCCACCCACGTCACACTTAACAGGAGGTTTGCTGTGAAGCTTTTGCACATCTGCAGTTTGCTCGCCGTAGTCTGTTCCACCGCCGTCCAGGCAGAAAGCTACGTGATAGGTGTCGAGAAATTGGCTTTCGCACCGCATTACAGTGTCGATGCACAAGGCCAGTACCAGGGCTTTGCGCGCGATTTATTCGATTTGTTTGCGCAAAAAAGCGGGATAGAGCTGAGCTACAAGGTGCTGCCGGTCGAGCAGTTGCTCCCTGCGTTGCTGGCGGGTCAAGTGGATCTGAAATATCCGGATAGCGAGACTTGGGCGCAGGCGCAAAAGACTGGTAAGTCACTGAGCTACAGCCAGGGCGTGGTCGAGTATGTCGATGGCGTGCTGGTTGCGCCACAGCGTCTGGGGCTGCCGGTTGAGCAGGTCAAGCGCCTGGCCATGGTCAATGGCTGGACACCCTGGGGCTATCAGGAGCGTATCGATGGCGGGCAGATTGAACTGACCTACAGCGATGACCTGCGCCAGATGATTCGCCAGGCGCTCAGGAAAGACACAGATGGCGCCTATTTCAACGTGGTGGTGGCCACTCATTACCTGGATAACATCAGGGCACGGCCAGGGGCACTGATCTTTGATCCGACATTGCCGCACAACCGGGGTAGCTTCAAGCTCTCGACGATCAAACAGACTCAGCTGATGCAACGTTTTGATCGCTTCTTGATCGAGTACCAGGCCGAAATCGCTGCGCTCAAGCAGCAGTATCGGGTCGAGGCTAACCTGGACCCCGAGCATATTGGCCTGGAGCAATGGAAATTAGACTTCCTGGAGCGGAAAAAATTCAAGGAGGCTCAATCGCAGTAGCCGAGTCCGGCAGTGCCAATGTGTGTGCGGTTCACGGTCTGGTGCGAATGGTGTTTCGGATGCAGTGTGCCGGCGTGAATTGCAATGGAGCGTGCTCGCATTTCGGGCTTTAGGTTTTTGTTTCACTTTTGCCACGCGCTAAAAAACGGTGGATGGCACTGCTGCCATCCCCGTTTTTTGCGTTTGCCGCTTACCCAGCAAGCGCATGGTCATCCCGCTACTTAGAAATGGTATTTAACCAAGGCCTGCACGGCGGTTTGATCAAAACCATGGGTGGAACCGTCGATTGGTTTGATGCCGTATTTGTTGTGCCACATGTTCAGCTCGGTACCGACGTACAGTTTGCGGCCTTCACCGAATAGCGCTTTGCCCGCATCCCACTTGATCTGGATTGAGGAACCGACCGAAGTCTGGGTGCCGGCATCCTTGGATGGGGCGCGCCAGTCGATGTAGCCGTCGACCACAAAGTCTTGTTCACCAATGGCAAACGGATAAGCGCCGTTCACTGTCAGCTGGTAGGTGTGGCCGTTACCCTTGTCCGATGCCTTGAAGTCATGATCGAAGAAGATGTGGTTATTGACCTTCACTGCATACAGGTTGGCGTTCAGGTAGGCGAAGCCTGGAGCGTTCCAGGCGGTGCCAATGCCGTACAGGTAGTTCTCGGTGCCAGGGCCGCCGTTACCTTTTTCATAGGTAAAGGCTGCGTAGACATCCTTCAGCGGGCCTGCGGACAGATCCTGGCCGGTGAGCCAGCTGAGGCTGACGCGTGGCGAGAATTCCATGTAGTAGAAGCTGCTCTTCTCCTTGACGCTCAAGTTGCCGAAGTTGCTTCCACGTGCCTGCCGGTTGTCAGCGTCTACGTAGTCGAGGAAGAAGAACGTGTCGCCCCACGTCCAGCCGCTGGCGTTTTCCAAGGTGAAGGTGCTTTGCGAACGCTGCTCTTCGGCGTTGTTGTTCAGGCGCTGGAAGTTGCTGCCATAAAGGTAGGAGAGGCTAGTGTCTTGCCAAAGAAAGGCACCCTCGGCGAAGGCGTGCTGGCCGGTAAACAGACCGGCTGAGAGGGCGATGCAATGGGGCAGGTGCTTCAGTTTCATCACGTTTTCCTTATTGTGGATTTACAAGGTTGCTCGTCTCTGCGGCAAGCCGCAAAACCAGACAGTGGATCAAGCGGAGAAACGGTAAATCAGTCGTGTACGCGGGAAGTGCGTATGGGCAGGCGGTGCTTGGCATCGCGGCAGTTGTTGGGGGCTTGCCGCCCCGCTGGAAATCGACTGCGCGGCGGGGTGAAAAACTGAGATGTGTTGGCTGTGGCGTTGTATGCCAGCGGAGTCCAGGCGTGACTGGGGTATGGATGCTGCGAGCGTGGTCATGTCATAGCCTGCCAGTTGTTGTTCTTGGTCATTGGCTTACACGAGGCTTCACGGTGCCTCCAGCTGATCAGGCAGGAAGTTGTCCTGCGGGTCAGAAGGGTCTAACTATAACAATTTGTTTACATTCTTTAAAACAATTTATTTAAACATTGTGCACAAAAAGTAGCTGTCGACGAAGTTGCCTGCAGGCCACGTCAGTCGTGGTCTACAACAATGTTGGAGAGGGTTTACGAGGGGAGGTCGAGGGCTTGGGGTGGGTGTGTCTGGTGCACAAAAGCAGCGCATAAGGGACAGCCAAAGCCGCATCCGAGGATGCGGCTTTTTTGTTAATCAGTTGATTTGTGCGCCTTGGTCGATCCATGAGCCGATCAGCTCGCGTTCTTCCTGGGTCATCTGGGTGATGTTGCCCAGCGGCATGATCTGTGAAGCCACGCTTTGCGCATGAATCTTTGCGGCTTGCGCTTTGATCTGCTCAGGGGTGTCGAGCATGAAGCCGGCCGGTGGTGCGCTGAACAGTGGGCTGCTCGGCGTGGCCGAGTGACAGACGCTGCAGCGTTCCTGAATCACGCTGCTGACCTTAGCAAACTCGACAGCTGCTACCGCTGGTGCGGTGGCTGCTGGCTCAGCAGGTGTGCTGGGGGGTTCAGCTGCCTTCGCTACCTGCGGATTACCGCTTACGGCAGTGGCCGGAATTTTTGCATAGGTAATAGCGGCTGCTTGGGGCGCTTCGGTGCTGGCGGCTTTCATGCTCGGCCCCGTGACAAACGCCAGGCAGATCATGCCCAGTGCGGCGGCAGGTAGAGTCCAGACGTATTTGCTGCTGTCATGGCGGGTGTTGAAGTAGTGGCGTACCAGGACCGCTAGCATCGCGATGCCCGCCAGAATCAGCCAGTTGTATGGGCTGCCGTAGGTGCTCGGGAAGTGGTTGCTGATCATGATGAACAGCACCGGCAGGGTGAAGTAGTTGTTGTGGCGTGAACGCAGCAGGCCTTTGGCTGGGAGGGTCGGGTCCGGCGTGGTGTTGTCTTCGATGGCCTTAACCAGCGCGCGCTGGGCCGGCATGATGGTGAAGAACACGTTGCCGACCATGATGGTGCCGATGATCGCGCCGACATGGATATAGGCAGCGCGGCCGCTGAAGATCTGGCTGAAGCCATAAGCGGCCGCGATGATCAGCACGAACAGCACGGCGCCAAGCAGGGCCGGGCGCTTGCCCAGCGGCGAGTCGCAGAGGAAGTGATACGCCACATAGCCCGCCACCATCGAACCGAAGCCAATGGCAATGGCCATTTCCGGGGCCAGATCAACGCCCGGTTTAACCAGGTACAGGCTCGGGTTGAGGTAGTAGACCACCAGCATCAGTGCCACACCCGACAGCCAGGTGAAATAGGCTTCCCATTTAAACCAGTGCAGGTTTTCCGGCATTTTGGGCGGAGCCAACTTGTACTTTTCCAGGTGGTAGATACCGCCACCGTGAATCGCCCAGAGGTCACCCGACAGGCCTTCGCGCGGGTTGCTGCGGTTGAGGTTGTTTTCCAGCCAGACGAAATAGAAGGATGCGCCGATCCAGGCGATGCCGGTGATCATATGGATCCAGCGGATGCCCAGGTTCAGCCATTCAGTCAAATGCGCTTCCACAATCAGTACCTCTTTCCCAGTGCCGGCACGCCGATGCTGGGCTTCTCTTATTGGTGGGGGGCGAGGAGCAGTTGCTCGTCGTCGGTAAAGAAATGCTCATCGCAGTTGTTGCCAGAACCACTGCGATCAACCACCAGGAAGTCATCCCGCTTTTCGATCGTCAGCACCGGGTGGTGCCAAACGCCGCGATGGTAATTAATGCCCTGCCTGCCGTTGCTGCGGAAGGCGCGGACCAACTCTGATTCAGGTGCATCGCCAAGTGGCGCGACCACGATCAGAAAGGGGTTGCCGAGCAGTGGGATAAACGCCTGACTGCCCTGCGGATGGCGCTCCAGCATGCGAATGGTCAGCGGCATATCCAGTGCCTCGGCACTGAAGATGCTGATGATCGCCTTATCCTCTGGCTGTGCGGTCTCGACCGTAGCCAGTTTGTGATAACGGCGAGTGGAGCCATTGTTGATCATGAAGTACTCGCTGCCTTCGGTTTCGATAACGTCACCAAAGGGGGCGAAGGCTTCTTTGCTCAGCGGCTCGATGATCAATGTGCGCATGTGGGTCTTCTTGTTCGTTCGTTTATGCCCCTCTCCCAATGGGAGAGGGGTTTAATGGCTTACTTGGCGACTTTGCCGAACAGGCGCAGACGGCTGATGCCACCGTCCGGGAACACGTTCACCCGTACGTGGGTGATTGGGCCGAGGGCGTTGATCTGCTCGCTGAACTCGTGTTCGGCGTGCATTTGCAGCTTCTGGCTTGGCAGCAGCTCGCGCCAGAACAGGCTCTGGGTTTCGATCTGGCTGTCGGTGCCGCCTTTGACGAAGGCGCCCTGGATCGAGCAGCTGTCCGGGTAGTTGCCTTTGAAGTGCAAGGTATCGACGACGATGCGCTCGATTTCGCCCGGATGGCCGAGGGCGACAATCACCCAGTCGTTACCTGGCGTACGGCGGCGTGCAGTTTCCCAGCCGTCGCCCATGTTGATGCCACGGCCCGGATTGAGGATGTTGCTCATGCGGCCGAAGTGCTCATCCGAGCAGGCCAGCGCCCGCCCGCCATTTAGTGCGGAAGCCAGGTCAACTTCTTCGTTGTCACCTACGTTCGACCAGTCACGGAACGGTACGCCGTAGACGCGTAGACGAGCGACGCCACCGTCCGGGTAGATGTTGAAGCGCAGGTGGGTGAAGGCCTGGGCGTTATTGATTTCGTGGTAGTGGTGGCTGTTGCCTTGCAGCTCGACTGCGGCCAGTACTTCAGTCCACTCGGTGGCGTCGGTCGGGTCGCCTTCAGCGACAAAGCAGCCTTCCAGGGATGCCGACGGCGGGAAGTTACCGGTGAAGAAGCTGGTGTCGATGTCCACACCCTTGATCGAGCCCGGTACGCCCAGGCGGATCACCGCGCTGTCGTAACCTTCGAAGCGCTTGCGGCGCGACTCCCAGCCATCCATCCACTTGCCGTTGTCATCGAACACGCCCTCCTTCCATACGGCCGGAGTCGGCTGGAACAGACGGTTGACGTCGGCGAACCAGTCGTCGGTGACCGAGATGGCCTTGGTGCCCAGGCGTGCGTCGGCGAGGTTGACGTATTTCTCAAAGGGTACGGCGTAAGCTTTCATGAAATGTCTGCCTTAGTGGTGGCGTTGGGGAGGGCGGTGGGCTTGCGGCCTACAGCTGCTGCAAGCGGAACAGCGCGATCTTGTTGATCTCGGCCAGGGCGCAGGCGAATTCCTGCTCCGGGGAGTTGTGAATCCGTTCCTCGAAGGCCGCCAGGATCTGGTGCCGATTGCTGCCTTTCACCGCCATGATGAAGGGGAAGCCGAACTTGGCCTTGTAGGCATCGTTCAGTTCGGTAAAGCGGGCGAACTCTTCTGCGGTGCATTCATGAATGCCCGCACCAGCCTGCTCCGACGTCGAAGAGGCAGTTAACTCACCACGAACGGCTGCCTTGCCGGCCAGATCCGGGTGAGCATTGATCAGCGCCAGCTGTGCAGCGTGGCTGGCACTGAGCAACAGGTCGGCCATGCGCTGATGCAGGCCGTTGATTTCGTCGATGCTGGGGTCTGGGCTCCCGGCGTCCTGGCTTAGGTCAAAAGCCTTCTCGGCGACCCAGGGCGAGTGCTCGTAGATATCGGCGAAGACGTTGACGAAGTCTTCACGGCTCAAACGGGACGGGGTCAGGGTTTGAAAACGGCTCATTTAGAGCTCTCCTTGGATGGCTCTTGCAGCGGATGGGTCGCGTACCAGTGTTTGGCAATGTCGACGCGGCGGGCGCACCAGACTTGTTCGTGGCTTTGCACGTATTCAAGGAAGCGCGCCAGTGATGCCAGACGCGCCGGACGGCCGAGCAGGCGGCAATGCATGCCGATCGAAAGCATCTTCGGCGCGCCGGCCACGCCTTCGGCGTAAAGCACATCGAAGGCGTCTTTCAGGTATTCGAAGAAATCGTCGCCCTTATTGAAGCCCTGCACCTGGGTGAAACGCATGTCGTTGGTGTCGAGTGTGTAAGGGATCACCAGGTGTGGTTTGTCCAGGGTGCTGGCCGGGTCCCAGTAGGGCAGGTCATCGTCGTAGGTGTCGCTGTCATACAGAAAGCCACCTTCTTCACGGACCAGGCGGCGAGTGTTCGGCCCGAGGCGGCCGGTGTACCAGCCCACCGGGCGTTCGCCAGTCAGTTCAGTCAGGATGCGGATGGCTTCGAGCATATGCTCGCGCTCTTCGGCTTCGCTCATGTTCTGGTAGTCGATCCAGCGGTAGCCGTGGCTGCAGATCTCGTGGCCTGCGTCGACCATCGCCTTGATCGCATCTGGATGACGCTGCGCGGCCATGGCCACGGCAAAAATGGTCAGCGGGATGTTGTGCTTCTGAAACAGGTTAAGCAGACGCCAGACGCCGGCACGGCTGCCATACTCGTAGAGCGATTCCATGCACAGGTTGCGCTGCCCCTGCAGCGGTTGCGCTGCCACCATCTCCGAGAGAAACGCCTCGGATTCCTTATCGCCGTGCAGGATGTTGCGTTCACCGCCTTCTTCATAATTGAGAACAAACGACAGGGCGATGCGTGCATCGTTGGGCCAGTGCGGATGGGGCGGGTTGTTGGCATAACCGATCAGGTCGCGTGGGTAGTCAGCGCTCACTGCAGTCTTCCTTCTTGCTGTTTGTGGCGGTCATTGGGCAGGCATGGATAGGCTGCACGACCGTGATGGGCTAATTGTATACAAAGTGATTTGCATCTTGTAAATCGAAAGTTCACTTATTTTGTGAAAAAGTGCGTTGTCGACGAATTTGTCCAGGGCGTCAGGAGTTTTACGATAAAACCAGAGCTGGCAAGCGCTTATCCATGATTTAGGTTTGCTTTGAGCCGACTCTTAAAGCATAAATATCGAATTATTGTGTACAATTATTGGTGTGAATGTCTTATTCTTTGGCTCAGATGCTCTGCTGAGCAGTCGTTACGGCTGCTGCTCTGACTGCTCTGGCGAATTTAAATAAAAGTAGAGGAGGTGCGGCGTCTGTGCTGGCCGGTTCAGGCAGATGCCCATATGCAATGGGACGATTGACTACACACGTACTGGATGCTGCCCACGGTTGCCCTGGCAGCGAACTGAAGATCGAACTGTATCGCGTTGAAGGGGCTCAGCTAGAGCTGTTGACCAGCGTAGTCACCAACCACGATGGGCGCTGTGATGCCCCGGTGCTACAAGGTGAAGACTACCGCAGCGGGGTTTACCAGCTGCATTTCCATGCGGGCGACTATTACCGTGCGCGCGGCGTCAAATTGCCTGAGCAGGCTTTTCTGGATGTGGTAGTGCTGCGCTTTGGTATCGATGCTGCTCAGGAGCATTACCACGTGCCGTTGCTGATTTCTCCGTACAGCTATTCCACCTATCGCGGTAGCTGAACCGAATGCTTGTCACCCTCTGACTCAATTTAAGAGTCCCTAGCCCGTCCACACTGCGGGCTTTTTTTGGCCTGCGATTTGAGGGGCTGAGTAGGGCGGGGGAGGTGCGCGAAGCCCAGGACTTCGGACTTCGCGAGTTCAGCGACTAAGCAGCGATGCAGCGCCAGCACCGCCGAACAAGGCAGCACTGATGCGGTTGAACCACACCTGGCCCTTGCCCGAGCGCAGGTAGCGCGCGGCGCCTTGGGCGCTGAGGCCATAGAACAGCTTGCAGGCCAGATCCAACGCCGCCCAGGTGGCGATCATTACCAGCAACTGACTAAGCATGGGCCGTTCGGCGTTGATGAACTGCGGCAGAAAGGCGGCAAAGAACAGGATGTCCTTAGGGTTGCTGGCACCCAGACCAAAGGCTTTCCAGAACATGCCGCGAACGCCCGGGTTAACCGGCTGCTCTTCGGCCGTCAACGGCTTGGCGGCTTTGCGTGATTCCTGCCAGCTCTGCCAGGCGAGGTAGAACAGATAGAGCGCGCCGACAATCTTCAACAGGCTGAACAGCTGCTCGGACGCCAGCAGCAGCGCACCCAGTCCCAGCGCCGATGCGCTGAGCAGGCAGATGGACGCCGATACACCACCCAGAAACGCTGGGGCCGAGCGACGCAGGCCGTAGTTCAGGCTGTTGCTGACCATCAGCAGCGACAGTGGCCCCGGGATCAGGATCACGATCAAGGCGGCGCTGCTGAACAGCAGCCAGGTATCCAGACTCATTGCGCATTTCTCCACATATGCAAAAGCCCCGACGCAGTGCGCAGGGGCTCGGGTGCTCGTCAGTAAACCTTACAGGAAGATGAACTTGGCGAGGCAGATCGCCGCCAGCGCGTACAGACTGATGGTGATTTCTTTATAGCGACCGGTAAACAGTTTCAGTGCTACGAAGGTGATAAAGCCCAGCGCCAGACCATCGGTAACCGAGAAGGTTAGCGGCATCATCACCACGGTGATGATGGCCGGGATGGTGTTGGTGTGGTCTTCCCAGTCGATGTGCGCCATGCCGCTCATCATCAACATCGCAACATAGATCAGCGCGCCAGCAGTGGCGTAAGCCGGGATCATGCCAGCCAGTGGGGCGAAGAACATCGCGGCGATAAACAGCACGCCGACGGTGACTGCGGTCAGGCCAGTACGACCACCGGCTGCAACGCCGGCGGCACTTTCCACGTAGCTGGTGACAGGCGGGCAGCCGACCAGGGCACCCAGTGCACTGGAGGTACTGTCGGCTTTCATCGCCTTGCTGAGGTTTTCGATATGACCGTTCTCATCCACCAGCTTGGCGCGCTGCGCAACACCCATCAGGGTGCCGGCGGTGTCGAACATGTGCACGAAGAGGAAGGCCAGAATCACGCTGATCATACCCACTTCGAAGGCACCTGCTACATCCATCGCCAGCCAAGTTGGGGCCAGACTCGGTGGCATAGAGAACAGGCCGCCGTATTCGACCATACCCAAACCCCAGCCAGCCAGGGTGACGGCGAGGATGCTGATAAGGATGCCGCCGAACACGCGGTGGTACTCAAGAATGGCAATCATCAGGAAGCAGATGGCCGCCAACAGAGGGCCGGCGCTGGTCAGGTCGCCTAACTTGATCAGGGTTGCCGGACTGGCGACTACGATACCAGCGGTTTTCAGGCCGATCAGCCCAAGGAATAGACCAACCCCTGCGCCCATGGCGAAACGCAAGCTGCTGGGGATGCTGTTAAGCAGCCATTCGCGGATCCGCGAGAAGGTCAGGATCATAAACAGCACGCCAGATAGGAACACTGCACCGAGCGCGGTTTCCCAGCTGTAGCCCATCTCGCCGACTACGGTGTAGGTAAAGAAGGCGTTTAGGCCCATGCCTGGTGCCAGGCCGACTGGCCAGTTGGCATACAGGCCCATCAGGAAGCAGCCGACTGCAGCTGCCAGGCAGGTAGCCACAAAGGCTGCGCCATGGTCGATGCCGGCATCGGCCATGATGTTGGGGTTGACGAAGATGATGTAGGCCATGGTGATAAAAGTGGTCAGGCCGGCGGCCAGCTCGGTCTTGATTGTGGTGCGGTGCTGGCTGAGTTTGAACAGGCGTTCAATTAAACCAGCGCCTGGCGGGGTCACTGCGTAGGTTGCGTGTTGTTCTTGTTTAGCGCTTTCCACAGGGGTGCTCCTCATCTCTTGTTGTGTGCCACCCAGAGCCTGTGCTGCGCACTGCTCGACTCTTGAGGTAGGTGGTGCTTTAGGGCTTGCTGGCGCGCTTAGCTGACTTTCTGGTCAATAAATCGCACTGCGCCGATTATGATGTTGTATACAAAAAAAGCAAATAATGTTTCTTTTTAAAATTAAGGATGTACTCGGTTTTTATCTATGCAAAACAGATGAGTTACCGAGATCACGGTGGCCGGGGTTAGAGCAAGACGGGCGAAACCTGCCAAGTGCCCATTTCTCCTAGCTTGGCGCAACATCTGTCGTACACCACAAGACGTTTACGGTGATGCGCAGGTGGCTTTTGTGCAGAGAAGATGTATGCCGCGAGCGGTGTTCTTTCCTGCTGCACGCGCAGCCCTGTGCACCAAGGCCAGAAAAGGTCTGCTAATGCACAATTGCAGGGGTGTTATGCCGTGATGGCTGTGTACGCGCTGATCACATTGTGTACAATGCAATGGCTTTTTATCTGTGACTTTTCACTGACTTACCTTGCCAACCAGTGGGTAACACACAGTAGAGTTGCATCAGCAACGCCGAATCCAGATCACGCGAGCCACAATGAACGAACAATTGCAGCCCCTAAAGAAGCAGACGCGCGAAGGCAAAAGCACTCGCAGCGGGACTCAGGACGATGTCGTTTACGCCCATATCTTTGATGCCATTCTTGAGCAGCGTCTGGCGCCTGGCACCAAGCTCAGTGAAGAGGCGCTCGGTGAAATCTTCGGCGTCAGTCGCACCATCATCCGCCGTGCACTGTCGCGCCTGGCCCATGAAGGGGTGGTGCTGCTGCGCCCGAACCGTGGTGCGGTAGTGGCCAGCCCGGGGGCGGAAGAAGCCCGGCAGATCTTCTATGTGCGGCGGATGATCGAGCGCGCGATTACCGAACTGGCCTGCAAGAATGCCAAGCCTGAGCAGATTGCCGCGCTGCGCCAGATGGTGATCAATGAGCGCGACTGTTTCGCCCGTGGTGACCGTGGCATGGGTATTCGTCTGTCCGGTGAGTTCCACCTGAAGCTCGCCGAAGCGGCAGGCAACTTGACCTTGCTGGGCTTTCTGCGCAGCCTGATTTCGCAGACCTCACTGATTATCGCCTTGTACGAAAGCAACAGTCGCACCCATTGTTCGGATGCCGAGCATGATCAGGTCATCGATGCGATTGAAGCCGGCAATGTGGATGTGGCGGTCGACCTGATGATGCGTCATATGGACAGTGTGGATGCGAAGCTCAATCTGGATGGCGAAACCGCATCAGACGACTTGCATGCAGTGTTTTCCCACTTATTGCCCAGCGGGAAGAAAAAAGCGTCAGGCCGCTAATTCGGCCGTGAGTTCACCACAATAAAAAGCCCCGCTTATGCGGGGCTTTTTATTGTAGTCCAGGTCTTCAGGCACGCCGACGGAACAGCGGCAGCGGCTGATCGGTGGAGGCCTGATACACCTCGCTGAATTCCTCGAAGGCTTTCAAAGCGTCCACTGGGTCTTTGTCTTCCCGCAGAGCAAAGGCATCGAAGCCAACGCGCTGGTAGGAGAACAACTGATCACGCAGAACATCGCCGATGGCGCGCACTTCGCCTCTATAGCCGTAACGATTGCGCAGCAGGTAGGCGGTGGAGCAGTGGCGGCCATCGGTAAAAGCAGGGAAGTTCAGCGCGATGACCTGGAAGTTATCCAGTTGATCGGCGATTTCCTCGATTTCCTCTCCGGCATCCAGCCACACTCCCAGGCCGCCATCGCGGGCCTTGAGCGCGGTGCTGTGCTCGACCCACAAGCCCAGCGGTACGATCAGGTCGTCGCAGTTGGGAATGCCGTCCAGCGTGGCGTCCTTGGGCAGCAGGTGCCAGCTTTCGTCAATCAGCTGAGCGTTCTTAATGATTCGCTGCATATACGCGCTCCTTGAACGGGTCTACACCGATACGGCGGAAGGTGTCGAGGAAACTCTCCTCTTCGGTGCGGCGCTCAACATAGACCTTGACGATCTTGTCGATCACGTCAGCCATGTCCGCTTCGGCGAAGGAGGGGCCGAGGATCTGCGCCAGGCTCGCGTCGCGACCGGCGCTGCCGCCGAGCGATACCTGATAGAACTCCTGACCTTTCTTGTCCACCCCGAGGATGCCGATATGGCCAACGTGGTGGTGACCGCAGGCGTTCATGCAGCCGGAGATATTCAGATCGATATTGCCGATATCGAACAGGTAATCCAGGTCGTCGAAACGACGCTGGATGGCTTCGGCAATTGGGATCGACTTGGCGTTGGCCAGCGAGCAGAAGTCGCCGCCGGGGCAGCAGATGATGTCGGTTAGCAGGCCGACGTTCGGCGTGGCGAAACCGTTTTCACGCAGTTCTCCCCACAGGGTGAACAGCTGCGCCTGCTCAACATCCGCGAGGATGATGTTTTGGTTGTGGCTGTTGCGCACTTCGCCAAAGCTGTAGCGGTCGGCCAGGTCGGCAATCGCGTCAAACTGTTTGTCGGTGACATCGCCCGGTGCCACGCCGGTTGGCTTGAGCGACAGAGTCACGGCCACATAGCCCGGTTTCTTATGGGCGAAGGTGTTGCGCTGACGCCAGCGGGCAAAGCCTGGGTGTTCGGCATCCAGGGCAGCCAGTGTTACATCCTGATCCTCGAGGGCTTTGTAAGCCGGGTCGATAAAGTGCGCGGCAACGCGAGCCACTTCAGCTTCGGTCAGGGTGGTCGGACCGTCTTTCAGGTGGATCCACTCAGCATTGACTCGCTCGGCGAAGATTTCAGGGGTCAACGCCTTGACCAGAATCTTGATGCGCGCCTTGTACTTGTTATCGCGACGGCCATAGCGGTTGTACACACGCAGGATGGCGTCGAGGTAACTGATCAGGTGCTGCCACGGCAGGAATTCGTTGATAAAGCTGCCGACGATCGGGGTACGGCCCAGGCCGCCACCGACGGAAACACGGAAGCCCAGCTCGCCAGCGTCGTTCTGTACCGCTTCCAGGCCGATGTCGTGCACTTCAATCGCGGCACGGTCGCTCACTGCGCCGTTGACGGCAATCTTGAACTTGCGCGGCAGGTGGGTGAACTCGGGGTGGAAGGTCGACCACTGACGAATGATCTCGCACCACGGACGTGGGTCGATGATTTCATCCTTGGCCACACCGGCGAATTGGTCGGTGGTGGTATTGCGGATGCAGTTGCCGCTGGTCTGGATCGCATGCATCTGCACGGTGGCCAGCTCGGCAAGAATGTCAGGCACATCTTCCAGGTCTGGCCAGTTGAATTGGACGTTCTGACGGGTGCTGATGTGCGCGTAACCCTTGTCGTAGTCACGGGCAATCTTGGCCATCATGCGCACTTGGGTGGACGACATCAGACCGTACGGCACGGCAACGCGCAGCATGGGCGCAAAGCGCTGGATGTACAGGCCATTCTGCAGGCGCAGCGGGCGGAATTCTTCACCGCTCAGTTCACCGGCAAGGTAACGGCGGGTTTGATCGCGGAACTGCTTAACGCGGTCTTCGACGATTTTTTGATCGTACTGGTCGTATACGTACATGGAGTGTCCTGTTATCAGGCTTTTTACAGCTAATCAGCGCGCACGGCCGCGCACTCCCTGCGGAGCCGGTGGAAGATATCAGTTCAGGGTTATGCGCAAAAGTGATGTTTGAGTATATGGACAGAACTTAAAGTGATAAGGACGCGAGCCAACATAGCCGGACGGCTTGAGGAAGCCCGCACGCTGGTCTTAACTGCTAGAGGCGCTTCACCCATAAACACAACAAGAGGGGTAGTCCATGACCGAACACAGTGAACCGGATAATGCTGACAGCGTGGTCGATGCCAGGGCCATCTTTGCCTTGATTCTGATCTTTGTCGCCACTGCGGTGTTCTGGGTCAGTCAGCAGTAAGACCCGGCGACCAATACAACAAGGCGGGCATCAGTGGGCTGGTGCTCGCTTTTTTATTGCCCTGTGCTCAGCCTCAATGGCAACTCAGGCTGTCGGCCTGGCGGTAGAGCATCAGCAGCTTTCGAGTAATGGTCTGCTGGATATCATCGCGCTCGAAGGTTGATAGGCGTGCAAGACGGCCGATCTGCAGGCGATGCAGGTGGATGTAGGGCATGTGTTGATCAAATTCGCGTAGGTCGCCTTTCATCATAATGGGCAGAAAAATATCCCCCGTCTTTTTCTGGTTGCTGATGATTTGCGCCAGTGCGGGTTTGAATGGCATGGTCTTTGGTGTTGGACCGCCGTCTTTGATGACCGTGGTTAGTAGTAAGCCGGGCTTTTGCAGCACGATACCGGGGAGAACGCATAGGCCGGTTTTGCGTACGGCATGAGCTTCGATGCCATGCAATGTGTCATGAAAGGCATAAGGGTTTGGTAACACGACCATCTTGCGGCCCAGATCACTGGGAAAATGCAGGTCATAGTTGGTATAGAGCTGGCGTGTAGATTCCGAATACACGCATAGACGGTTCTCAAACAGCTTGATAAAGCGTTCCGCCAGCTCGCGTCTCGCAATGCTGTCCAGGTCCCATATGAGGTCCTGATTCTGCGGTTTGCTCAGGTCAACTTCCTGATGTTCCATGCTGCTCATCGACGTCTCATACTCTGAACTGCCCAAGGAGTTTATTGAGCTGCTCGGCAAGTAGGCCAAGCTGCTGTCCCGCCACACTGGATTGCTGAGCGGCCTGTGCATTGTTATGAGCCAGGCCTGCCGCTTGGGTAATAGTCTGATTGATGTCTTCGACGACGTGGGATTGTTGCAGTGTCGCGCTGGCGATGGAAGTGTTGAGCACGCTGAGTTTGCGCAAGCCGCCTGCGATCTGAATGAGGCTCCCGCCAGCTTGGCTGGCTTGTTCAATCGTCAGGTGTGAGGCTTGACTGCTTTCGTTGATAACTTTTACTGCCGCCTCAGAGTTACCTTGCAGGCGTTCAATCATGACCTGGATTTCAGCTGTGGATTTTTGCGTGCGTTGAGCCAATAGGCGCACCTCATCGGCAACCACCGCAAATCCGCGCCCTTGCTCGCCGGCGCGAGCCGCTTCAATCGCGGCGTTGAGCGCCAGCAAGTTGGTCTGTTCGGCAATTGAACGGATTACTTCGAGCACGCTGCCAATTTGTGTACTTTCCTGGGCCAAGGCCTGAATCACGCTGACCGCTTGGCTGATGGTTGTGGATAGATCATTGATCTGACGCAGGCTGCTTTCAATGTTTTGCTGACCTTGCTGTGTCTGCTCTTCGGCGTTATGCACTTCCGAAGAGGCGTGCTCTGCGTTCTTCGCGACATCTTGTACGCCATATGTCACCTCGTTGATGGCTGTGGCGATCTGCTGCATCTGCTGTGATTGTTGTTCGCTGAAGTGTTGCGCCTGGTTGGATACCAGCCCAAGTTCGCGGGCTGCACTATCCAGTTTGCTAGCAGATGCCAGTGCCTGTCGAATGACCAGGCGCAGTCTTTCGGTAAAGGCATTGAAGTGCCTGGCGAGGGTGGACAGCTCATCGCTGCCATGGGTGTCGAGGTGGCGTGTAAGGTCGCCATCACCGCTGGCTATGTTGATCATCGCGTTAACGGCTTGCTGCAGTGGCTGGGTGATGCTGCGAATGATCAACACAATGATTAGCGCGACCAGCGCGGTAATGACCAGCCCGATCAACATTGCGTGCAGCGCGTGCTCTTGGAACTCGACCTGCACATCATCGACATAGACGCCTGAGCCGATGATCCAGCCCCAGGGTTTGAACAGTTGCACATAGGAAATCTTGGGGACTGGCTCGCTGGCCCCAGGCTTGGGCCAGCGATAGTTTACCTGGCCTGAGCCTTGGCTCTTGCTGATCGCAACCATCTCGTTAAACAGTGCCTTGCCATCAGGGTCCTTGAAACCTGACAGGTTTTGCCCTTCAAGCTTGGGATTGGTGGGGTGCATGATCATCGTTGGCGTTTGATCATTGATCCAGAAGTACTCCTGGCCGGCATAGCGCATGCTGCGTATGGCTTCCATCGCCTGTTTCTGCGCTTGCTCACGACTAAGGCTGCCGGCTGCTTCTTGATCCTGAAAGAACTTCAGGATGCCCGCTGCGCTCTGTACAACATGCTGGGTTTTTTCACTTTTCGCTGCGTGCAGGTCGGTGTGAATCTGCTTAAGTAACAGGCCGCCCTGGATTACCAGCATGATGATCGCCACTGCCAGTATCAGCCAAAGACGACGATTGATGGGCAGACTGCGTAAGCTATTCATGGGGGATGCTCCCGTGTTTTTCCATGAGGCGCTTTTACAAGCGTGCTGCGCCGTTTCTTACGTTAGACATTAGGCCAATCAGGGCATAAACGCCGTGTAGAGAGCCGCTGGCTGCAGCAAGTCAGGTGGGTACAAGACACACGGTTGCCCGTACTGGGGCGCATGTTCTCTGCTAGGATTTGCGCCGCTGTACGTTAAGCCTGTGATTTGGCTGGACTTGTGTCTTTTAAATCCCTGCATTCGGACAGACTGTAGAAGCCCTCGCGGATTCATCATCGTTGTGTCGTGCGGGGTAACGCACATTTTGGGGGAGTGGGATGGATCTTTGGGTTGCCGCTCAGGCATTGATTCTGGGCGTAGTGGAAGGGCTCACCGAGTTCCTGCCGATTTCCAGCACCGGGCATCAGATCATCGTTGCTGATCTGATCGGTTTTGGCGGTGAGCGGGCGATGGCCTTCAATATCATCATTCAGCTTGGGGCGATTCTTGCTGTGGTCTGGGAGTACCGGCGCAAGATTCTCGGCATTGTTGTCGGCTTGCCTAGAGAGCCGCAGGCACAACGTTTTACCGCCAATCTGCTGATTGCGTTTTTGCCGGCCGTGGCGTTGGGCGTGCTGTTCGCCGATCTTATTCATCATTACCTGTTCAACCCGATCACCGTGGCGCTGGCGTTGGTGGTGGGTGGGGTGATCATGCTCTGGGCTGAGCAGCGTACGCATCTGGTACACGCCGAGAGCGTGGATGACATGACTTGGCAGGATGCGCTGAAGATCGGTTTCGCGCAGTGCCTGGCAATGATTCCCGGTACTTCACGCTCCGGCGCGACGATTATCGGTGGCCTGCTGTTCGGTCTGTCGCGCAAGGCTGCGACCGAATTTTCCTTCTTCCTTGCCATGCCGACCATGGTTGGTGCTGCGGTGTACTCTGGCTACAAGTACCGTGACCTGTTTCAGGCCAGTGATTTGCCGGTGTTTGTAATTGGCTTTGTCACCTCGTTTATCTTCGCCATGATTGCAGTACGGGCGTTGCTCAGTTTTATCGGTAAGCATAGCTATGCGGCGTTTGCCTGGTACCGCATCGGCTTTGGCTTGCTGATTCTGGCGACCTGGCAGCTGCAGTGGATTGACTGGAGCACGGCGCAATCTTGATTGCTGGGTAAGAGCCTGGCGCTGTTTTAGCGCGGTACTGGATTCTCGACACTCATTTGCAACAACCAAACTTCGTGTCTCGTGCCTTGCCTCGCGCTAAAACAGGCGACGGCGCGGCCGCGAACGAAACGGCAACAAGCTCCAGATATTCGGCGGATAAATAAAGGCCCATTCCTGGATGTGCCTTTGTCATAGTGGCCTCGGTTAATGGAGGCTTATATGCATCAGCTCGAGCAGCACATCCTTCAGGTCAACGGCATTGACCTGAGTCTATACAGCGCCGGTCCCGCGACTGGGCGACCGGTCTGGTTGCTGCACGGCTTTCCCGAGTGCTGGCATTCCTGGCGCCAGCAGATCGAGCCGTTAACGGCTGCCGGTTATCGCGTGCAGATTCCGGAAATGCGCGGCTATGGCCAGAGCAGCGCGCCGCGTGATCCTGCGGCTTACGATCTGCTGACCATCTGCGCCGATATCCAGGCAGCCATGGACCAACTCGGCCAGTTACAGGTGTGCGTGGTCGGCCACGATTGGGGCGCACCCGTTGCCTGGCACCTGGCCTTGCTTGAACCTGAACGGGTGCAGGCCGTAGTCGGCATGGCGGTGCCGTTTGGCGGACGCCCCAGGCAACCGGCCATCGAGATCATGCGTCAGCTGTACGCCGAACGTTTTCACTACATCCTGCATTTTCAGCAGCCTGGAGTAGCCGAGGCGGAAATGGATGCTGACATCCCAAGCACCCTGCGCATGATGATGCACAACACGTCGGCGGCTGTGCCCAAGGACCACTTTCTGCAGGAAAAGCCGGCTGGGGCAGGGCTGTTCGAGGGCATGCTCGACCCCGGCGCTCTGCCTGTTTGGTGTGATAACGCGGCATTCGATCACTACCGGAAAACCTTCGAGGGTCGCGGCTTTTATGGTGCGCTGAACTGGTACCGCAATTTCGAACGCAACTGGCTGCGCACTGAGGCCCTGGCGGATCGGCAGATTGAACAGCCTGCGTTATTTCTTCTGGGTGATCAGGACCCGGTCGGCACTCTGGAGGCTTACACCCTCAAGCAGATGCCCAAACGTGTGCCCCAGTTGGAGCAGCATGTGCTGAGTGAGTGCGGGCACTGGATTCAGAACGAGAAGGCCGAGCAGGTTAACCGCTTACTGCTGGATTTTTTGCAGCGCCAATATGTGCCGGCTACGGCGTAAGCATTAGAGAAAACCTGGCCCGGCTATTCAGTGCGAGTCTTGCGCTTGCTGACGAGTTCACTCGCGCGGGCGCGCAATTGTCCGCAGCCGCCATCAATATCCTGGCCGGCCGAGTTGCGCACTTTGGTCAGCACGCCACGGCTGTGCAGGTAGCGCACGATCTGCACGATACGGTCACCCTCGGGGCGCTGAAACGCATCCGCTTCCAGACTGTTGTAGGGAATCAGGTTCATGATCGCGTACTTGCCCTTCAATAAACGCAGGATGCCATCCATTTCCGCCTGGCTGTCGTTGATGCCCTTGAGCAGTGTCCACTGATACTGAATGGGGTAATCGATCTGTCGGGCATAGGCTTCGCCCAGCTCGACCAACTCTTCAGGGTCGATACGCGGCGCGCGCGGCAGCAGCGTCTGGCGTAGTTCAGCATTGGTGGTATGCAGCGAAAGCGCCAGGGCCGGCTTGATCTGCTGCTGCGGCAAACGCTCGAACACCCGTGGATCGCCGACGGTGGAAAACACCAGATTACGCTGGCCGATACCGCCCTCGGTGCCGAGCAGATTGATCGCTTCGAGCACGTTATCAAGGTTGTGCGCCGGCTCACCCATGCCCATAAACACCACCTTTTTCACTGCGCGAAAGCGCCGCGCCAGGGCCACCTGGGCGACAATCTCGGCGGTGCTCAGCTGGCGCAGCAGGCCGCTCTTGCCGGTCATGCAGAACACGCAGCCCACTGCGCAACCCACCTGGCTGGAGACGCACAGGCCATCGCGCGGCAGCAGCACGCTTTCCACCATCTGCTTGTCGGCCAACTCCACCAGCAAGCGTGCCGACCCGTCCGTTGCCGAGTGCTCGGAGCTGAGGCGCGCCAGTCCATCGAGTTCGCTGCTGATTTCGGGCAGAGCATTGCGCACTGCCAGTGGCAGAAAGTTCTCGGTCTTCTGGTTTCGCGTACCGGTGTCCAGCGGCATCCCGCGCAGCCAGGCACGGGTAATACGCCCGATGTGCATGGGTTTGGCACCGAGGTCGGTCAGGCGTTGCTGAAATTCGTGAATATGCATGGGGCGCGCATGCTACCACCGGCCAGGTTGCGGTGGTATGCGTTGAGATGGACAAGCATCGGATGCGCATACAAAACGACTAGCCTTTGCTCAAGCCGCGCCGGGCACTCATACTGGCAACCTGATTGGCCTGACCCAGCTGTGCGGAGCGGTAAATGAAATTTATACACCAGCGCGAACACCTCAACGAAGACGATATCGTCGTGATCGAGTGTTCGCAGACCTGCAACATTCGCCTGATGAGTGATGCCAACTTCCGCAGTTTTAAAAATGGCGGTCGGCATACCTACCACGGTGGCGCATTCGACACCTTCCCAGCGAAGATCACTGTGCCTAGCAGCGGCTTCTGGAATATCACGATCGACACCGTGACTCGCCGTGCCATCAGCGTGACGCGCAAGCCGACACTCAAACATTCGATCAAGATCATTCGCAAGTCGACCTCGCGCCTGAGCTGAGCGCTGCTTGAGCGGTTTTGCATAAAAAAGCCCGCATCACAGCGGGCTTTTTTATGCGGTTTTTCCTGACCCAAGCTGGCATCAAGCGGGTTTTCCGGCTGTCGGGCGAACCACCAGCCACAGGGCGATGGCGATCAGTACTCCGCCATACAGGTAGGCCCAGGACAGCGGCTCATCGAGCAGCAAGGCGCCCCAGAGTACGCCGAAGGGCGGGATCAGGAAGGTGGTGGTGCTGGCCCTGATCGGTCCGATATCACTGAGCAGGCGGAAATACAGCACGTAGGCGAATGCTGTACAGATAAAGCCCAGCCCGGCCAGCGAAAGCCAGACCTCCAGCCCGCCCCAGCTGGCTGGTGCCTGCATCACCAGGGAGCCGGCAAACCAGGGCAGCAGAAACAGGCTGGCACCACACAGGCTGGCGAAGGCCGTCAGGCGATTGTCCAGACCGCCTTGCTGGCCAATCCAGCGGCGGGTGAGAAAACCGGCAACGCCATAGCAGGCGGTCGCCACCAGGCAGGCGGCCGCGCCCAGCAGCAGATTAAGGTCGAATTCCACCGGGCCGGTGCGGGTCAGCACCGCCACCCCGAACAGACCGATGGCCACGCCGACCGCCTTACTCAGGGTCAGGGCTTCGGCGAAGAACAGCATGCCGATCAGGACGCCCATCATAGGGGTGGTGGCATTGAAAATCGCCGAATAGCCGGCCGGCAGTACCAGCGCGGCCATGCAATACATGGCCGAGGGCAGGCCGGCGTTGATCACACCAAGCATCAGGCAGTGCTTGAGCTTGCCACTGAAGTCCCAGCGCACGCGCATCAGCAGGAGAATCACCAGCAGGCCGAGCATGCCCAGGCTGGCGCGGAAAAACGCGGTCGGCATGCTGCCCAGTACCGGCGCGATGATGCGCATGAAGAGAAAGCTGGCACCCCAGATGGCAGCAAGCAATAGCAGACGGATCAGGTCAGCAAGACGCACAACAGACTCCACGACAGCGAAACAGGCCGAGCAGTGTTGCCGGGAGCGTCTGCCAAGGCAATCCGAAATACGCCTTCAAAGTACTGAACTGGCAATATTTCCTTGTAGATAAGCGTCTATCCATGCATTGCCGGCTTTTACTTGGCGCGGCCACTGGATAAGCTCGGCGGATTATCCGCATTTCTTCTGTAGGGGTTCGTTTATGCCACAACAATGGCCGGCCAGCGCGATTGCCGCACTTATCCTCGAAGGCTTCGACGATTACCGCGAGCAGTTCCGGCAGATTACCAACGGGGCGCGGGTGCGTTTCGAACAGGCCCAGTGGCAGGAGATCCAGCAGGCATCTGCGGCCCGGATTGCCTTGTATGAAGAATATGTCACGGCGGTCAGCGAGCGCCTGCGCAAGGCCTATGAAGCGGACGTGCTGCTGGATGTGGAACAGTGGCCGCTGGTCAAGTCGGCCTATATCGCCCTGATCGACCTGCGCTACGACGATGAACTGGCGGAAACCTGGTTCAACTCGATCTTCTGCGGCCTGTTCAGCCATGATCAGATCAACGACGGCTGCATGTTCATCCACACCACCCGCCCGGCTCTGCGGGTCAATGAGCGCGCCCCGCAAACCCGCGTGTACGAGCCCAAGGGCGATGTAGAGCCGGCTCTGCGGCAGATCTTCGAAGATTTCAGTTTCGAAGTCGGCTACGAGAACCTTGAGCGTGACCTCGCGCGCCTGCTCAAGCAATTGCGCGACAGCCTGCCGGACTGGGTGTGCAAGGACCCTGATCTGCGCATCGAGTTGTTCGCTTCGCGCCTGTACCGCAACAAGGGTGCCTATCTGGTGGGGCGTATCTACACCCGCGACGAGCAATGGCCGCTGGTGATTCCGTTGCTGCACCGCGAAGGGCAGGGGATTCAGATCGATGCGCTGATTACCGACGAAGCCGAAGTGTCGATCATCTTCTCCTTTACCCGTTCCTACTTCATGGTGCGGGTCGGCTATCCGGCGGAGTTCGTCGGCTTCCTCAAACGCATCCTACCGGGCAAGCACATTGCCGAGCTGTACACCTCGATCGGTTTCTACAAGCACGGCAAGTCGGAGTTCTACCGCTCGCTGATCAACCACCTGGCCACCACCGACGACAAGTTCGTCATGGCCCCGGGGGTGCGTGGCATGGTGATGAGCGTATTCACCCTGCCGGGCTTCAACACCGTGTTCAAGATCATCAAGGACCGCTTCTCACCCTCGAAGAACGTCGACCGCGCCACGGTGATTGAGAAGTACCGCCTGGTGAAAACCGTCGACCGGGTAGGGCGTATGGCTGACACCCAGGAATTTGCCGATTTCCGCTTCCCATTAAGCAAGTTCGACCCCGAGTGCCTGGCGGAGCTGCTGGAAGTAGCGCCGTCCACCGTCGAGGTCAATGGCGACACGGTGCTGGTGCGCCACTGCTGGACAGAACGGCGCATGACCCCGCTCAACCTGTATGTGGAAAGTGCCAGCGAAGCTCAGGTGCGCGAGGCGCTGGACGACTACGGCCTGGCGATCAAGCAGTTGGCGGCAGCAAACATCTTTCCCGGCGACATGCTGCTGAAGAACTTCGGCGTTACCCGCCACGGCCGTGTGGTGTTCTACGACTACGACGAGATCTGCTTCCTCACCGAAGCCAACTTTCGACGCATTCCGCCACCGCGCTACCCCGAGGATGAAATGTCCTCCGAACCCTGGTATTCGGTGGCCCCTCTGGATGTGTTCCCCGAGGAGTTTCCGCCGTTCCTGTTTGCCGATATCAAGCAGCGCAAGTTGTTCAGCGAACTGCATGGCGACCTGTATGACGCCGATTACTGGAAGAGCCTGCAGGAGGCCATTCGTGCCGGCAAGGTGATCGACGTATTCCCCTATCGGCGCAAGGATCAGGCCGACAAGGAGTATTGAGCCGCGTGCGTGTTGCCTGTGCCGCACTGACTGCCGGGCTGTGGCTACTGGCGGAGCGCCCAGAGCTGCTGGCGGCCGAGGTCGAGGCGACGGCGGTAGAACTCTCGCCGCTGCTGATTACCAGCCCGCGTAGCCATGTGCGCTGGCTGAGTACGCCTGCTGCGGTAACCGTGGTTGACGCATCGACCACCCAGGGTGAGCAGTCCCTCGCCCTGGGTGCCTGGCTGGCCCGCGTGCCCGGCGTGTTTAGCCTCAACCGCTACAACCTGGCTCAAGGGCTGCGTCCGGCCATTCGCGGTTTTGGCGCGCGAAGTAATTTTGGTGTGCGTGGGATTCGGGTACTGGTCGACGGTGTGCCCCTGACCATGCCGGATGGCCAGACTGAACTCGATGGCCTCGACCTTGGCCTGGTCGAGCGTATGGAGGTGCTGCGCGGCCCCGCCTCAGTGCTGTATGGCAATGCCGCTGGCGGCATACTGGTCATCGACACCCGCGAGCCGCCAAGTCTGCCGTCCATGCAGCTGGACCTGAGCGCAGCCGGGTTAGGTTATCAGCGCTGGCGTGGTGAGTTGGGCGGCAGTGATGGCAATCTGGGTGGTCTGCTGGCCTTCAACAGCAGCCAGCTGGACGGTTACCGTGAGCACAGCCGCGCGCAGACCAACAGCCTGACCGGCAAGCTGCGCTGGTATGCGCCTAACGGCCAACTGCGCTTAAGCGTCAATGCCATCGACAACCGCGCTGAAGACCCAGGTGGCCTGACGGCAGCTGAAGTCAAGGCAGATCGCCGCCAGGCGGCAGCCGGCAACCTGCGCTTTGATGCTGATGAATATATCCGCCAGCAACGCCTTGGCTTGGTCTGGGAGGGTTATGGCGCGGGAGCTGACCAGTATCAGCTGCGCAGTTACCTGGGGCATCGCGAGTTTGGCAACCGCCTGGGTTTTGAGCGAAACGGGCAGACCACCTTTGAGCGCTATTTCAGCGGCGTGGGTGGACAGTACAGCCATTACCGTGATGTGGCCGGTCTGGCGCATAAACTCAGCGCCGGTTTTGACCTGGAGGCGCAGCGCGACGATCGGCTGCGCCATGACAACCTACTCGGCGAACGCGGCACGTTGCGCCAGCAACAGGAGGAGTCGGCGCTGAGTCAGGGGCTGTTTGTCGAGAATCAGATCGACCTCAGCGAGCAATGGCAGGCGGCGCTCGGGCTGCGCTACGACCGCGTGCGCCTGGCGGTGGATGATGCCTACCTGATCGATAACCGTGATGACTCTGGTTCACGGCGCCTGGCTGATTGGAATTACAGCAGCGGTTTGAGTTATCGCTTCAGCGCTCAGCAATCACTCTATGCGCGTCTGGCCAGTTCGTTCGAAACGCCCACCATCAACGAGCTGGGGAACCCCCAAGGCGCAGGCTTCAACAGCACTTTGCAACCGGCTCAGGCGTTCAGTCGTGAACTGGGCATCAAGGGGGAATGGCCTGCGCTGCGCTATGCCCTGGCGCTATACCGCATCGATCTGGAGGATGAACTGCTGGCGTTTAGCTTGCCGGCGCAACCGGGACGCAACTTTTACCGCAACGCCGGGCAATCACGGCGCGATGGTGTGGAGCTGAGCCTCGACTGGCAGCTTGCCGATGCCTGGCGTTGGTCCCTGGCTTATGCCTACAACCGCTACCGCTTTATCGATTATCAGGCCCAGGCTGAGGATTTTTCTGGCAAGCGTGTGCCGGGTATTCCGGCGCAGAGCCTGTTCAGTGAAGTGGCTTATGAACATCAAGACTTCTATCTGCGCCTGGGCGTCACAGCGCAGACGCAGGTCTACGCCAATGACCGAAATACTCAGTCTGCCCCTGGGCATGCCTTGCTCAGCCTGCGGCTTGGCAAACGTCTGCAGTTTGCCGAGCAAAGCCTGGAGCCTTACTTGGGCATCGATAACCTGCTGGGGCGCGACTACTTCGACAACCTGCGTATCAATGACGGCAATGCGCGCTACTTCGAGCCAGGTCCGGGGCGCACTGTGTATGCCGGCGTGCGGGTGATGTTTTAACGGTTGTGCCAGCAGATTACTCAGGCCTGATCTAGGCTTGAGACAGGTGTGCATGCACCTGTCCGATGTTCCTGGCTGGAGGCAATTTCATGAATACCAAGTTGCAGACTGTCTTGCTGGATCTGTTAGTTATTCTCGGCTTGCGTAGGCAACCGCAACTGCAGCCGATTCCTGTGCATAACCATGCGGTGAACCCGAAAGGCCCCCGTCACTAACCGCCCATTCACTCTGTTTATCCTCAACACAGCAGTCATGTATTTAGCTGCTGTGTCGTATTGTCTGTGAATTGCTCCAAGTCATCATAAATACATATTCAACGGCGCATGACCTAGCGGCTTTGAGGGGCTGTGCTAGACCTAGAGTTGTAAATCGTAAAACAGGGATAGCTTCGATGCGCCAGAACCTTCCAGTGACCCCGCGAGAAAGAACTTTCCCCAAGGATGAACGGCTTATTTCCACAACCGACATCAACAGCATCATTACCTATTGCAATGATGCGTTTGTAGAAATCAGCGGCTTTACCCGCGAAGAGTTGCTGGGGCAACCCCACAATCTGGTGCGCCACCCTGATATGCCTCCCAGCGTTTTTGCTCATATGTGGGAGACCATCAAACAGGGCAAACCCTGGATGGGCATGGTCAAGAACCGTGCGAAGAATGGTGATTTTTACTGGGTCAGTGCATACGTTACGCCCATTTACGAAAATGGGCGCGTTGTGGGTTATGAGTCAGTCCGCTCAGTACCTGACGATGCCCAGAAGCGTCGTGCAGATGACTTATATAAGCGTTTGCGTGAAGGTAAATCACCGGTGCCGAAGCTTGAGTACTGGACCCTCGACATTATTCAGTCATGGCCGCTTATTCTCATTGGTCTGATTATTCTTGGGGCACACTTTGTATTGACCGATCTCTGGTTATTAGGGTTTATCGTGGCGGCCATGTTTGGTCTCGGCTCTTTTCAGCTTTACAGCAAACGCAGCCTTATACGTAGGACGCTGGCAGAACATCCCAAAGCCTTTACCAGCGCCCTCGTTGCGCTTACCTATACCGACAGTCGTGGCGCGCAAGCGCTGCTCGATATGGCCATGATCAGCGAAGAGGCGCGTTTGCAAACAGCGCTTACACGGATCGAGGATGCCGGTAATAACGTCAAGAAACATGCCGCACGTTCTGCCGACTTGTCTCGTTCCAGCGCACAGATGCTGGATCAACAACGCACTGAGACGGATCAGTCAGCGACGGCGATCAACGAAATGGCCGCCACCATTCAAGAGGTGGCGCACAACGTGCAAAACACTTCACATGCGGCCGAAGATGCTGATCGGTTGGCCAAGCAGGGGCTGGAGTTGGCCAGTGGCAGTCTGAGTTCGATGCAGCAGATGGCCAACGCGGTGATGGATATTGGTCAGGCTGTAAATGATTTGGCTAATTCAACACAGTCCATCGGTAGTGTGGCAGATGTAATCACCTCAATTGCTGAGCAAACCAATCTGTTGGCATTAAATGCCGCCATCGAAGCGGCTCGGGCTGGTGAGCAAGGACGAGGTTTTGCCGTGGTAGCCGATGAGGTTCGTTCGCTGGCCTCGCGTACTCGTGAGTCCACTGAACAAATCCATCAAATAATCTCGTCGCTGCGGGCTGGTGCTGAACGTGCAGTGGTCACGGCCGGTAAAGGCGAGGAGATATCCCAGCAAAGTGTCGGTAGTGTCGAATCTGTGCGTACCGCATTGGCTGGAATAAGTGAGGCGGTAAGCCGTATTACGAGTATGAGCCAACAGATGGCTGCCGCATCCGAAGAGCAGAGCCATGTGGCTGAAGACATCAGTCGGCAGATTACTCAGATTGCCCAGCTATCTGATCGCAGTGCTGATCAAGCGCATCAGGGCGCGCAGATTGGTCAGGAACTAGAGGACATGGCTGACTACCTGCATAGCCTGGCCGAACGATTCAACCGCTGAAGTCAGCCTCAGATCCCTGTGAGGTTGGCGCCTCCGAATAGTGTCTGTGGCACACTGCGTGGCAGAGGAGAACACCATGCCACGCCTGCAATGCCCGCGCTGTACCCGTCCAAGCAATCGCTGCCTCTGTGCGCTGATTCCCCATTTGCCGAGCCGTACTCGGGTGTTGATATTGCAGCACCCGAGTGAGGTGCAGCATGCACTTAACACGGCACGTCTGGCTGTATTGGGATTGACCAATGCTGAGTTGTGGGTAGGTGAAGTGTTCGACGCGCTGCCTGCGTTGCTCAAGCAGCCTGGCTATCGTGCCTGCCTCTTGTTCCCTGGAGAGCAGGCCGAGGCATTATTGCCGTTTGCCGAACAGAGCCATGACATCCCGTTACTTTTGGTAGTGCCTGATGGCACCTGGCGTAAGGCTCGTAAACTGTTGCACCTGAACCCGCTTCTGGCAGCTTTGCCGCGGGTGATGTTGCCGCCGGGGCTGCAGTCGCGCTATCGCTTGCGTAAAGCGCCCATGCCAGGGGCGATATCGACTATCGAAGCGATTGTGTCAGCGCTCAACATTATTGAGGCGCCCAGTTGTTTCGATACACTGCTTGCGCCATTCGAGGCGTTGATCGAGGGACAGATCCAGGCGATGGGTGAGCACACCTTTCAGCGTAACCATGCTGATGCGGCGGGCTAAGTGTCCTCAGCGTTCGCGCATTGCTTCTGAGCGCGCCTTGAGTACCGGTTTGAGCAGGTAGTCGAGCACGCTTTTCTCTCCGGTGATGATGTCCACGGTAGCGACCATGCCGGGGATGATTAGCAGTGGACGCTCCTCGCTGCCCAAATGGCTCTTATTGGTGCGCACCTGGATCAGGTAGAAACTGTTGCCTTCTTCGTCGGTGATGGTATCGGCGCTGATCAGTTCAAGGTTGGCCTTGAGTCCGCCATAGATGGTGTAGTCATAGGCGGTGAACTTAACCATGGCCTTTTGGCCCGGGTGCAGAAAGGCTACATCCTGTGGCCGTACCTTGGCTTCAATCAGCAGGCTGTCATCCAGCGGGACAATCTCCAGCATGTCACTACCGGGCTGGACAACGCCGCCAATGGTGTTGACCTTGAGCTGCTTGATGATGCCACGTACGGGTGAAACTACTGTCGTGCGGCTGACCCGGTCATCGATGGCTAGGCTGGTGGCGGTAATTTTTTGCAGTTCCGTGCGGATTTCGTTGAGCTCTTTGAAGGCTTCCGAGCGGAAGCTCAGCTCTGACTCCTCGATCTTGCTCTTGATCTCATCCATCGCCGATTCGGCTCTGGGAATGGCCAGGTTGGTCGCGTCTAGTGAGCCGCGTATTTCCACGAGGCTACGGCGCAAGCGGAGAATTTCTACCTGCGAAATGGCACCGGTAGCTACCAATGGTTGCGACATGTCCAGTTCCTGCTGCAAAAGGCCCATGCTGGAACGGTACTGCTGGGATTTGGCACGAAACTCGGCCAGTTCCTGAGTCTTCTGTCGCAGTTGTTCGCCGAGGGTGCGTTGCTCGCTTTGCAGCCGATTTTGCCGCGACTGGTAAAGCGCCAATTCATCCTCGGCCAGCTGCGGTGCCTGGTTCAGGATATCGGTGGGCATATTGAGTGGTCGGCCTTCAGCCTCAGCCGTCAGGCGTTCGACCCTGGCGACCAGGGCCAGTCGGTCGGCTTCGGTCTCACCACGGTTGGAGAGGAAGCGTGTGTCATCCAGGCGCAACAGCACAGCACCTTTTTCCACCACTTGGCCTTCGCGCACGAAAATTTCACTGACAATGCCGCCTTCAAGATTCTGGATGACCTGGATCTTGCTAGAAGGAATAGCTTTACCTTCACCGGTAGTGACTTCTTCCAAAATGGCGAAATGGGCCCAAGCCAATGCCGCTAACAGGCAGGTACTGACCACCCAGACGGTGATTCGGGTGAACCAAGGTGAGTCTTCGAGAATGGCCCCGTCGACCTCTGGCATGAACTCGGTATCCTGCTTGCGCTGATGCATGCTGGCAAAGTAATCGCGAATCGAGTGGCGTGTGGACATGGCTGTTCCTATACCGCTGCTGGGCCTACTCGACCTTTGCGTAGCGCCTCAATCACTGCTTCTTTCGGGCCGTCCGCAACAATGTGGCCGTTATCCAGTACCACCAGGCGATCAACCAGGCTGAGCATGGAAGCGCGGTGGGTAATGAGCAGCATGGTCTTGCCCTGAGCGAAGGTTTGCAGGCGGTTACGCAGAATTTCTTCGCTGGTATTGTCCATTGCACTGGTGGGTTCATCGAGCAACAGGATGGGAGGATCGAGTAGCAACGCACGGGCCATCAGTACGGCTTGCCGTTGGCCGCCAGAAAGCAATTGACCGCGTTCACCCACCGGGCGGTCAAAGCCTTGTGGGTGTTGCCGCGCCAAGTCAACGACACCGGTTAACTCGGCCACTTCAAGCATGCGCGCATCACTGACGTAGCGGGCACCTAGCGTCAGGTTGTCGCGCAGGCTTCCAGCGAGCAATGGCAAATCGTGAGCGACATAACCAATCTGGTGGCGCAGATCGGCTACATCAAGCTGACGCAGGTCGAGGTTGTCGAGCAGAATCTGCCCTTTGTCCGGGCTGTAGAAGGCCATTACCAGGCGGGCAAGCGTGCTCTTGCCAGAGCCGCTGCGGCCGATGATGCCAATCCGCTCGCCAGCTGTCATACGCAGGCTTACGCCGGCCAGGGCTGGGGTGCTTTGCCCAGGGTAGTTGAAGGTCACGTCACGTACATCGAGGGCACCGTGTAATTGGGTACGATCCAATGGGCGCTGTTTCGACTGACGTTCCTGGGGTAAGGCCATCAGCGCGTCGGTGCTGGTCATGGTCAGGCGCGCTTGCTGATAGCGGGTAATAAGTCCGGCAATCTGCCCCAAGGGCGCAAGAATACGGCTTCCCAGCATATAGCAGGCGACCAGAGCGCCTACGCTGAGGTTGCCGGCAATAATGATGTACACCCCGCAGATGATGGTGGCCATACCGGCAAACTGTTGCAGAAACAGGGTACCGTTGGTGGCTATGGCGGCCAGAGAGCGGGCATGTACATCCAGACGGGTGAGTGCGCCGTGGGTTTTCTCCCATTGGTGTTGGCGCTCACTTTCCGCGCTGCAGGCTTTGAGTGTTTCCAAGCCGCCAAGTGTTTCAATCAGCAGTGCCTGGCGTTGTGAGGCCAATTGCAGGCTTTTCTCAACCGTATCGCGCATTCGGGCCTGAATGATGAAGGCAAACAAGGCTGTAATTGGGAAAGCCAGCAAGGGGATGGCAACCAACCAGCCGCCAATAAGCCAGATCACCACAATCATCAAAATCGAGAACGGCAGGTCGATCAGGCTGGTCAGGGTTACGGCGGTAAGAAACTCTCGTAATCCCTGGAAGTCATGAATACTCTGCGCAAAACCACCAATGGTCGCCGGCCGGGCCTTCATGGACATGCCGGTTATTCGCTCGAAGAGTGTTGCCGAGAGTACGACATCGGTTTTTTTGCCGGCCGTATCGAGCAGGTGCGAACGTAGGACTTTCAGCAGTAGTTCAAAGCCCATTCCGATCAGCAAACCGATACTTAAAACCCACAGCGTCGAGGTTGCCTGATTGGGTACGACACGGTCGTAGGTCTGCATGACAAAAAGCGGCACCATGAGGCCAAGCAGGTTGATCAGCAGGCTGGCGAGAATGGCGTCGGTGTACAGCCAGCGTGACAACTTGAGGGTGTCACGAAACCAGGCTTCAATTCGCGGCACCAATGGGTTTCGTGTTTCTTCCAGTTCATGCCGTGGACGGGCGAAAAACGCTTTACCGCTGTATTCCGCTTTAAGCTGTTCGAGGCTGACCCACTGTTCGCCGCCATCAGCTTCGCACGGTAAAATCTGCGCTTGATTATTAGGCCCCCACTGTCGCAAAACGGCACTGCGACCGTTTTTTAATAACAGTAATACCGGCAGGTTGAGGGTCGAGATGCTTGTCAGGTCGCGTTGCAGAAGGCGTCCCTGCAATCCCGCTCTTGCTGCAGCTCGTGGCAGTAGATCGGCAGTCAGGCGCTGCTCAGGTAATGGCAGGCCAGCACTCAGGCTGCCACGGCTGGCTGAACAACCGTGGAGTTTGCAAAGAATCAACAAGCCATCTAGCAGCGGGTCATCGTGGTTGAGGCGTGGATCGCTGGCTGGCCCTGGCCGTTCCATGGTGGTCAAGGTCTACTACTCCTTATGCCGGTTCTACTTCATGTCCGGCAGACGCGCCTCACTTTTCACTTCGGTGAGGGCTACTGCTTCTACCGGTACGACTACTTGTTGCTGCCGCAACAGATCCCCCATCGCAGTGGTTACGCGGTACATGGAAAACTCTTCGAGAAAACGCACTTCGGTGTAGCGACGGTTGGCAGTGAACAGCTCGTTCTCACTGTCGAGCAGGTCGAGCAGGGTACGTTGACCGAGACTGAACTGCTGTTGATAAGCTTCGCGGACGCGTTGGGTGTAATCCGCATAATCGCGGGCTTTCGGGGTTTGCAGCTGGGCGTTCTCCATGGCGTTCCAAGCCAGGGAAAGGTTTTCGTTGAGTACACGCAGGGCGTTGTTGCGGATATCCATCGATTCATTGATCTGGTGCGCGGTTGACTGCAGGCGTGCTTTGTCGCGCATACCGTTGAACAAGTTGTAATTCATCACCACCGCGGCCCGCCAACCCTTGGTGTGCCCCTCATCACCTTGAGTGTCATTATCGGCATTGGTGGCCAGTTCGAGATCTACGCGTGGGTAAAAGGTGGATTTGGCGACTTCATATTGCTTCTCAGCGGCGTGCACGTCAGCTTGTGCCGACTTGAGGAAAGGGTTGTTCTCGATCACCGTTTGGCGCGCATCGGAAAGCGTGGCTGGCAGTGAGCCTTTCAGTGAGGCGGGCGAATCCAGTTCATCTGGCATACGACCAACGGCGCTGAAGAAATTGGCTTCGGCATCGGCCAGGTTGACCTTTTCGGTATAGAGATTGTTTTCTGCCAGGGCCAGGCGCGCTTCAGACTGATCGAGATCAGCCGTACTGCCTACACCCTGCTGACTACGCAGGCTGATCTGATCATTAATGCGTTGGTGAGCCTGCAGGTTATTGCGGGCCAGCTCGACCATTTCGCGGCGCATCAGCAGGTCTAGATACACCTCAACAGTACGCAATGCCAGACTTTCAGATGTACCCAGCAGGCGGTAAGCCCGAGAGTTGACCACGGCTTTGGTGCGTTCAACTTCATTGGGGGTGTTGAACCCATCAAACAGCATTTGCCGCAGGCGTAACTCCGACGTGCCGTAGTTCAGTGTTTCAGTGTTGTGATTACCCAAGGCTCGCGTGCTGGGACTGTCGGTATGTTCACGGCCATAGCCCACCAACAAGTCAACAGTCGGGAGGTAGCCGCCTTTGGCAATCTTGACTTCTTCATCTGATGAAAGACGGCTGTTGACGCCTGCATGAATTTCTGGGTGGTTGTCCAGCGTACTTTGGATCGCTTCCGATAACGTTATGCCTTGTGCCTGTGTACAGGCCATGGCCAACACAATACTGCTCCATAGAGGGTTGAGTGAGCGCATCTGGTAACTCTCCTTTATTAAAGTATCAATCCAGTCGCCAAAAAAATGGCTCTTTTCCCTGATGTTTTGTTCTGAGTTTGTAACCTCATAGCTAAGAACACTTTTCAGCGTAGCTAAGAAAAAATTGCTACTACGCATATGAGAAAAAAATCTTATGCAGACTGCGAAAACCAGCACATTGTTTTCAATCAGAAGCCGTGTACTTCGTGCTTTTCGTGGGTTTACGCGGCTAAAACAAGCGGTCAGATACACAAAGGGGCGGGATCTTGCTGGTGCGGTAAACGGCGCGGGTTGGGGTGACATTTTTTTGTCGTTAGAGTTTTTAAGTTTTACGTCGTTGTGATCGGCCAGTGGTTTTGTTCTCTCCTTGAAAGGTATTCCGGCCTTTTTTGGCATACGTGTCGACGGTGGTCGACAGCTGTAGTGAGGATGGAATCATGGCTACTTTGATTGGTGTCGTCAGCCAGGTTATCGGCGAAGTCTATGCAGTAGCTGGCGATGGAACGCGTCGGCCACTCAGTGATGGTGATCGAGTATTTGCAGGGGAGCAGATCGTTACTGGAGTCGCTGGATCTATTGCGGTTGCCATGAGCAATGGACAGCAATTAACGCTGGGGCGTGACAGCAGTCTGAACCTCATCGAGCAGATGGTATCTGCAGGTGGCAATCCGGCAAATTCTGATGCGGATTCGACACCGGCGACCCCGAACGATGGGGAATTGACCGATGTGGAGCAGCTGCAGGCCGCTATTGAGGCTGGCGTAGACCCTACGCTGGAAGGTGAAGCCACTGCGGCTGGTCCAGGCGCTGGTGGTGCAGGTGGTGCCGGTGGCGCAGGCGGTGGCCATTCTTTTGTGTTGCTGGGGGAAACGGGTGGAGCCTTGGATCCGATCATCGGTTTTGCGACCGAAGGTTTGGATAACGGACCGGAGTTCCCAGACCCCGATCCTGTTGATGTTGATGAAGCGCCAGATTTCAGCCCAGCCGTTGATGTGCAGTACGAGGATGTGGGCGGGACTGTTTTTGCAGGACCGGTGGTGGTGGATGAAGAGGGACTGGAAAATGGGAGCAACTCAGCAAGCAATGCTGAGCAGGCCAATGGCAGCATTCTCATCACTTCGCCTGATGGCGTTTCTGCTTTGCAGGTTCAAGACGTTGATGGCAACTGGATAGATGTCACCGTTGGTGGTGTTTTACAGGGCCAGTACGGCACGTTGAGTGTTGATGCAACCGGTAATTGGACATATACGCTGACCGGCAACACGTTCGATCACACCAATCCCAATGCTACAGGCGCTGATGATCAGGTCACTGATCGTTTTGCTGTGCGCGTGTTTGATCTGGATGGTGATGTATCTCCAACGGCCTTTATCGATGTTCTCATTAATGATGACGGACCAGTGGCTTCCGTCAGTGAGCAAGCTGGCGAGTTGCCCTCTGTCCTGGTGGACGAAAGTCTGGAGACCCTGGGCGGTGCCTTGGGCGATGGTGTGGCCTCGGCGGTCTTGAGCGCGGCTGTTGTGCAGTTGCAGTTTTCCAGTGTGTTCGGTGCCGATGGTGCTGCCGCAGGCGATGCCGGCACGGTGTACAGCCTGGAACTGAGTGGGGAGGGTGTGCCGAGTGGGCTGTTTGCCGTCAATGCGGATGCTCCGCAAGGCAAGGGCGAGTCCATCGTTCTGAATCAACTCGGCAATGTCATCACTGGCAGTGCCGGTGGTGTGGATTACTTTACCCTGACTATCGACCCAGTCAGCGGTGCTGTGACCTTGGATCTGCTGGATAACATCTGGCATGACAGCACCACGGATGCCGATGACCGCGAAGTGCTGAGGTTGGCGGAAGATGTCCTGCTGCTGACGCAGACCGTGACCGATGGTGACGGCGACAGCGACAGCGCGTCGATTGACCTTGGCGCTGCCGGGGCATTCAGCTTTGAAGACGATGGCCCATTGGCTCAACTCAGTGAAGAGTCTCGTCAGCTAGTCGCTAAACCGGTGGATGAAAGTCTGGCGGTTCTAGGTGGCGTCTATTCCGATGGCAATGCTTCTGCTGTCCTGAGTAGCGAGATAGTGCAGTCGCAGTTTTCCAGTGTGTTCGGCGCTGATGGTGCTGCCGCAGGCAATGCCGGCACGGTGTACAGCCTGGAGCTGAGCGGGGAGGATGTGCCGAGCGGGCTGTTTGCGGTCAATGCGGATGCTCCGCAAGGCAAGGGCGAGCCCATTGTTCTGAATCAACTCGGCAATATCATCACTGGCAGTGCCGGTGGTGTGGATTACTTTACCCTGACTATCGACCCAGTCAGCGGTGCTGTGACCTTGGGTCTGCTGGATAACATCTGGCATGACAACACCACGGATGCTGATGACAGCGAAGTGCTGAAGTTGGCTGAAAATGCACTGCTGCTGACGCAGACCGTGACCGATGGTGACGGCGACAGCGACAGCGCATCGATCGACCTTGGTGCTGCCGGGGCATTCAGTTTTGAAGACGATGGCCCGCAGGCATGCATCCATTTGAAAGGTCCATGGGCACAGGTCGTACATGATGAAAGTGCGGGGCAGCAGAACTTCTTCACTTCCTGGTGGAAGCCGGGAGACTGGGACAATGATGTCAGCTCAGCTTCTGTTTTCGATGGTGTGAGCAATAAAGGCTCTGACATTGATCCTGCTGGTTTTGCCCGGAGTCTGACGCCAATTGTCGGTACTTTCGGCAGCAGTTATGGCGCGGATGGCAAGGGCAGTACTGTGCTCAGTCTGGAACTGAGCGGTGCCCAAGGCAGTGACTCGGGCCTCAGAACCACCGATGGCAAACCGATCAACCTCTACCTTGAGGGTGCGTTGATCGTGGGGCGTGTTGCCAGTGGCGACGCTGTTGGGCCAGCAGCCTTCGCGGTGGCCATTGGTGGCGATGGTTCGATCAGTGTGGCCCAGTACATGTCACTGAAGCACCCGGCTGGTGGCAGCAGTTATGACGAAGCCGTGAATCTGATTGGCAAGATCAAAGCAGTCGTGACTGTCACCGACGGCGATGGTGACGTGGCAGTGGATAAGGTCAGTATTGGCCATGTGATCGGTTTTGAGGACGATGGCCCGCTTGCTAGCGTCAAACTGATTCAGGGGGCGATCGTTGTACATGACGAATCGCCTGCGCTGCAGAATGCCAGCGCAACACCTGCTGCTCCTGAGGATGCCAATGACCATGACAGTAATGGCGTATCCGGCCTGTTCAATAGTGTGGTCAATAGAGGTGGTGATCTTTCCCCTAAAGGTTATGCGCAAAGCAATGGTCCTTTGGTAAGTACCGCTGGCAGCAGCTATGGCCAGGATCAGGAAGGTGCTACTTCAAAACTCAGCCTGGCGATTGTTGGGGGTAATGGGGTTGATTCTGGGCGTACAACCACTGCGGGTTTCACCATCAAGCTGTACATGGAAAACGACCTGGTTGTCGGTCGTATTGTGGGTGGGCCAGATAATGGCAAGGCAGCCTTTGCTGTTGCCATCAGCGCGGATGGAACGATCAGCGTGGCGCAATATGTCTCGCTGCAGCATCCTACCGGTGGCAGTAGCTATGACGAAGCGGTAAGTCTCGCAGGCAAAGTGCAGGCAGTACTGACGGTGACCGATGGTGATGGCGATGTTGCGATCGACAAGGTCCAGATCGGTAGCGCTATTCGTTTCGAGGATGATGGCCCCAGCGCGAACATTAATCTCAAAGGCCCGTGGGTCGACGTCACCCACGATGAAACGGCTGGATTGCAGAACTTCTGGACGACCTGGACGCCCGGTGATATCGGCGATGATGATGTGGCGTTCCTGTCAGCGTTTAACGGTGTGGCCAATAAAGGCACTGATATCACCCCCGCCGGTTATGCCAAAAGCACGACGCCTGTAGTGACGACCCAGGGCAGCAGCTATGGCGAGGACGAAGAGGGGGCTACCACCCAGCTCAGCTTGCTGGTCAAAAATGGCAATGGAACAGACTCTGGCCTGAAAACCACTGACGGCCACACCATTACGCTGCATCTAGAGGGTGCCTTGATCGTTGGGCGTATTGTTGGTGGCGGCGATACTGGCAAGGCTGCGTTTGCGATAGCCATTGGCGCAGACGGTTCATTGAGTCTGGCTCAGTATGTGTCGCTGCGGCATTCGCTCGGTGGTAGCAACTATGACGATGCCGAAACACTAGCTGGCAAGATTCTCGCCGTGGTTACAGTGACCGATGGCGACGATGATGTAGCGGTCGATACAGTTGATATTGGCAGCGTGATCCGTTTTGAGGATGACGGCCCCACCGCTTGCATCAGCCTGGTACGGAATGCGTCTGTGACCCATGACGAGTCAGCAGGCCTGCAGAATGCAGTGCTGACTCCCTCAATTGTGGGGGATGCAGATGATAACGACGTGGCGGATCTGTCTGCCTTGTTCAGTGGTGTAATGCATCCGGGCACTGATCTCGGTACAACCGGTTATGCGCAAAGCGCCACTTCAGTGGTGAGTACGGCAGGGAGTTCTGTCGGCCAGGACGAGGAAGGTGCGACGTCCGTGCTTAGCCTGGCTCTGCAGGGGAGTAATGGGCAAGATTCCGGTCTGAAGACGACTGACGGTTTTACCATTCGCTTGAGTGTTGAAGGCTCACTTGTCGTCGGCCGAGTGGATGGTGGCAGCGAGAACGGAAAAGCTGCCTTTGCCGTTGCAATTGGCAGTGACGGCAAGTTGAGTGTGGCGCAGTACATTTCCATTCAGCACCTTGATAGCGGCAGTGCTGATGAAGCCCGGACACTCAGCGGCAAGATCAAGGCCGTATTGACCATTACTGATGGTGATGGTGATGTCGCGGTGGACAAAGTCGATATCGGCCATGTGATTCGCTTCGAGGATGACGCCCCAAGCGCCGGTCAAACCACGGCTGCGCTTGTGCTGGATGACGAAGGCCTGCTTGGTGGGATCAATGGTGGCCCGGCAGACACCCTAGGAGCCGCTACGAGCACCAGCGGTAATCTGGTGTTTGCAGCAGGGGCTGATGGCTTGAAGTCACTTGCTCTCAGTGGGCCGGCAACGCTGGGCACTGAAACGGTTTCTTCCAGCTGGGATGCCGTGAGTCATACGCTAACCATTAGCAGCTCACGTGGCTCGCTGGTGACCGTTGTATTGACCAACCCCGCTACCGGTGCCTACACCATCAACCTGTTGAAACCGTTGATGCACCCCGCAAGTGGCACTGAGGACAATATCACCCTGAATATTGGCTACAAGGTGACGGACGGTGATAACGACACAGCGACCGGTTCACTGGTAGTTAGTATCGACGATGACACGCCGACCATTCAGGCAGGCAACCTTTCTACCGATTCGTTTGTGACGTATCACGGCACTGATGCCAGCTATGCCAATAGTTATGGCTACTACATCAAGGGCGCCGATGGCACGCCACAGACTGGGAAAGTAATCTGGGCCAATGTGCAGGATCAGGTCGATGGCGATACCTCTAGCCTGGCTGGACTCAACCCGGCCCAAGTCGGCTTCTTCATCATCCCCAATGGCGGCGCCAATAGCGGCTTGATCAATGGTGCTGAACTGACGTTCCAGCAGGTGGCGGGTAAATGGACAGCGTTCCTTGGCTCAACGGCGTTGACCGGTGATTTGGGGGCCAATGTCTTGTTCAGTGATGCCGCCCTCAATCCAGGTGGCTCACACCTGCAGGACAACAGCGGCGTTGGCAATCAGAACTGGGAGGATGTGACCACTGGCTCTGATTATGACTACAACGACGTCAGCACAAATGTCACTTGGGGCAGTGGCTTGCAGCTGCAGGTTGATGAAACACGCCTGGATATTGATGTCAGTGCCAATTTTAGCGGCGTCTTCAATGTGCAGCCCGGAGCGGATGGGCTGCAACGCCTGAGCTACCAATTCGATGTCAACGACAGTGACAGTGGGCTGGTCGATACCCTTACCAATCAAGCCGTGATGTTGAGTGTCAATGAGTCTGGTGTACTTGAAGGGCGCACGGCGGGTAGCGGTGAGCTGGTATTCAAACTCAGCGTTGATACCGCGGGTAAAGTCACCCTCGACCAACAGCGCGCAATTTTCCACAACACAGTAGATCCTGATGAGGCCAGGTTCCTTGGCTTAGGTCATATCTCACTCACCGCCACAGTTTTAGATAAGGACGGAGACTCTGCCAATGCCAGCATCGACCTGGGGGCAGTGATCAGTTTCCGCGATGATGGTCCGCGTTCGACGCCAAACAGCCTTGTGCAATTGGATGACGATGATCTCCCGGCTGGGTTGCCTGGCGGCACTGGCGACGATGGCGTTTCGCCCTTGCAGGGCATTCTCGGGCATGATTTTGGAGCAGATCGCGCGGGCAGTGTGCAGTTGCTTGAAAGTGGAACAGCCCCAGCTGGTTTCAGCTATGTGAAGGATGGTGACGACCTCTTGATCAAGCAGGGCAGCACCGATGTACTGCGTATCGAGTTGGATATCATCACGGGCGAATACCGGGTTATCCAGTTAGCAGCCATTCGCCATGAGGCTGGTAACAACGAGAACAATATCGGCTTTACCTTGAACTACCGCGTTACCGACAAGGACGGTGATTACGCTAACGGTATGTTGCAGATCGACGTGGATGACGACACGCCAACGGCCAGTCATGTCACTGCGGCCAAACCCCTGGACGATGAAGGCTTGCCGGGTGGCATCAATGGCGGTGACGCTGATGTTGCGGAAGCCTTGACCAGTATCAGCGGTTCTCTGGGTTACAGTGCAGGGGCTGATGGACTCAAGAGCATTGTGCTCAGCGGGCCACTTAGTCTGGGCAGTGAAGCTGTTACCTCAACCTGGCATGCAGCCACAAACACGCTGAGTATCAGCAGTGTTCGCGGGCTTCTGGTTAACGTAACGCTGACCAATCCGGCTACGGGGGCTTATACCGTCAATCTGTTGAAACCGTTGATGCACCCTGTTGCGGATACTGAAGACAACATAACCCTTAATATTGGCTACAGGGTAACTGACGGTGACGATGACCATGTTGATGGTTCTCTGGTCGTCACGATTGATGATGACACCCCCACCATCCAGGCCGGCAACATTGATACGGGCTCCTATGTCACTTTCTATGGCACGGATGCGGGTTACGCCAATAGTTACGGGTATTACATAAAAGGCCCTGATGGTTCCCCCATCAGCGGCAAAGTGATCTGGGCAAATGTGCACGATCAAGAGGCAGGCGATACCGCCAGCCTGAATGGTTTGGACCCCAACAGTGTTGGCTTCTTCATCATCCCAAATGGTGGGGTCAACCCAGGCTTGGCTAATAATACTGACCTGACCTTCAAACTGATTGAAGGCAAATGGACCGCGATGCTAGGTGGGAACCCGCTGACCGGCGCAGATGGTGCCAATGTGCTGTTCAGCGCAGCTGGGCTCAATCCTGGCGGTTCACACCTGCAAGACACCAGCAACGCAGGGAATCAGAACTGGGAAGACAAGACTGAAACGTCTGACTACGACTACAACGATGTCAGCACCAGTGTTACCTGGGGTTCATCGTTGCAGGTTGACGAATCGAATTTCGATGTTGATGCCAAGGCCAATTTCAACGGTGTATTCAATGTTCAGGCTGGCGCCGATGGCCTGAAGAAAGTCGATTATGAGCTGACCGTACAAACCACTACCACCGGTCTGGTTGACACGCTCACTAACAAGCCTGTCGTGCTCGGTGTCAATCCTGCTGGCGTAATAGAAGGGCGCGCGGGCACAAATGGTGAACTGGTGTTTACCCTTTCGGTGGATGCTGGCGGCACTGTCACCTTGAATCAAGTGCGCGCGGTAATGCACCCCACCGGTGATGCGAATGAAGCCAAATTCCTTGGCGCAGGGTATGTCAGCCTGAAAGCCACTGTTACTGACGGCGATGGAGATACCCGCAGCGCTAACCTCGACATCGGCAAGGTCGTCAGCTTCAGGGATGATGGGCCATTGGCCGTTGATGACAATCCAACCGAGCTGGTGGAAGGCAGTGCGGCGGCTAGCCAAGTCTCTGGGAGCGTTCTGGACAATGATGCTGCTGGTAATGATGGCGGCAAGGTTTTTGTGGCCTGGGATAATGCTGCCAATGGCGCAGCGATAGCCGAATTGGCCCGCTACGGAACTCTGGTGCTTAACCATGCCAGTGGTGGCTATAGCTTTGTTCTGGACAACAGCGATACGGATGTCATCAACCTGCTTGATGGTCAGACCATCGCCCAGAGTCTGAAGTACAGCATGCGTGATGCGGACGGGGATATTTCTACCGCCAAGCTGACCATCACTATTGTGGGTAATAACAGTGCTCCAGAAATTAGTGTTGATCCGGTGAGTAACCAAGTCTTCGAAGCGGGGCTTGATGGCAGCGGAACTGAAGCATTGAGTAGCAGTGAGTTTGCTGTGGGTACATTCAAGGTCTCTGACCCCGATGGCCTGAGTGAGATCCTGGCGGTAACCATAAATGGACAGGAAATCCTGATCGGCGCTCTGGGCACTAACAACCCAATAATTGGGAATCACGGCACTCTGACTATAACGGCTTACGACACGGAGACAGGTGTTGCGCAATACCGTTATGAGTTGACGGAGCGCACCGAGAATGTACCTGGCCCTGAGCAGGATGAGTTTACGTTGACCACCCGTGACGCATCAGAAACCTCTGCGCCGGCCAAGCTAACTATCGACATTGTCGATGACGTACCGATCGCTAAGGATAATTCGATCTGCGTTCCAGAAACGGGGTTGCCACCGTTCAGTGTCACCCTGATTATCGATCGATCCAGCAGTATGTCTTCCTTGGTAGAGGCCGATATTGACGGTGATGGTGACCTTGATACGGTTTCCAGGTTGCAAGTCGCGAAGCAGGCATTGGTCAATTTGATTGATAGCTATGTGTCGCTGGGTGTACCCGTTAACTTCAATCTCATTGGTTTCAGTAGCAACGCCAGCATGCTTTATGAAGGAAGCAATGCGGCGGCTGCCAAAGCGGCGATCCTTGATCCCGGTCTGAGCCCCAATGGCACGACTAATTACGAAGCTGCACTGAACCTGGCGAAAAGTGATCTTGAAGATGAACTGAGCCCCGGTGGCGAATACCTCCCCGGTTATCAGCACAAGGTCTACTTCCTCTCTGACGGTGAGCCGTACCCAAGCAGTAACGATGCCCCGGCCAGTTGGAAACCCTTCGTCGACAGTAATGGCATTGACGTCATTGCTGTGGGTATTCAAATCCCTGACGGCTCTGATGCGGAAGGAGAACTCAAAGAGGTCGCCAATGGCACTGAAGAGGCCGTGCTGGTGCAGAATCCAGATGAATTATCTGCCGCTCTCGATGCCACTGTGCCTGATCCGGTTACGGGTAACCTGATCACCGATGTGGACGCTGTGGCAGGCGCTGATCTACCAGGAGCTGACGGCCCGGTTACGGTGACACATATCAGCTTCATTGTTGCTGACGCGTCGGCTTACCAGGATGGTAGCGGTAATGATGCCGATAGCGTGGCCAATCTGGGCGCAGGACAGTTTCTGGTCACCTACAAGGTTGAGGGGGGCACGACTGGATTAATTGACACCCCTAAAGGTGGCTTGCTCAAAGTCGCGGGGGACGGGACTTATACCTACAGTGCACCCGCCAATGTCGCAGGGGATAGCCAAGAGGTTTTCACCTATAGCGTCAAAGATACCGATGGCAGCAGTTCTGAAGCCAAGCTGACTGTGTGCATCGAGGATGGTGCACCGGTGGCACGGAACAATACCGTCAGTGTTGAGGAAAGTGGTTTGCGTCCATTCAGCCTCACCCTGATTCTGGACCGCTCAGGCAGTATGGATGATGACGTCATTAAGGCCGATCTGGATGGTGACGGTACTCTGGAAAATACAACTCGGCTGCAGGTAGCGAAACAGGCGCTGGTGAATTTGATTGACAGCTATGCTGCACTGGGTGATCTGGGGCTGCTCAATATCAACTTTATTGCCTTCAGCGAAAATGCCTCATTGCGCTATGAGGGCAATGATCTGCTTGCGGCCAAGCAGGCCATTCTCGATGGTTCTCTGGGGGCCAGCGGCAGCACTAACTACGCTGCTGCACTGAATATGGCGCGCAGTGAGATTGAGGATGAAATGACCCCAGGTGGCTCTGAGTACCTGGCGGGCTACCAGCACAAGGTCTACTTCCTGTCTGACGGTGAGCCAAACCCGAGCAGTGCAGATGCGCCGGATGACTGGCAGAGCTTTGTCGATGGTAATGGCATTGATGTGATTGCCGTCGGGATTCAAATCCCCGACGGCTCCGATGCAGAGAATGAGCTCAAAGAAGTCGCAAATGCTCGCGAGGAAGCTGTACTGGTGCAGAACCCGGCTGAACTCTCTGCCGCGCTCGGTGAGACAGTGCCCGGAACAATTGATGGCAACGTGATTCTGGATGTGGATAGCGTGGCTGGGAAAGACCTACCAGGCAATGATTTGCCTGTGACGCTCACCCAGATCAATTTTGCTGTAGATAATGCAAACCTGACGTTGTTGGCCCAGTATCAGGGGCAGGGCGCTACCTTGGTGGTTGGTTCCACAACCACGATGGTGACTTTCAATGTTCCGGCAAATGGCAGCGATCTGATTATCGAAACCCCATTGGGTGGTACGCTGAGCATCGATAAAACAGGCTCTTATCATTACAGCTCACCAGGTAACGTTGTCTCAGGCGTACAGGAAGTTATTACCTACACGATTGCTGATAGCGATGGTGATGCTTCCAGTGCAGATCTGATTATCAATGTAACGGACAGTGTTCCCCTTGCAGTCAATGATGTTCGCAGTCTGAACGAAGGTCATTGGGCCGTGGGTACTGGCAATGATCTCTACTCGGCAGTGTTTGAGGTAGACGGCAGCTGGAGTGTTACTCCAGTGTCTCAGTCCCTGACAGGTGGTGATATTTCCAACACACCCAATGGTGGTCAGAAATCCAGTGATTCGTCAGGGTTTACTGTCGTTGCAGATACGGCTCATCCAGTTGAGATACGTTTTAACGCCACCGTTAATGATTTCAACAGTGCCGACCGTTGGCAGGCTCAGGTATTCAAAGTCGGTTCTTCTTCTCCTGTTGCTGAGCTGCTGGGGCAGACTGGTAGTGTGGCGAACAAAACCATCGGCGGGATAACCGAGTCTGGAGCCTATTACGTAAGGTTTACAGTGTTCGATAACTCCACCAGTAACCGTGCGGATCTTGATATCAGTAGATTCTCTTACAGTAGTTACAGTTACACCCAGCCTAGTACTCAAACAGTGAACGTTACTGCACCGGCACTGATGTGGGTCGCAGCCATGCTGAGTGGCAATCTACTCGCCAATGACCAACCCGGTGCCGATGCAGGTCTCAAGGTCACTGCCGTTGACGGTGTTGCAGTTGTGGTCGGTGGGGTAAGCATTGCTGGGGACTACGGCACGCTGCAAATAGCCTCTAATGGCCAGTACACCTACACACAGCATCAGCAGGACTACCACACAGGTGCATCGGACAGTTTTTCCTACAGCATTGTTGATGCTGATGGCAGCACGTCCAGTGCGATACTGACTATTAACCTGGCGGATCATAATTACCCTGCAACAGCTTCGAACAGCAGTGATTTCATTGGGGGTGAGGATGTCAATGACACCCTGAATGGGCTGAACGGCAACGACATCGTCTATGGCGGCGCTGGAAACGATACCCTCAGTGGTGGTTCGGGCAATGATCACCTGGTAGGAGGCGCTGGAGACGATATCCTCAACGGTAATGACAACAACGATATTCTTGAAGGCGGTGCTGGCGATGATCAGCTCTATGGCGGCGCAGGCAGTGATGCGCTACTCGGAGGGGCCGGTAATGACAATCTGCTGGGCGATGCCGACGATGACATTCTGATTGGAGGTCTGGGCAACGACACACTGACCGGTGGCGCCGGCAAGGATGCTTATGTATGGCGCGCTGGAGAGGAGGGTGGTGTGGATCGGGTGTTTGGTTTCTCGGTCGACATTAACGGTATCGGTTCTGACATGCTGGATCTTTCAGACCTGCTTTCGGGACTCCCAGATCAGCCCGGAGCCAGTGCATTGAGCAGCTACCTGAGTTTTGGTTTTGCCAGTGGCAGCACGACAATCAGTGTGGATAAAGCTGGTGATGGAGGGGCTGTCGATCAGACGATCGTGCTTGAGGGTGTAGATCTATCCAGCAGTGCGTATTACGGCAGTGCAGACACCGCGGCCATTATCAGTGGAATGCTCGATGACAATGCTTTGAAAGTAGCGTGATAACCAGGTCGGGTGTTGGAACAGATTTGACACCTTCATGAAGACTCCGCCACTCTGACCGGTGGCGGTTTTTTATCCCATGTGTTTAAGGGGTGTTTGAGTAACGCTCGGTCTAGCTGTGCAGTTTTTGTAAATATCCCACCACGTCGGGTGCCCCGGCCAGACGCAGGCCTTCCCCCAGGGCAGTGGCTTCGGCTGAATGTTTGGGAAGAAGAAGGAACTCCGGTGACCCAGGACCGCCAAGTTGTGACAGGCGCGCATAAGGCAGGCCGTTATCCAGCAGCAGGGCCATAAAGGCGGGGTCACTCCAGGCCGCATTGGGCATGGCCAGTACATGATAGCGCTGCTGTAGGCTGTTCAGGCCTTGTTCGCTGAGGTGGTAATGACTGATCACCGCAGGCAAGTTGACCTCAAGCTCGCGTCGCCGCGCATAGGCAATCGCACAGGCGAAGGCCTCATTGTGGTGATCGCCAGTCCAGAACACTCGCTCACCGCGCCAGCTTGCCTGGCTCAGGCTGATGCACTCACCGGCTAAAAAACGCGGTAGTGCGAGGCTGATGGTTTTGACGAAATCCTTGTAGCTGATGATGCGAATTTGGCGACAGCTCTCGCTGGCGGCAAAGGTTTCGAAGCTCTGCTGCTCGGCTTGTTGTGGGCTGCAGGTGGAGAGGCCATCAATCAGGCGTAGATCGAAGGAGCTTAATGGCTGCTCATGGACTTCTACTACGCGCACGAGCATGGCGTGAGCCTGTGCCTTGTCTTCCTGAACCGGTCCGGACAACGCACTGCGGGGCAGATCGACCAGGCGATGCAGCTGCGGAGCGTTTTGCCAGCAGATGTTTTGGCGTGGGACAGGCAGGGGGCTAAAGGGGAGGCGTAGGTGGCTGGCACGTTCAAGTATCTGGCGTTGCCCGCGACCAATAAGGCCTAGCCGTTGCGCCAAAGCACCAAGGCGTGAGCTGAGGGTAGAAGGCTGCTCAGACAAACTCATGGCCAGGTACAAACTCCATAATCACCGTAAGCAGTTTGGCAGACGCTGCAAGGCGCTGCACAGGCTTTATCGGCGGTTTGGGCAGGTATTTTAAGGTTTATATAGCATGGGTGACGGTCCGACAGGACGCCGCAGGTGGTACCAAGAAGGGATGCCGGCCATTTTTTACCGGGCAGGCGCACGGTGTGTGGCAAGATTGCTGCAGTCAGTTGCAAAGGTGCCTCCATGCCCAGTCTGGTGTTTGATATTGCGTTATCGGCCGAGCGCTTGCGCGTGGTTTATCAAGGGCGTGCCAACCGGATATTAGTGCAAAGTCGCGACGGGCGGAGTGTCAGTGTGCCGGCTCACCATTTCCGCCCCTTTCTGACCCATGACGGTGTCTATGGTTCCTTCGAACTTGAGTTCAGCTTGTCCGGTGAGTTACTCAGTCTGCGCCGCCTGGGCTGATCTGGGCTGATAGTGCCGTGTGCCTCGCCTATCAGCTACGCAGGCGGCTATAATCGCGGCCTTTGTAACTTTATCGAGCTAAGCCTGCCCATGTATACCCTGGCCCGCGAGCTGCTGTTCAAACTTTCCCCCGAAACCTCCCATGAACTGTCCATCGACTTGATCGGTGCCGGTGGTCGTTTGGGGCTTAACGGCTTGGTGACCAAGAGCCCAGCCGCGCTGCCGGTTAAGGTGATGGGACTGGACTTTCCCAATCCGGTCGGTTTGGCGGCTGGCTTGGACAAGAACGGCGACGCCATTGATGGCTTTGCACAATTGGGCTTCGGTTTTGTGGAAATTGGCACCGTAACGCCGCGTCCGCAGCCGGGTAACCCCAAGCCACGTCTGTTTCGCTTGCCTGAGGCTGAGGCGATCATCAATCGCATGGGCTTTAACAACCACGGCGTCGATCACCTGCTGGCCCGTGTGCAGGCAGCCAAATACAAAGGCGTGCTGGGCATTAATATCGGCAAGAACTTCGATACCCCAGTCGAGAACGCGGTGGATGACTATCTGCTGTGCCTGGACAAGGTCTATCAACACGCCAGCTACGTCACCGTTAACGTCAGCTCGCCGAATACCCCAGGGCTGCGTAGCCTGCAGTTTGGTGACTCACTTAAACAATTGCTCGAAGCCCTGTGTAAGCGTCAGGAAGATCTGGCTGCCCAGTACGGCAAGCGTGTACCGCTGGCGATCAAGATCGCGCCGGACATGAGTGATGAGGAAACCATCGAGGTGGCCAATGCGCTGGTTGAAGCCGGTATGGATGCGGTGATTGCCACCAACACTACGCTGGGCCGCGAGGGTGTGCATGGCCTGGAGTGTGCCGACGAGGCCGGTGGATTGTCCGGTGCACCGGTGCGTGAGAAGAGCACGCACATTGTTCAAGTATTGGCCACTGAGTTGAAAGGCCGTTTGCCGATCATCGCCGTGGGCGGGATTACCGAAGGCAAGCATGCAGCTGAGAAGATCGCCGCAGGTGCCAGCCTGGTACAGATTTACTCAGGCTTTATCTACAAGGGGCCGGCATTGATCCGCGAAGCGGTCGATGCGATTGCGGCGCTGCCGCAAAAGCCTCAGGCCTAAACCTGGGGTCAATAAACAATGGCGTGGAGCCATTTTTAACGTCGCTTCGCGACGGCCCTAAGGGTTGCTCCCATGAATGGCAGGCAATAAAAAGGGCTCCCTAAAGGAGCCCCTGGGCTCGCGCCCGCCGCTCGGATGGAGCGCGCATGGTGAGTCGGTAGGTTCCTGAATCAGCCGACAGCGTGAAGTTCGTTGAGTCGATGGATGCCGGCGGTGCCGGTCATGCCGTCCCAGTTGTCACCGCGCCCTTCGCGCCAGCCGTTTAACCAAGCTTGGCGGACAGAGGGGAGGGTAAATGGACAGAGTTCGCGGGATTTGCCACTGATGCCATATTGATAGCCGCGCAAAAAAGCTCTTTCTAACGGATCACGCTTAAGTCTTCTCATAGGGTGAAGCCCTCAATGTTGACTGTTATGTCCCTTAGACCTTGAAGCAAGGTCAGGCAGAAATGGTCTGCCTACGGAGTCCGCTGCCGGCGTCGCGAGCCTCCTTGCAAGCACCATTGCGGTGCTGGCCTGAGTAGATTTCTAACGAATGCGTGGGGGCCTGTGAATGACCGTTTCGTCATAAGGCCGTAACCTTTTTGCTGGTCAGGCCATAAGCCGCCATGACCAGCGCCTGGATTTTCCGCTGCAGCGCCTATGCTGTGGGCGTATGCGTCGGGTGTGCTGGTGTTGTGCTATCGCGAATGTGTAGCGATTGAGATTGTTGTTTATTCCGACGAAGGGTCGCGTTGCGACGCTTTGTCACTTATTTTGGCCGTGCTGATTTGTCTGCGCGCCGTTGATTGCCTTAGGCACTGGAAACTCCCATGTCGGATCGTTACGAACTCTTCCTCACTTGCCCCAAGGGCCTTGAAGGCCTGCTGCTTGAAGAAGCCAGCGGCCTCGGCCTTGAAGACGCACGTGAGCACACCTCTGCCATTCGCGGTATGGCCGACATGGAAACCGCCTATCGCTTGTGTTTATGGTCGCGCTTGGCCAACCGCGTGCTGTTGGTGCTCAAGCGCTACAGCGTGCAAGACGCTCAGAGCCTGTATGAAGGCGTACTGGAAGTGGACTGGTTCGAACACCTCGAATCCAGCGGCAGCCTGGCGGTGGAGTTCAGTGGCAATGGCTCGGGCATCGATAACACTCATTTCGGCGCACTGAAGGTCAAAGATGCGATCGTCGACAAGCTGCGCCTGAAAGACGGCACACGGCCTTCGGTCGACAAGCTCAACCCGGACCTGCGCGTGCACCTGCGTCTGGATCGCGGCGAGGCGATTCTCTCCCTCGATCTCTCTGGCCATAGCCTGCACCAGCGCGGTTATCGTCTCCAGCAGGGCGCCGCGCCGCTGAAGGAAAACCTCGCTGCCGCCGTATTGATCCGTGCCGGCTGGCCACGCATCGCTGCCGAAGGTGGTGCACTGGCGGACCCGATGTGCGGCGTGGGTACTTTCCTGGTCGAGGCGGCGATGATCGCCGCCGACATCGCACCGAACATGACCCGTGAGCAATGGGGCTTCAGCAAATGGTTGGGCCACGTGCCCGCCTTGTGGAAGAAAGTCCATGCCGAGGCCGAAGAGCGCGCAGCAGCGGGCATGGCCAAACCACCGCTGTGGATTCGCGGTTATGAGGCCGACCCACGGCTGATTCAGCCGGCGCGTAATAACATCGAGCGTGCCGGCATGGGTGATTGGGTCAAGGTGTATCAGGGGGAAGTGGCGACCTTCGAGCCGCGCCCGGATCAGAACCAAAAAGGCCTGGTGATCTGCAACCCACCCTATGGCGAGCGCCTGGGTGATGAGGCCAGTTTGCTGTACCTCTACCAGAACCTCGGCGAGCGTTTGCGTCAGGCCTGCATGGGCTGGGAAGCAGCGGTGTTTACCGGCGCGCCGGACCTGGGCAAGCGCATGGGCATTCGCAGCCACAAGCAATACGCCTTCTGGAACGGCGCGTTGCCGTGCAAGTTGCTGCTGATCAAAGTGCAGCCCGAGCAGTTCGTCACGGGCGAGCGCCGTACCCCTGAGCAGCGTGAACGCGAGCGCGAACAGGCCGAGGTCGATAAGGCACCGCTTGCGCCGCTGGAGCGTCAGTACAACAAGAACGGCAATCCGATCAAACCTGCGCCAGCACCGGCGCCTGTGGTTGAACAGGCGCGCTTGAGCGAAGGCGGGCAGATGTTTGCCAACCGCCTGCAGAAAAACCTCAAGCAATTGGGCAAGTGGGCGCGTAAGGAGGGCGTTGAGTGCTACCGCCTGTACGATGCCGACATGCCGGAATACGCCATGGCGGTGGATTTGTACGGCGATTGGGTGCATGTGCAGGAATATGCCGCGCCCAAGTCGATTGATCCTGAGAAAGCCAAGGCGCGCATGTTTGATGCCATCGCCGCGATTCCGCAAGCGCTGGGCGTCGACAAGAACAAGGTGGTGATCAAACGCCGCGAACGCCAGAGTGGCACCAAGCAATATCAACGGCAGGCCACGCAGGGGCAGTTTCTGGAGGTCAGCGAGGGCGGCGTGAAGCTGCTGGTCAACCTGACCGATTACCTGGACACCGGCCTGTTCCTCGATCACCGGCCGCTGCGTTTGCGTATTCAGCAAGAGGCTGCCGGTAAGCGTTTCCTCAATCTGTTCTGCTACACGGCTACCGCCACTGTGCATGCCGCCAAGGGCGGCGCACGCACCACCACCAGTGTCGATCTGTCGAAAACCTACCTGGATTGGGCGCGGCGCAACCTGTCGCTCAATGGCTATTCGGACAAAAACCGTCTGGAGCAGGGCGACGTGATGGCCTGGTTGGCCGAAGACCGTGGCGAATACGAGCTGATCTTTATTGACCCGCCGACCTTCTCCAACTCCAAGCGAATGGAAGGCATCTTCGATGTGCAGCGCGATCACGTACAGCTGCTCGACCTGGCCATGGCCCGTCTGGCCAAGGACGGGGTGCTGTATTTCTCCAACAACTTCCGCAAGTTTGAGCTCGATCAGAGCTTGGCCGCGCGTTATCAGGTTGAAGAGATCAGTGCCTCGACCCTGGATCCGGATTTCGCCCGTAACCCGAAAATCCACCGCGCCTGGCGTTTCAGTCTGCGCGGTTGACCCATGTGCGCGCCTGCTGACAGGCGCGCCGGGTTAAGCCTTGTTGCGGATCAGTGCACGCAAGGCGAAGCGATTGGGGTGGCAGGCCTGGGCCACATCGGCAGGCACGGGCAGCGGTTCGTTATTCAGCCAGGCGGCAATCAGCTCACCGGACAGTGGCGCGGTGATCAGCCCCCGTGAGCCATGCCCGCTGTTGATATACAAGCCGTCGAGCCAGGGGCAGGGCGTATTCGGCACTTGCCGGGCATCCTTGCCGAGTACTGCATAGGCCTCGACAAAGGCGGTGGCGTCAGCCAGTGGGCCGACAATCGGCAGGTAGTCCGGGCTGGTACAGCGAAAGGCGGCGCGGCCTTGCAGGTGTTCGGGATCGAGTGCCGCCGCGTTTAGTGCGCCGCAAAGCTCGGGCGATATCTCGTCCAATAACTGCAGGTTGCTTGCGTGATCGGCGCTGTTCAGCGTCAGATCATCACTGTTGAAATCAAAGCTCGCCCCCAGGGTGTGTTCATCCTGGCGTGCCGGCGCGACGTAGCCCTCGGCGCATACCACGGTGTTCAATGCGCGACTGGCTGCGGTGGCAGGCAAGCGAGTGATCTGCCCGCGAATGCGTTTAAGCGGTAAGCCTGCGCTTTGGGTAAACCCCTTGATCTCCGCAGCACTGGCCAACACCACGACACTGGCGCTAGCCAGCAGCTGCTCGCCATTCCAGGCCTGCCATTGATCGCCTTCACGGCGCAGCTCCAAGGCCTCCTGATGCAGTTGCAGCTGGATGTTCGGCTGCTGGCTCAGCAGTGCGCACAGCGCCGGCGGATGCACCCAGCCCGTCTCGGGGTAGAAAAGGCCGCCAGCGGGCAGGGTTATGCCGGCTTTGGCTTCGGCGGCGCTTCTGTCCAGGTTTGTCAGTAGGTCGGCGGGGAAGGCAGCAGCAAGCTGCGCCTGGCGTTGCGCTTCCTTGGCATCAAAGGCCAGTTGCAGCACGCCGCAGTTGTCCCAGTCCTGCCCCTTGTGCAGGTGCTCCAGCACGCGACGCGTGTGGCCGTAGCCGCTGACAATCAAGCGTGACAGAGCGGTGTGATGGGCGGACAGCTTGAGGTACAGCACGCCTTGCGGGTTGCCCGAGGCTTCCTGGGCGATGGCGGCGTGCCGCTCCAATAGGGTGACCTGCCAGCCGCGCTGGGCCAGGCTGGCGGCAGTGGCACAACCGGCCAGCCCTGCGCCGATCACCAGTGCGCTGCGCTCGCCAACCGGCTGCTGTGGGCGGGCAAACCAGGGCTTTTCGGCGGTTTCAGCTGTACCGATAAAGCCGCCTTTTAGCACTTCCCATTTTTTTCCCAGGCCCGGTACGCGCTTCATCTTGAAGCCAGCCTCGTTCAGGCGGCGGCGTACATAACCGGTACTGGTAAAGGTGCCCAGGGTGGTGCTGGCGTGGGACAGCCTGGCCAGCTCGGCAAATAGCTCCGGCGTCCACATATCCGGGTTCTTCGCCGGGGCGAAACCGTCGAGAAACCAGGCGTCGACCTGGGCGTCCAGTTGACCGAGCAGCTCTAGGGCATCGCCGATCAGCAGGGTCAGGACGATACGCCCGTCAGCAAAAATCAGGCGCTGAAAGCCAGGGTGCAGCGCCACGTACTGCGCCAGCAGCTGTTCGGCGTAGGGCGCAAGCTCCGGCCATAAGGTCAGTGCACGCTGTAGGTCGGCTTTGTGTAGCGGGTATTTTTCCACGCTGACAAAGTGCAGGCGCGCAGTTGCCGTGGCGTGTTGCTCGAACAGCTGCCAGGCACAGAGGAAGTTCAGCCCGGTGCCGAAGCCGGTTTCGCCGATGACCAGTTGCTGATGAGCCGTCAGCGCGGCAAAACGTTCCGGCAGCTGGTTGTTGGCGAGAAACACATAGCGGGTTTCGGCCAGCGCATTCTCGTTGGAAAAGTACACATCAGCGAACTGGCTGGACAGCGGTTGGCCCTGCTCATCCCATTCAAGGTGTGCGTGCTGGGTGGGGGCTTCTGGGGTGGGCATGTGGGGCTCGGTCACGGGTAGTCGATGGCAACGATGTACCAGGTCTTCTCGCCAGTTGGCGTCTGTACCCGCACCTCGGCGTCCAGGCTCTTGCCCACAAGGGCGCGGGCCAGGGGGGAGTCGATGCTGATCAGGTTGTTTTTTAAGTCCAGCTCGTCGGGGCCGATGATGCGGTAGCGCGACTCGCTGCCGTCTTCATCTTCCAGAGTAACCCAGGCGCCGAAGTAGACTTTGTCCGGGTCGCTGGGGCGGGCGCTGACCACCTTGAGGTTTTCCAGGCGCTTGGTCAGGAAACGTACACGGCTGTCGATCTCGCGCAGCATCTTCTTGCCGTAGGTGTATTCGGCATTCTCTGAACGGTCGCCCTGGGCGGCAGCTTCACTGACCGACTGGGTAACCTGAGGGCGGCGTACATGCCACAGTTCATGCAACTCGGCACGCATGCGTGCCTCGCCCTCGGGGGTGATCAGGGGAGTGCCGGCAGAGCGGGGTGGGCGGTAGCGACTCATAGTTCAGCTTGTTGGGAGTGGTGCGCGAGTCTATCAGCCCTCGCGCAGCACCGTCAGCGGGCTGATATTCAAGGCGCGGCGCGTGCCAAGAACGCCTGCCGTACCGACCAGCAACGCACCGATCAACGGCAGCAGCAGTAGCCAGGGATGCGGCTGCCAGGTGAGGTCGAAGGCAAATCGATAGAGCAGAAAGCTGATCAGCTCACAACCAAAGGCCGCCAGCAGGCCGCTGGATGCGCCAAGCAGGCCGAACTCGGCACGGCGCGCCTTGATCAACAGTTTGCGTTCGGCGCCCAGCGCGCGCAGCAGAGCGCCCTGGCGAATGCGTTCATCTAGGGTGGCTTGCAGCCCGGCGAACAGCACAGCAAGGCCGGCCGCCAGCACGAACAGCAGGACAAACTCGATGGCCAGGGTGACCTGGGCGAGGATGCTGCGCAGTTGTTCCAGCAGCGCCTCGACCTGCAGCAAGGTCACGGCCGGGAAGGCACGCGACAGCTCAACCAGTTGCTTTTCGTACTGCGGCGGCAGGTAGAAGCTGGTCAAGTAGGTGACCGGTAGATCCTGCAGGGTGCCGGGCTGGAAGATCATATAGAAGTTGGGCTGGAAGTTATTCCAGTCCACTTCACGTAGGCTGCTGACCACCGCATCTCGGTTAAGGCCGCCGACGCTGAAGCTCAAGCGGTCGCCGAGTTTCAGTTGCAGGCTTTCGGCCAGTTCGGACTCCACCGATACGCCCGGCAATTCGCTGGTATTGGCATCTGTCCACCAGTTACCGGCGATCAAGTTGTTATCCGCTGGCAAATCCTCGGCCCATGTCAGGCTCAGGTCGCGGCGAATCGCGCGCTCGCCCTGGGATTCCTTGCTGACGATCTGTCGTACTGGTTCGCCATTGATCATCACCAGTCGACCGGGCACCACGGGGAACAATGGTGCGGGGTGCTGTGATACTTCATTAAGGCGAGCGGCGAAGGCGTCCTTGTCTGCCGGCAGGATATTCAGGGCGAAGTGGTTAGGCGCATTTTCGGGCAGCTGATCCTGCCAGGTGTCGAGCAGTTCGCCACGCAGCAAGGCGATCAGCGCCATGGCCAGAATGATCAGGCCGAAAGCCAGCGACTGTCCGGCTGCAGCCAGTGGGTGACGCAGCAATTGGCCCAGGCCCAGCCGCCAGGGCAGCGAAGCGCCGGCCAGCATGCGGCGTAGGCTCTGCAGGCCGAGCAGCAGCAATCCACCCAGTAGCAGTGCGGTGACCAAGCCGCCACCGAGCAGGGCGAAAGTCAGCTGCAGGTCGAGGCTCAAGCGCCACATGATCAGGCCCAGCGCCAGCAGAGCGGCGCCATACACCATCCAGGAGCTGGCCGGCACCGGCAGCAGATCGCGGCGCAGGACTCGCAACGGCGGCACACGGCCGAGTGCGGCCAGTGGCGGTAAGGCGAAGCCGGCGAGGGCGACCAGTCCTGTAGCCATACCGGCTAGCGCGGGCCATAGGCCACCGGGTGGGATCTGCGCTGGGAGTAGGTCCTGCAGCAGGTTGAACAGAGCCAGCTGAGCCAGCCAGCCCAGCAGTGCGCCGATCAGGCTGGCAGTAATCCCCAGCAGTGCCAGTTGCAGGCTGAACAGGCCGAGTGCCTGGTTACGGGACAGGCCCAGGCAGCGCAGCAGTGCACTGGCATCGAAACGCCTGGCGGCAAAGCGTGCGGCCGACAGGGCCACGGCCACCCCGGCCAGCAGCACGGCGGCCAGGCTGGCGAGGTTCAGATAGCGTTCGGCGCGGCCCAGGGCACTGCCGACCTGGCGATTGCCATCTTTGGCGTCTTCCAGGCGCTGGTTGGGGGCGAGGGTGATGCCCTGACGATACTGCGCCAAGGCATCAGCCTCGCCGCGCCACAGCTCCTGATAACGCACGCGGCTGCCGGGTTGCACCACGCCGGTGGCGGCCAGGTCGTCCAGGTGCATCAGCAAGTGCGGGGTCAGGCTGTAAAAGTCACCGGCTTCATCCGGGAGAAAGGTCAATACGCGGGTCAGGCGCAGGGTCTTGGCGCCGACTTCAACGCTGTCGCCGGGTTTGAGATTGAGGGCGACAAACAGCCGGGCTTCGGCCCAGGCTTCACCGGGCTGCGGGCCGGTGCCGATTTGTTCAGCGTCATACAGCGCGGCGGCACTCTTCAGTTCGCCGCGCAGCGGGTAAGCGCTGTCCGCTGCTTTGATGCTGGCCAGCTGAATGCCGGCATCGCTGGCTACCACGCTGGAGAACTCCACCAGCTGGGCATGTTCCAGCCCCAACTGTTTACCCGTGCTGATTTGCTCGGGTGTGCTGGGCGAGCTGCCGGTCAGGCGCAGGTCGGCGGCGAGGAATTCGGTGGCGCGTAGCAGCATGCCGTCATTCAGGCGTGCGCTGAAATAACCGATGGCCGTGCTGGCGGCGACCGCGATCAGCAAGGCGAAAAACAGCACGCGCAGCTCGCCTGAGCGGGCATCGCGCAGCAACTGACGGCTAGCGAGAGAGAGCAGGCGGGTAAATGGCAGCTGTTTCATCAGGGTTCCACGTGGTCGACCAGGTGGCCGCCTTCCAGGCGGATCAGGCGTTGGCAGCGGTGCGCCAGGCGCTCGTCATGGGTGACCAGTATCAGGGTCGCGCCGCGCTCCTGGTTCAGCTCGAACAGCAGGTCGCTGATGCGCTCCCCGGTATGGCTGTCGAGGTTGCCTGTGGGTTCGTCGGCAAACAGCACGGCAGGCTCGGCGGCAAAGGCGCGGGCGATCGCCACACGCTGCTGCTCACCGCCGGAGAGCTGGCGTGGGTAGTGGGTGAGACGTTGGCCCAGGCCGACGCGGTCGAGCAGGGTGCGGGCGCGCTGGCGGGCATCGGCATGGCCTTCAAGCTCCAGCGGTAGCATGACGTTTTCCAGGGCATTGAGGCTGTCGAGCAGTTGGAAGGACTGAAAAACAAAGCCCACATGCTCGGCGCGTACACGGGCGCGCTGGTCTTCATCAAGGACGGCCAGGTCATTGCCTGCCAGCACCACACTGCCGCTACTGGGGAGATCGAGCCCGGCCAGCAGGCCGAGGAGGGTGGATTTGCCCGAGCCGGAGCTGCCGACAATCGCCAGGCTGTCACCGGATACCAGCTCCAGCGACAGATCATGGAGTATGGTGAGTTCGCCTTCCGTGCTGGGGACCACTTTGCTAAGGTTTCGCGCGGTGAGAATACTTGAGCTCATGGAGAATCCAATGCGTAAGTGGTTGATCGGTACTGCCCTGAGCCTGCTGCTGTGGGGGCCTGCGGCGTTCGCGGGTACCGTACTGGTCGTCGGCGATAGTATCAGCGCTGCTTTTGGCCTGGATACCCGCCAGGGGTGGGTCGCCTTGCTGGAAAAACGCCTGGCCGAAGAGGGTTTTGCCCACCAGGTGGTCAACGCTTCGATTAGCGGCGACACCAGTGCAGGCGGCGCCGCACGGCTGCCTGCGTTACTTGCCGAGCATCAGCCGGAGCTGGTGATTATCGAGTTGGGAGGCAACGATGGCCTGCGCGGTCAGCCGCCAGCGCAATTGCAACAAAACCTTGCGGCCATGGTGCAGGCATCGCAGCAGAAGGGCGCCAAGGTGCTGATCCTGGGCATGCAGCTACCGCCCAATTACGGTGTGCGCTACACCACGGCGTTCGCTGAGGTGTTCCCCAAGGTGGCGCAGGCGCATGACGCTGCCCTGGTGCCTTTCGTGCTGGAAGGCATAGGTGGCGTGCCTTCGCTGATGCAAAACGACGGCATTCACCCCACGGCCGAGGCACAACCCAAGTTGCTGGAAAACGTCTGGCCGACCCTGAAACCTTTGCTCTGACAGGCTTTTCTGTATCGTGCCTTTCGGCTAATGTGGCGGCCCCGTATTGGAGCCCTCAATGCCGCGTCCTGCCTGGTCCTTGCACGCCTATCAACTGATCGAGCCTGACGAGCAGCTTGACCTGTTCGCCTGCCGCGAAGTGCGCGTGCATCTGCTGGCGCGCCAGCTTGAACTGGGCGAGTTCGCTGACCGTACGCTGTGCGGTGGTTTGTTGCCCGCGCAGCCGGTATGGCGCGATCTGGACAAGACAATGTTGCGTGACAAGCGGTTGTGTCCGGCCTGTCGGGCGACATTCGAGGCGCAGAAGCGGGGCGAACGTTCGGCATTGCCCGGGCGCTGAGCTTTCCAAGCGGCTGTTCAATCGGTGTACAATCGCTGCTTACTTTTATCAACCATTTTCGTCAGGAATTACCGGATGTTGTCGCGTGCTTTTGCCGTCACCCGCTGCCTGCCACTTGCTGCTGTCTTTGCGGTAGCGTCCGCCAATGCTCTCGAGTTGCCTTTACCACCGCCTGGTGAGGACGTGGTGGGCGAGATTCGGGTGGTCAAGGCCAAGTATGAAGACACCTTCGCCGACCTGGGCGTGGCCAATGACCTGGGTTATCTGGAAATGGTAGTGGCCAACCCGGGTGTTGACCCCTGGTTGCCTGGCGAAGGCACCGAGATCATCCTACCTACGCGTTACATCCTGCCGCCTGGCCCGCGCGAGGGTATCGTGATCAACCTCGCCGAATACCGCATGTACTACTACCCGAAAGGCCGCAATGTGGTTTACACCTACCCATTGGGCATTGGTCGTGAGGGCTGGAGCTCGCCGGTTGCCAATGCGCGCATTACAGCCAAAACGCCGAACCCGGGCTGGTCGCCACCCAAGTCGATTCGTGAAGAACATGCTGCTGATGGCGATCCATTGCCTGCCTATGTGCCTCCAGGTCCGGACAACCCGCTGGGTCCTTACAAGATGGGCTTGTCGGTTCCGGGTTACCTGATTCACGGTTCGAACAAGAAGTTTGGTATTGGCATGCGCGTCAGCCATGGCTGCTTCCGCATGCTCAACCACAACGTCTTGAAGCTCGCGTCGATGGTGTCTGTGGGGACATCGGTGCGCATCATCAACGAGCCTTACAAGTTTGGTCGCAGCGGCGGCAAGGTCTATCTGGAGGCGCATGCGCCGCTGGATGATTCGGGCGATGCTTCGGTCGTGGACAAGCACACGGCGGTGATCAATGCACTGCTGAAAAATGATGCGTTCGCTGATCTGCGCCTGGATTGGGAAATGCTGCGTGAAGTGGTGGCTGCTGAAGATGGCCTGCCAGTAGAGATTGCTCAGCCTGATCAGGCGGTGGTAGCCGGCGAGTCTGCCATCTAAGCAAGCACCTGCTGCGCTCAACGAACCCGCTATGCGTAAAAGCCGGCGGGTTTTTTATTGCCCGACGAATCGCAGGCAATAAAAAAGCCGACCCAGAAACTGGGTCGGCTTGTCATAGCCTTGTGAGCTATTACTTGCGGCTGGCTTTTTCCAGCATACGCAGAGCGCGCTCGTTGGCTTCATCAGCAGTTTGCTGAGCCTTCTGAGCGGCAGCCAGAGCGTCATCAGCCTTACGATAGGCTTCGTCGGCACGGGCTTGAGCGCGAGCAGCTGCATCTTCAGTTGCAGTCAGACGAGCTTCAGTTTCTTTGGAGATGCTGCTGCAACCGGTAGCCAGAACTGCGGCCAATGCCAGAGCAGAGAATTTCAGAACGTTGTTCATCGTGTTCCCCTTGAGGTGGAGTTTTTCCATAAAAGCAATTTCCTGATGGTAGGAAATTAGCCGGCGTACATACTACCTGTAACTTGTAGTAAGTAAACGGAGGCAAGGCAAGACGCATAGATTTTTTTCTGTTTACTGCGAAATTGCCCCGTTGTTGGGCATATTTTGGTTAAAAAACAATCAGTCCTATGGCGCCTGGCAGTTCTTTGCGCAACGTTTATGGTGGTTTGATTGTGGCACTGATTGTTGAACGCTTAAGGTAGACAAGCGTCTGTATGTGCCAATGTATGGTCAGAACCCGTTGCAGTGTATGCGGCAGCAAATCAGGTAAGGGGCGGCTTGGGCAAGGTCGCACTTATGCCGTCTAAGTCATTGATTCGCGTGGCCGCAGCGGTTTTGGCCTGATAAGCTCCTGATTATTGCCTACAACTTAATAGATGCAGGGTGTGTTGATCCCGATTACGGCACGAGCCAATAGCGGGTTGCGCGAGTTAACAAAGGAGTTGCGATGAGCGAGGCGTTGTCCATTCACCATGACCTGACCGGTCATCAATTCGAAACCACAGTAGATGGTGATCGGGCGTACCTGGCTTATATGGACCTAGGGAAGCAGACCCTGGATATCTATCGTACCTTTGTTCCCAACTCGCTGCGTGGGCGCGGTATTGCTGCGGCCCTGACCGAGCATGCGCTGCAATATGCCGAGCGCCTGGGCTATACGGTGATTCCGTCGTGCTCCTATGTTGAGCGTTATATGGTGCGTCGTCAGCGGCAGACGGATAAGAGCTGAGAACACGTCACGCACAAAAAAGGCCAGTCGATGACTGGCCTTTTTTGTGCGTTTGGAATACCCAGGTTGTTGTTGTCAGTTCTTGGTGATCAGGTTGCCGGCATGCAGACCGCATTCTTTCTGTGTGGCTTCTTCCCACCACCAGCGGCCTTCACGTTCGTGCTGGTTCGGCAGAACCGGGCGGGTGCAGGGTTCGCAACCGATGCTGATAAAACCGCGCTCATGCAAGCTGTTGTAAGGCAGTTCCAGCATGCGGATATAGGCCCAGACGTCTTCACTGCTCATTTGTGCCAGTGGATTGAACTTGTACAGGGTGTTATTCGCTGTAGAAAAGGCACCGTCAATTTCCAACACCGCCACCTGGCTGCGTGTGCCGGGGCTCTGGTCACGGCGTTGGCCGGTGGCCCAGGCTTTTACCGTGGCAAGCTTGCGTCGTAGCGGGGCGGTCTTGCGGATGCCGCAGCATTCGCTATGGCCATCTTTGTAGAAGCTGAACAGGCCCTTTTGCTTGACCATAGCCTCCAGTGCAGCGGCTTCTGGCGACAATACGTCAATGCTGATGCTGTAGTGCTCGCGCACCTGATCAATAAACCGGTAGGTCTCCGGGTGCAGGCGGCCTGTATCGAGGCTGAAGACTTTGACGTTCTTGTTGAGCTTCCAGGCCATATCGACCAGTACCACGTCCTCGGCGCCGCTGAAGGACAGCCACAGTTCATCGCCAAAATGCTCGAAGGCGAGTTTGAGAATGTCTTGGGGGGACTTGTTGGCGTAGCTCGCCGCCAGTTCGGCTACGTCGAAGGGGTGGCTCATCGGGCTGAATTCCTAGTTATGGTGACGTCATGCGTCTTGTGCCGCGATGGTAGCAAAAGCCGGTTATGCGGCTAAATAACCAAGTTCAATGGTTGACCTTTCATTCGGCTATAAGGCTCTGCGTTGCAGAGCGTTGGGGGAGTCGCTAGAGTGCCGCCTTCTCAAATAAATCCAAGCTAGGAGTGTCCTGTGGAAATCGCGTGTCTCGACCTGGAAGGCGTGTTGGTCCCGGAAATCTGGATCGCCTTCGCGGAAAAAACTGGCATCGAATCGCTGAAAGCGACCACCCGGGATATTCCGGACTATGACGTGCTGATGAAGCAGCGCCTGCGCATCCTGGACGAGCACGGTTTGAAACTGTCCGATATCCAGGCAGTGATTGCTACCCTCAAGCCTCTAGAAGGTGCGGTGGAGTTTGTCGACTGGTTGCGTGAGCGCTTTCAGGTGGTGATTCTTTCTGACACCTTCTACGAGTTCTCTCAACCGCTGATGCGTCAGTTGGGTTTCCCCGCGCTGCTGTGCCATAAGCTGATCACCGATGAAACCGATCGTGTGGTCGATTACCAACTGCGCCAGAAAGATCCCAAGCGTCAGTCGGTTATCGCCTTCAAAAGTCTCTATTACCGCGTGATTGCGGCGGGCGACTCCTACAATGACACCACCATGCTCAGCGAAGCCCATGCAGGCATCCTGTTCCATGCGCCAGACAATGTGATTCGCGAGTTCCCGCAGTTTCCGGCGGTGCACACCTATGAAGACCTCAAGCGCGAGTTCCTCAAAGCGTCTAGCCGTGACTTGAGTCTGTAAAGGCTGCTGTCTAAAAAGCCGCTGGCCATTGCCAGCGGCTTTTTTATGTCTGTTAGCCAGTCGCCGGCGGTGGGTGGCCACCGCGCTGCGCATTGCGAAAAGCCGAAGGTGATTGCTGTTGCCAGCGTTTGAATGCTCGGCGGAAGTTGGCCAGGTCGGTATAGCCCAGGCTGTAGGCAATTTCTTCGACACTCATATGGCCACTTTTCAAATGCTCTACCGCCAAACGATGGCGTACTTCCTCGAGCAACGCCTTGAACGATGTGCCTTCGGCCTGCAGGCGCCGGTGAAGTGTGCGTGGTGTTAGGTGGAACAGGCGTGCGGTCAGGTTGAGTGAGGGAAAGCCGTGCTGCTTTTCCAGCATCACCCGGCGTACACGGGCACTCATTGACTGTTCAGTGCTGAGTTTGTCCAGTTCGCGTTGCAGGATTTGTTCGGCATCACGAAAGCTGGCGGCATCAGCCATTTTTAGTGGTTGGTCGAGAGCGGCAGTGGGCAGTACAAAACCATTCCAGCCCTGCTCATATTCAACTTCACACTTGCACACCTCGCAGGCCAAGTCTGCATAGCTCGGACTGGGGAAGGCAAAAGCGATGCGGTGTAGTGGGCAACTGCCCAGAGTCATGAAGTCCAATACGTTCTTGATCGCCAGGATGACGGCTTCAAATACGGTATGGCTGATTCCGCCTAGCGGAGTTGTTTCACTGAAACTCAGTCGAGTTTCGCCCGCAATTTCCTGCAAGCGCACATTGATCAGGCTGGTGCGAAGACCGATGTAGCGCTCAATCAAGTGTGCGGCTTGGCGCAAGTTTGTGCTGTTCATGGCTGCATAGCCCAGCAGGCCGTGGGTATTGACGATCAGTCGCTCCCCCAGCAGCAGGCCAAAGGCCGGCTCAGCAGTACAGCTCAGTACGTCTTCAACCAGTCGGCAGAATTGTGCAAGGGACAACGGCATTTCGTCTTCTTGCAGCTGCGCCTGGGACAGTTGTGAGCGGGCGAGCCAGGCATCTGCATCAATACCCATGTCGGTCACCAGGCTGCTGATCTGGCGAACGTACTGCATGGGAAGAATTAGATCGTGCATCTGCCTGTGCTCGGTTCTGGTGGCTAAGTGGAGAAGCGCTCGCAGCAGAATGTCAATAAATGACCTGCGCTTGTCAACCGCAAACCTCACGTAAGCGGAATGTCCTCTTTAACCTGAAGGCATTAACTGACCCATAACAAGCACAAGTGGAGGTCGTATGTTTTCACTCTTTGCGCGGGCAAAGCCCGTGACGGCCAGTATCAATGGCCGGCCGATTAGCGTTCAACCCAAGGAAACCTTACTGCAGGCAGCGTTGCGTCAGGGCGTGGCATTTCCCCATAGCTGTCGGGTGGGCGGCTGTGCCAGCTGCAAGTGCCGTTTGTTGGCGGGCCAAGTAAGGGAGTTGACCGAAACCGGCTACATCCTTACCGATGAAGAGTTAGATCAGGGCTACATTCTGGCATGCCAGAGCGTGCCCAAAGGTGATGTGTGCATTGAGGTGGATGGGGTCGCCCAGGGGCAGCCATTGGCTGTGTCGGGCCAGGTGCTGGCACAGACACGCCTGACCCATGACATCACTCGCGTGTTGATTCAACTTGAACGAAACCTGCCTTATAAGGCGGGCCAATACGCTCAGCTGAGCCTGGCTGGGTTGCCGGGCATAGCGCGCAGCTACTCCTTTGCCAGTGCCGCTCGGACTGATGGGCTGGTGAGCTTTTTTGTACGCCATGTCCCCGCTGGGGTGTTTTCCAGTTATGTGGCACAGGCTGATCTGCCTGGTCAGCGGGTCACGGTCGCAGGACCGTTGGGCGAGTTCTGGTTACGTGAGTCATCGGCTCCGCTGCTGCTGGTGGCCGGCGGCAGTGGGCTAGCCCCGCTCCTGGCGTTACTGCAACAGGCGCAGCTGGAGGGCGTAAGACGCGCTGTCACGCTGCTCTTTGGTGCGCGGCGAGAGCGTGATCTTTATGCGCTTGATGAATTGAGTGCGATTGCCGCGCAATGGCCCGCGGACTTTCGTTTTTTGCCCGTTCTGTCCGAGGCCACTGCGGAGGACGCCTGGCAAGGTGCGCGCGGGTTGGTTACCGAGCACCTGCATCAGGTGCTTGAGGCCGGTATGCATGCCTATCTATGTGGCCCACCAGTGATGATCGATAGCGTTATGGCGCTGCTGATAAAACAGGGTATCAGTCGTCAGCATATCCATGCCGACCGCTTTATCACGGCGCATAACACTCAGCTCGTAACCCTTTAGTCGTTTAATTCACAATCAAAGAGGTTTCTATGAACCTGCTGCATTACCTCAAATATTTTCTCTTTCATGCTGTCGGCCTTTTGTCTGTTATTGCGATTCTCGCCGGTGGTGCGTGGATCACTTTTGGTCTGTTAGCGATACTGGTCATATATGTGCTGGGCGATGCGTTGTGTGGTGATGACACCAGCACGCCGGACTTCAAGTACCCCGCCATTCTGACGTTTCAACTCTGGCTGGCTCTGCCTTTGTTAAGTGTTATCGTGTTTTCAGCGCTCTGGAGCGTCAGCAGCGGCGATGCTCTTGGTTTTGGCGCCGTATTGAGTTCGCTTGTCAGCTATGACCTGATCGCTGCCCGCGATGCCACGGCCAGCGTTCATCACGTGTCCACCTGGCTGATTACCGGGCTGATGATCGGTATGGTGGGCACCATTACGGCCCATGAGCTGACGCACCGTACCTGGGACCCGGTTTCTATGTTGATAGGCCGCTGGTTGTTGGCGTTCAGCTTTGACACGGTGTTCGCAATTGAGCATGTGTATGGCCATCATCGTTATGTTTCTACGCGTGAAGATCCGGCTACGGCCCCTCGCGGACGTAACGTCTACTGGCATGTTCTGGTGTCCACGCTCAAGGGCAATCGCAGTGCCTGGCGTATTGAGAAAAGACGTCTGTTGCGCAAGGGCTATGCGGTCCTGGGATGGCGTAATGCGGTGATTCGCGGCCATCTGATGAGTGCACTGCTGGTAGCGCTTGCCTACCTGGTCGGCGGTCTTGGCGCGGCGCTGTTTTTTATTGCCTGCGCGCTGTGGGGTAAGGCTTTGTTGGAAATCGTCAACTACATGGAGCACTACGGCATGGTGCGCAATCCCGCTACGCCGGTGCAGCCAAGGCATTCCTGGAACACCAACCGCCGCATCAGTTCATGGGCCATGTTCAATTTGACCCGCCATTCGCATCACCATGCTCAAGGTGAGGTGCCTTATCAGGATCTCAAGCCCTACGCCGATGCACCGATGATGATTGGAGGGTATTTGACGACCATTCTGGTGGCCATGCTGCCTCCGCTCTGGCATCACCTGATGACACCCAAAGTACAAGCCTGGGACCGTGACTACGCCAGCGCTGAAGAGCTTGAGCTGGCGGCTCAGGCCAATGCGCACAGTGGTCTTGCGGCACTGCAGAAGGCACGCTAATCAGGCTTCTTGGCGGCAAAATAGGCCGCACCTGAGCCTGCGCTATCAGCTCAGTTGCTGCAGGGTGTCGAGTAAGACACGTACTTTAGTGATGGATTCCTGGTACTCGGCCTGGCAGTCGGAGTCAGCGACAATGCCACCGCCGCCCCAGCAGCTGATTTGTCCATCTTTGGCCAGCAGGCTGCGGATGGCGATTGAGCTGTCCATTTCGCCGCGTACATCCAGGTAGAGCAGGGAGCCGCAGTACAAAGCTCGGCGGTTTGGCTCCAGCTCGTCGATGATCTGCATGGCGCGGATTTTGGGCGCGCCGGTGATCGAACCGCCAGGAAAGCTGCCGGCGATCAGGTCCAGGGCATCCTTATCCGCAGCCAACTCGCCAGTAACCGCGCTGACTAGGTGATGCACATTGGGGTAACTCTCCAGTGCAAAGAGTTCCGGAACGTTTACCGAGCCGATACGGCAGCTGCGACCCAGATCGTTGCGCAGCAGGTCGACAATCATCAGGTTTTCAGCGCGGTCTTTGCGGCTTGCCAGCAATGCATCGGCCTGGGCCTGGTCCTGCTGTGGGTCAGCATGTCGTGCGCGGGTGCCTTTAATGGGCCGGGTTTCGACCTGACCAGCACTGATACGCAGGAAGCGCTCGGGGGAAAGGCTGATGATGGCCCCGCCTTGCGCAAGGGTTTGGAAGCCGGCAAATGGGGTCGGGCAAGCTGCGCGCAGTGCCTGATAGGCGGTCCAGGGCGAACCTTCGTAGGGGGCACGAAAGCGCTGGGCAAAGTTGACCTGGTAGCAGTCACCCGCCTGGATATAGGCCTGGATACGCGCAAAAGATGCCTGATACTGGGTTTCGCTTGTATCGGCCTTGAAGGGGCTGAGCAGTCTGAAGGGCTGTGGTGTAGCCCTAGACAATGTGTTGAATAGGGTGGTCAGACGATGGCGCTCGTCGGCAGCCAGGCAAGGGTGAAAGACCAAATGACACAGCTGCTGCTGATGATCGGTAATCAAGGCCCAGGCGTATAAGCCAAACCGCGCATCTTCCAGACCCAGGTCGTCGAAAGCCCGCTCAGGTAGCTGTTCCAATCGCCGTCCAAAGTCGTAACTCAGGTAGCCAATGATTCCACCGACGAACGGAAGCGAAGTGTTTGCCGGTGGTTGGCATTGGCCAAGCTCGCTGAGGCTCTGGCGCAGACGTTGCAGGAAAGCCTTGGCCGTTTCGTCAGGCATCGGTGCCAACTCTGCCAATGGCCAGGCGCTCATAAGGTCATAGCGTCCACGCTGCGCGGTCGGACGTCCGGCATCCAGTAGAACGGCGCCGGGCGCGTCCAGGATCAGGCTGAAGTAGCGAGAAGGGTCTGCCTGGTAGGGCAGAGCCTGTACAAGACAAGTAGGCATATGGCAGGTTCAAGATGCGCGGATGCCGATTGTAGAACGTCGCTAACATTCATCCTAGAGCTTGCGAACGGGTTTACTCGGAATGCTTGTGCTTATTAGTATGGGTAAGTACCCGGATGTTCGATGTGACTCATAAAACAATAATTACTACGGGATCAAGGCCATGGATGAAGTAGCGGATCCTGCCGCTGGGAGTCTCTTGCGTGCCAAGTTGATGCCACCTCAGGCATCAGCCGATTATCTGGTCAGACCGCAGCTTGATTCTGCCCTGCGTGCCAACCCCCATGCGCGCGTGTTGCTGTTGGCTGCCCCAGCAGGTTTTGGCAAAACCAGCGCACTGGTTGCATTGGCTCAGGCTCGGGCGCAGAGCGGTCAGGCTGTCGCCTGGCTGTCGCTAGGGCCCGGTGACGATGAGCCGTCACGTTTCCTGCTGCAGTTGATCGAAGCATTGACCGGCCTGCTGCCCGGATTGGGCAATGAGGCTCAGGCTTATCTGCAAAACACCATGCGTGTGCCTGTTTCAGCTGTCATGGAAAGTCTGCTGGTGGATCTGGCGCAGTTGGAAACCCCGGTATTGCTGGTCCTTGACGATTTGCACCTGATTCAGGACAGCGAGTTGCTGGGGGCCATCAACCGGTTGATCAAGTTTGCCCCTGAAGGTTTTACACTGGCGATCGGCAGTCGTTCGCAACCGGCGCTGAACCTGGCCACTTTGCGTGCCAAGGGATTGCTGGTTGAAGTTGGTGAGCAGGAGTTACGCCTGAGCAAGGCGGAAACCCGTGAGTATCTGCAACGCTGCGGTCTGCAACTGGATGCTGTGGCGTTTTCCGCGCTGTACAGCCAGACCGAGGGATGGATGGTTGGGGTGCATTTGGCCAGCCTCTGGCTGCGCCATCAGCCCCAAGCGGCCACGCAAATTGCCGATATGGGCACCGATCAGGCCGCTGTTGGTGCATATCTGTTGCGTAGTGTGTTTGAACAATTGCCTGCCGATAAGCAGGAGCTGTTGCTTGCTTTGGGAATCGCTCAGCAGCTCAGCGGTGATTTGGCCAACGCCCTGACGGGGCGCCATGATGGTCAGTCGCTGCTTGAGGAGCTGGAAGCCATGCAGCTGTTTCTTCTACCGCTGGACCGTGAACGGCAGTGGTATCGCTTCCACAACCTGTTTGCCGAATTTCTGCGCGGTCGCCTGAAAGAGCGAGATCCTGAGCGTTTCAAACAGCTGCATTTCAATGCCAGTCTGTGGTTTACCAATCATCACATGCAGAACCTGGCTATCGAGCATGCCTGCCTGGCCGAAGACCCGGAAATGCTTGCCGCGCTGGTCGATGGCTGTGGCCTTGAGCTGATCAATCGTGGTCAGCTCAACCTGATCTATAAATGGCGCCAGCATGTGCCAGATGAGATTGCCGAGCGCTTTCCTGTGTTGGTGCTGGCGGATGTCTGGACGCGGGCTGCCGAATTGGGGCTGGCAGAAGCCAATCGTATGCTTGATGAGTTGCTTGAGCGTTGGGGGGAGGCCAAGGCCAATGGGCCGTTAAGCGACAAGCTACTGGCCACCCTGGCGATCAAGGCGGTGATTGCCTTGCAGAAGGATGATCTGCAGAGCTGCATTGCTCTGGCGCGTCGCGTCGAAGTTCAGCTCGGTCAGCACACGGCCTTCCTTGAAGTAGCCATGCTAATTGTCGGGGCTCTGGCGAATGTCATGATCGGTCAGCCGGATCAGGCCAAGCGTATGCTGGCTCTGGCCCAGCAGCGCAATCACTTCCTTGAGGGGCGTTACCTGGACATGCAGTTGGCCAACGTCGAGGTGCTGCTGAGTCTGGAGCAGGGGCAGATTCGGCAGGCCGAACTGTTGTTTGCGCAGTTGCGTGCGCGTGTCATTCCTTGGTTTGCCGATCGCTCGCGGGCGCTGGCGTTACCGACCATTACCGAGGCACTGATCGCGTATAACCAGGGTCGCCTGGAAGGTATTGAAGAACGTCTGCGTTGGGCGCTGGCAACGGTCGATGTGATCAATCCGATTGATCTCTATGCTCAGGGCATGTTGTGCATGGCCCATGTCCAGCGCATGCAAGACACCCCCAAAGATGCCTACGCCAGTCTGGTGCTGATGCAGAATCTTGCTGCGCGTAATCAGTCCTGGCGTTTCTACGCCCAGGCAGTTGCCGATGAAGTGGCACAGATTCTTCAGGAGCCTGCCGCTGATCGATTGAAGCGCGCCGAGCAACGGCTCAAGACGGTTGATTGGAACAAACTCGCTGAGCATTACCAGCACATGCGTTTCAACCCGGTGTTGTGGGTGCGTGGGCTGACTCGGATTCGCCTGCAACAGGCGCGAGGTCACTTCAGTGAGGCCTTGCATGAAATCACGCAACTGCGCGCTATGTTGTTGGACAACTGGCATGGTTTGCAGCGTCTGCGTCTCGACCTTTTGGCTGCGCTCAGTTACCAGCGACTGGGGTATCAGGAGCGCGCACAGAGTTTGTTGGTGCAGTGTCTCATCGGTGCCGAACGTGAAGGCGTGCGAAGCCTGTTTGTCGAAGAAGGTGAGGCCATTCGCTTAATGCTGCAGCAGTTGGAAGCTGCCGAGCGCCAGCCGGCGTTGCAAGGGTTTATTCGCGGTTTGCTGGCTGTTTGGCCGGGCAATGGCGCGCGGCAGTCACTTGAGGTGCTGGAGGAGGGGCTGACCGAACGTGAACGGGAGGTGGTCTGCCTGGCCGCTCAGGGTATGTCCAATGATGAGATTGGCCAACAGCTTTGCCTGGCACTCGGTACGGTCAAATGGCACCTGCACAATATTTACGAAAAGCTCAAGGTGCGTAACCGTACCCAAGCCATCCGTCGCGCCCGAGAACTGAGTCTTCTGGATCTATGAACAGCCTATCTTCACCCCGTCAGGGCAAGTTGCCGTTACTGCGAACCAAATTGTTTCCCGCTGAGTCGGCTGGCCGGCCCTTGCTGGCGCGTGCGGCACTGTTGGACCGCCTGTTCAATGCGCGCCAGCAGCGTCTGATTTTATTGAGTGCCCCTGCTGGCTTTGGCAAGAGTACGGTGCTCGGCCAATTTCGCTTGCGGTTGCTGGAAACCGGGGCGCGTGTGGCTTGGCTGTCTTGCGATGAGGCCGACAGTGAGCCGCAACGTTTGCTGCATTACCTGATTGCTGCGATTCAGGAGCAACTGCCGGGATTCGGCGCCAGTACTGCACGTTTACTGCGCGATGATCTGAGTGTGCCCAATGAGGTGCTGCTGGATTCATTCATTGCTGAGCTGAAGAAGGTTCAGGGTGATTTGTATCTGATATTTGATGATTTTCACCGGGTAAGACATGTCGACCTGGGGCCGCTGGTTAATTACTTCGTGACTCAGGTACCGGGTAATGTACGAATGATCGGCAGCACACGGTACCAGCCGCGGTTTATGGACAATGTTCCTGCTAATGCACCCTGGGCTATGTGGGTACAAGCGGATGAGATGCGCCTGAGCCGTGTGGAAACGGAAGCCTATTTTCACGAACTCAAGCAATTACAGTTGAGTGATGCTGAGCTGGATCTGCTCTATCGACGTACCGAAGGCTGGATAACCGCGCTTCACTTGGTAGCGCTAGCACTTGCCCGTCAACCTGAGCGCAGCAGCTTTCTCAATAAGCTATCCGGTACGGAACGCAATATTGCTGACTATCTGGCTGAGGATGTACTGGATCACCTGCCGCATGAGCAGCAGCTTTTTCTCGATCAGACGTCGGTGCTTGATGAGTTCAACGCCGAGCTGTGCAATGCCCTGACGGGGCGCAGTGATGGGGCCCAAATGCTGCGTCGCTTGCAAGCGGCACAGCTGTTCATCATTGCCCTGGATGAGCAGGGCGAGTGGTTTCGCTATCACCATTTATTTGCCGAATTTCTTCAAGGTCGCCTGAGTCGCAAGGGGGATCCCACCCATTTGCTGCATGCTGCGGCACGCTGGTGTGAAAGCCATGAGTTGGCCGATAAGTCAGTGAAATATGCCCTGCGTGCACGTGACTACAACTTTGCAGCAGAACTGCTTGAACGGCAGGGCGCCAGCCTGATTGCCGGAAATCAAGTCTATGGCATTTTGGTTGTGCTCAAGGATGTACCTGCTGAGGTTATCCGCGAGCACCCGGTCTTTCAGATTTTCTATGCCTGGCAATTGGCGTTTGAGCAGAAATATGCAGAGGCTGAGGCGCTGATTGAAGAAGTCAGTACCCGGCTGATGCAAGGGCGTGGCAAGCCCATGCACTTTGGCCTGGCGGTTCTTTTGGCTATGGCTCAGGTGCTCAAGGCGCTGGTGCTGCTGTATCAGGACAAGCTTGAGGCCGCGTTGCGAGTGGCGCGTCATTGGCTGGCTCTGGTACCGGACAATCAGCCTATCTTCCGTGCCAGTCTCTCTTGCATCCAGGCCGCAGCCTATGCACTGCTCGGCGATTTTGGCGATGCGGCAAAGTCAATCGCGGTAGCCCGTGACAACCTGCAGCAAGCGGACAGCGAATACCTGCACGCCGTGGTCAGCCTTATTGAAGCGCTGATCTGTAAAGAAATGGGCCAGCCTGAACGCGGCCGTATCCTCGCCGAAAGTGCCCGCGTGCGGGTCGAACAAGTGTTTGGGCGACGCAGTCGTGTGGGCGGGCCTCTGGCACTGGCCTATGCCGACTTGCTCTACGAGCAGGATCGGCATGCTGCCATTCTGGCCGAGTTGCCGCTGGCCACAACCTGGCGTGATGTGGCAACACCGGTTGAACTAATCAGCCGCGGCAAGTTGGTCATGGCCAAGGCACGTTTCTTCGCAGGGGAAGGGGAGTCGGCCCTGGCCGAGCTGGATGAGTGGCTCGCGGGCTTGCATGGGCCTGGTTATGAGCGGGTTTATGCACTCAGCATGAGCTGTAAAGTGCAGTTTTTATTGTGGTTACGTCGGCCGAATGAGGCCGAACGCACCTGTTTGCAGTTGCAGCGTCATCTGGCTGTTTTGCCAGCGGGTCGCTATGCCGATGCAGATACAGTATTGGCGCTTTCAGAGGCGCGCTTGGCATTGACAGAACGCCGCGCCGATAAGGCGCAAACCGTGCTTGAGGCCTGCCTGGCCAAACAGACGGCAGAGCATCAGCGCGACCGGCGCTTGCGTCTTGCCTTGTTACTTTCTGTGGCGTATTGGCGCAAAGGTAACAGCGATAAAGCCTTTGCCCTTTTCAAACAAACTCTGGAAGACGCTTGGGCAAGCGGATATCGGCGTATTTTCCTGGATGATGCCCTCTGGCTGTTACCACTCTGGGATGCCTGGCACGCGGTTGAAGCCAAGCGTGCTGCGGCCTGGCAGGGATTGGCCGAGCAACTACGGGAACAGTGCCGTCGCTTGTCTATAGACCTAGAAACATTTGATGAAAATCAAGACGTTAGTCATCGCGAGCGAGAGATTTTGCGTTTTGTTGCAGCAGGTTTGTCGAACCGTGATATTGCTCAAGCGGTGCACTTATCCGAGGCCACGATCAAATGGCATCTGCATAACCTGTTCGCCAAGCTTGGCGTACGCAGTCGCACTCAGGCTGTATTGAAGGGCAAGAGCCTGGGGTTATTGAGTGAGGCATAAGCCCAGTGCTGAAAAATAAGTGGGGTTAAGTGCTCCATCCCTTGGATGGGCTGGCAGTCAGGGCAGTCACCAGTAGCTTTGTCACTAGGACGAGAAGCATCGTGCTTCACGATTCCAAGCCTGGCACGAATAGGGAAGCAGTGTCAGACCTGGTAAGTGGCGTGAGCCGCTGAAGCTGAGCAGGACAGGAGTCCGGAGCAGCCTGCCGGGGACAACCCATTAGTGAACTGTGGAGACAATAACAATGAAAACCCTCAAGCAACTGGCTCTGGCCGCCGCTGTTCTGGCTGTTCCTTTCATGGCTCAAGCTGAGCTCAAAGCCATGGATGACAGCTCGCTGTCTTCCGTGACAGGTCAAGCTGGTATCAGCATTTCCGGTAACTTCAACGGCAGTATTGGCAAGATCAGCTATATCGATGACGGTAACAGCCTGAACATGGAAACCGTCGCATTCAGCGGCTTTAACATTTCCGACTCTGCTCCTGTTCTGGTCGACGTAGTGAGCACTGACATCAACGGTACTGCTACTCAGCAACTGCAAATCAGCCTGCCAACCATCACTGGTGAGGTCAGCATTGGTGCAATCAAAATGGGCACCGGCGCTAGCATCGGTTCCCTCGCTATTAATGGCATGAACATGGCAGGTACCACTGTAAAAGTATGGGGCCACTAAGTTCGCTTAGTTGCTGAGTGTGATGAAAAGTCTTACCGGTTTTGACCGGTAGGACTTTTCTCTTGATGGGCGGGAGTGCAGTGGGCGGATGATCGAAATTTTGCTAGGCAGTCTGATTGGCGTTTGGGGTTTCACCGAAGCCGTGGATACCAAGCCGCCAGCGCCAGGTACTGTATATATCAATCAACAGCTGTTGCCGGACGGTCCTTTGCGCGAGACGGTAACGCTTGAGCCGATGAGCCAACTGCAGTTTCGAAATGTAATCCGCCAGGCTTATGACTACAGCTGCGGTTCCGCAGCGTTGACCTCTCTACTTGACTATTTTCTTGGGCGCAACCTGCAAGAGCGCCAGGTCATGGAAGGTCTTTTGCAGTTTGGCGAGGCCGATAAAATCGTCGAGCGGCGTGGTTTTTCTCTGCTCGACATGAAACGCTTTGTTACTGCGCTGGGTTATAAAAGTGGCGGTTTCCGTGCGGCATTCGCTGATCTTGATGGGCTGGAACATCCCGCTATCGTGCCGATTGAATATGCCGGTTTTAAGCATTTCGTGGTGGTACGTGACGTTTACAACGATCATGTATTTGTCGCTGATCCGGCACTTGGCAATATCAGTTTCACCCGTACCCGGTTCGAAGAAATCTGGGATCAAAATGTGGTGTTTGTGATTTTTCCGAATGGTAACGAACCACCTAATGCCCTTGCCTTGACTGAGCAAGACCTGCGCATCATTGATGATCGTACGGTTAGCTTGTTGGCATTTCGTGAGTTTCCACAGATGACCAAATTCACTGAAAACCAGGCCACCGAGCTTGGCTCTGGCGGCACTATTCAGTACATCCGACGTAAATAAAAAAACGCCCGGCATAACAATAATATTTGGGGGCTGTGCCATGAGAGTTTTGTGTTGTGTATGGCTAGCCATACTGGCAACTGCTGCCAGTTCAGCGGCATATGCTGAAACAGCGTCTGTCGATCAGGCGCGTGAAGCGTTGACCAAGCAGGAAGACGATGCCGATAGCGCGAAAGCGCTGGAAGAGGTGTTTCAGGCTGCGGAAAAAAGCTACACCTTGCTCAAAAAGGGTGAGCGCACATTGACCTATGGTTTCGACTATTCACTGGTTCGCGATACGGTGATTGAGACTGTTCGTACCGGAAATAATGTGTTCAGCGTTGTTGGGCAGAGTGAAGCCCAGCACACCTTTACCAACTCCTTCACCTTTGACTATGGCGTTTGGGACAACCTGACCTTCAGTGTGCGTCTGCCCATGGTGGCTAAATACGACACTGAACGTGATCTCAATGCCTACAGCCTGGGTGATATTTCTGCCAGTTTGCGCTGGCAACCCTGGACGTCATTACGGGGTAAACCGGTCACAACGCTTTATGCCACCTTGGGGCTTCCCACCGGGAATAGCCCGTATGACATCAATACAGACAGTGATCTATCAACGGGTGGTGGTGCCTATAGCCTTGGCCTTGGTGCAAACCTTTCCTATGTTATCGATCCCGTCGTGTTGTTTGGTTCGGTTGGTTATACCTACAACGTGCCAATCACCGGTATTGGTCAGGTGCGGGGCGGCCGTCTGCTCGAAGAGGTTGATCCGGGTTCCTCTTTCTCTCTGAGCATGGGCTTTGCCTATGCCTTGTCCTATGACGTGTCACTGGCTACGTCATACCAGATGTCGCATTCCCTCAAGCCGACATTCACCTTTGCGGATGGCGAAGCTGAGGGACGAGGGCAAACCAGTTCAGTCATGAACTTCTCGCTGGGCCTGCGAACTTCGCCGGAGCGAATCGTCAACGTCAGCGCCGGTTTCGGTATGACCGAGGACTCGCCGGATGTGCTGTTGGGCATCTCCATGCCTTTGGACATCAAAGGCCTGAAGGCCCAATAAACGCGAGCGAGAACGTCATGAAAACGCGAATTTCGCTGCTCACGCGGGCGGTTCTAGGGGTTGCTCTGTTCAGCGCCAGCGCAGCGCATGCGCAACTGGCGCAGAACCTGACGATTGGTAGCCCCAAGGCCATGGCTCTTGGCAATGCTGTGACGGCAGACTTTACCGGGATCGACTCGGTGCATTACAACCCCGCCGCGCTGACCAAACTCAAGGGGCGTCAAACAACAGTCAAATTCATCACCGGGATGATGGATATTCGCGCCGAGTTTGATGCCCCGGCCGGCTATGGCGCTAATTTTCTTGGCTTGAGAAATGACTCGGTTGCCAACTCTTCCAGCCGTGCGGGTTCGGCCATGATGTACTTACCCGGTGTCGGTGGTGCAACCGAACTGCCCATGCTGTTTGCGCCTCTTGCCGGATTGTCGATCAATCCCCCCGGTTCAAAGCTGACCTTTGCAACCAACATGTACACCCCGCAAGCGCTCGGGTTTGCACGTGATGACGATGACCCAGGGCGTTATCAGGGCAAGGAGTTGGTGCTTCAGCGCTTGACCTATTTTTCGCCATCGCTTGCATATCAGGTCAACGATGAGCTTTCCGTGGGGATGTCCATTGGCTTTTCTCACCAGGCCATGGCGCTCAACCAGGACTTCCGTGCGCCGGGTATCCTCACCGGGTTTGTCGGCGTTGCCCAGGACGCACTGTGCCTGGTGGACAACAACCCATTCGAGATTTTTCTCAATATCTGTGGAGGGGAACTGGGACCCTTCACAGACATTGCCAATATCGACATTGATATGCAGCAAACACTTTCGCCAACATGGAACCTGGGTTTCCTCTGGGAGCCGAATGACTGGTTTGCTCTCGGTGCGGTCTACCAGAGTGAGGCGCGGATGCGCCTGAAAGGGCAGTATGTGGTTGACTACTCGCAGAACTGGCAGGGCTTCTGGCAGGGGCTGGACAGTTCGTTTATCGGTGCAGTTTTCAGCACGATCACTCCGGATGGGCTTTTCGATAAAGAGCGCGGTAATGTCTCGCTCAATATGACTTACCCAGCCCATTTTGCCTCTGGGATCAAATTCAAACCGCATGATCGCTGGCAAATCAATCTCGACGTCAAATGGACGGACTATGCCGCCTGGGATCAGTTCGAGCTGGAGTTTGATCGGCAACTGGATATCTTGACTATTGCCAGTCTGTTTTCACCGAAAAACGCTACGTCAACCAGCATTATCCTGGATCGTGGCTATGAATCGGTGTGGAGTTGGGCTGTAGGCGTTGAGTATCAGGTCAATGATCGTTTGAGTCTGCGTGCTGGCTATGAACCGCGGCCGTCGGCAATCCCGGGGAACAAGGCTGATGTGCTGGCGCCTCTTGGGGATGCCAAACTCTATGGGGTGGGGCTGGGTTATCAATGGGATAAGGACACTGTTATCGATCTCGGTTTTAACTACTTGGTCAGTAAGCAGGACATCCCGGCACGCTCCAGTTGCAACATCAACTGTTCGACCATCGACAGCATGGTTTACAACCCTTATGCCGATCTTGATGTAAAAACCAGTGTCAAAGCCTATGTGCTGGCGTTGACCTATCGCACCACTTTCTAGGTTATTGATATGCGTGTGCTGTGGGGCGTGTTCGGCTTTTTGATCTGCCTAGAAGTGGGTGCCAGCGGCCGTTACCTGACGTGGATTGATGATCAGGGTGGTGTGCACAACACCTTTGTGGGTGCCCCTTATGTGGCTCACCAGCGTTCAGCTGCCAGCACAATTCAACGCAGTGATCAGGCACGCTTGCGTGATGATGTGACTTCGGGCGGCTGGCCGGGCGAGAAGAGTGCTGGAGAGAGCAAGCGGCGCTATTTCACCTGGGTCGATGCCAGCGGCAACCTGCAGAACAGTTTTTACGCTGGCCAGCAGGTTCAGGCCGGTGGCGATGAGGTGCTGCTGGGTACAGGTGAGCGTTCCAGTGTCTATATCAACTCGGATGTGCTGGAGGGGCGCGATTTTGCGCGGGATGAGCAGGATGGTCGCTACTTCACCTGGGTCGATGAGCAGGGGCGCATGCGCAACTCCAAGGTGCCGCCTAAGGACGTCAAAGCGCCAACACCTACCTTGCACAATGTGCCGCTGAATCAGGGGCGAGAAGTGACCTTCGACGTCAAACCCCATAGCCTTCCGGGGTTGGACGGGCAACCAACGGCGGCTATGCAGGCCCTGCTGGCGGGAACCGAGGCCGAAAGTGAAGGGCGCTATCAGGCACTGCTCGAACGTTGCTGCGGGCAGTTGAGCGAGGATGATTTCACCCCGCTTAGCTCCGACGAGCCACGCTATGAGGAGTTGAATCGTTTTTCCCCGAGCCTGGACTTCCCTATGGGCAAGAGTTATTACGCCGCCTTGAAGCTGCCGCGTTCGCAGTATGACTTTGGCCTGCGCATTCGCAGTTTTGCCAACAAGAAGGTGGCTTATCCCTCTTTGCTGTTCCTTGACCAGGCTAAGCAGCCAACCCGTCTGGTCAGTGATGCGGTGTATCAGTTGCATGCTGAAACCTGGTACCGCTATGCCTTTATCGAGGGTACGGTGCCGGTGAGGGCTGCGGCAGGTGAGCACTATGTATTGCTGCTGACCACGGATGAGGATCGCAGTCTGCAGACCCTGGACAACAAACCGTTCAAGCGTCCTTTGCAGGCCTTGGCGTTGGATGAGGCAGGTATGCAGAGTCATGCCCACAGTGATGAGGGTGCGTTTGAGCTGGCCATTGTGCGCTGAACAAGCCAAACAACCGCCATAAAAAAGCCCGGATAATTCCGGGCTTTTTTATGGCGTACCAGAGACTTATATCTGGGCGATTGATACGTGACCGAAAAGCTCTTGCGAGAAACGTACACGCTCCTCGGCTGTTTCCACGATGCCTTTCTTGGCCAACTCGGCCAGGCGCGCTTCGACAGCGTGGGCGCGGTGGGTGAGGCCGCAGTCGTTGGCGATCTGGATGTTCAGGCCGGGGCGGGCGTTGAGTTCGAGAATCAACGGCCCCTTGTCCTGATCCAGCACCATGTCCACGCCGATATAGCCCAGGCCGCACAGCTCATAGCAGCCGGCGGCGAGTGTCATGAAGCCATCCCAGTTTGGCAGTTGTACGCCGTCCACCGCATTGGTGGTGTCCGGGTGCTTGCTGATCTTGTTGTTCAACCAGGTGCCGCGCAGGGTCACGCCGGTGGCCAGATCCACACCCACGCCGATGGCGCCCTGGTGCAGGTTGGCTTTACCGCCGGATTGGCGGGTGGGCAGGCGCAGCATGGCCATGACTGGGTAGCCCATCAGTACGATGATGCGGATGTCCGGCACGCCTTCATAGCTGATGCTTTTGAAGATTTGGTCCGGGGTGACGCGGTATTCGATGAGGGCACGATCACGGTGGCCGCCGAGGGAGTAGAGGCCGGTGAGGATGCTGGAGATCTGATGCTCGATCTCCTCATGGCTGATGATCTTGCCCGAGACGGTTTTATACTTCTCCTCGAAGCGATCCGCGATCACCAGAATGCCGTCACCGCCAGCGCCTTGCGCTGGCTTGACCACGAAATCCGGACGGTCGCCGATGATCGTGCGCAGGTTGTCGATGCCTTTTTCGGTGTCGATGATGCCGTACATCTCCGGCACATCGATACCGGCTTCGATGGCGCGCATCTTGGTGATGATCTTGTCATCCACAATCGGGTACAGGTGCCGTTTGTTGTATTTCAGCACGTAGTCCGCATTGCGCCGGTTGATGCCCATGATGCCTTTGGCTTCAAGGGCTTTCCACGTCTTGATCAGACCGAACATGGCATTAGTCCTTGAGGAAGGCTTTGAAGCGGAACAGTTCGGTCAGGCGGTAGCCGCGGTAGCGACCCATTGCCAGCATGAAGCCCACCAGAATCATCAGCACGGCCGGGAAGGTGAACACGAAGTAGTTCAGTTCCGGCACGCTCATCAGCAGGTGCGCGAGGGTGGCGGCGAACAGTGTCCCGATGGCGACTTTGAAGGCATGGCCACCGCCACGTTCTTCCCAGGTAATCGACAGGCGTTCGATGGTCATGGTCAGAATCACCATTGGGAACAGCGCGACCGACAGGCCGCGCTCCAGGCCGAGTTTATGGCTGAACAGGCTGATCACAGCAATCAGCACCACCACGAAGGTCAGGACCACCGACAGTCGCGGCAGCATCTGTAATTTCAGGTGTTCAAGGTAGGAACGCAGTGACAGGCCAAGCGCGGTAATCACGGTAAACAGCACGATGCCGAAGCCCAGCTGTGTCTCGCGGAAGGCCAGGGCGATCAGTACCGGGGTGAAGGTGCCGAGTGTCTGCAAACCGCCGAGGTTACGCAGGATCAGGATCACCAGCACGCCAATCGGAATCATCACCATGATCATGAAGGTTTGCTGGGTCTGCAGTGGCAGGCCGTACAAACTGTATTCAAGGAAGTCGGCGTCGGTGTTTTCGTCTGTCAGCTTGGCCAGACGGATGGCGTTCATCTCGCTGTTGTTCAGGCTGAAGCTGACCTGTGCCTGCTTGCCACCTTCCAGGCTGACCAGGTTGTCATCGCCGATCCACCAGACCAGGCGGTCAGCTGGCAGACCCTGCTCGCCGCTTTCTGGGTTGAAGTACAGCCATTTCTCGCCGTTGAAGCTGCGCAGCCACAATTCCGGGCTCTGCTGGATTTCGGCAGCCAGGCGAATGGTGTGCACACGCTCCATCGGCACGTGGGCGATGGACAGCAGCAGTTCGATGACTTTGGCTTTGTTCGGAGTCGACGCATCGCCGCTCAGCAGCAGTTTGACGTTGTCGTCATTGCTGTTGTTAACGCGCTTGATGGTTTCGCTGATAAAGGTCTCGACGTCCGCAGAGTGCTGGCGGATCGGCGCCAGAAGCGCTTCGGCAGCAATCTTCTCAACCCCCTCGACCGGAATACTGTCGCGGAAGATCGGCCCCTTAGCCTTGGCCTGTTCACCGCTGTAGCGCTTGGTCAGTACCAGGCGATAGTAGAGGGTTTGCTTGCCGCTGGCGCGCCGGGCGGACCAGGTGACTTTGCGGTTGCCATCGGCGCGGTTGATGCTCACACCGTAGTTGTTGGAGATAAAGCTCTCATTAAGGCTGACGTAATCCTGGGCCAGCGGCGGTACAAACATCTGCAGTTTGACCGGCTCGCGTGGGTTGGCCTGGAATTCGACCTTGGCGTCGATGTTCCACAGGTCGTCAGTCTCATCTTCAGTCATCGGGATGCCGAGGATAAAGATCTGATAAGCCGTAATCAGAACGCCCAGGCTCACGAGGAGTATGACCAGGACTTTCAGATGGAGGGTAAGAGAGCGCATGGGAATTACTCGCCAGGGTTTGCGTCAGGGGTGCAAGCAGGCTTGCCTGCTGCGTATTTAAGACTCGGGTCGACCAGGGCCGAAAAGCGCTTGAGTGCTTCTGAGCCTATCAACAACGGGTATTGGAATGCACTGCGGTCGGTCAAGTTCACTTCAATTGTGCGCAGACTATGGCCCATGCAGACATCCATCTCGATCACTGGGCGCGCCGTGTAGGTTTTTTCTTCCTCTGGATCATAGTCGCCTGCGCGCCGTTTGATCTTGCTGATCCGTGCCAGTGGGCGCTCGATCGGGCTGGTGTGGGCTTCGTCGATGGCCAGGTAGAAACGCACCCAGGTTTCCCCGTCGCGCTTGAAACGTTTGATGTCGCGGGCGCTGAGCGAGGCGGTCTTGGCACCAGTGTCGAGTTTGGCGGCCAGCTTCAGATCGAGGTCGAACAGGCGGACGTATTCATTAAGCCCATAGACTGTCTTTCCCGCGGCAAGACCCAGGCCGGGTACAACGAGCAGGCATAGCAACAGAAGGAAGGGCTTTAGTGTCATAAGTCCTGTGGCATGGTGTCTGGAAATAAAGAAAACATCCATGTGCCTGCCTGGCGATTGGCAGGTCTGCTTTGGGAGTCTAGCAGGCGCTCGAGAATTCCTCTTCGATCACCAGCCGGTGCGCATTCTAACATGGCATTTTTCAGTCCGGACAGGCGCTTATGGGCGTTTGTGCAAGTAAGGTCGCATTCTTGCGTGACTAAAGCCCCTGCAAACACTGTCGACAATTTCCTTTATTTGTTTGACAGGTATTGGCTCCTGGCGTAGTTTTTCGGCACTTAATTTGAATAGTGTCGACAATATGCTGGGTGCCACTGAGTCGCTTGAGACGTATCAGGAAGATTCTGAAACGCTTTCCGAACAGGTTTTTCGGCTTATTCAGGCGGCCATCGTCAAGGGCGAGATTGCCCCGGGCAGCAAGATTTCCGAGCCTGAACTGGCGCGTACCTATGGCATCAGTCGGGGGCCGCTGCGTGAGGCGATTCACCGCCTGGAAGGCCAGCGCCTGCTGGTGCGCATCCCCCATGTGGGTGCGCGTGTGGTGTCGCTTAGCCATGCCGAGTTGATCGAGCTCTATGAAATTCGCGAGTCCCTGGAGGGCATGGCCTGCCGTTTAGCCGCCGAGCGCATGACCCAGGCCGAGATCGACGAGTTACGCCAGGTGCTGGACCTGCATGAGCAGGACGCAGCCTTCAAGGCAGGCGTCGGCTACTACCAGCAGGAGGGCGATTTCGACTTCCATTACCGGATCATCCAGGGCAGCGGTAACAAGACCCTGACCCAGATGCTCTGTGGCGAGCTGTATCAGTTGGTGCGCATGTACCGCCTGCAGTTCTCTGCAACGCCCAATCGGCCGCGTCAGGCCTTTGCGGAACACCACCGTATTCTCGATGCCATCGCCGACCGAGACGGCGAGCTGGCCGAGTTGCTGATGCGTCGTCATATCGGTGCGTCAAAACGCAATATCGAGCGCCATTTCTCCAGCAGCATGGGGGTGAGCGCACACACCAAGACAGCCAAACCACGAGGTGAGTCATGAGTCAGCTTTCCCCCGGCCAGCGTTTCCGTCAGGCGCTTGCTACCGAGTCGCCCCTGCAGGTGATCGGTGCGATCAATGCCAACCATGCCTTGCTGGCCAAGCGCGCAGGTTTCAAGGCTATCTACCTGTCCGGTGGCGGTGTGGCCGCAGGCTCCCTTGGCTTGCCTGACCTGGGTATCAACACCCTGGATGACGTGCTCACCGATGTGCGTCGTATCACCGATGTCTGCGACCTGCCGCTGCTGGTGGACATCGACACCGGCTTTGGCCCGAGCGCGTTCAATATCGAGCGCACCATCAAGACCCTGATCAAGGCCGGCGCAGCTGCCGCGCATATCGAAGATCAGGTGGGTGCCAAGCGTTGTGGGCACCGTCCGGGCAAGGAGATCGTCTCCTGCGAGGAAATGGTCGACCGTGTGCGCGCTGCCGCCGATGCCAAAACTGATCCTGATTTCTTCCTGATTGCCCGTACCGACGCGATTCAGGCCGAGGGTGTGGATGCTGCCATCGAGCGCTGCCTGCGTTACGTGGAGGCCGGTGCCGACGGCATCTTTGCCGAAGCGGCCTATGACCTGCCGACCTACAAGCGCTTCGTCGATGCGCTGAATGTTCCGGTACTGGCCAACATCACCGAGTTCGGCGCCACACCGTTGTTCACCCGCGACGAACTGGCCTCGGTGGGCGTGGCCATTCAGCTCTACCCGCTGTCGGCCTTCCGCGCCGCCAACAAGGCCGCAGAAAGTGTCTACACCTCGATCCGCCAGAACGGCCACCAGAAAGACGTGATCGAGCTGATGCAGACCCGCGCCGAACTCTATGACCGCATCGGCTACCACGCCTTCGAGCAGAAACTCGACGCCCTGTTTGCCGCAAAAAAATAACAACGCACCAACCGGATTTGAGGAGATAAGCATGAGCGCAACCCCGGAAACCACCCCAGGCTTCAAGCCGAAGAAATCCGTGGCCCTCTCTGGCACTGCTGCCGGTAACACCGCCCTGTGCACCGTGGGCCGCACCGGTAACGACCTGCACTACCGTGGCTATGACGTGCTGGATTTTGCCAACCGCTGCGAGTTCGAGGAAATCGCCCACCTGCTGGTGCACGGCAAGCTGCCCAATGCCGCCGAACTGGCCGGCTACAAGGCCAAACTCAAGGCACTGCGGGGTTTGCCGGCGGCATTGAAGGTTGCGCTTGAACAATTGCCGCCGTCTGCTCACCCGATGGATGTGATGCGCACGGCTGTGTCGGTACTGGGTTGCGTGTCGCCAGAAAAGGACGACCACAACCACCCCGGCGCTCGTGACATTGCCGACAAGCTGATGGCTTCGCTGGGTTCTGCGCTGCTCTATTGGTACCACTTCAGCCACAACGGCAAGCGCATTGACGTGGAAACTGACGACGATTCCATCGGCGGGCATTTCCTCCATCTGCTGCATGGCGTGAAGCCTCGTGAATCCTGGGTGCGTGCCATGCACACCTCGCTCAACCTGTATGCCGAGCACGAGTTCAACGCCTCCACCTTTACCTCGCGGGTGATCGCCGGTACCGGCTCGGACATGTACAGCTGCATCGCCGGCGGTATTGGTGCGCTGCGTGGCCCGAAACATGGCGGTGCCAACGAAGTGGCCTTCGAGGTGCAGAAACGCTACGACACCCCGGACGAGGCCGAGGCCGATATCCGCGCGCGGGTCGAGAAGAAGGAAGTGGTGATCGGCTTTGGTCACCCGGTTTACACCGTGGCGGACCCGCGCAACAAGGTGATCAAGGAAGTGGCCCGCGAGCTGTCTATCGAGCAGGGCAATATGAAGATGTACGACATCGCCGAGCGTCTGGAAACCATCATGTGGGACATCAAGAAGATGTTCCCCAACCTTGATTGGTTCAGCGCCGTCAGCTACCACATGATGGGCGTGCCCACCGCCATGTTCACCCCGTTGTTCGTGATTGCGCGCACTTCCGGCTGGTCCAGCCATGTGATCGAGCAGCGCATCGACGGCAAGATCATTCGTCCGAGCGCCAACTACACAGGCCCTGAAGACCTGAAGTTTGTGCCGCTCAAGGACCGCACATAATGAGCAGCCCAGTGAACACTCAATACCGCAAACCGCTGGCCGGCACGTCGCTGGATTATTTCGATACCCGCGAGGCGGTCGATGCCATCACCCCGGGTGCCTACGCCAAGCTGCCGTACACCAGCCGCGTGCTGGCCGAGCAACTGGTGCGTCGCTGCGAACCTGCAGCACTGGCTGATGCGCTCAAGCAGCTGATTGACCGCAAGCAAGATCTGGATTTTCCCTGGTACCCGGCGCGGGTGGTGTGTCACGACATTCTCGGCCAGACCGCGCTGGTCGACCTGGCTGGCTTGCGTGATGCCATCGCCGAGCAAGGGGGCGACCCGGCCAAGGTCAACCCAGTGGTGCCGACCCAACTGATCGTCGACCACTCCCTGGCTGTGGAATTCGCCGGCTTTGACCCGGATGCGTTCGAGAAGAACCGCGCCGTGGAAGAGCGCCGCAACGAGGACCGCTTCCACTTTATCGAGTGGACCAAGACAGCGTTCAAGAACGTCGACGTGATCCCGGCCGGCAACGGCATCATGCACCAGATCAACCTGGAGAAAATGAGCCCGGTGATCCAGGCGCGTGGCGGTATTGCGTTCCCGGACACCTGTGTAGGCACCGACTCGCACACCCCGCACGTCGATGCCCTGGGCGTGATCGCCATTGGTGTTGGCGGCCTGGAAGCTGAGACGGTGATGCTCGGTTTGCCGTCGATGATGCGCTTGCCCGACATTGTCGGCGTCGAGCTGACCGGCAAACGCCAGCCTGGGATCACCGCCACCGATATCGTCCTGGCGTTGACCGAGTTTTTGCGCCAGTCGCGGGTGGTCGGCGCCTGGGTCGAGTTCTTCGGCGAAGGCGCAGGCAGCCTGTCCATCGGTGACCGTGCAACCATCTCCAATATGTGCCCGGAGTACGGCGCAACGGCGGCGATGTTCTACATCGACCAGCAGACCATCGACTACCTCAAGCTTACCGGGCGTGAGCCGGAGCAGGTGACGCTGGTCGAGCACTACGCCAAAACCACCGGCCTGTGGGCTGATGCCCTGGTCAGTGCTGAATATGAGCGCGTGCTGAGCTTCGACCTGTCGATCGTGGTGCGCAACATGGCCGGCCCGAGCAACCCGCACAAGCGCCTGCCGACCTCGGCGCTGCACGAGCGTGGCATTGCCGATGAGGCCAAGTTGGCCGCTGGCAAGCTGGAGGAGGGGGAGGGCCTGATGCCGGATGGCGCGGTGATCATCGCCGCCATCACCAGCTGCACCAACACCTCCAACCCGCGCAACGTGGTGGCGGCCGGCCTGCTGGCGAAAAAAGCCAACCAGCTCGGCCTGCTGCGCAAGCCCTGGGTCAAGACGTCCTTCGCGCCGGGTTCGAAAGTCGCCAAGTTGTACCTGGAAGAGGCTGGCCTGCTGAGTGAGCTGGAACAGCTGGGTTTTGGCATCGTCGCCTACGCCTGCACCACCTGTAACGGCATGTCCGGTGCACTGGATCCGGTGATCCAGCAAGAAATCATCGACCGTGACTTGTATGCCACTGCCGTGCTGTCCGGTAACCGCAACTTTGACGGCCGCATCCACCCATATGCCAAGCAGGCGTTTCTGGCTTCGCCGCCGCTTGTAGTGGCTTACGCCATTGCCGGTACCGTGCGTTTTGACATTGAGCAGGATGTGCTCGGTCATGACCAAAACGGCAATCCGATCACCCTCAAAGACCTGTGGCCGAGCGACGAAGAGATCGACGCCATCGTCGCCTCCTCGGTGAAGCCTGAGCAATTCCGGCAGATCTATATCCCGATGTTCGATTTGGGCACTGTCACCGAGGCCGAAAGCCCGTTGTACGACTGGCGACCGATGAGCACCTACATCCGTCGCCCGCCTTACTGGGAAGGGGCGCTGGCCGGTGAGCGTACGCTCAAGGGCATGCTGCCGCTGGCGATCCTGCCGGACAACATCACCACCGATCACCTGTCGCCGTCCAACGCCATCCTGCTGGATTCGGCGGCCGGTGAGTACCTGCACAAAATGGGCTTGCCGGAAGAGGACTTCAACTCCTACGCCACCCACCGCGGTGACCACCTGACCGCGCAGCGCGCCACCTTCGCCAACCCGCAGTTGGTCAACGAAATGGCCGTGGTTGACGGTGTGGTGAAGAAGGGTTCGCTGGCCCGCGTCGAGCCGCAAGGTCAGGTGATGCGCATGTGGGAGGCCATCGAAACCTACATGAACCGCAAGCAGAACCTGATCATCGTCGCCGGTGCCGATTACGGCCAGGGCAGCTCGCGTGACTGGGCGGCCAAGGGCGTGCGCCTGGCGGGTGTGGAAGTAATCGCGGCAGAAGGGTTCGAGCGTATTCACCGCACCAACCTGGTGGGCATGGGCGTGCTGCCGGTCGAGTTCAAGCCGGGTACTACCCGCCTGACCCTCGGCCTCGACGGCACCGAGAGTTATGACATCCAGGGCGATGTGTCGCCACGCTGTGACCTGACCCTGGTGGTCAATCGCCGCAATGGTGAAGTGGTCAAGGTGCCAGTGACCTGTCGTTTGGACACTGCAGCCGAAGTGCACGTGTACAAGGCCGGTGGCGTTCTGCAGCGTTTCGCTCAGGACTTCCTCGAAGGCGCCGTCGCCTGATTCCGTAGGGTGGATGGCGCTTTTCCATCCACCGCTTTCACGCACCGAAGGTGAAGCGTGATCCACCCTACGGCACTTTCACTCTTCAGCCAGGACCAAACCATGGCTCATCCATCCCAGATTAGAATCCCTGCCACCTATATGCGTGGCGGTACCAGTAAGGGCGTGTTCTTCCGCCTGCAGGACCTGCCGCAAAGCTGCCAGGTTCCAGGCGCAGCGCGCGACAAGTTGTTTATGCGTGTGATCGGCAGCCCCGATCCCTATGCCGCGCAGATTGACGGCATGGGCGGCGCGACGTCCTCGACCTCCAAATGCGTAATCCTCTCGAAAAGCAGTCAACCGGAGCACGACGTCGACTACCTCTATGGCCAGGTTTCGATTGATAAGGCCTTCGTCGACTGGAGCGGTAACTGCGGCAACCTGTCTACCGGTGCTGGGGCTTTTGCCATTCATGCCGGTCTGTTGGACCCTGCGCGCATCCCGGAAAACGGTGTGTGCGTGGTGCGGATCTGGCAGGCGAATATCCAGAAAACCATCATTGCCCATGTGCCGGTCAGTAATGGCCAGGTGCAGGAAACCGGCGACTTCGAACTGGATGGTGTCACCTTTCCGGCCGCCGAGATCGTGCTGGAGTTCCTCGATCCGTCTGACGACGGCGAGGAGGGTGGCTCGATGTTCCCTACCGGCAACCTGGTGGACGACCTGGACGTGCCGGGTGTCGGCACCTTCAAGGCAACCCTGATCACTGCGGGCATTCCGACCGTGTTCGTCAATGCCGAGGACATCGGTTATCAGGGCACTGAACTGCGCGAGCAGATCAACGGCGACCCTGAGCAGCTGGCGCGTTTCGAGAAAATCCGTGTGGCGGGGGCGTTGCGCATGGGGCTGATCAAAACGGCGGATGAGGCACTGACCCGCCAGCACACGCCGAAAATCGCCTTTGTTGCTAAACCCAAGGATTACCTGTCTTCCAGTGGCAAAACGGTGCCTGCGGGCGAGATCGATCTGCTGGTGCGTGCGCTGTCTATGGGCAAGCTGCACCACGCCATGATGGGTACCTGCGCGGTGGCCATCGGCACCGCAGCGGCAATTCCCGGTACCTTGGTCAATCTGGCAGCGGGCGGCGGTGCGCGGGAGGCCGTGCGTTTTGGCCATCCATCCGGCACTTTACGCGTGGGTGCGCAGGCGGCGCTGGTCGATGGTCAGTGGACAGTAACCAAGGCGATCATGAGTCGCAGCGCACGAATCTTGATGGAAGGTTGGGTGCGTGTGCCGGGCGATATTTGGTAATGTTTAAACGTGAGAAAAGGCTCGAAGAGTTCGAGTCTTTTCTTTTAGCTTCAATGAGTTGTGCGAGTTACTTGAGGCGGCGCTCAACACCTTTTTCCACCAAGATCTTCGCGGAGATCTCTTCAACGGAGAAATAGGTGGAGTTGATAAAGTTGATGTTCTCGCGGCGGAACAGGTTTTCCACCTCGCGCACTTCGAACTCGCACTGTGCGAAGCTGGCGTAGCGGCTGTTGGGTTTGCGTTCGTGGCGAATGGCGGTTAGGCGATCCGGGTCGATGGTCAGGCCGAACAGCTTGTCCTTGTGCTTTCTCAGCACGTCTGGCAACTGCAAGCGCTCCATGTCGTCTTCGGTCAACGGGTAATTGGCGGCACGAATGCCGTATTGCATGGCCATATACAGGCAGGTGGGCGTTTTACCGCAGCGCGAGACGCCAACCAGAATCAGATCGGCCTTGTCGTAGTAATGGGTGCGCGCGCCATCGTCATTGTCGAGTGCGAAGTTCACTGCCTCGATACGCTCCATGTAGTTGGAGTTGTGGCCGATGGAATGGGACTTGCCGACCGAGTACGAGGAGTGCGACGTCAGCTCCTGTTCGAGCGGGGCGAGAAAGGTCGAGAAGATGTCGATCATGAACCCTTCTGATTCGGCCAGAATGTCGCGGATGTCCTGGTTGACGATGGTGTCGAAGATGATCGGGCGAGAGCCGTCTTTCTCGGCTGCGTTGTTGATTTGTTGTACCATTGCGCGCGCTTTTTCCACACTGTCGATGTAGGGACGCGTGAGTTTGGTGAAATCGATGGTTTCAAACTGTGCCAACAGACTCTGGCCCAGGGTTTCGGCAGTAATGCCGGTGCCATCGGAGATA